>JBNKPU010000191.1:0-14831 GCA_050295515.1 Bacteroidales bacterium | reverse complement strand
AAAAGATACGCTGCACCTGCCTGGGTAAGACTGTTTTGTTCATTTTCATCTAGGCTTTCACCCATAGTACCAGCCACCAGCATATCACCTTTTAAAAATACACAAGCTCCAAATAATGCAACTGAATGACGCCTGGAGGCTGTTAATTTCTGGTCCATTGTCCATTCACCTGTTGAGTCTTGATTGAATATATACACAGCACCTGCATAATTAACATAATTCTTTCCTTTCGCATCATAGTCCTGGTGGTGAGCCCCAATAACGATACATGAGTCTTCCATTGTTAATCCCACACCAAAACGGTCATAATGGTCCCTGTCTGGTGCAAAGATCTTTTGTTCTTCGCCCCATACTCCCAGGGAATCTTTCATATAAATATAAGCTGATCCGGCATTGTTCTTCGTACTTCCAGAAATAGCATGTTCATCTTTTGATGCCGTTACAACAATCGTGTTATTGGAGATGCCCACCCGGGTGCCGAATAAATCATCTTTATCTCTGTCATTTGCTACCAGTTTTTGTTTGAACTGCCAATCTCCACTAATGTTCCTTTCATAAACATAAGCTGCTCCTGCATTTGAAATGGTATCATTAAAATCGGAACCAGTGTCATTATTATAGGCACCTACAACCAAGGTATTACTGTCTATGGCAACTGTGGCACCGAACCTGTCGTTTGTGGTAGTATCAATTGCAGCAACCTTCTGCACTTCAACCCATAGTGAGTCCCCTTGTAGCTCGTATATGTAAACCGCCCCACCCTGACTAATGGTGTCATTTCCATATACATTGGCATAATGTGAGCCAATAGCCATATAATTTCCACTGATGGCTGCCGAGACACCAAACCTGGCATCTGCATGCCTGTCAGGTGCTACTATTTTCTGTGTCTCGATAAGGGTTCCGTTTGTGTCCTTTTCAAAAATAAATGCGGCCCCGCAATTTGTCAATGAATTTCCCCCGGAAGTGTCAGTTTTAGACAATTGGGCCCCCACAACAGCATATTTATCACTTGTTGCCATACAGGAACCAAACCTGGCTTCACTTTCCCGTTGTGATGCCGTTGCTTTTTGAACTTCGTAATAATTTTGTGCAATTAATTGATGGTTAAACGTTAAGAAAAACACCACTGAAAAAAGTGTCAATAATATCCTCATGGTCGATTTATTTTTATTTAATTATTAAACTTATATTTTAAATTCTAATCGTTACGGTACAGCAACCAGGTTCGAGAAATGCGTTTGATAATCTGTTTTAGCATTTAGTTTGTTCCAGTTTGTTCCATCTTCAGTCATTAAAATTGTTCCGTACATTCCTGCTCCATAAATGGCATTGCCAACTACTATGGTTTCATTTATTTGTCTGCCACTGTTGGCATCACCGGCAATACTCCAGCCTGTCGATGGATTTGTGGTTTTAAATATGGTATTGTTCCTGAAAAGGTCCAATGAATAGAATGCCCCATTAAAATAAGACACAGGGTATGCCTGTAATTTTTTAGGCTGTTCTATTTGTTTCCATGTAATACCATTCTCAATGGAGTAAACTCCATAAACACCATTGGCAACTGCTATAAAGTCATATTTGCCATGATATGCAATAGACTGCAACTCTCCTGAACCATTTATTTTACCCATCATGGTTTCCTGTTCCAGTTCCACTTTACAATTTTTAAAGGTGAAAACTGCAATTCCCAGATTACCCATTGTGCCACCACAGGCATAGAATTTACCATTGGCAGAAATTGCATCTTTAAATTTCCTTATTTCATAGGGGGTTGGGGCCGAAAATTTATTGTTTTTCGGGTCGGGACTTACATATTTCCACTCTATAGCATCTGTAGAATACAGAACATACCAGTTATCACCTACCATTAAATAAACTTTGTGTTCTTTATCGTAGGCAATAACCTTGAAATTGGTATTACTATTCCGATAAGGGGTTTTGTCAGTCCACGATTCAATGTAATATTCGTTCCAGGTAATCCCTTTATCTTCGGAAACAAGTACAAGCTTACCAACTGCAATAATTTTACCATTGTTGTAAATAATATCTTTTACATTGGTGCGCTTGTCAATACAGCATTTGAACTTCCATTCCAGCTTATATCCCATGTTTGTCCGTTGTCCTTTGATTTTAAAATTTTCCCTGATTTGTTGCTTGCATATGCTGATGTAAATAACATTTGCGTATAACATGTTAAACCAATTAATAACATGCATGCTGCTAATTCAAATACCCTTTTCAGCGTATTAATTTTTTTCTTGTAAATTTACGCACTATCGTTGAGCTGGGTTGAATTTTAGCACCCTACAAATGATCTACAAACGCAAAAAAAATGAACTTCCTTTAACCAATTCAAAAGGAGGAAACAGTTTGTCATTTAATTAGGAAACGCATAGGTGGGCACTTAAAATCCACTGATTATTAATAGGTTATTTTTTTATTCTTTGCAGTTTTTGTAATCGCATTTAGTGAGCACCTCTCTTACATGAGTTTTATCGAGTAGAGATATACTGAGGGTTTGTAGGATTTCGTAGATTGAGCGGTCTGTTTTCAATTTGTTACCAATTATGGCAACAAGATAGTATGCGATGATTGCACAATACATTTGGATTTTTACAGCATTAAGAGTTGTTCCCCAAAAGGATTTTATCTTCAGGTGCTGTTTCATCCACTTGAAAAACAGTTCTACTTCCCAATGCTTTTTATACAGGTTTAAATTCCATGTTGTTGGTAAGAAAAATTTGCCTTGATTCATGGATTGTTGCATGTTTTATGCAAAATATTCATAATTCAATTCAAATCGTCACGCTGTGAAAAATCGCTATAAGTACGATTAACAAAGAATTTCAGAGAATGTTATTTAATTTTTAATGCCCGCAAGTGTCCATAAGTATTAAAAAAAATCCTCTCCAAAGCCGTGAATTTCTGGAGAGGATTGTACAAAGCTAATATGTTAGCCTTATATTTTTTGAGCGCCATGCTCAATTTAGAGATTTTGTCCGGTTGATCATTACCAGACTGTGTAATTTCTGATGGCAATATCGGAAATGATGGTTGATTGATGGTTGAAATAATCCGATTCTTTATAAACAAGATATTAACAAAGTCTTGGTAAGTAGCTATTGGCAAAGCTTTGATTGCCTATTGGAGAATAATATTGCAGTTGTATTCAACACCATCAACTAGCGCTCCAAAACTCTTGTAAAATCCAATTGCCTTTTTGTTTCAATTAGATACTTGCCAGCTAACATATTTACAGTTTTCCGATCGGGTAAAGTCAAATACTTTTAGTAAGGTTTCTTTACACGCTAACCTCTCCCGGAACATACAATAGAAATTTATGATGATATTTGCTTATGCTTTAATTTAAGAGGCATTCATTTTAGATCCAGTATTTTAGCTCATCTCCAATAAGGTGTTCATGGTTTTCCAGTTTCGGGTGGTTGCAATTGATTTGAGCTTCTTCTCAAAAAAAGTGTTGTTGATTTTAACTTTGCCATAGCCATCGGGACAATACAGATAAATCGTTTTTCCATCAATAATAAATTCATTATTACCATCCTTAAATCCGTTTAAAGCTTCTGCAGCTTCAGACGAAGGCAATTCATGAAGCAATGTGACATGTAGCTTTGTTGTGTCGATTCTCCCTATTTTTGTGAAAGGATTGGCTTCCATTATTTCTTTAAAATATTCTTTGGAAAAGACCAATACAGATACATTATAGCCATAATGCTTAAAGATCAGTTCTTCAATTGATTGGGCTATGGATTTTTCACCAGAATCGGATTTAAGCAGTATGTTACCGCTCTGGATATAGGTCTGGACATTTTGAAAGCCAGCTTCAAGGATTAAATCCCTGAACTCTGCCATTTTAATTTTCTTTTGGCCGCTTACATTTATGCCACGCAACAGAATGATGTAGGTTTCCATTTTAAGAGGATAGTTTTAGTTTGTAATCTTTATTAATCTAAAACAATCCAGCATGGCATTGTTCACTTCTACATTCATATTATTGTTCCAGGGTTCAAAAGTAAGATGCAATGTGTTTCCTCCTTTGTGCAATTCAATGTTTAAAGAATTCGACCATCCCCAATCGTCCCATTTGTTTTCTCCCCGCTGTGGAAAAACAAAAACACCGGCTTTTTCACCATTTACAATAAAGTCCCTGAAGGCGCATTTGTTTTCGGTATTCCATGGTCCACTGCCATTCGAATATCTAAACGATATGAGGTAGCTTCCAGCCTCTTCAATGTCAAGCCTGATTTTAATTTTTCTGTTAGTGCTGGTTGATATTTCTACAAATCCATCACCCAGGTAATTTTTATAGGGGAGGGGAGAAGATGGGGCAAAATCCTCAACCAGAAAGATCATTTCGTTTTTGGGATTGAATACAAGGATTGGTTCGGAGGTAAAGGACTCCCAACCTAACGAATCTATTGCAGTTATTTTGTATTCAGAAGTTTCGTTAGGA
This sequence comes from Bacteroidales bacterium, assembly GCA_050295515.1. Classification (GTDB taxonomy): domain Bacteria; phylum Bacteroidota; class Bacteroidia; order Bacteroidales; family UBA10428; genus UBA10428. Next base: position 10,354 of record JBNKPU010000191.1, on the reverse strand, counting down.
TCAATATTTATGTTGGTAGTGTTTGTTTTCAATAGTTCTGCACCATTTTTGTAGACCTTATAATTTATAGCTCCTTTAACATTTGTCCATTTCAGTGTATTGTTTTCAATTCTAGCTTCAGGCAGTGGCAATGAAAAATAGTTATTGACCATATTTGTGTTGCCTTTAAATGGATTATTTTGCATAACAATGCAGATATGGTGTTCACCACTAAGATTAGCAGGAAAAAATAATTCTTCCATTGCATGCCCATCAAGTTTATATTCTTTGACCTGGTTACCAATACCTTGTACTTCAATGGTTAGTGTGGCATTTCGGTATTTAAATCCTGATAATTTTCTTGTTCCCTGGTACGGTTCAGGAATTACAGGAGCAAATCTAATCCCGTTTGTTTCGAACGACATGCCCATAAACACTCTGTAGACCATTGCCAGATTACCTGCCATACTCCATAGCATGCGGGGTGAATTGATTTCTGTTCCGAGGTTGTCACCACTTTCGGCAACAAAGTTCTCGTAGTTTGAAAGGAACAATGCGGCAGGACGGTAAATTGCGGCCAGTCCATGGTTCAATGCTGTTTCATTTCCGGTTTTGGCGGCTGCCAGGTTCCAATAAGCTTGCACAAATGGCCAAATGCCGTTGTTGTGATAGGAAGGTATATCTTTTATTTGTGGATAGAAGCAGCTTGCACCAAAAGGAATGACAGGATAATTTTCAATAATAGATTTGCTTTTATTCTTGTCCGCAACATCAAATAAAATGGACAAAGCCTCACCTAGGGCTTCTGGCCGAATGGACAGGTTTAAATAATTTCTTCCATAAACATATTGACCATAGTATCCCCGGTCTTTTATCCATAGATGTTCATTAATCGCCTTTTTAATCGAATCTGCTCTTTTCCCATAAAGTGCAGCAATGTTTATTTTGCCAAGTTCCTTGGCCATTTGGGCAAGAATATAATGTGCTTTAAAATGTGCTATGTTGGTGCCTAAGTTCTCAGAATTATAGATGTCAGCATTGTCCATCCATCTGGGATAGGATTGCTCCCTCCAATCCAGAAAAGAAGATTCTCCCTTAAAAAGCCCTGTTTCAGGATCTCTTATTACCTGAAAGTCATCATCGATACTTTTTTTGATTACCTGATATATTTCCTCAAGCCACTCCCTGTCTCCCGTTACTTTATACAGCTCCCATGCAGCTATTGCCCATACTGTGCGATCAGAAGATACCGGGTAAGCTCCTCCGGAACCGGTGTCCTGTATGATCCTTCCCCGATTTACTTTTTTACGAAGACTGTTCTTTGCTACTTCGGGTTCATGTACTGCAAATGCCAAATAAATGCTGTAAGATATATCCCGTGTCCAAACCCCAGCCCATTTTGCACCAGTTCTGAGTGTTCTGTCGGGTTCAATTGCTTTTTTGGCTTCTTCGAGAGATAGGTTGTACAGGGCATCAACAATGGGCTGGTCAGAACTATATTGAGGTTTGTCTGAAACATCGATTTTCAGCTGCCATGATCTATTTTGATTTTTTTCGGGTTTAGTTCTTGGATTTAGGGTCAATGTAATTTCATAGATATTTTTTTCAGTAGTTTCATTTAATCTTAAGCCTTGGTTTTTAAGGTTGCCAAAATCCCAGTTTAAAGGGGCATTAGAGCCCGCAATATAAATACCTTCAAAGTCTTCTTTGTTTATGGTCTGTCCGTTTGCACCCTCGTAATACCCATTGTTTTCAAAGGCATCAAACAAAGGGGATACATCAAACCGAAAAGTGTAGGTGAAATTATAAGGCAGTGGTTCTGGTGGTTTTACGGGCTTGAGTTTAGGCAATTCTCCAAATTTGATTACCAGGGGTTGATGTTCGTCAGTCAGGAGGACCCAATGGTTTACGGAAAAAGGCAGTTCATTGTCGTGTTGATTGACAGCTAGCTTAAATTCGATTAAACGCGGGTATTGGTTTTGAACTCCAGGTAGATAATTTGAACTAATATGATCTGGAGAAATGGCTTTGGCCATGTATTCTCCCTGGACTACTTTATTGCTATAAATGGTGAATTTATCATTTTGGTAAATCATGCTTTCCGATTTATGAGAGCATTGGTTAGAAGCTGTGGCAATAATAATAAATAGAATGAGCAAGGTATGGTTTTTCATTGTTGTTTGGTTTCAAGATCAAAGTTAAAGAATTGCTTTTACCAAGACAATTGGATATTTCATTTTTGCTGTTCCGTGGTGTAATTATCCTATTATACAGATTTCTTTTTTGAACCATGGGTATGTGCATCTGCAAGTAATGTTGATTCAAAATAGTGCTGGACCATAAAGGTAACCTGATCTGCAGAAAGTTGCATGAGTTCTTTTTCGAACAAGGATTCTGGATTTATTGAAGAATAACCTTGTTTATAATATACTTAAAATAGAAAAGCAATAAATCAATAATATCAATCTTTTGGAGGCAGTCGCTATTTTGAATTAGACACTAAAATTAAACAAAAAATATAAAAAAGTTAAACAAATCATTTTTGTTTAATGTTGTACTTGAAATATTAAACAAACAACACGATCATGAAAAATTTAAGACTTCTTTCCGTAATTTTAGTTGCAACTTTAATCTCCACAATTAAGGTTAATGGGGCAACTGTTGTTGATATCATAGTCAACAGCGAAGACCACACGACACTTGAAGCAGCAGTTGTTGCAGCGGAACTGGCCGATGATTTATCAGTCGAAGGATCATTTACCGTATTTGCTCCAACCGATGCAGCTTTTGCAGCTCTTCCTGAGGGTACTGTAGATGCACTATTGGAAGACCCAACAGGAGATTTGGCCGGAATCCTTCTTTATCATGTTGTAGGGACCAAAGCTTTGTCGACTGATTTGAGCGATGGTCAAGCTATAGAAACACTACTGGGCAAAGATGTTGAGGTAAAGATCATGGACGGTAAAGTATACATCAACGGAGCCATGGTAAGTGTGGCAAATATAGAAGCCGACAATGGTGTTGTCCATGTTGTTGATGCGGTTCTGATCCCGGAAGCTGACAACGCAACTGCTATTTTCAGAAATGAAACAGGTAATATGGAAATTGATATTTATCCTGTGCCTGCATCAAGTTACTTGAATGTTGACTTACAGGATATTGATGGGCAATCTCAAATTCAAATAGTTGATTTAACCGGCAAAATTGTATATCAAGAAACTGCCGAATTCTCTCAAGATATAATTCAACTTAATGTTCAAGATCTTAATGCTGGCATGCATATATTAAATATTATTAGCTCAGGTGAGTTAATCAGCAAAAAACTACAAATAATCCGATAACAGTAAAATTTTCACTGAGGAGGCTGTCTTGAATATTTTGGACAGCCTTTTTCTTGTTTAAAAGTTTCATTGCAGTTTTATCAACCATTGGATATTTTCCTTAGCATAACCTAAAAGTTAAAGGAATTGTTTTAAGCAAAACTATGCTTTTTCCCATGGCTCAATATCTCCTACAATTAGTTTGAACAAAGGATGAGTTTCTAAGCTATGAATAACTGAAATCTCCAGGAATTTTTTCTTGTCTCTTATCTTTAATTTTTCAAGTAAATGCATTCTTTCAAAATTGAGCTGTTTTGTGGAAACATCTATAGCTTCAATACTGTTTACCTGAAGATACTTGGTCTTATTAAAATTATACGACCTGTTATTGGCTTCAATCCAAACATAATGAAGGTAATAATTTATTGCTTCTAGTGGTTCTTTTGCCATTTTAAAACGATGTAGTTGCGGGTGGTTTCTGTAACCTTTTGTCTTGCCTTCAAGTACATTTTTAGCGAGTAAAGTTTCTCTCCAAAGAGCAACTAGTCCCTTTGTGTCTAGATATTTGGGATGTAGCGACCAAATTCTCATAGATCAGCTATTTGGTTAATACTGATGATGGTTAACAAATTGTACCCTTTTACAAACCTGCCTGAAATATTGGCCTTCCTTCTTAGTATCCTTCGAGCCAACCCTCACCATCATCAAGTTTTGATAATTGTTCCACTATATGCTTACCAAATTTTTCGTGGTACTTGTCTCTAAACATTGGTATTAATCGTTCTTTATTAAATACATCATGCTCAAAATCAATTACAGAAAGATATTGAATAGCCAAATCGATATAATTTTCATTCGTGGATGTTAAATAATAAACAGCATGGGCCAAGGCAGTGGCTTCAGGGTCGCAATATAATCTTCCGGCACCTTTGTAGGCTATGAAGTTTTTTATAATTTGAGCAATTTTTTCAGCTGATCCAGCTATTTGAACCGCATTTTTAAAAAAGATTTCATCTTCTTCAAATCGTTGGTTGTCTTTTATCCTAAATAGTAATGTATCTCCACTTTTTATTTCATCAATAGCCGTTGTCAAGTTTATTATTTTGTCCAGTGCATCCAGATAAGAACTTTCCAGGTTTAAATTGGATACTTCAATGTTTACCTTGCCCATTTCTTCTACAACCACATTCTGTTTTTCAGAAGCAATAACAGTAGGTTTAATATCCAGGACCTCTTTAGCAATTATCTCCTGATCAGAAACTACTTCGTCTTGACTATAAGCCATTCTGTAATATGCTTCATCTTCAGTTAAAATAATTGCATCCTGTTTTACAGAGTCTATATAACTATGAAACATTGGGAAATTAAAAATTCCTTTTGAAGTACTATAGGGAATTGAAGAGGCTACAAATAACGGGGATAATTTACCATTAAAGGATATATTTCTTACGATCCCCCCCCTAAAGCCTATCCAAAATGATTTGTTGTCATCGAAATAGATAGAGTATAAATTTTCTGTGATAAATTCAGCAACAGCTTCTTTATACTCTTCGTCCTCTTTATCACATGATACTATTTTTTCTGCTATATCGTTGCTGTCAGAATCATGGCACCCTAATTGCCCAACAGAAAACTCCCGTACTGGAATATGTTTGATCATTTCGAAGCGATCCAGGTCAAACATCATTATGCTTAAAACAAATAGGGGATTCCCCTCTTCATTTTTTTTGATTTCTATATCATCCCATAGGGGCATGATCCCAATATTGTTTTCAGGGCTAAGAACAGGTGGGCATATTTCAAACTGATCCCATTGCGGATATTTCATTGGGAAATATGTCAACTTCTCATCCTTTAGATCCAATACATGGTAACCATGACAGGTGTTTATGTCAATATCAGAATAATAAAACAAAATGCGGTCTTTAGGTCCTAGTGTGAAATGTTTGGTTTGAACATCTTTTGGCAATTCGATTGTCTTGAGGGTAGAAAAACTGGTTAAAGAGATTACCTCGAATACAGACTGATAATCAGGCGTACGATAGGAAACAAACAATTTTGTCTTGTCTGTTGAAATTTTTACAATCGAATTTATTCCAGCATCATATTTCTTTTCAAATAAGATGTCTTTTTTTGAGAGACTGTAAATTCTAATCCAGGCATTCCAATTAGCAATAACAAAACAATCCTCATTAAACATTTCAGATAAAACAATTGGCTCTGTATCTTTCTTTAAATCAAAGACCCATTCAAGGCTATATTTGTCTTTTCCTGTTTGTTTTAAAACATTGACCTGATTAACCCTGTCATTTTTTGTTTTGATTATATATTTCATTTTTGCACCTATTGTGTAAATATGTTCGTTAAGAATTTTTAAAAAGCAAATTTACCAAAATTTTCATCCTTAGCTTAAGGAAGCAATAGGGGTGTTGTGTATTGGGGTGTATTATAGCATCAGTCAGCCTTAAACCTCCTTTACTTAAGCTTAGAACCTATTTCAAGCCAGTTCATATTTCTAACAGAGATACTTTCCGGCTTAGTGTTTGATTTTAAACTTCGTTTTTTTGTGTTTCTACCTGATAATATATACTAAGTAACTACTTTGAGTAAGACTGTAAGGTTAACCCCTGGCGTGGCTTATTGCTAAATGTTTTTATTTTACTTTATAAACCAGTTTCATAGTAATTGATGCAGTTTTCTCTCTAGAACTTGTGTTGAACGTTCCTCCCCAAGAATAATCTTCCTTTGAGTTTTGTCCAGTAATTTGAAATATGCCCATCTTTGCTGATTCTAATTCCCCCAAACTGCCACCAGAAAATTCCGATATTTTTTCTGCGCGTATTCTTGCGTCTTTTGTTGCTTTCGAAATCATTTCAATTTTCAGGTCTGAAAGTTTTGTGTAATAATATCTTGGTGATTCTGAATAAAACTGTACTCCCTGATTTAATAATTCTGTGATTTCTCTCGATATTTTCTCAATTTTATCGACTTCTTTTGATTCTATTTGAACAGATTGGGTTAACTCATATCCTATAAACTCTTCTCCTATATAATCGCCGTCTGGGGAATATATCTGTTTGTTTTTTTGATTTGTGTTAACGGAACTATAAATAAGTTGCTCAGTATTAATACCTTTTTTAGTCAAGTATTCATTTATAATAAATTTATTTTTCTCCAAGGTAATATATGCTTGTTTTAGGTCACTATTTTCAGCACCAAAACTACCTTCCCATACTATTAGATCTGAAGAAAAATCAGCTTTTCCCAATCCCGTTACTTGAATCTCTCCTTCGACTTTGGTTCTATCTGCATATGCTTTCCCCAGAAAAATTGAAGAAGCAACTATTGCTATTCCTAAAATTATTGAATTTGTATACTGTTTCATAGTTTTCTGTCTTTTATTGGTATATAGAAACAACCGAATAAATGCAAATGTGTTTATTTCCATTATGTTATTGCTCCAAATTTAGTAAACCAATCGGACTTTTAGCTTAATTTTTTACTGTGTCAAAAAATTACACTCAATCTTAGACCATTAACGGTTGATTTTTTGTTGAATTGATTTACAAAAAATAAACCAGGTTGTATTTCCATTATTAATTTATTCTCTTGAACAGCAAAGTATTTAAATTTAGTAATCTTTACAACATCACAAATACCCCACTTAGCTTAGCGTCCGCTATGCTGTTTAATATCTTTAGCATCTGTTAACTTTATTGTTTCTTTTTTACTTTATGCATTAATGTAAAAAGAACCACTTGACCCCAGTTACCTGTTGTCATGCCTCAAACAGCTAGAAATTGAGGAGTGTTATTAAAAAGAAGCTAAAAACATTGTTGGCTAGAATCAGGGAGCATTGCTGGGATCCTAGGGACGAGTTTTTGACCTTGTGGTCAAATGTTGCAGCACCAGATCAAGCAAAAGAAATAGTGGAAAAGCATTTTTATGATACAAGCTCTTTTAACCCGAATTATGTATTAGAACTTCGTTATGAAGGTTGAAAATGCAAAAATAGAAGGACTTGGAGAGGTGAATCATAGCACCGCTATGGTGATTAGAAACAAGTAAGTGAAACGACTTATATTGAAGCAATTTCAATATGTAATAGATTTTCTAATGCATATTCCGGGTTTAATGTTCCGGCAGATATAAGAACGTTTTTACCCATGGAAAAGATATATGATCTGAGGGCTAGTGTAAATTCATCGTAGTGGCTTGGACCAATTTGGATAAATGTAAATTACCTTGTGTTTGGGGGACTCTTGAACTATGGCAATGAAAAGGAAGTGCGGGAGCTGGCTGAAATAGCCATATTGCTATTGGACAGGGATTTTGAACGGTTTGGCGCCTTGCATGAATATTATCTGCCAGAAAATAGGGAGCCTGTGCTAAACAGAGGTTTTCAAAACTGGAATTTTCTAGTATTGAACATGACCGCTTGGTTGGATGGAATGGAGGATGTTGGTGAATTTTAAATGGGGAGATTCCAGGAGTTGATGCAAAGTTTATGGAACAATAAATCTAAAATCTCTGATATGGACAAAGATAAGATCCGGCAAGTTGTTTGCCAAACTGAACAATTTAGGCTGAGGCATCCAGGATTACCTGCCTCAGTTCATTTTTCTTGAATGGTTTTACAATGTACTTATATATAAGAGGCTTTATTATGGGGTCGTTTGCCAGGGCAGACTCATAATATGCAGTTAATAAAATACACTTTTTAAGGGGCTGTTGCTTTTTAACTTCTTTGATCAATCCTATGCCATCCATTCCTGGCATTTTAAGATCAGTAACAATAACATCGATATCTTCCTGTTGAAAAATTGATAAACCTTCAGTAGCCGATTCAGCACTAAAAATTTGGAAATCGTCTTTGAATGTCATTTGGAAAAGGGTCAGATTTATTGGTTCATCGTCTATGTATAGTACTTTCAGCATATGTATTAATCTGCAATAGGTAAGTAAATCCTAAAATTAACTTTATTATTATTATTATCAACAGTTATAAAACCATTATGTTCTTTAATAATATTATAAGAAAGGTATAATCCTAGTCCTGTTCCTTTGTTAGGTTGTTTGGTAGTATAGAATGGCTCAAATAGTTTTTTAGCTATATCGTCTGGAATTGCCGGGCCGCTATTTGATATGGTCGCACAAACAAATTCCGAACCTTGATATTTTTCCACAGAAGATTTAATAACGATTTGCTCTTCATGTATCTCTTTTTTTTCGTTGATGGCATCAATGGCATTTTCAATTATGTTAATGATTACCTGGGATAAAGGATACTTGTGCCCCCTGATTTCGGGTACTTCTGTCAGTTTGTATTTTATTTTAACATAAATCGGGATTTTAATATTGATAATTTTAACAGAGGAAAAAATTATAGTATCCATTGAAAGCAGTTCGCCTTGCTCTTTTTCTTTATGCATGTATCTGCGAAGGCTGTTTGTTATTGTCAGGATGCGTTCTATGCCTGTTTCGGTATACGAGAACATGGAGTAGAAATTATCAAATATAATGGGGTCAATATCCTTGTTCTCTTTTTCTAATACTTCTAATTCAGATTTAATGTTTTGCACACTTAGCGCAATGAAATTTAAAGGATTGTTGATTTCATGAGCCACTCCAGCTGTAAGTACGCCCAAAGAAGCCATTTTTTCAGAATCCAACAATGCCTGTTGGGCTTGTTCCAGCTTTTCCAGAGCTTGCTTTAGTTTAATGTTGTTATTGGAAAGTCGGGTCTTTTGCCTTTTCAATTTCTGGTTTTTCTTTGATATCTCTTTGGTTTGGGTTACCAATAATTTTTTCTGTTTCTCGATTTCATGTGTGCGGGATTTTACAAGTATTTCCAGTTTTTTATTTCTAGACCTCAATATTCTAAACCGTAGGATATAAATACTATAAGTAAAGGCTAAAAGTATTAGCAAATAGCCAAATCTTGCCAGGTTGGTTTGCCACCAGGGAGATGTAATAGTAATCTTAAGTTTTCTGATTTCCGGATTCCAAATGCCATCGCTGTTTGATACGCACAACTTAAGCGTATATTCACCTGGAGATAAATTTGTGTATGAAGCCGATCTTTTATTTAAGTTTTCTATCCATGTTTTGTCAAAACCTTCGAGCATATATCGGTAGTTGTTCCTTTCTGGTTCTTTGTAATTTAAGGCGGCAAATTCAAAAGAAAGAAAGTTTTGGTTGTAGTCCAGTTCGATTTCATCAAGAGTCGATAAAGAACCTTCGATAGGCAGAGTTTTATTAAATAGTTTTATATCAATTATTTGAGGTGTTGCCAATGATGAATCTGGTTTTACATTTTCAGGTATAAAATGGGTTATGCCATTAATTCCACCAAAGTAAATTTCACCACTTTTAACTTGGTGTGCCGCGCCCCAAAAGAAATGGTTGTCTTGCAGCCCATCTGATTTGGTGAAATTCTGAAATGTAGTATCACGAGGATTAAACATGGATATTCCATGATCGGTACTTAACCAAAGGTTTTCATTTTTATCTTCTTTGATCGAGAAAATTACATTGTTTGGTAGTCCGGAATCGGTATTGTAATTTATAAACCCATTGGTTTTAGGATCGAGCCTGCAAAGGCCTCCCCCAAATGTTCCTATCCATACTATGCCATTTTTATCAATATACAATGATATAACATTGTCGTTGCTCAAACTGTTTCTGTTTTGAGGGGCATGTCTCCAATGTTTAATAGTGTATTGCTCTTTATTGGAAGAGCTGAATTCAATCTTGTTTAACCCAAACGACCAGGTACCAAGCCATAAGTTTCCTTCATTGTCAAATACAAATGCTTCTGATTGGATGGACTTTCCGCTCAGGCTATTGGGATTGTCCTCTTCATGGGTGAAATGTCTGTATTTATTTGCTTTTACATCGTACATGTCAAGCCCATTTTCTGTGCCAATCCAAAATATACCTGGTTTTTCTTCATACATCAATTGAATTCTATTGTCAGACAAGGTCGTACTATCTCTCCAGGCATTTGCAACATTGATAAAAACATCTTTTTGAGAGTTGTATTTTATTAATCC
>JBNKPU010000190.1:0-17895 GCA_050295515.1 Bacteroidales bacterium | reverse complement strand
TTACTTACAGTAAGGTTCAGGATTCATCATTGCTCGACTCTATACACAAGCATTACCATTTTGAAGCAGCAGAAGATTACAAATTTGGTGGTATTCGAATAGAAGAACCTTATAATACGACCTATGCTTTCTATTCCTTTCTGAACGAAACTCATACTGCAAGCTATTGTATTTTTGAAATAGATTCAAATAAAGTTGAACTATTAGATTTAGCTAATCCAGGATTGTACATCTTGGATATGATCCCTACTGCCCTTATGGTCAACAAAAAACCTGTTCTGCTTCTGGAGAATGATATGTCGGGAACCACCTGGTTTTCTCCTGCAATATTTGATGGAAAGGGATTTGTATCTACCTACAATAGAGTAATCAACCTCCAGGACTTTACAGAGAATGAATAATTGACATTCATTGTATCAAACACCTTATTCTTTTAGCTTTGCTTGATAAATACCCTCATTTTTTCAGAAGGATTTAGCTCTGGAGAATATGGTAGAATACGAATAAGCCTAATGTTACTTGATTAGGTGCGATTTGAGCCATTAATTTTATATCGAACTCAGGTTACTATTTTTAATTCATCATTCTATGTAGAGAGAGCTGTTCTATGTACGTGAAAAATATTTCACTCGTTGTTCCTCCTATTTCGTAAACGAAAGAATCCCCATCAATTGAAGAAATAATGTGTATCATTAAACTAAACCGACTTTCATCTTGAAAATACAGGTTGATAGATTTGTGTTTATTTTTATCTAGACCGCCCCTTATTATCAATTCATTATAATTTATTGATACCTCCATAATTTATCTGATACTTTTTCCTTTAGGTCTCATCAAATAACGTCTATCATATTAATTATCAAACTATTAAAATTTAATGAGACGTCTCACTGAAGGCGTTTGCTTGTTTGAGACGATTAGCCTTTGCTTTCCCCATACTTTTGACTCAGTTATTTGATTATTCACTTTAAGAAAAATAAAAATGAAAGAAAAAGTATTTAAAGGTTTAGCCAGGCTAACCACAAAAAAATCAGGAATAGCATTACTGATTGCTTTGGTATTAACCGTAGTTGCGGGTGGTTTATCAGAGCGTCTGGAACTTAAAATGAACTTTAAAGATTTAATGCCGCAATCAGATCCAACAGTAGTCGAATATAACAAGATTCTAGATCATTACCAGGCTGCCTCTAATATAATAATTGCTGCTATTGGTGATAAAAATTCATTAAAAAAGTTTGCTGATGATATTGCTCCAAAAATTGAAAATATGGATCAATACATTAAAAGAGTAGATTACAAAATGAACAAAGAATTTTTCAAGAATCATGGCTTTATGCTCACTCGCACAAAAGATTTGAAAAATTCACAGAATATGTATGCCGATTTAGGCCTTGTTCCCTTTTTATCAGGAATAAACGATGCATTTGAACATACCTATGTAGCCGATGGTGAAGAAAGTATTTCCAATAAAGAGAAAGAAAATAAAGCCATAGCCTCGATGGACGGCTTAAAGACATGGGTTGAAACCATGCAGTATTATATCGAACATCCAAACAGCACTAACACAGAATTAACCAAAAACACGGTAGATAAATTATTAATAGGAGATGAATATTTTCTTTCTCAGAATAAGGATATGATTTTGTTATTTGCACAACCCTCTTTCCCGGTTGATGAAATGAATAAATCAACCACTCTTATTCATACAATAGATAGCCTGCTTCAGGATTATGCAGCTCAGAACGAAGGTGTGAGGATGGCAGGTGCAGCAGGAACCATGGCACTTGCCGTTCAGGAAACAGATGCCGCCTCATCGGATATGATGTACACTTCGCTTTTGGCCTTCCTGCTTATCATTGTATTATTTATTCTGTCATTTCGGATGTGGACTGCCCCAATATTGGCGGGTATTAGTTTAATAGCAGGTATTGTATGGACTACCGGCTTTGTTGCTGTTACAATAGGTAGCCTGAATATGATGACCTCGATGTTTGCCGTAATTCTCATTGGCCTGGGTATCGATTTCAATATCCATATCATTTCAACCTTCAACCAGTTGCGGGCCAAAGGTATAGATGTACAGACATCAATATATGAAACCTTTTTAAAATCGGGCAATGGCATTTTAATGGGAGCAATTTCTACAGCTTTAGCCTTTTTCACTATGATAATTGCCCAAAATGCAGGCATGAAAGAATTTGGTATGGTGGCCGGAGTGGGAGTTCTTCTTTGTATGGTATCAGCATTGTTTATTTTGCCCTCTTTACTTGTGGTACACGAAAAGTTAAGAAAAGCAAAAACAAATCGTTTACAAAAAAGGCTAAACAAAGTTAATCCTGAAACTACAACATATACTAAGTTGCAAAATAAATTAGCGAAAGAGGAAATAGTAAAGACAACCGAATATGGAATAATGGGAAAAATTGCTGATTTCGTAGCACTACGCCCGGTATTTTTTCTTGCACTTGTTGTTTCGGTTACCGTAATAGCAGGTTACTTTGCTACAAGAATTCAGTTTAATTACGACTATTTAAGCCTTGAACCCGTAGGATTAAGTTCGGTTACGGTGCAGGATAGCATGATCAAGAAATTCGACATGACCTCTGATATGGTAATGGTAACTGCCAATTCTATAGAACAGGCACGTGACATTTCAGAAAAAGCAAAGAAATTGTGTAAAACGGGCATGGTAACGACCATATCAGACTACCTTCCAAATAAGGAACAGCAATCGCAAAGAATACCATACATTAATAAAATTCGTCAGGATATATTGAACAACAGTGCTTCAGAATTAAATGCAGACGATGAGCAGCAATTTATTGATGAATTGTATCGTATTGAAGATAACATAATTGAGCTTTCGCAGCTTGCCTATGCTGGCGGCCAGGAAAGAATAGACCAGAAAGCAAGAGAAATAACCGGCAATTTAGATTTACCTGCTACTAAACGACATAGCATTATCGGCAAACTGGTAGCTCAAATTAAAAATAATCCTGATGCTAGTATTAAAGCTTTGCGCCGATTCCAGGCAGATTACGAAACCTTGTTACGAGAGGGTGTGTTGTCTATGTGCTCAACTGAAGAACTCACCCTTGAAAAATTACCAAATGACATTGTCAATCAGTTTATTTCTGACAATGGAAAGCAGTATTTGGTAAGTATTTACCCAAAAGAACAAATGTGGGACTTTAACTTTTTACGATTATTTAGCGAACAAATGCATAAAATAGATGAACGGGTTACCGGAATGCCGTTAGTATTTTACATTTTAATAACACTGATTGGCCGAGATGGCAGCATTGCCGCTATCCTTACCCTTATTGTTATATTCCTGCTTCTATTAGCTGACTATCGAAATTTGAAATTATCCCTTTTAACTTTAATTCCATTGGTATTTGGAACCATATGGATGGTTGGAGCAATGAAATTGTTTGGCATGCAATTTAATATTTTGAATGTAATGGCTATTCCCTTGATTTTGGGTATGGGAATTGATGATGGTATCCATATTATTCATCGCTACAAAATAGAAGGGAAAAACAAAATATTCGCCATATTTTCTTCTACAGGGAAAGCAGTATTACTTACCAGCATCACCACATTTCTGGCTTTTGGCTCATTAGGATTTGCTGCTGCACGCGGGCTGGCAAGTTTAGGTATTGTATTGGCAATTGGTATTACAACCTGCTGGCTAGCAACGGTTGTTGTTCTCCCTGCTATACTTAGCCTTATCGATTCGAAAAAAGTAAATTGATGTTTTGGTTACTGAAATATACAATTATGAAACCTTTGAAAATTATACTATTTGCTGTCATTTCGTATTTCAGGTTGGTCATTGTTCCCATTGTATATTTTCTAATTAAAAAATGATAAATAGATTATTAAAAATAAAGATTATGAAAAAAGCAATATTTATTCTGTCTGTTGTAGTACTCTCATGTGCTGCAAATGCTCAAAATGCAGATCAAATAATAGCAAAAGTTCAACAGAACGAGCGCATTAAATCATCAAAAAGTACGGTAAAACAAACCATTACTACTAGTTCCGGATCAAAGCGTACTATGGTAATGGAATCATATGCCAAGAATTATAATGAATCGCAGTTAAGCGTATATACGAGCCCTGCCCGAATTAGCGGAGACAAAATACTATTGATGAACGATGGCGATGATATCTGGTTTTATACACCAAAAACAGATCGTATCAGACACCTTGCAAGTCACGCTAAAAAACAAAAAGTTCAGGGGAGCGATTTTACCTATGAAGATTACGAAAACTGGGACTATCAGAAGGATTTCAAAACAACTTTGTTGGGTAAAGAAAAAGTAAATGTGGTAAACTGCTTTAAATTAGAGCTCATACCAACCGAAAGTGGCCCTCACTACTCAAAAATGATTATTTGGGTTGATGTAGATAAATATCTGGTACTTAAAGCTGAATATTATGAGGATGGAGCTCCATTAAAAACCTTACAATGCAGCGATGTGAAAAAAGTGGACAATTACTGGGTGCCCATGAAAATGACTATGACCAACCTGCAGGATGGTGGATCAACAACAATAGAAACAACTGATCTGCAAATAAATGTTGAATTAGATGATAATCTGTTCACAACTAATTATCTACAAAAAAACTAATTGTAATAAAACGTCAGGGTGTTTCTTATCTGGCATTAGGGTTAATAACAACCAACATTTGAACCATGGCCCTGACGTTTTCAAAATTTCTTTAATTCAAATTCATTTAATCATGAAACGAGCAGGTATCACAGAAATCACAAATAAGCATGAACAAAACCATGTGGGTTCTTCTTCCAAAAGCCCTTCTGGGTTCATCCAATATATGAAACCCAGATCAATGTGGTTGAAAATATTTACAGTCATTTTATTGATCGGTTTTTATAAGGTAAACGCACAGAATACGAAACCTGAATTGGGCGGATATTTTGAAAATCAGCTATTGGTTCAAGAATATAACAAAAACGCAATGACCACTGATTATAATAAACTACGGGTTGATATTCATAACGATTGGAATGAAAACCTGTCGTTTAATGCCGATTTTATTCTTAAATCGTATCATGGGAAAACGGAATTTAACCTTTTAGATTTTATGCCATCGGCACTTACAGAGTCATATGCAATCCAGATGAATCAAGAGGCTGATTCATTGAAGCCTGCCTTTGGGTTTGCTTATCAAAACGAATATTTTCTTGACAATGTATATGTATCATTTTACTCAAAACATTTCAACCTGCGAGTTGGGAAACAGCAATTGCCATGGGGCAGCGGATATGCATGGAACCCAACCGATTTATTCAATACAAAAAACTTAATGGATCCAACCTATGAAAAAACAGGTGTGAATGCCATAAAGGCCGAGGTGCCATTTCTGCAAGAAGGCAAATTCACTGCAATTTATAGTCCATCCGAAGATTTCGCTAAGTCAACATATGCCTTTCAACTCAAAGAACATGCGAATGGTTTCGATATTTCAACTTGCTATGTTATTCGCAACTATTCTTCATACAATTATTACACATTCCAGGAAACATTGGAAAACCAGCAAATGGCTGGACTTGATTTTTCCGGTAGTATAATGGGTGTTGGTTTACATGGTGAATTTGCAGTTAATTTTATGGAAAAAAGTAAAAATTACCAGCAATATTTAGTGGGGGCAGATTACACACTCTCAAACGGATTATTTCTTATGGCTGAATATTACTACAACGGGAAAGGAGAAAGTGCTAGCTCTGATTATACCTTAAACAGTTGGATGAATATGCTTGGATCGTATGGTGAAAATTTAGGCAGAAATTATCTCTACGCCGGACAGTCTTTACTTGTTGGAGATTACCTCACCTGCTCAAACTTTGTTATTGTTAATGCTGACGATAAAAGTGCAATTGTTATGCCCTGGTTCGATTTCTTGTTTGGTGATAATGTTACCCTCACAACCTCCATATTTATACCCATTGGTGACAGCAAGTCGGAATTCGGTGGTTATGGATATGGAGGAATGGTAAGATTAAAGGCTTTTTTTTAACCCGGATTATGTATTAGCACTTCGATATGAAGGTTGAAAGTGCAAAAAAGAAGGACTTGGTGAGATGAATCATAGCACCGCTATGGTGAACCGACCATAGGGAGTTCATGAATGCAATAAAAATAAGTGAGTATGAATAATCGAAACAAGTAAGTGAAACGACTTAATATTGAAGTAATTTCAATATGGATTAGTTTTTCTAATGCATATTTCGGGTTCAAGCAATATTGAAGAGTTCCTTGCACATTAAACTCATTTTATCCATTTAACATGCAGATAATGTGCTAAAAGAGTGTTTTTCAGCAGGCTCTATGTAAATATTTTAATTGACGAAGGCGAAAAGCACTGGACAAAATTCAAGTTTCTGTTTTTTTCAGAATAATTATTTATTAATTTTCTCTTTGATATACACTCTTTAAGATTGTAAAACAGTTTATAGTCAATACTTTATTTATTTATATAGCAGTTAATCAAACAGTTATAGAAATGCCGGGTAAATGCCGGGCAAAGTGTAGGAAAAGGATTTGAATCATTTATTAATCAGCCTTATACTTGTGAAGGCAAAATTTGAAAAACATGAAACAGCCGCAGTTAGGATTAAAAATTGTTGAGTTAAGAAAGATAAAAAGATTAACTCAGGAAGAACTGGTAGAAAAGTCCAATATTAATATCAGAACCCTACAGCGTATTGAATCAGGTCGTGTAATACCTAGATTATATACCATACGCTGCTTGTTAAAAGCTATGGAATATGATATTGATGAATTGGACAAAATTGATAGAACAAACCTACATGCCAGGTTCAAAACTGTCTATGAAACTTACTTAAAGACGTTTTACTATAAATTTATTCTTATGAAAAAGGTATCTCTTTTAACATTATTTATTCTAGGAGCACTAATTTTTGTTTTGGGCACGAGCATGTCAAAACATAACAAAGAACCACTACTGATAAACAGGTTATCCGGTACCTGGAAGCTTTTTGGCGAGGTAAAAAATGCCAAGACAATTAAAGCTATAGTACCAAGGTATATGAGGATTGAAGAGAATGGAGCTTTTGTATCCTCCACAATTAGTGGGGAAATATATAACATGGGAGATTCCTATACTCCTACCGATAGTACTTTTATTACAGTACATCACAATGGAAAAGGCAATTCCAGTAAAACAGCTAACCTGTATTACTACACATTAAAAGAAGATACATTAAGGTTTTCCGGGTATTATCTTAGACAAAGGGGTTCTAATAATTTCAGCACTATTTTTTTGGATGAAATATGGGTTCGTACCAAGCCTATGACTAGTACAACAGATACAACCAAACAGGAATTGTTAGGGCTAATCAACTAGTTTTGTAGTATATATATTATAGACGTACAATTTTACACCTGACCAAATCATGCAAAAATATTTCTTTTTAGTAGTATCATTATGCTTTTTCCAAGGTGGCTATTCACAAAAGATTGACGATAGTTTTTATCAGCTTGTTTCGGCATCTTCTCAGCAATGCATTGATATTCCAAGAGCGAGCAATAAAAATGGAGAACGGCTTTTTACCTGGCGGAAAACCGTTTGTCAGTTTAACCAACTATGGAAATTTGAACAGGTTGATGCTTATTATATTATTCGGTCGAAATACAACAATAAGGTCATTGCTAAAAACAATAACATTGTTGAACAACAAGACTATAAGAATAGTGAACAACAGCATTGGCAAATAAAAAAATCGGGCGATTATATTTTTATCATCTCCAATGAAAACGGTTTGGCTCTGACAGTTTCAGGACAAAGTGAAATTGTTCTGGAGGAATTTGACAGGAGAGAATCCCAAAAATGGTATTTAAACCCATCCAGACTTGATTATGTTGAAGGTGGTTTTAACCAGGTTCTAACACCTGAGGAAATGAAAGCAGATGTCGAATATTTTTTCGATAAACTTGTAGAGATCCATGTAAACCCATATGCTTTTGTTTCAAAAGATAGCTTAGAACAACGAAAAGAACTTCTGCTAAAAGAATTAAAACAACCATTAAAACGCTATGAGTTTAACAGGATAATTTCTTCACTTAATGGCATGTTCGATGGGCATACTAACATTCAGGATTATGATTTTAGCTATTTTCAAACCTATGTAAATAACTATGGGAGAATAATACCCTTTAAATTTAAGTATACACCACAAAATCTTTATTTAAATACTGAAATTGATACATTAAAACATCTTGAAATTCTTTCGATCAACAATATTCCATTCTCTAAAATAAGTTCAGAAATAGAAAAGAGGGAAAATTTAGAATTAAGGAAAATGAGGAATACAAGCATACAGAGCAATCTCTATGGTCTAATGTTTGGTTTGTTTGACATACAATCACCATATAATCTCATTGTACTTGACACTTTAACAAACGAAATTAAAAAGGTTGAATTATTTGGTTTGCCAAAGTTTCAACTATCCTTTGCTAAAAGGACCAATATTGAGCTTTACTCATCCAGGATATATCCAGAAGAATCCATCGCTATTATTGAGTACAATAATTGTTATTCTAAAAACAGGTCTAAATTCAATAGATATATCGACAGTGTGTTTATGGTAATTAATAAAAGTGGAATTAAACACTTGTTTATTGATATTTCAAGAAATGGAGGAGGATCGACGTCAACCAACAATGTTTTTTATCGAAATATTAACCATACTCCAAAGAATTGGGTGGAAACATATACTAAAAAGATCAGCAATGAATCCAAGTTACATGTCTTCGGATTATCATTGTCCTTTTCGTCAAAACCATTTGAAGAAAGAATGGCTGAATATAATGCTAAAATAAAAGCGGGAAATTTAGGATCATGGGCATCAGAAATATCTAGTTTGGAAAATGGTGATTTTTTCCATAAGGATATAATTTTTTGCCAGGATGAAGTAAGCAATGGATATAGCAATAACTTATATATTATTCAAAGCGAATTGACCTTTTCAGCAGCAGTGGACATGTCTGCTTGGTTCAGATACAGTGATGTTGGCCTTTTAGTTGGGTCTGAAACAGGAGGTACTACTGAAGTATATATCGAAGGCATAAATTTTTATTTGCCCAACAGCAATATATTTTTCAGGGTTTCGGACAATTATAGCTCTTATCCTAATGGGAGCTTAGATCAAGGAATTATACCTGATGTTGATTTAGGTCCAGATTTCTATAAAGATAAGTATGAGCTTGAAGATTTAAAACACTTTTTGAACCTGATTAATGCTAGTTATTAAGGTTCATCAACCTCATCGATGTCCATCCAAAAAGCCTCGTTCATTTTGATTACAAGCCCAACATTATTCATATCTAGCTGTTCGAACAAAGGTTTGCCATCCACAATATTGGCATCCATTATATAAATTTTGTCATCAATTTCTACCCGGGCCAAAACATGGTTAAACTGGTGCATGTTAAAAAACTCAGGATCAAGAATAGAAAAGCTCTTGGTGCTAGTAAGCACAGGGTTCGCATCAAATCCAGCCTTACGCAGGGCATTGATCAATATGAAATTTATTTCTGCATTGCTGCCTTTTTGCTTCTCAAAAGGTCGGTCCAGGCTTCGGTTTAAATTGTTGGAGTTCCCTTTGATTTTACTCAGTATTTTCATGGTTATATTAGAGAAAGCCGGTTCGACATATGACCGGTAAACCCCATTCCAATCCATGTTTGAAGAGATGAAATTATAGATAAACCAAGCCTTTTCTTCAGGGGCTTTTATATCTTTTGTGAGCTTGAAAATAGTATCCTGAATGTCCATATAGATATTTAACGGAGGACCAAAATCAGGATCTTTCAGCATTCTTAGAGGAAGTGTTTCAAGGGTTGGGCTCATATACAATATAAATCCTGAACTTGTTAAAGCAGAACTTTTTAGGGACTTGTCCAGGTATTTATATTCAGGATTTGTAGCCCTGAAAAGATATTCTATTCCTGGTATACTATACCGTCGTGAGGCCCGGTCCAGCATTATTTTAATATACATCCTATCTTCATTTGGTGTATCAATAGGCGCTGGAGGTATATTGTTCTTGATAAACTGGATTTGATATGTCTGGGTATTTAAACTTCCTCTACGATATGTAATCAGGCTTGTCGAATGTGTTACTTCTGCCAAGTCCATATGGTCTACATTATAAGTTTTGCCAGAATAATTGATGTATTCAGGGCTTATTACCCTCAATTCGCTGTGCAAAACAGGGAGTTCGTACTGGAGGTACCAGGGCGATGGATTAACTATCTCTATGGTGGGCATTTTAAGCTCATATTCAATGATGGAGCCAACTTTAACATCTTTAAAATTTAAGGTCAGCATGTTATTGAATACTTCATCAGGACCAGTTTCGTGGCTATCTTTAATTTTAAGCCTGGTGTTTTGGAGTTTGCCATTAGTATTTATATTTATTGTTTGGCCTCTTAGCTCATATGCCCGGCTTTGATTATATAGAGTTGCTGCTTTAATGTCATAAAAAGGAATTTTTTGTGTAGCATATTTTATTCCGTTTTTGGTCAGGATTTTTATCCTTAAATGTCTGCTTGAATAGAAAAACAGGTACCCGGTATGTGCATCAAAAGAATAGGTACCATAGTCATATAAAACAATTGCATCTGCATTTCCGTAGCTGCTTAGTTCAATTTCCTCTTCCGATAGTTTTCCATATTTAAGGGGCGATTTTTGGGCATATACAATAAATGGGAAAATTACTATTAGCAAGAGGGCTATATGGTTTTTCATGGATTTTATGTTTGAGGTTGTTGTCAATTATTTATAGGGCTACCATGCAAAAATTATACCTATGTCTATTTCGTATTTGAAAAACCTATGTCTGGGACTATCAACTAACAGTCTGTCAATATTTGAATCTGTCCATTCATAAACTGTTTTCTCGTAGTTCATTATTTTGTCCTGGTAATAGATATTTCCGTGTATTTGAAGGCCCAGGTTCAATCTTCTTTTTTGCATAAACCGATACTTCAAGTTAAATTCGGGAAAAAAAATAGGGGATTGGCTTTTGGTGGTTTCCAGTACAATTTTTTGCTTTTTATTGGTGTTTAACTCTTTAGCCACAAAACTTAAATTATATTTATCGTGACGTGTAATGCCCCAATTTAAGTACAGGTTAAATGTAAACCTTGGTTTTTCAAGTTTAAAAACCGGCCCCAGAATAAAGCCTTGATCTTTAATCCGATCCTGAAAAAAATTATCATCTTCATATATGTAAGGGTTTGTGATTGTTCTGGTGAAAAACTTATCATAGTTATCGATGAAATAATCCATTTCGTTTTGCAGAAAATAATCAAAACTATAATAGCCAGCCCTTAGGCCAAAAAATTCAGTAATGTTATATTGGGCAGATAATCTAAAATTGTTAAAAACATAACTATCGATTATTAACCAATCAATTGCAGTTGAAAATTTGGGGTGCCAATTTACATTCAAGTTAAGGCCGATGTAGGCTGTTGGTTGCTCATCCATGATTGTATTTGCCAGGTCAAGATCTGTATTTGCAGGCAAACTATCACAAAGTATGGTTCGTATGCCAGAATAAACAGTAAGCTCGTATTTGGTCGAATCAGCTGAATTGGACCATCCTGTTTGCGCCGACAAAACAAAGAATGCAGCTATCAGCAATTTGCCCATATGTATGCAGTATTTTTTCATTTGTTTTAATCGGTTAAATAGATGTCAGGTGATAAACCAATTATTTTTTCACCATTTGACATATGAAAAGTAAAGGTAAATGAGACTATATCACTGTTGGTATATATTTTGTCCAAAACCACAAGAAATCTATACATCCTGCTATCGGACAAGGAATAAGTATTGATATCTTCAACCAATTCGTCCAAAGTCTGATATAAACTACCTGGATTGCCCCAATTTATTTTTGATGCATAAAATTTATCTGAAAGATCTGATTTGGCAGGGTAAATAAAACTGAGTTCCCTGTTGGTAATAATAGTAATACTGTCTATCGAATAGTTTAATTTATAGGACATTACGCATTCGCATGCCTTTAATTCATTGAAAGTGGAGAAGCTGTTTTTTTTAATGGCAAATTCCTGCAACTGATTGTCACCTACTTGTATTTCAAATGCAATAGCTTTTCGGTATAAAGTATCATTTGCAGATTGTGGATACGCACCTGTATTGTCTATTGGATATATTTCAACCTGTGTAATGTCAAAGGCTTCAACAGTATTATTACAATCGCAACAACTAATTATAAGTCTAACTGTAAAGGCAAGCAATACGAACAAGATAATCTTTTGAGCCCGTTTCATTGATTGGTCAAAAATTTCTGTACAACGATAAATCTGGTAGAAATATACAAAAAAACCCGTGCTTTTTCATGACACGGGTTTATATATTAGCTTTAATTAATTCTAACTTTCTAATGAGTCCTTACCGCAAAAATAGTTTCACCTGTATACGAACCATGTAAAATATCACTCAAGGCATCTTCTTGTCTAAGAAGATCTACAGCTTTTTTAATTTCCGGATCGTTCTGGATACTGGTTTCAATTCTTCCCTTTTGGAAATAATATCTGCTTACGATTTCATCGGCAAGAATATCTTCGATTTCCTTTCGGAATGTCTCTAGGTCTTTTTCAGTATTTCCGTGCAATCTGTCTTCTACTGTTTTTAGATCGTCTTTTATTTGTTCATAATATCCTTCTCTTTTGGCTATTTTAACAAGGTCATGTAATGATTCACTGCTTTTAGTGGAATATTCAAAATCCTGATTGAGCACAAATGTGGTAAATTCTTTGTAAATCTCGTCCGTAATTTTAAAAGCAACTGGTTCTTCAATTTCTTCATGCTGGGCACGGAAAATTGTAGCAAAATCAAAAATTATGTTTTTTGCAAAAAGTGCCATGGTAATGTTTCCGGGTTTATCACTTTCAATTTTAATGTCTGGATTTATTCCTCCACCATCCCAAACAGGTCTGCCATTTTTCGTTTTAAACTCTGTTTTCAATGAATCTGGCACATATCCCACACTGCCGTCTTCGTTACGGTGTGAATAATCCAATGCCTGAATGCACCTGCCACTGGGTATATAGTATTTTGCAGTAGTAATTTTTAGGTGTGCATTATAACTTAATGGACGGGTTGTTTGAACCAATCCTTTTCCAAAGGTACGCTCACCAATAATCGCAGCACGGTCAAGGTCCTGTAACGATCCGGCTACAATCTCTGATGCAGAAGCTGATCCCCTGCTCACAATTACAGCTAATGGTATTGTAGTGTCAATGGCTTCGTTCTCAGTATAATAAGATTTGTCCCAGTTTTTGTTTTTTCCTTTTGTGCTTACAATTTCCTGGTTTTTCGGCAACCAGATATTGCTGACCTTAATTGCCTCATCGAGCAATCCACCAGGATTTCCCCTCAAGTCGAGGACGATTGCAGTTGCACCTTTTTCCTTTAGATCAATGAAAGCATCCTTAACTTCTTTGCTGGCATTTTTCATAAAATTGCTCAACATGATGTACCCCGTATTGTCCTGCATCAGTCCATAATAGGGCACATTGGGAATAGCAACCTGTTCCCGGTCAAAAGATTTAGTGATGACACTGTCCACCCCCAACCTTTTAATTTTCAGTTCAAGGTTTGTATTTGGCTTTCCTTTCAACAATCCGCTTACATCGCTTATCGATTTTCCTTTTGTAGAAATATTATCTATTGTAAGTATTGTATCTCCGGCAAGTAATCCAGACCGCTGAGCAGGAAATCCTTGATAAGGTTCCGAAATCATGGTATAATCCCCTGCTTTTCGGATAAGGGCACCTATTCCGCCATATTTACCGGTTGTCATAAACTTAAAATCGTCAACTTCTTCCTCAGGGATATAGGTTGTATATGGATCAAGAGATGAAAGCATGCCCTCTATTCCTGATTCAACCAATTCTTTTGGTGTAACATCATCGACATACAATAAATTGATCTGTTGGAACATCGTAACGAAAATATCCAGGCTTTTTATAATTTGGATATCTGTATCTTCCTTAGCAACAAAACCAAATGAAATGCCGGCAATCAATATTGTTACCAACAAGATTTTGCTTTTTTTGCCCATTCGATTTATTTCTGATTTAATCTTCATAGCTCTTTTTACTGGTTCAAGTCTGTAAAAATACTAAATCAAGACCTACATGTTTAAAGCATCTCCAAAAAAGTTTTGCTGTAGTTCAGTATCTGACAGATAAAACTTCTTTTTCTTCAACAAGTACTTTTTGTTAACATGAGGAGATCTATGTATAAAACGCGTATATTCAATCAATTCCTCTCCAAATCCACGGGTACCTGCCACATGGTCTGTTTCTGCCTCAATTGTTTTTTTATTGAATACATATTTAATGCCAAAACCCAGCATTTGCCAATTATTTTTTGAATTGTAGTCTAAAATGTGACATAATTCGTGTCCCAAAACCCCTAGTTGAGCATCGTAGCTCATTTTGGAATAAATTTTTTCAGCATTCATCTCCGGTTTGTCAGTAATGTATATGACATATTTTCTTTTTGCCTTTTTCCTTAAAATGAATCCTGGTTTTGGTCTGGCGGCCATCATGGTGCCAATGTGTTTGCGTCTTACTTCTATTGACAGTCCCTTTAATTCAGGAAACTCCTGCGCTGCTTTGTTGAGCGGATCAGAGAATTTTAGTGTTTTGGAAGTAAACTTGAAATTAATGCCGTGTGCAGCAGTTAATGCTTTAACTTTTTTTTCAGGGGACTTTTGTGTCTTTGAACTAGATAGGGTTATAAAAACAATCCCAAACAATATCCAACGCCTCATACTAACTTGTTTTTTTAACTCTTTTGAAGAAAATAAATAATTTCGCTGTATATAAATGTAAAATTTACAACATGCGTTTAGTAATACAACGTGTAAAACGGGCAGAAGTTTCAATAGATAGTCAAATTAAATCTTCGATAGGTGTTGGTCTATTGATTTTGTTAGGAATTGAGGATGAGGATACTAGTGAAGACATTGACTGGCTCATTCGAAAGGTTATTAATATTCGGCTGTTTGATGATGAAAATGGCGTAATGAATTTATCTGTAAAAGATGTAAAGGGAGGACTTCTGGTTGTAAGCCAGTTTACCTTGCATGCCAGTACAAAAAAAGGCAATAGGCCTTCCTATATCAAGGCATCTAAACCTGATTTTGCTATACCCGTGTATGAGAAATTTGTTCATAGACTGGAACAGGAATCTGGTATTAAAATTGGAACGGGTGAATTTGGTGCCATGATGGATGTAAGCCTGGTAAACGATGGTCCGGTTACCATTATTATTGATTCGAAGAATAAGGAGTAAAGGCAGTTTTAACTACTATTTTTTAGGCGAAATTAATGATCAAGAATAGTGAAATGCAAAAAACAATAAGGCTTATTCGTTATAGCAGCAATAAATAAGTCGTATTTTTATATTATTTAATTTTTTGGAATGACATGTTAACTATTAATAATGCACAACAACAAGTCGACAGCTGGATCAAAAAGTATGGTGTCCGATATTTCAGCGAGCTCACCAATATGGCTGTGCTCACTGAGGAAGTAGGGGAACTCGCAAGGATTATGGCCAGGAAATTTGGCGACCAGAGTTTTAAGGAATCCGATAAAGGACATGACCTGGCAGACGAAATGGCAGATGTGCTCTGGGTTTTAATTTGCCTGGCCAATCAAACCGGTGTAGATCTCGAAAAGGCTTTTCAGGATAACCTCGACAAAAAAACCAGGAGAGATAAAGACCGGCATAAAAACAACTCTAAACTTTAAGCACGGAATTTCTATAGTCTTTTGTCTAATATCTATTTTATATCTTCTATATGATCAACGGAATAATTTTCGACTTTAACGGAACCCTGTTTTGGGATTCTAAAATGCACGATAAAGCCTGGAACGATTTTGCTTACAAGGAAACGGGAAAAGGGCTGACCTCTGAAGAATTATTGTTGCACGTTCATGGAAAAATCAATAAGGATATTCTGGCTTTTGTGTTTGACAAGGAGTTGTCTGCCCAAGAAGTTGCAAGGTTATCAGAAGAAAAGGAATCTATTTATCGTAAAATTGTCACTAGTAGCAAGATAAAATATCGCTTAGCAGAAGGAGCTGAGGAACTTTTGGACAAGCTCACCAAAAAAAAGATCCCGTTTACTATTGCTACTTCATCAGAAAAGTCGAATGTCGATTTCTACTATGAGTACTTAGACCTAAAACGCTGGTTCGATTATGAAAAAATTGTCTATGAGAATGGGCAAATGAAACCCAAGCCCAATCCTGATATTTTTTTAATAGCTGCAGAAAAAATTGGAATGCCTATTGAGGAGTGTATGATTCTGGAGGATTCATATACAGGTATAAAAGCTGCTAAAAGTGCAGGTGCTGCAAAAGTATTGTTTGTAGAAAACGATGTTCCGGTTTCATACGACAAGGTGAAACCACTTGTTGATGGCCGTATTAAGAATTTGATGGATGTTTTTAATTGGTTCAACCCGGATTATATATTAGAACTTAGTTATGAAGGCTGAAAGTGCAAAAATAGAAGGATTTGGTGAGATGAATCATAGCCCCACTATGGTAATTCGAAACAAGTAGGTGAAACGACTTATATTGAAGCAATTTCAATATGTAATAGATTTTCTAATACATATTTCGGGTTCAAGTAACCTTATAAATGGCAAAGACATTTTAAAAGTTTTATATGTCCCCTGAAACTCTGTCTGTTTCCAGTGTTTGTAATTTATTACATAGTATATTAAATACTCCTAAAGCGTTATCACTATTTATAGTGATTTATTTTTTCCATTTTTTTGGTGATGTATATAGAAAAAAAGCTACATAGATTTGCCCATAAAATTTATTAACTAACAAAACAATTTTATAATGAATGGGCAAGGTTGTCCAAAAAATGAATAACCCCTGGATTGAGGGGAGTCGAAATGTATTTATTTTCAACAACAATAATTTTTCGCTACTGCTTAGCTACAGCTATAGCATAAGCTAACGCAGTCCGAATGACTTGAAATGGACTTTTTGAACAGCCTCATGCAATAACATTCTACAAAATATTTATACAGAAAAAAACCAATAACTAATAACAGTATTTATGAAACGACTTCTACATTTTAAAAGATTTTTTCTTTTCCACTTTTTGGTATTTTTACATTTACTCACATTTGCACAATATACCTTAACCGACGCAGATGTAGTCGTTACATCAGGTGTAATAATGAGTTGTAGCTATGACTTTTCGCAAAAGGATATAGTAATTCCTGGTACGCTTGATGGGCAAACTGTTACCGGAATTGGATATCAAGTATTATATAATAAGGGAATAGAATCCATAAACTTGCCTGTATCCATTGACTCAATTGCAAGATATGCTTTATACCGCAATAACTTGCAAAAACTCGATTTTACAAATTATACATCTTTAAAATATATTGGACAAGATGCTTTTTCCAATAATCCAATAGATACACTTTTATTTACAGGTTGTGCCAATTTGAAAGAAATAGCGAACAGTGCTTTTTCTTATAATTCGATTGATTCCCTAAGCTTAACAGGATGTACAGGTCTAACAACCATTGGGAGTGGCGCATTTTATGTTAACAGCATTAAAGTACTTGATTTAACTTCATGTCCATCTTTAACAATGATTGGTGGCAATGCCTTTTATTCAAATTCCCTTGATACAATAGACTTGAGCAGTTGCCATAAATTAAGGACTCTTGGCTTATCGGCATTTCGGGGCAATACCTTCGGAACCTTTTTATTGCCCGAAAATACAGAAACCGGCATGCTCGGTTGGCAGGATGGA
>JBNKPU010000189.1:0-44682 GCA_050295515.1 Bacteroidales bacterium | reverse complement strand
CTATGAATTTCACTTATAAATACCGATTTTCTGCGTCATATTTGCTTACCATAGCCCGCTATGCTTTCGCAAACATTCCTTGAAACTCAATATTTATAAGCGATTTGAGCCATTAATTTTATATCGAACTCAGGTTATTACTTTCTTTCTTCCTAGGGTGTGTTGTCAACAAGAAAACGAAACCGTATACCTCTTTTCCTCTTAAAAAAAATGGTCAGGATGGTCTTCATATTGCATCACATACAGATAAAGTGTCATAATCTCTTGATCGATAAACTCGGGTTGTTTTTTTTACTCCGCTCACAGTAATATTGTAATTCATTAAAATTATCACATGTAAGAAAATAAATTCTTATTAACTTGTCGTCTTTGTCCTTGGGAATCATCTATAAAAGTCAATTGCAATTTGTCTTTTATATACTGTTTTTCAAAGATTAAACAAGTTTTATTCGTTAGTTTACAGTGATTTATGCGTCTTTTCAACCTTTCTCAGTGTTTGATTCGCATGATTTACTTATCTAAATGCTATTGTATGATGAAAGAGAATTACTTTTCAAATTTCCTTAAAGTGTTAGGTCTAACATTGCCCCTAATTCTTTTGTCGCAATTTAGTGTTGGTCAGACAGATATAACATGGACTGGAGTAATCAGTAATGATGCAAATAACCCGGCCAACTGGGATCCTCAGTTAATCCCTGATGGCAAAATCATTCATATTGATACGGCATCAAAATACACCAACTTACCTGTATGGGACGTGCTCAACAATACAAGCGTTACACAAATTAGACAAACCGATCTTAGTGAGTTAACAATAAATATAGTTTATGCTGACTCGCTTTTAGATGTTGGTGGAAGTGATAATACCTATCATGCTGGTATTTTAAATATCGGTGGAGAAGGCTGGATATCATTCAGAAAGAACCTATATTTAGCAGATGCTACTGATACACTAAATGTAACTGGTGGTGTTCTTGAAACACGTTCAGCTTTATTAATGGGTAATGCCAACGTTGCATCAACAGGTGGTCATGTAACTATAAGTGGTACCGGCAGGATACATTGTTGGTATGCGCCTTTCAGGTTTACATATCCAGATACAACAATGAGTAATATTGTGATTACCGATGATGGTTCAATGACAGTAGTTGGTGATTTCTCTACAATAGCTGATAGTTTGAAAAATACGGGACAAATAAGATCAACTGTTGACTATGAGATTATAATTGAATATAACTCTACTGACAATTTAACATATATTACATCAAGATCTACCAATATCTTTTTAACTGAACAGACTGGTATTAAATATGCTACCTTAAATCAGGAGGCTGAACCGACAAACCTTGTTGTTAACGCTGCATCCGAAAAGATGACAAGTATTGAGTGGAAGTATTCAAGTACCAGTGGATCGGGATACCAATCATTTTATCCTGCACTGACTAATGATACAGTAAGTCCGGTATTCTCAAATCAAGGTGTTTATTATCTGATATGTGAAGGAACATATAGTGGTGGCACCCTAACTACAGATGAACTTAAGTATATTGTTTCATCAGACAAAGTACACGTAACTCCTTCCGGTAATCAAAATCTAAAAATTGGACAAGCGCCATATCAGTTGACTGTAGTTGAAGATGCAGATGCAGCCAGTCGCCAATGGTTATATACCACAACTCCTGGCGAAGGCTATATGGCATTTGATCCTGCTGTTACTGATACATTCTGCTTCCCTATGAATGATAAAACAGGAAATTATTTTGTAGTATGCAGATCAGTAATTGGTGGTGTTGACCATCAGTCTACTGAAGTTCAGATAACAGTAGTTGACTCAGCGAATTTTGGCAATATCAGGTGGAACGGCAATATTAGTGAAGAAGGTGCTAACATCAGGAACTGGACTCCCAATGCTTATTTATACCATAACAATATCGTTCTTGATACCAGCGAATACAATATTGATCCTGTCATCAATACTGTTGGCAATGATTATATTGGGTCCCTGGATCTACCTGCCGGAGCAATTTTCACAATTGACAAACCAGAAAACGATACAATGTTCCGTACAGGTACAGATTATATTGCTGGAACTTTGCATATTAAAAATGGATTCTACCATGTAAAATCATATCAATTTTTTAAAGATACAACTTCAGTATTGGATATTGAAGGTGGAGGATATATTCAGTCTGCCTATGATTTATTAATAGGTGGAAAATATGGCGAAGCAGGCGGTAAAGTAAATGTACATGGAACAGGCCTGCTATATGCAAATGGCATTGGACGTTTCTCAACAGTTGATACAACAACAAGTATAGTTACCGTCTGGGACGAAGGTAAAATTGTTCTGGAAGGTGATCAGTCTGCTAATGCACTGAAATGGATGGCGAAAAAGCAACTGGCAACAATTCCTGGATGGGATTTAGAACTAGGAGCAATCATAAATGGAGTTACCAAAGATACATTACAAACTATCATTACTGCACATGACACAAATGCTATTACCGTTTCTCCAAAAACTGTTCAATTATTGGCAATTGACGAAGTTGCATCTACACTTACTGCTTCAAAAACTGATGTTTTCGATTCTTTGATCTGGAAATATTCAACTTCTGTTGGAGGAGAACTAATTGTATTTGAACCAGCAATAAATGACACATTTGCTGCACCTTCATTCAGTACTCCAGGTATCTATTATGTTGTGTGTATTGGTTTTAATGATACCTTGACTAAAAAATCTAATTCAGTTCAATTGATTATTCCTGATGTTGCAATAACCCCATCGGAAAAACAGGTAATGAAAGTTAGCCTGCCTACAATAGAGCTTGAGGTCACTGAATCTCCAGTAGCTGATTCAAGAGTGTGGAAAACTGCTTCAGTTTCTGGTGGTCCATACGATGCCGAATCCCCTGAATTAATTGAATTGGTATACACTCCAAACTTTAGTACAACAGGATCTATGTATGTTGTTTGTGTTTCTAATTACGATGGAAAGGAAATCACCAGTAATGAAGTTGAAGTTAAGGTTGTTGATGTAGAAGTTACTCCTTCATCAACTCAAAACCTGACTGTTAATACTGATGGAACTACTATTTCTGTTACTGAAACAGGTACTGTAGATTCACGCGAATGGTTAGTGTCTACTACTTCAGGTTCTGGTTATGAATCTTTCGATCCTGCTGAAACAGGTGCAAAATTCACTCCAAACTTTGCGAATACTGGCACTTACTATATTGTCTGTGCTACAGTATTTAGTGGTGTAACTATTATGAGCGAGGAAATAAGAATCAATGTTGATCCTGTACATAGTGGAATCAATACTGTAGATGATTATGCACTTGCTATTTCTCCTAATCCTACTACCGGAGTATTTGTAATAAACGAAGAAAATCTTGCAAATTACCGTGTAGATATTTATGACACTCAAGGTAGATTAGTGCTTTCTGAAGAATTCGATGGCACAATCAGCGCTCAAGAACTTGTTCTTGAAAACAAAGGAATTTACATTGTAAACCTTGTTGCTCCTGAATTT
Organism: Bacteroidales bacterium; assembly: GCA_050295515.1. GTDB lineage: Bacteria > Bacteroidota > Bacteroidia > Bacteroidales > UBA10428 > UBA10428. Next base: position 41,150 of record JBNKPU010000189.1, on the reverse strand, counting down.
ACCAAGACTACTAAACTTATTGTTGAATAAGTACTAGTCCGATATTTTAAAGAATTAATATTTTACAGATGTAGTCCACAGAATATCTGGAAGCTACCTTTAAAACAGGATTTCCTAAAAACCTGAAACTCCAAGATGCAGAAATCAATAATGGAAAAAACACTCTTGGCAATATCCCTGATCTTCTCCGTTTTAATGTACGGACAACCTGACTGGATTTCAAATGTCGGGGCTAAATCATTTCCAGGTAAGGAATTTACATTCAGTATAAATGATTTTGGAGCATTCATCTTTTGTATTCCTCACAAATTACAGTTGATGGACTAATAAGTCAATGCAAAATTGAAAAAATTAAATAAATAGAATGCTATTAAAGAACAATATATTTCTATTTTGACCTAACAGAAAAATAAAATGAAGAAAAGGTTTAAAAAAGTACATCTAAAGTACATGTCCATTACATGTATTTTATTTAATCTGCTGGCTTGCGGAACCAACAATGGCACCCCAAAACTGGCAAACAAACCTCTTTACCGGGACAGTATTTATGATGGAGCTGCAGATCCTACGCTAATCTTTAACCACAATACCGGAACCTGGTATATGTTTTACACCAACAGGAGAGCAAAACTAGTTGGGGATGATCTGAATGATGTTAGTTGGGTACATGGAACACCTATTGGCATTGCTGAATCAAAAGATAATGGTGCCAGTTGGCAATATGTTTCCGATGCTAAAATCTATTATGGAGATGACAGCACGACATTTTGGGCCCCTGAAGTGATTTTTGCCAAAGGACAATATCATATGTACCTAACGATTGTACCTGGCATATATAAAGACTGGAGCCACGCCCGAAAAATTTCACATTTTACAAGTGACGATTTGCTCAACTGGAAATATGAGTCAGACATAAAACTGGCTTCTGATAAAGTTATAGATGCCTGCATCTTCCAAATGTCAGATACCCTCTGGCGCATGTGGTACAACAATGAAGAAGATCATAAATCTATTTATTATGCAGATAGCAAGAATTTAATTGACTGGACTGATAAAGGTAAAATAATCCGGGAAGGGGGAAAACCTGGAGAAGGTCCCAAGGTATTTTACTGGAACAATCAATACAATATGATTGTGGACGAATGGAAAGGGCAGGGTTTTTATACGTCTAATGATGCCGTTTACTGGAACAGACAAGCAAACAGGATCTTGGATATTCCCGGAAATGGCCCGGAAGACGGAGTAATAGGTCAGCATTCGGATGTAAAAGTTTCAGGAGATCAAGCATTTATTTTTTACTTTGTTCATCCTGGGCGAAAGATTGCTGAACCATCTCCCTATGATTTTGCACGAAGCCTGATACAGGTAGGCAAACTCGAAAATGCTGATGGACAAATTACCTGTAACAGGGACAAACCTGTTTACATTTACCTTAAAAACACCAATTAAACCCTCTCGAAATGACCAGAATTGCCTTTAAAATGAAGTTGACCCCAGGAATGAAAGAAGAATATAAAAAACGTCACGATAAAATCTGGCCTGAACTTGAAATTCTTCTAAAAAAGCAAGGTATATCAGATTACTCGATCTTTCTGGATGAAGAAACCAATATACTATTTGCTGTGCAAAATGTTTATGGTAACCAAGGGTCCCAGGACTTAAGCCAGAACCCAATAGTTCAGAAATGGTGGGCATACATAGCCGAAATCATGGAAACAAACCCTGATAACTCACCTGTTTCAAAACCTCTTGAAGAAGTTTATTATATGGAATAATACTATTTAGAGTCTGTCCATAAAGTCGGGGGTTTGAGGAATAAAGTTCAAATACAAGGCGTGTGAACCGAACAAAGTGAGTTCTTGAACACAATTAAAAATGAAACACGTTGTGAGAAAAAATTTAAACCGCAGTATACTTATGTATATGAGGATTTAAATTTTTAGCAACAACGCAGTAGTTGGACTTTATTGACAAACACTATTTAGGTTTGTTTACTGTGGATTTAAAATCTACTTCTCAGCATCCTGATTTCAAATCAGGAAGAGTAGCATAGATACTACAACACTCCTTTTGCCTTTAGCTCCTTAAAAAGTAAGATCTCAAATCCCTTTGCAGGCGAAGGAGCAGGTGAAAGTACCAGTTTTCCCTCCTGATCTAACAAAAAGTATGTAGGGAAGGCCCTTATATCATATTCTTCCAGTATTTCCTGCTGGTTGCCAAAGTGTAAAAAGGTCCAGGAATAACCACTCTTCTCCAGGAAATTCCGGACAGTTGCAATATCATCGTCTATTACTATAGATATTATTGTCAAATATTCTTTATGCCTATTATATAGACTTTCAAGCATGGCAAACTCATTGAGACACGAATAACTAAAACAGCTACAAAAATTCAGATATACATGTTTGCCCTTAAAGCTATCAAGACTAACCAGGTTGCTATCTGTATCGTATAACTTAAATTCAGGAGGTTTAAAGCCTACCAACAGTTTGGTTACTTTCTCCCTAATCTCCCTGGCAATGGTGTTTTGGACAGGATCCTCAACCGATTCAATAAATGAGTTCAATACCTCCAGCAAAGATGATCGCGAGTAATTGTCGTCATAAAACTCTTCATACAGGTTTTTTAATAAAACCATGTTCAGTAACTCATCGGGATAAAGAACCGAATCGCTTGCCAAAACTTGATGGACAGCTTGATATGTTTTCTCCTGCGTCAATGCTTTCGACAATAATTTGTTTTCATCGGCACGGGCAAAGTGAATAAAATATTGGTAATAGAGCATATTAAACAATTCTATATAGGCTGGATTAGCATATAAAAATGGTTTGCCTTTAAAATAGGTTTCAGAAACAACCTTTGACTTTTGCTGGTAGGCGATAAACCTGAGCATGCCGTATTTATATGCCCTGAAATCATTAAAGAATTTATTTTTCGAATTGGCAAAGGGCTTATCCATTTGCTCAATATCGCTGTCTAACTCTTCAAATCCCTTATCCTTAAACTTTCTGCTCAAATGCTTATTGTAATATGGGGTATACGCATCCAAAAACATCCTAATCAGAATGTTCAGATCATTCTGATTGATATCTTCTGTTACCAAGTCTGCTTCAAAAGGTTTGTAATAAGGGTTTAACTGATCGGAAACAGTTTTGGCTTTAAACGCAGGAAGTTTGATATGATATTCCTTCCCGGGTTCTACAAACAAATAGAGCTTGTGAATACCTGGATATAAATAAACCTGAAGGGTTTCCTGGATATCCAGATCAACAGAAAATGATCCGTCTTGCAGAACCGTTGTTGTAGTCAGCACAGAATCTTTTCCAGTAATCGGATTTTTCAACACTAAAAACTCAAGCTCAACACCTGCATATGTTGAATCCTTTCCTGAAATAGTTGTTCCATTGGCTGCAAGTAATCCAAGACAAAGCCCTAAAAAAATAAATCCTAACCTCATCATTATTGGTTCATAATATCAATTTTCACCTTTGCTGGAAGAAACATGGATGCATCACCGCCGTGTCGTATAATGTCACGTACTATTGTCGATGCAATATAAGTATGTTCCGGTTGGGTCAAAAGAAAAACTGTTTCAATAAGAGAATCCATTTTTCTGTTCATTTGACCAATTGCCCGCTCATATTCAAAGTCAGAAGAGGTCCTGACACCACGCAAAATATATTGAGCATTAATTTTTTTACAGAAATCAACCGTCAAACCAGAATAACTGGTTACTTCAACTTTATTGGTATCATCAAAAACAGTGTTGATCCATTCCATCCTTTTCTCTAACGGAAAAAAATCATCTTTATTGGTGTTTTTTCCAATGGATATATATATTTTGTCAAACAGAGGTATCGCTCTTCTCACAATTGACTCATGACCTATTGTGAAGGGATCAAAAGACCCTGGGAATATTGCTATGCGTTGGTCCATCTATTGCTCTTTAGATTTATAAATTTCAACATTTGGTAATAATAAATTCTGCATTTTACAGGTTATGAAATTTCTTTTTCCTTTTGCGAACTTACAAATAAAATATTACCCACATCATCATATCCGGTAAATACTTCGATACCTTTGCTCTTTACCATTTCATGCCGGAAGCCAACAATGGTAAGGTCGGCATCGATAGATTTCTCCCTAATTAATTCTTTACGGGTCTTGCCTTCTTCTATGGGAATAAGCCTGACATTCCCAGGTGAGATAGGCAACCTACCCGATTTGATCAGGTCTATGAGTTGTTTGCGTTTGCTTTCCAGTTCCCCCTCATTATATACAGCAAATATCTTGATATGTCCTTTGTTCCACTCAGGATGCCCCAGAAGTATATAAGCCAATAAAATCATCAGGTTGGCATTCTCAAAATCAAAGGTGGTTACCCAAACATGAATTTCCTTATTATAGCCAAATCCTTTGTAGGATGTATTCAACACACATACATCGAATCCTGCCGAGTAAATCAGGGCATAGTTGTCCAGGGCCCGTTGCAAGGCATCGGGTTCTGTCCTGCTAAATTCAAAGAGAATCATATTGTTGCCTTTGCCAGAAATACCAGACAATTGAACGACCTGTGCTATGGCTGATGTATACGATGGACTAATTATGGTATCGAGGTACACTCTGTTCTTGTTTGTTGCTGCCAGGTTAATCAACCTGCCCAGAACTTCTTTAGACTCAGCTGTGGTCTGCTTAGACAAATAACCTTCGATATAGTGGATATATGTGCCAAACCCATATTTATAAGAAATCCAGCGTAACATATCGAATGCACTCCTACGCACGAAGGTGTCTTTTGTAATACAAATCACAAAAGGCCTCCAGTTGTTGTTGATATCTTCCCTATCGGCACGCTGAGCTATGATCTGAAGTTGCCTGCTCAACTGAAAAACAACACCTCTGAACAAGTTGGCAAACCCTCTTTTTTCTTTAGATCTTGAGGTTACCAAGTAATATATAAATCCCATGATCACCAAAGCTGCTACAGCATATTCGCCGTACTCCCCTCCCATTTTGAACATCAGCCAAAAGGACATTATAGTACCAATAAGGGAAAGATACCACCTCGACCTGAATGTTGGCCTGTATGCCGGGTCTGCAGCAAAATGCTCTAATAATGAAACTAAGCAAATTGCCCCATAGGTAATCATGAAAAACATGGATATAATTTGAGCTACAAGATCAATAGAGCCAAAACCGATAAAAACAAATGCAATAATTACACTGACCAAACTGGCATTGCGTGGTTCATAATTTCCTGGAAGTACTTTAGCAAATAGTTTACTTATTCTTTTGTTGGGCAGAATATCATCAGCACCAATTGCTTGCAAGGTACGTGGAGCAACAAGGATTGATCCAATCGCTGACGATAAGGATGCGGCAGCCAGTCCAATTGGTATGATCGGTCCCCAAATTGCAATTCTTTGCATGATTAGATAATCAGAATTAAGCTCCTCAGGTGTTGCTGAAACAGAAAGCTTATATGCCACTGCAAAATAGACCATTGCCCCTACAAATGTAGCCAGTAATGTTCCACGAGGTATTGAAACTTTTGGATCTTTTAAGTCTCCTGAAAGACCTAATCCAGCCGCAAGACCAGTAAATGCCGGGAAGATAATCGCAAAGATCAAGAAAAAATCCGCTGGGTTCTCAACGCCACGATAAAAAGCATTTTCTCCAGTTACACGTTCTGAATCACCCATAAAAAACATAACAAGGGATATGCCAAGTATTAGAGCCACAACATACAAGGCTTTCATACCAACATTTGCCCCGCGTAAAAGTACAATTGCCGATAACAGGGCCATAAGCGGCAAACTCACTATTCGTGGATCGGTCGGTATGTTCCACCCTGTTATTTCTCTTAAAGGCTCAATTAGAGGCATGAATGCTTCCGCAAAAGCAATCACATAAAAAGCAACCGATATAGCTTGTGAAAAATATAGGGAAAGCCCTACAGCCGCTCCAATGTTCAGTCCAAATGACCTACTGATAATATAATATGCCCCACCACCAAGCACCCTTTGGTTTGTTGCTATCTCGGCCACAGCAAATGCTGTAGGCAAGGTCACTAAATGGCCAATCAGGATTATTAACCCTACCTTGAAAAATCCAAGGTTTCCAACTGCCCAACCTAAACGAAGAAATAGTACTGCTCCAAGAATTGTTGAAATCGAGGTAACAAAAACCTCAAAGGTCCCGAATTTGGGTTGTTTGTTTAGCAGGGTTTTTGACATTCTGCGACTTTTTTAATGTATTATGATATACATCTAAAATATAAACTTTAACTGAATAAGCCTAATAAGGGATCAATTTAAACCTGAGAGGACAGTACTAAGGCTGGGAACTATTTTATACCCATTTATACTTAAACGTTCCTTGTTGTGATGTCCATTTGACACCAGCAAAATTTCAGAACCTATTTCCTCTGCAACTTCTGCATCATGCAAGGTGTCGCCAATAAAGGTGCTTTGAGAAGTGTCAATATTGTTTTGCCGGATAAAATCCTTTGCCAGTTTTACTTTTCCCCTGGCATAGATGTCGGTTAAACCAACTACCTCGTCGAAGAAATGGTAAATGTTGAATTTGTGAAGGAGCCTGATAAGCATATTTTGCTCCATAGCTGATATAATAACCTGCTTTCTACCTTGTTGGTGCAACAGCGACAATACTTCTAATGCAGACTTTTGCAAGCTGGTAGTATCAACCCTTGAATTATATTCTGAAATAAACTCAACTGATAGTTCTTCAAAACTTTCCTTCTCTAAGTCGAAACCAATTTTTTTATAATAATCGATAACAGGAAAATTAAAGGCAGATCTATAGAACTCCTGGTCTATTTCATCCATAGACCTCTTTCTGAGCATATGGTTCATGGATTCTATACAGACTGAAACATCATTTAACAAAGTCCCGTTCCAATCCCAAATTACAATATCCTTGAGCATGAAATTGAATTATTGAAAAATTTCTGTGTTTCCAAAGACCGTGTTGACCTCAATATGAACAAAATCAGCTGCCGTAGTGTCATGATCTGAGACATATGTGGTTTCTCCAAAAACAGCCGTGTTATTATTGGGCAGTTTAGCCGAGCCAAAAACAGCTGAAGCCTTTATTTTGACCGGCAAACCTTCCGGAAGCCTGATTTCTGTGTCGCCAAAAACCGTATTAAACTCAAGTTTAAGGTATTTACTGGTTGGTATTGGAGCATCCCTGAAATCGAAAATAGATTTCCCAAAGACAGTACTGTACTCTGTATCATTCATTGGAAACTCATAATAACTTTTATCGTTAAATATTGCTTCTGTATGCTTTGTTGAGAAGTTAAAAGCAGATTTGCCCACAAGTATCTTTATACCAAAAAGAATCAGGAAAACTGCAAAAATGACTCGGAATACACTAATATCAAAAAGAGCCTTCATGACGATGCTGATTCCTATTATGATAAGAACAATTCCCCAAAACATACCAATACCCATCTTCATTGAATTAGATTTTTACTTAATTTATCGAATCTAAAGTAGAAACTTCAAGCAAGTTTTCAAAAAACTAATCGGTGAAAGCCGTTTAATAATCGATAAAGTTATTTAATATCCAATGAATTAGGTACTTTCTGGTTTAATAAAGCTATGGATAAGACCTCTTCGATGTTTTCAACAAAATGGAACCTGACACCCTTGAGGTAGATTTCCTTGATCTCATCAATGTCTTTTTCATTCTCCTTTGACAAAATGACTTCTTTAATTCCAGCCCGTTTTGCAGCCAGTATCTTTTCTTTAATACCACCAACAGGAAGCACCTTGCCCCTCAAGGTAATCTCTCCGGTCATGGCCAGGTTTTTCTTTATCTTACGCTGTGTGAATGCCGAAGCCAATGAGGTTGCCATAGTAATTCCAGCTGAAGGACCGTCCTTTGGAATGGCGCCTTCAGGCACATGGATATGGATGTTCCAATTGTCAAATGCTTCAACCGGAATGCTTAATTTAGTATTATGCGCTTTAATATATTCAAGAGCAATAAAAGCAGATTCCTTCATTACATCGCCAAGGTTGCCTGTTAACGTAAGCTTGCCTTTTCCTTTGCTCAAGCTACTTTCAATAAAAAGGATTTCACCTCCACTGGCTGTCCATGCCAATCCAGTAACCAATCCGGCATAATCATTGCCTTGGTATTTATCCCGCTGATACTTCGGTTTTCCCAGAATTTTAGTTAAAGTTTCCTTGGTTAACTGCGGTTTGTATTCCTCTTCCATGGCTACTTCTTTGGCAACAGACCTGGAAATTTTCGCCAATTGCTTGTCAAGTTGCCTTACTCCCGATTCCCGGGTATAATTCTCAATAATATAGTCAAACATAGACTTTGTAAGCTTCAGGTGTTCTTTTTTAAGCCCATGTTTATCAAGGTTCTTTTCTATCAGATGTCTTTTTGCAATCTCCGCTTTTTCTTCCTGTATATAACCAGAGATATTGATAATCTCCATTCTGTCAAGCAATGCAGGATGAATGGTTGACAATGTATTTGCTGTTGCAATAAAAAGGATGTTGGACAAATCATAGTCCAATTCAACAAAATTATCGTGAAAGTTGCTGTTTTGTTCAGGGTCAAGAACTTCCAACAAGGCTGAAGCAGGGTCACCGTGTACATCCCTTCCGACCTTATCTATTTCATCCAACATAAATACCGGATTAGAGGATTTTACCTTCTTCAGGTTTTGAAGGATCCTTCCGGGCATTGCCCCAATATAAGTTCTCCTGTGTCCCCTAATCTCAGATTCGTCATGCAAGCCACCAAGCGACATTCTTACATACTGCCTTTTTAATGCTTTGGCAACCGACTTACCCAGGCTGGTTTTACCTACTCCGGGAGGGCCTACAAGGCATAATATTGGTGATTTTAAATCACCTTTAAGTTTTAGGACTGCTAAATGTTCAATGATCCTATCTTTAACTTCATCTAAACCAAAATGATCGGCATCCAGTATCTTTTTTGCCCTGCTCAGGTTGAGATTGTCCTTGGTAAACTCATTCCAGGGCAGTTCAAGCAAGGTTTGCACATAGTTGAGCTGAACAGAATATTCGCCACTTGCAGGATTAAGCCTGATCAGCTTATCAGCTTCCTTCTCAAAGGTTTCCTGCACTTCCTTACTCCACTTTTTTTTCTTGCCCTTGGCCTTTAATTCATTAATCTCCTGCTCAATTGGATTGCCTCCCAGCTCATTTTGTATGGTCTTCATTTGCTGGTGAAGCATATACTCTCTTTGCTGCTGGTCAATATCCAGTTTTACTTTAGATTGAATGTCATTTTTTAATTCAAGAACTTGTACCTCTTTTGCTAAAAGCTCAAGTAACCTGACCGCTCGTTCTTTGAGCTTGCTTATATCCAACAGCTCTTGTTTTTTCTCAAGTTTGACGTCAGAATTTGAGCTTATGAAATTGATCAGAAAAGTAGAGCTCTCTATGTTTTTAACTGCAAAAGAAGCCTCTGGAGGAATATTGCTTGACAGTTTAATTATCCTCAAAGACAAATCCTTTAATGAGCCAACAATAGCTTCATACTCAGTATCTTTCTTTTTTGGTTTCTCTTCTTCAAGTGGAGTGACCTTTGCAATGAAATAAGGGTCATCTTTGACCAATTCTCCTAATTGAAAGCGTTTCTTCCCTTGAATTATAACTGAAGTTGAACCATCTGGCATTTCAAGAATTTTCAGGACTTGGGCAACTGTACCAATTTCATTTAAATCTAATATTCCAGGCTCATCCAGACTTGGGTCTTTTTGCGAAACAGTGCCTACAATCTTATCTGCAGCATAGGCTTCCCTTATCAGTTTTAAAGATTTATCGCGACCAACAGTAATCGGCAATACCACACCTGGGAAAAGTACTGTGTTACGAAGTGGTAAAATTGGCAGTATATCTGGCACTTCGGCACTTAAAAAACTTTCTTCATCTTCGTCTGTAATCAAAGGAATGAAATCCGACTCTTCATCCATAGCAGTTGCTATGTATATATCCTTCATGTTTTTATCTGATTCTCTACTCATAAATTTATTCCTGTTTCGTCAATCATGCCAACAGTCAATTTGGCAGTTTAACTCGATTTCTTTTATAGACTCTATTCTTGTCAATAGCTATGCCAAACTAGTATTTCCTATATTTTTTTGTCTGCTCAAAAATATGTTCAAGAATGTCTATATCCAATTCCGAAAGTTCTTTGCCCCGACGTGCATAAACAATTTTAGCCGTATTAATCGCTTTTTTTATCTGATAGGTAGAAAATCCTCCAGCTCCACCCCAGGAAAATGATGGTATAAAGTTACGTGGAAAACCTGATCCAAAAATATTTGCACTGACACCAACAACAGTACCTGTATTAAACATGGTGTTGATTCCGCATTTAGAATGGTCACCCATAATTAATCCACAAAACTGTAATCCTGTATTTAAAAAGCTTTCCTGGCGATAATTCCAGACTTTTATTTTTTCGTAGTTGTTTTTTAGGTTTGAAGCATTTGTATCGGCGCCAATGTTGCACCATTCGCCTAAAACTGCATTGCCCAGATAGCCATCGTGCCCCTTGTTTGTGTAACCAATAACAACAATATTCTGAATTTCTCCAGCAACTTTGCTCCAGGGACCAATAGTAGTTGCCCCATAGACTTTTGCTCCCATTTTGATAGTAGAATGTTCACAGAGAGCAAGGGGACCTCTAATTAAAGCTCCTTCCATGACCTCTGCATCTTTGCCAATATAAACAGGACCATCAGATGCATTTATGGTTGCAAATTCAACACTGGCCCCCTCTTCAATAAATACATTTTCGGGATAAAGAACCCTGTTCGTGGAACTTATTGGTTGAGATTTTCTCCCCTTGGTTATTCTTGTAAAATCCATTGATAAAGCCCTTTCGTTTAGTGAAAAGATATCCCATGGATTAGTAAGCATTATAGGTTCTTCTAAAAACTCAACCTGCTCTGTAAGACTTTCCTGCTGTTTAAACTCACTCTCCCGAAAAGCCAACAGCACCCCTTGATGGAACAATGCCTGCCCCATTTTTAATTTACCAATAGACTGGACGACTTGATCTGTTGGCAATAAGCCCCCATTGACGAACAAATTGTCTGAAAAAATTGCTGGGTTATATTTTTTCGCCAAATAATCAAAAGCCAGAACCGATACATCTGTTGATATAAGCTCCCACTTTTCTTTAATGGTTGAAATTCCTATACGGATATCGGCAAGGGCACGTGTATAGGTTATTGGAAGCAAACTTTCACGATTTTGCCCATCAAAAAGAATTATATTTTTCTCGAACATGTACAAGGATTTTACTCAAATTTAGGAGTTTTATGCTAAAAACATCTATTCAAGCAATTTTTATGTTGATTTTGATATTTTCGGAATGAAATTATCTTGATTATACCTTATTATAATCATACTGTTGGTTCTATAACTGTCATTCATGAAGAAAAAAAAAGCCCTGTACCAAGGGTACAGAGCTTAAAATCTTTATTCAGAAAATTATTTCTTCTTGTCGCCGTAATGTTTTTTGTATTTGCTGTAGAATTTATCAACACGTCCGGCAGTATCAACAAATTTCATCTTACCAGTATAGAAAGGGTGAGATGTATTTGAGATTTCAAGTTTTACCAAAGGATACTCATTCCCGTCTTCTAATTTTACGGTTTCTTTTGTGTTTGCAGCTGAACGAGTAACAAAGGTATTTCCGTTCGACATATCCCTAAAGGCAATAAGCCTATAATTTTCTGGGTGAATTCCTTTTTTCATCACTAATATCTTTTAGCAGTATAATCAATATTTAAAACAGGTCTGCAAAGGTATATAAATTATCTTGAATACAAAAGATTAGTGCGGTTTTTTACAATGTTTTTAGTACAATTTACCCTCAAATTCATTGGTAAAACGCTCAAACACCATGTCAGGCTCAAATAAATACAAGTAAGTAACATGTACTTTCTTTTTTATTCCACCTATTTTATCGTAAATGCCTTGCATTTTTGGATTGTAATCGCCAACCCATGAAAGTTCAATTTCCTCCATCCCAGGCCTTTTCTCCAGTACCTTGACCAACTGATAAAACAATGCTGCTATAACTCCACTGTTTTGATATTCGGGATAGATTCCGGCAACAAAAGCCCTACAGCGGGTTATGGACCTTTTACGGTAATACAGGAACTTTAATTTATTAATTAAGCTCAACCTACCGTTTTTAAGTTTCTTTAATATTTGGTTGACATCAGGAAATACTCCTAACAAACCAACAGGCTTGCCCTTATCAAAAGCAAACCACATAAATTCAGGGTCCATGATTGGCTTGGAATTTTCCAACAGCTCCAAAATATCTTTTTCGTCAATTGGGGCATAGTTGTCATGAAAAGCTTTCCATACAGTATTGAATATCTCCACAAAGTACTTCACAAACTCCTCTGTTTTATCATAGCTAAAATGTTCAAAACTATACCCTGGTCTTGATTCTGTATATTGGGCAAATTTTAACATACGCTCAGGAAAACCATCAGCTAAAGGTTTATGGTACGCATACTGTTCGTAATAATTCTTGAACCCATAATTTTCGAACAAATCCTTGTAATAAGGAAAATTATAAGGCATGGCATATCCTTGTTGCATAAAGCCCTCTACCAGCAAACCCCAATGGTTAAAGTTTTCCCCGAAGTTTATGGGCCCCTGCATGGCCCGTATACCTCTTTCAGAAAGCCAGTCCTTAGCTGCATTAAAGAGTGTATTTGCAGCCTCCTGGTCATTGATGCATTCAAAAAAACCACATCCTCCTGTCGGGTATTTAAAATTGTTTTTCTGCAGTTCGTTATAAAACGCAGCTATGCGCCCAATTACTTTATTGTTGTTGTCGTACAGCAACCAGCGAATAGCTTCTCCATGATTAAAATTCCGGTTTTTTGTGGGGTCAAATATCGATTCGATTTCAACATCCAACGGACATACCCAATGGGGATCTTTCTTATAAAGTTTTTTAGGGAATTCTATAAATTCTTTCTTGTGCGATTTATTAAGAACTTCTTGTAACATCATTGTATAAAGATTTGACGACAAATATAAAATTAAATCCAGTTTCAACTAGTATTAATGTTATGCTCATAAAGAATTGATGTAGGCAATAGTACTGGAGTCAACTCAATATATGCTGAATATCTGCAATTTACAATCAAATCAACACCTGTAAACCTAGCTCATTAAGCCCAATAAACTAGAAATAAGAATTAGTAATGAAATATTTTAGCAATAGCATTTTCAATATTAAAAAAGATATTTATATTTGCAGTCCTTAAAATGGTGGATGTAGCTCAGTTGGTTAGAGCGCTGGATTGTGGTTCCAGAGGTCGGCGGTTCGAACCCGCTCTTCCACCCAAAAAGCTTCAAGTAATTCTTGGAGCTTTTTTTGTTGGCAAGGGTTTAAATCCAGGTAAAAAACAAAACAATTGCACGGGAATTTGTAATTTAGCCTCCGCTAAACTGATCCCAAAATAATCGATGCTGGAAAAACTTATAGAAGCCGACACTAACCTTTTTCTATGGCTCAACAGCTTTCATAATAGCTTCTTTGACTCAATCATGTGGTTTATATCGGGCAAAAAAGAATGGATCCCGCTTTATCTCCTAATACTGGGTATTATCATCTATAAATACAAATCAAAATCTGTATGGATTATCCTGTCAATCAGTCTGGTCATTGCTTGTTCCGATCTTGTATCTACACAGGTTCTAAAAGATGGCATACAGCGGTTTAGGCCTACTCACAATCCGGAAATTAGCCACTTGGTGCATATCGTAAATGATTACAGGGGTGGTTATTATGGCTTTGTTTCAAGTCATGCTGCAAACGGTTTTGGACTTGCTGTATTTATTGTTCTGCTTCTCAGAAATAAAAGCTTAAGTGTATTTATGCTGGCCTGGGCAGTGTTAGTTTCTTATAGTAGGATTTATTTAGGGGTTCATTATCCTGGAGATATCCTTGGTGGTGCCTTGCTAGGCTCAGCTTTTGCTATAATCTTCTACAGGCTTTACCAATATTCGATGAGAAAATATATTGTTCCAAGATATTATAAGAAAGAGACTAATGACTGACAAAAAACCAGAGATCCAACAAACAAAGGAATATTTGATAACTTCGGCCGATGTTGACTTTGAAGGCAAAATCAGGATGAGTGCTCTTGTCAATTTTATGATACAATCTGCCTGGCATCATGCTGAGCATTTGGGTTGGGGTGTAAATGACCTGCATGCAAACAATATGGCCTGGGTATTATCGGGCATTAAGGTAGAGCTGTCAAGCTATCCGGAGTGGAAAGAAAAAATAACTGTTGAAACCTGGCCTAAAGGATTAAACCGCTTGTTTTACCTGAGAGACTTTCTTATTTACAATGAAAAGAAAGAAATTATTGGGAAAGCTACTTCAAACTGGCTCACGATCGATATTGATAAAAGAAGGCCCAGAATGCATCTTTTAACCAACATTGAGGAGATTACCGCAAATAATAAGCATGCCATTAAAGAATATATTCCTTCATTGAAATTCGAAGGTGATGCAGATAAAAAAACCGAATTTATAGTTAGGTATAGCAACATTGATATCAATCAGCATTTAACAACTACAGGATATATCGATTTTATTTTTGATACTTTTAGTCCGGAATATATATCAAGTAACCGTCCAAAATCGCTTACTGCCAATTTTTTACATGAGGTTGGATTTGGAAGCCATGTAAACATGCTAACAAAAAACATTTCTGAAGACAAAAAGAGCTTCCAGCTAGATCTTGTTGATGGAGACAAACCTCTTTTCAGGGGAGAAATGGAATTTTAAATGCTGTTAAGATAATTCAGCTATTTCAGTAATCTTGTTTTTACAAACATCGCCAACCGAACAGAGTATTTTTGTGTCGAGAGGAAGAAATATATCCACTCTGGAACCAAATTTAATAAAGCCGAATTCACTACCTTTTATGGCTTTTTCTCCTACTTTTGCATAACAACAAATTCTTCTGGCAACAGCTCCTGCTATTTGCCTGAACAATACTTTTTGCCCTGACTGGCTTGTAACAACTACAGTAGCCCTTTCATTCTCAGTTGAAGATTTTGGATGCCAGGCCACTAAATATTTACCCTCATGATATTTTGTATATTCAACTTCACCAGATATTGGATAAACATTCTGATGCACATTAAGTGGAGACATAAATATAGAAACTTGAATACACTCCTCTTTTAAGTACTCCGGTTCGATTGTCTTTTCAATAACTACAATTTTCCCGTCAGCAGGTGCTATTACTCTATTGTTATCAGTAGGTAAGGTCCGGTTAGGTATACGGAAGAAATAAGCATTTAATGCATAAAAGGTTGCTATTGGTACTATGATCAATAACTGCAACCAATTTTTTTGAATATAAAAGATAGAAGCTATTACTATTAGCAATAAAAGAATTGTCTCTACGACAATCAACTTCTTACCTTCCCTGTGCAGAGTCATGTCTTTAGAAATATTTTAGACCAAAATTAAACAGATAATTGAAAATAAATATACACAATAGGAAAAACAAACAATAATGAGTCAATTCTATCCAGAATACCGCCATGGCCTGGCATAATCTTGCCAGAATCTTTAACTCCGGCATTTCGTTTGAACAACGACTCAATAAAATCGCCTATTACAGATACTATTGCAATTGACAGGGCCGTTAACTCCCAAAAAACAATACTATTAACGCCAACATAATCTTTCAAGAACCAAGCAGCCAACATTGTGCCGATAATACCTCCAATAAATCCTTCCCATGTTTTTTTGGGGGTGATTCTTTCAAAAAGTTTATGCTTTCCAATGGACATTCCAGTTAAATATGCAAATGAATCGTTTGCCCAAACCAGAATAAACACAGCAAATAAAAGCTTTGAATATTTTGCGGTGGAGATTACATTTATATAATCGGCCAGAACAAGCGGCACAACAACATAAACAAGGGGCAGCAACTTGAATGTTAAACTCTTGAATACTTTTCCATCCTTTTGAAAGAGTCCTGATGCCAATATTAAAAGGGGCGTAAGAAACGCCAATACTGACCATTGAAATGGAAGGTAACCAATAAAAATAAAATGAAAAAACAAGAACAATATTCCAGCAATAATTACAGGCAAGACAACAATTTTTTTGTTGCCTTCAAAGCGCAGGAATTCAGAAGTGCCCACTAATAGAAAAAAGAACAAGACCAGAGCAAATAGATGCTTGTTGATCAATAAAGAACCTATAATCAATAATACATATACACTTCCGGATAAACTTCTTATGAGTAAATTTTTCAAAGCTCTATATCATTTAAGACATGTTTTGCGCGCAAAACATCGGCAGGTTTAACACAGATTTCTATGTCGCCAAATTGATAAAAAGAATCCCTCTTATTCATAACAAAAGCAGTAATTTGATTGTCAAGCAAAATTTGTTTAATAATTTCTGCTTTATAAGGTATATCCGTCGAATATACCGCAATCCAATTACTGCTATCCTCCATAATTATTCAGGAGTATTTTCTTCCTTGTCCTCTTTTACTGCTTTTACTTTCTTCTTTTTAGAAACTGGTTTTGATTCCTTGTTTTCTACTTCAGAGCCTGCAAACTTCCTTTTCCCAAACACCTGTTCAAGGTCTTCAGTAAATATTACTTCTTTTTCAAGCAGAAGTTCACCTAGTTTAACCAACCCTTCTTTATTGTCAGTCAGGATTTTAATAGCTCTTTGATACTGTTCTATAATAATACCATTTGCTTCCTCGTCAATTAATTCTGCTGTTTTTTCACTAAATGGTTTAGTAAAGGAATATTCACTTTGTCCGCTGGAATCATAAAAGCTTCTGTGTCCTATTTTTTTACTTAGCCCAAAGTATTGCACCATGGCATAAGCTTGTTTTGTAACACGTTCAAGGTCATTCAACGCCCCGGTAGAATATTTTTGGAAATTTATGTCTTCGGAAGCTCTTCCCCCCAAGGTAGAACACATTTCATCGAGTAATTGCTCCTTGGTAGTAATTTGCCTTTCTTCTGGTAAGTACCATGCAGCTCCTAAAGCTTTACCGCGAGGGATTATTGTAACCTTAACCAAAGGATTTGCATGCTCAAGCATCCAACTTATTGTAGCATGTCCTGCTTCATGGAAAGCAATAGTGCGTTTCTCATGACTAGATATTATTTTATTCTTACGCTCCAGGCCTCCAATAATCCTGTCAACAGCATCAAGAAAATCTTGTCTTTCAATTTTCTTTTTATTGTTTCTGGCAGCGATCAACGCTGACTCATTACAAACGTTTGCAATATCAGCCCCTGAGAAACCAGGTGTTTGTTTTGCAAGAAATTCGACATCCAGTTCCTTGTCATATTTCAGGGGTTTCATATGCACTCTGAAAATTTCCCTTCGTTCATTAAGGTCTGGTAATTCAACATGAATTTGCCTGTCGAAGCGACCTGCACGCAACAATGCCCTGTCAAGGATATCTGCCCGGTTTGTTGCAGCAAGAATAATGACTCCGGTATTAGTAGCAAAACCATCCATCTCTGTTAAAAGCTGGTTAAGGGTATTTTCACGTTCGTCATTTGCTCCCATATTAGGGTTCTTTCCCCTTGCCCGGCCTATCGCATCAATTTCGTCAATAAAAACAATACAAGGTGCTTTTTCTTTGGCCTGTTTAAACAGATCTCTCACACGTGAAGCTCCAACCCCCACGAACATCTCTACAAAATCAGAACCAGACATGGAGAAAAATGGGACATTTGCCTCACCGGCCACTGCTTTTGCCAGTAAGGTCTTTCCTGTACCGGGAGGGCCCACAAGCAAGGCTCCTTTTGGTATCTTTCCTCCTAATTCGGTATATTTCTTCGGTTTCTTCAGGAATTCCACAATTTCCTGAATCTCTACTTTTGCTTCTTCAAGTCCGGCGACATCTTTAAAATCAACTTTTACACTTGTATCTTTGTCAAAGATTTTTGCTTTGGATTTACCAACGTTGAAGATACCGCCAGGTCCTCCACCCCCTCCAGTAACATTGCTCATCCTACGGAAAATAATCAACCAAATGACGACAAGTATTGCTATTGGAATAAGAAACCCTATAATCTCACCGAAAAAATCTTTTTTAGGGTCTTCTGCGATAGGCTCTATGCGCTTACCTGCAGGAAGGTCCTTCATCACATCGTTCCATTCCTTGACAAAATCTTCAAGTAATAAAATTTTAAATTGATAATGAGGTCCATCTTTATATCCCCCGCTTAATCCACTCCGGTTTTTAATTTTATCATGTTCGGGCCTATCTAAAAACTCTTCCCTAATCGTGATTTGGGCAGTTACAGTTTTATCATTGGGAATAATCACCAGCTTTTTTATTTGCCCTTGTGGAGCAAATTCTTCCAACACTTGTGCCTTTGTGGTTTTCAAAGGTACATTCTTACCACTGAGGTAAAACATCAACAAAAATGTGCCCGCAATAAGAGCAGGTATCAAGTATGCATTATACTTGTTCTTTTTGGGATCCTTTCCCGGTCCCGATGTTGGATTGCCTTTGCTTTTCGGACTTGTTCCTTTATTATTGTTATTCTCGTTCATCTTCATTATTAGAAATTATAACTTTCTTCAATTTTTGAGATTTGTGCGTCACCCCACAATTCTTCAAGTTTGTAATACTCCCTGAATTCTTTCTGAAAAATATGGACAAGCACATCATTGAAATCCATCAATACCCAAATTGAGTTTTCGATTCCTTCACGATGATGTACCCGGATATTTAACTCTTCTTTAACTTTTTTTTCTATTGAATCGGCTATTCCACTTACTTGTGTGTTTGAATCTGCATGGCAGATAATAAAGTCATCGCAAAATGCATAGCCTATCTTTTTTAGGTCAAGAATGACGATTTCCTTGCCTTTCTTTTCCAGAATTCCCTCTACAATAGTATCAACTAGTAAATTAGTGTCTGTCAATTATTTGAAATTATGTTTTTTAAAGAACCACAAATGTAATCATTTTTACTTTTACAGCCTCTTTCAATATTAAAGTCTTTTTCGGAGTTAAAATCAAACTTGGACATTGGATTATCATGAGAAAGAACTTCGTTGCCCAAACCTGATATTTAAAACTATAACTTATTGTTAACAACTCAACTATTTCCTTTGTTGCAAATATTTTTGTAATCAACAATGTTTTTATTAACTCATACTATTAATTTTGTTGTTATCATCAATAACAGTACCAATAAATCTTTTATTGTATAATGAGTACCTGGCAATACGAATATATCTCCGAATGCACATCTACAAACCTGCATATCAAAGAATTAAGGAAGTCAACTACTATTGCTGACAAAACGGCAATACTGTCAGATTTTCAGACTATGGGCAAAGGCCAGGGAAAAAACCGTTGGCACAGTGCACCAGGAAAAAACATGCTGTGTTCTTTTTATAAGGAAATTAACCTAAAAGCAGAAGACCACTTTTTATTGAACATGTTAGTTTCTTTATCAATTGTAGAGTCTTTAGCTGAACTGGATTTGGATGCCCGGGTTAAATGGCCCAACGATATTTATATCGGAGATAAAAAGACTGCCGGAATTTTAATCGAGAACAGCCTCATGCAGTCATCAATAATTAGTACTATCATTGGTATTGGCCTAAATGTGAACCAAAAGAAATTTCCTGATTGGATTCCAAATCCTGTCTCTATTTCACAAATATCAAACAAACAATTTGAGGTTAAACAGGTTGCCCAATCTATTGGAGGCACACTTATTCGAAATATCGAACACTTAGAGTCCTTGGAAATAAATAAACAGGATGTTTTACATAAATACCTGGGTGTGCTATACCGTATCAATCAATGGCATGTCTTCCAAAAGGATGGGCATAACTTTAATGGCATGATCCACGGTGTGCTTCCTGATGGCAGGCTAATTGCAGAGACCGGGGGCGGAAAAATCCATCACTTTTCCTTTGGGGAGGTTGGGTATGTAATTTGATGGATTGATGAGCTAATGTGCTAATTATTTATTTTAAAATGTGTTGATTTGGGGATGGGATAATTGGTTAACCTTGGGGGTATTGGATTTTGATCAGTTGGTCAACAAGCTTATCCAGGAACTCTTTCAATGGTTTTTTGGCCATCATCTGCATCATGGGGTTTAGGTCAACTTCCATGGTAAGTTTTGCTGCTGTAACCTGCTGTTCGACTTCCTTTAACTGTGCCCAAAATTTAAAGGTATATTGGGTACCTTCCATATTGGTGAGTTTGACCAGTTTATGGGGTTCCTTTTCAACCAATTTAAATCCAATTTTACCAACAGGCGATACCGAGAATGTACAAACATCTCCATCAACCTGCCAATCGCTGATTTTATCCTGCGGAATCAGTGCACTGAAATTATTAAAATCACTGAGGAAATTATACACTTGTTCACTTGAATTATTAATCTTTCCTACTTTACTTTCCAGTTTCATTTCTACTCGAGGGTTATTTAATTAAAGTTATTCCTGCATCCATTTATCAGGTGCGCTTCGCCATTGTTTAAGCACTTCTATTTCGCTTTCATTGATATAACTTTTTTCCAAAGCATGTTGCAATAGCACTTCATAGTTGCTTAAGGTTTCAACTTCGCAACCTGATTTTAAAAAGTTATCAACAGCTGCCGGGAATCCATAGGTAAAGATTGCAAGCATACCTAAAACCTCACAATTAGATTCACGTAGAGCTTCAACTGCTTTTAAACTACTCCCTCCGGTTGAGATTAAATCTTCTATCACAACATATTTGTTGCCTTCAGTATAATGTCCTTCAATTTGATTACCCAAACCATGTCCCTTTGCGCTCGAACGAATGTATATAAAGGGCAATCCCAGTTTGTCGGCAACCAAAACACCAATGGCAATTGCTCCTGTTGCAACACCTGCAATTCCCTCTGCATGAGGGTATTTTTCTTTGATCAGTTCACAAAACCTTTCGCAGATAACTGTTCGGACTTCTGGATATGATAAAGTCTTTCTATTGTCGCAGTATATTGGTGATTTCCAACCCGAAGCCCAAGTGAATGGGGTTGCAGGGTTTAATTTAATTGCATTAATTTGTAGCAGTAAGTTTGCTATTTGTTTCGGACTTTCTTTCATAACCACAAATGTATAAAGTTTTTTTTAACGATAGGGCTGTCTTTTTAACCGATGATTTCACAAGAAATTTCCAGGAGCGCTATGGGCTTTTTTTTAAGTATAGGGAAAAAGAAGACTTAGAAGAAATAATTGACTTATACCGTAAAATTACCCGAATAAAATCCTTGTTTATTTTCCATTATGATGTGGAAGAACTCCAGAAGGCATTTCGCTCGTGCTTT
Source organism: Bacteroidales bacterium (assembly GCA_050295515.1). Taxonomy (GTDB): domain Bacteria; phylum Bacteroidota; class Bacteroidia; order Bacteroidales; family UBA10428; genus UBA10428. The sequence goes on along the minus strand of JBNKPU010000189.1, from coordinate 19,753 downwards.
ATACCCATTGATGCAGCCGGAGGACTTGTCAGGAACAACAAAGGGGAGTACCTTATGATTTACCGGCGGGGAAAATGGGACCTGCCAAAAGGAAAGGTCGATTCTGGGGAAACATACCAAAATGCGGCTTTGCGTGAAGTCATGGAAGAAACAGGTGTTCAAAACCTGGAGCTGGGAAAACCTCTAATGTCAACCTATCATACATACCCGTTTAAAAAAGGATTCGCCCTTAAGAAGACGTATTGGTTCGACATGCTTTTTACCGGCGATGAAACTCCTGTGCCAGAAACGGAAGAAGACATAGAAGAAGTTCGGTGGTTCAAGCCGGAAGAGTTGGAAGAGCCACTTTCGGATACTTATGAACTGGTGAAGGATTTGTTTAAATACTCAGGTATTAAAATCGGCTCAGAAGAATGAAAAAACAATGGTTTTTCAGGATATTGATATACCTGTCTTTTGTGTTTCTCTTAATTTATCTGGCAAAAATAGACTACCTGAGCTTTAAAACAGTATCTTTTAACTATACTCCTTTAATCATTGCTATCTTGTTATTATGGAGTGGATTTGTATTAAGCTCTTTAAGCTGGCATTATGCACTTCGTATTCATAGTGTCAAAATACCAAAACGGATGGCTATTGTCTCGCATGGTTTATCCGTATTTGCAAAATATATACCTGGAAAAATCTGGGTCATTCTTGGGCGGGCAAGCTATGTAGCTAATAAAAAAGGGTTAGAGACTTCTGTGCTTTCTTATATTTCGCTGAAAGAGCAGCTTATCTACATTCTTTTAGGTTTAATTCTGTCGTTTATCCCAACCCTTGTCTATTTCAATCGGGACTATTGGATTTGGATCATATTTGCAACCATACTAGGTTTAGCTGCAATTTTATTTGTTAAAAAGCTGCACGACTGGTTTGAATGGATACTTTCCAAAATTTTCAAGAAAGAGTTTAACCTTCCCTACCTTTCAATAAAGCTCTCACTAAAGCTCGGATTCAGAATTTCGTTCTATTGGATATTCTGGACTGTCGGCTTTTACTTCTTCATGCTTTCTTTTTCTGATGATATACTCCCTCTCCATGCATTTGTATTTCCTTTAGCGGTGAGCTATGGTGTACTGGCGATATTCCTTCCGGGAGGAATAGGAGTCAGGGAAAGTATAATTACTGCATATCTTGTTGCCACAGGCATTGAACTTGAAACCGCAATAACAATTTCAGCTCTTTCGCGCCTATGGTTTATAAGTGGTGAAGTGTTCTTGTTTTTAGTTGCATTTTTTATAAAAAAAAAGCCAGTTTGATTTATTTGTTCAACCGCTCATTATCCTGGATATCCATCCACATGGCAAAAAGAATCGATTGGAAGCCTATTATACTAAAGAAAGCAAATGCCAAAGCTGTAAGTGGGTTTGCATCAACATTATGTATTTCCCTAACAAGAAGTTTTATCCCATAAGGAATAGATATAATCAACAAAAGAAAGCCCAACTGGTATAATATAAATAAGGGGTGAAAACTTTTAATAAAGTATTTCAACCAAATTCTTTTAAAAAAAGATTTTATTAGAAGCCATGAGATTTTAGGAATGACCTTGAAAACTTTCATTTTAGATTGTTCCCCTATATTATAAACTGGCTTGATCATGATTTCTTTTAAGGTACAATTTGCTATGTTTAGCTTCACTAACATATCATTTGGCATTCCGTAACGAGGATAAATTTTATAAAGCTTAATACTATTAAGGGCCCTGTTAGACATTGCTGTATATCCTGTCTGTGTATCTGAAACATGCCAGTACCCTGAGGATATTTTTGTTAGAATGCTTAAAATACTGTTGCCAATAAACCTTGTCCTGGGAATAAAAATAGAAGCACTCGGATGCGATAACCGGTCTCCTTTAACATAATCGACACCTTCAATTACTACAGGTGAACAAATACTTTCAAGCTCATCAGGATCCATTTGGCCATCTCCTGCCATAACTGCAGTACAATCTATATTATTGTCTTTTGCCCATTTGTAACCTCTTGCAATTGCCGCTCCAACCCCCGAGTTTTTCTTTAAATGTATAAGAACTAACCTGTCCTGATCAGCTCCTTGAACAATCTCTGATTCCGGAAAGTATTTATGTTCCTCTTCATTCCGTTTCATTAATAATTGTTCAGCAGCATAGTACTTATTATTCTTGTCCAAGGGCTTAATATTGCATGAAATATCTGATTCCCCTATTTGGCCTATCAGAGCTTCAACCTTTTGCCTGGTATTGTCCTTAGATAAATCATTCACTACAATAATCCTGTCGACAAATCCGGGCATGTCTTGTATTACATCCTGAATTTGTGTCTCTTCATTATAGCATGGTACAACAACTGCTATGGACTTATTATTTAACATCTATATCTTTTGTATTTATTTCTTTAAAAACCTGATTGTATAGATCGCTTCGGGACGAATTTGAATCCACAATTATATGCAATCCATATGTACTAATTAAATCCTCATCCTTTAAAATAGAATCTGTTAACTGTTTAGCCAATACTGGTTTTAAATACGGCCTTAAATTCCTTTTCGTTTCGTATAGATTATAGGCTTCAATGTTTATGGCTGAATCTACAGAAATATTAAACCTGGATGCAAATTTATTGATGTGCTTGTCAACCTCAATGCCTTTTTTGATCTCTTCGACAATCAAGGATGGTTCAAGTTTAAATCCTTTGTAATTGATTTTTCTGTCAATCAAATATTCGGCAACATAAACTCCCTTTCTTGCTTTTTGGTAATCCGGGACAGGAACCGTTTCCCAATAGCCATTTACCGGACTAATCTTTAAAAAATTTAACCAATAGCCTGTCCGTGACATCCACCAATAGTGGATAGCCTGGTGATTAAACTGTTTTGTCTGAAACAAGTTGTAAAAGGTAAGGACAGATAATAGCGAAAGAATGACTATCCCTTTCTTTTTCAGTTGGAAAGAATATTCCACCAAAGCTGCAAGTGGAATGGCTAAAATGCCATATGAATCTATAAAAGCCCTTAATCCAAACGAACCTCCAAACCACCAACACCACCAAGAGGCCTGGACATATATGTTTGCTATTAAGAAAATGAAAACCGCAAGAAACTTGGTCTTTCTTCCCTTCAGCAATAAAAATATTGATAAAGAAGCAATAAGCATCAGAGGGGTATACACCCACCACCCTTTTCTGAAACTAAACAGAATATTGCCAAACTGGGGGTTTGACCAAAAAAAGCTTGCTCCTAAATCTCCATAAGAGAAAAACAAGAATTTTCCTGACACAAATTTCCAATATATAAATTGAGGGGTCCAAACTATGAAAAAGAAAAGAACCATTAAAAGTACCTTCTTATAATTTCTTATAAAGAATGTAGCTCTTTGTAGGATAGATTTCAAAGAAAATGTATCCCAAAAGAAAAACACCAATAATACCAATATGTTTGTTGGCCTAATAAGGGTAATCAATCCAGATAAAAAGCCAATTAATATAGTGTTTCCTATTGTTTGTTTTCTGTGCCAGGAATCGCAATAAAAAAGAAAGATTGATATTAAAGCAAATCCGGGAGCATGTGTCATTGGAGCTATAAAAGCGGTATAATAAAATAGGTTGGTGCCCAGAAAAATAAAAATCAGTGTCAGAAATACTGCCCGCTGTTCAAAATACCTCAACAACAAGCGCTGGAGAAAAAACATACCCAAAATAAAATAGAACAATGTGCTGAAGTGAATAGCAAAGGCATAGGGTTCGGTATACCCATCTGCAACATGGGCCGGAGATACTTTTGCTATGCCGTGAGCGATAAAAAAAAATGGTGCATACAGAAATGACTGCCCCATAGATGTAACAATACATTTTTTGCCTGTTGGTGTTGTTACAGGCCAAAACCATTTTCCATATTCTTTAGGATTTTCTGCAATAAAATCCAATGCAAGGTCTTTATGTATAAAAGCCGCTGGCAGGTAGGCATAATAAGACTTTACATCCCATTCAAATATACTTTCCGGATTAACCCAGCGATGGTGACTAAAACTGGTTATCACAACTACTGGCACAAACAACCAGACAATAACTTTTGAGTACTCTTTCTTTAAATAATCGATTATCTTGTTCATTCTAATCTGGCATGTGGTCGCACGAAAATAGGAATAATTTTTATTTTTAAATAATTCAATCATATTTGCACTACAGAGAATTATTAACCAATGATTTTTTCAAAATGTTTTCCCTCAGCCTAAAACCCATTAAACCTGACAAAAGAATCCGTTTTAAATATCAGCACTTAATCAGTTTTATTGTACCAACTTTGTTTTTAATTGTTGGAGTTGGTACAATTAACAAATTTGGTTCCCTGAGTTTTAGGCATGGCGATCCAGACTATATCTACTTATTAAGTGGTTTGAGTATGGGCAATTTGCATTTAAATGTTGGGCATGTAGATAACCCAGGCACTCCCCTTCAAATAATTGTTGCACTTGTTACAAGAATTGTCCATCTGTTTGCCGGAGAAGGTTCGTATTCAACGGATATCCTTCAACGTCCTGATTTTTATCTGCATAAAGTGCTAACTTTTATTACCTGTTGTGTACTGTTTTTTTAGTTTTGCTTGGAACTAAAACTGTAAAACACTTAAAAATTTATTATGCTCCACTTATTCAACTTATCCTGATTATTTCTTGGTCAGTATTTTACAACACCACTACCCTTATTCCGGAAATTATTATGATTGCTCCGGTATCTTTAATTATTGTCTGGTTTATGCGGAAAATGAGTGAAGATGATTTAACTGTTACAACTGGAGATGTAGTTAAACTAGCTGCCATTGCAGGCTTTGGAACAGCTATTAAGCTAGACTATTTCCCTTTGGTTTTCCTTCCGGTTTTTTTCATTAAAGACTGGAAAAAATTAATAGCATACTGGCCCCTGTCACTTATGTTTTTTGTGTTGTTCGCCTTCCCAATCCTACACAAAAGGTTTTTCTTTATTGATTGGGTAAAAGGATTATTAACCCACTCTGGAAAGTATGGAAGTGGTGATCAGCAATTTGTAAATTGGACTGACTTTTTTAATAACCTCAAAGACTTATTCGACTTCTATCAAGGAGTATTTATTGCACTTATAGTCTTGACGATAATTTTGGTTTTGTCTTTTATGAACACCAAACTATTCAACTACAATAAAATAAGAACAAGAATTGCTTTCGGAATTCTGTCCACTACATTGGTTCATGTTTTTATTGTATGTAAACACTTTGGAATGCTCTATGTCTTGCCGTTGATTTATTTAACTCCTTTTGTATTGATTCTGATCCTGGAATACATACCTGCCCCGGGGAGAATTAAAAAATATACTTCTTATGTCTTAACCCTGGTTATTATTTATTTCTTCATTGGAAGCTATAAAAATGTGATGAGTTGGAAAGTTCCTCAACTTAACTCAAAAAAAATTGCATGTGAAAAAGTCAGAAGCAATATCGGAGATACACCCTTTCTTATTATGGACCAACCCTATAATTTCTATTTCCACGAATCTCCTCTTTTATTTGGGTTGTTTTTCCAGGGGGCGTACTCAAAGGAAATAAAAAAAGAACTTTTAAAAATATATCCTCATTCCTATGTGTTTGATTATGGGAAAAAGAAATTTTTCCTGTGGGGAGATCTTTACTCCTTCGAAGAACTCTTGCAAACCTATGATCAAGTTAATTTATATATGAATAAAAAGTCTTTTCAATATCCTGATTTTGAGTTGCTGGATACAACCAAATACAATGCCCAATTAAGGATTGAAGATGATAATTATGTACTCTATAAAATTAGAGTTGTACCAGAATAACAATAAAAAATATTGTGTTTAAGTTATAAATCAAAAAAAGTTTTCCTGAAAGGATCTGCATTTTTAGTTCAAAAAAAGTATTTACTTTGGTGGAAAATATACACCCAACTGGTTCAGTTTAGAGATTTGTAATTTACATCACACATTTTAAAATTTTCATTAATGCTTAAGAAACTGTCTATTTTAATCCCTGCATATAACGAAGATAAAACGATAAGTGCTATTCTAGACCTTATATTACAAGTTCACATTGTCCATATAGATTTTCAACTCATAATTGTTGATGATTGTTCAAAAGACAATACACAAGAAGTGGTTAGGGAATTTATTAATAATCACCAGGATACTGACATAAAGCTTATCCTTCAGGAAAAAAATATGGGGAAAGGGGCTGCAATTCATAAAGGTATTGAGGTTGCAACCGGAGATTATATTATTATTCAGGATGCCGACCTTGAATACGACCCCAGGGAATATCCTGATTTGTTAAAACCGATTATTGAAGGCCATGCAGATGTTGTTTATGGGTCCAGGTTTATGGGCAACAATCCGCATCGTATTTTATTCTTTTGGCATTCTATAGGCAATAAATTTTTAACCTCCCTGAGTAACATGTTTACCAACCTCAATCTTACTGATATGGAGACTTGTTACAAACTGTTCAAAGCTGAAATATTAAAAAACATTATTTTAAAAGAAAAACGATTTGGGTTTGAAGTTGAGATAACCGCAAAAATTGCCAGAATTCCAAGAATCAGAATCTATGAAGTAGGTATTTCATACTATGGAAGAACCTATAGCGAAGGAAAAAAAATAAATTGGAAAGATGGGATTAGGGCGATGACATGTATCTTGAAATATAACCTGTTTGTACGAAAAAGAAAATCCTATGAAAAACTTTACTGAAAAAAAACTATTCATTCTGTTGTTGTTATCCGGACTGTTGGCGTTCTTTTTAGTTATCCTTATATTATCAGATGGATTTGTGGGTGGGGCTGATAATATGACACACTATCGCTATTCCAGATATGCTTATCAGCACCCGGAGTTTTTTTTATGGCATTGGGGTAAACCTGTCTTTACAATATTAACCTCACCATTTGCCCAATTGGGCTTTATTGGAGTGCAAATCTTTAATCTAATTTGCGGCCTATTATCCGCATATTTAAGTTATTTAATTGTTAAAGAGTTTAAGTTTCAAAACAGTTGGCTGACAATTATTCTAATATGTTTTATTCCCATCTATACGGTAATGATGATTTCTGGGATGACCGAGGTTTTATTCAGTCTTATAACCATATTTTCAGCCTACCTATTTATTAAAGACAAAGCTGTTTTATCTGCGATAATATTATCATTTGCTCCACTGGCAAGGACAGAAGGCATCTTTATCATTGGAGTATTTGGATTGGCTTTCCTGATATATAAAAAATACAGAGCAATACCCTTTTTGGCTACAGGTTTTGTTTTATTCAGCCTTATCGGTGCAAAATATTACAATGATATCTTTTGGCTGATTACGAAAATGCCATACAACGGATATAAAGTTTACGGTACAGGAAAACTATTGCATTTTGTTAATACAAGTCCGAGATATTTTGGAGTTATTATAACCACATTAATAAGTCTGGGGACTATTTCCATTATTATTAAAAGTTTTTTAAAAAAAAGGAAATCTATAATGCTCTTGTTTGTTGTATTGTTCCCATTCCTCATTTATCTTGCAGCCCATTCACTCATGTGGTATACTGGTTATGGAAATTCAGCAGGCTATAGCCGTTATATGGCCGGAATAGCACCATTTGCAGGTATTTTAGCTTTTATTGGGCTTAACCAAATAATATCTTCAAGCCAAAACCTTTTGTCTAAGTTCAAATCCAATAAAAACTTAAATAAATTTATGTTTGGATTTTTAGAGGCAAAATCTGCAAAAATTATCCTATTATTTGTTTTTCTTGGCTTTATCGTAATTGCTCCTTTTAAAACTTATAGCATTCCGGTACCCTATGACCCTGCCCAGGTTGTTATTAAATCTTTTTCTGAATGGTATCTGAATTCTGACTATAATAAACGAAAGATCTATTATTACCATCCTGATATACCCTATTTTTTAGATATTAACCCTTATGATGAGTCGACCTGCCATGTTTTGGTTCCTAACTATAAAACCCCTCACGAATATGTAGAACCAGGAAGCTTGATTCTTTGGGACTCCTATTTTAGCGAAATGAATCGTTTAAAACTAAGTACTCTCAGGGAAAATGAATATCTGGATGAAATAAAAATATTTGGAGATACTAATATTGTTGTCTTTGAGCGTTTGCCTTCAAGCAATGTCGCTGATAGTAGCAATACTGAATAGTATTTAAAAAAAATGCTAATGTGTCAACACTAAGTATTCAATAATCTGCTAACAAAAATAGACCATGCTTTTCAATTCGGTTGAATTCTTTATCTTCCTCTCAGTTGTATTTATTTTATATTGGTTTTTTTTCAAGAAAAACATAAAGGCACAAAATATACTTATCCTAATAAGCAGTTATATTTTTTATGGCTGGTGGGACTGGCGCTTTTTAAGCCTCATTGTCTTTAGTTCAATTACAGATTATTCGGTTGGAATATTACTGGGCAAAACAAGCCAAAAAAATAAAAGAAACCTTTTGCTCCTTGTGAGTATAATAACTAATATAGGGCTTCTAGGGTTCTTTAAATACTTTAACTTCTTCATTGACAGTTTCAGCCATCTTTTGGGGCTGTTTGGTTTATCAGCACCTGGTTATTCTTTAAAAATAATATTGCCTGTAGGTATTAGCTTTTATACTTTTCAAACACTAAGCTATTCTATCGATATTTATAAAAACAGGATTCAGCCTACAAAGGATATTTTTGCCTTTCTGGCATTCGTTTCCTTTTTTCCACAGTTGGTTGCCGGACCAATAGAAAGGGCTAAAAACCTACTGCCCCAGTTTCTTTCCAACAGAAAATTCAATCGAGAGTTAGCTGAGGATGGAGTTCGGCAAATACTATGGGGATTCTTTAAAAAAATGGTAATCGCAGATAATTGTGGCCAATATGTCGAAAAAATCTTTAACGGATACGAACACATGTCAGGCCTCACCCTTTTGTTAGGGGCAATACTTTTTGGATTACAAATTTATGGCGACTTTTCGGGGTATTCAGATATTGCAATCGGAACAGCGAGGTTATTCGGTTTTAATCTAATGCAAAACTTTGCTTTCCCTTATTTTTCAAGAGATATTGCCGAGTTCTGGCGCCGTTGGCATATATCCCTTACTACCTGGTTCCGCGATTATATTTATATACCTCTGGGTGGAAGCCGGGGTACTCTAGGCAGTAAAATCAGAAATACATTTATAATATTTCTAATCTCTGGTTTTTGGCATGGGGCAAATTGGACTTTTATCGCATGGGGTGGAGTGCATGCTATTTTGTTTATTCCTCTTTTAGCCAGAAAAAAGAATCGTAAAAACCTTGATCATGTAGCCGAAAAATCCAAATTGCCATCCTTCAAGGAATTGATGCAAATTCTTGGCACATTTCTATTGGTTTCAGTTGCCTGGGTCTTTTTTAGGGCAGACAACCTACAACAAGCATTTGATTATATATTCAGGATGCAAGGTTGGTTGTTCGTAAAACCATTAGAAGCCTTTAAAATAATAAGTACTCCTACCTTGTATGCTATAATTATTATGTTTCTAGCCGAATGGCTAAACCGGAAAAGGAAGCATGGGCTGGAAAGAATAAAGGTACTTCCTGTAGTGTTCAGATGGTCGGTATATATTGCAATTGTAGTGTATATCTTTTTATATGGAAATTTCGATAAAACTGAGTTTATTTATTTTGCATTTTAGTATGGCTAGATTTATTAGTAAGATATTATTGTTCTTTGCATTATGCTTATCTGTGATTTTTGGAGCTACAAAATTAAAGAGCCTAAAAGTCGAGAAACAGCATTTTGAGAATTATGACAGCGAGTCCAACTTATTTACTCTTGGTAAAAATCAACATTACCTTACCCTTTTTATGGGCATATCCCATGCAAGAATGTTTACTCGTTCAAAAAACCAAATAAGGGTTGAACAAGTTTTAGAAGGACCTACCATGAATATTGGAAGAGGATTGGGGCTGTGCGGCCCAATTGAAGAAAACCTTTATCTGAAATATTTCTACAGCAAGGGCAATACGACCGATTACATTGTCTATATCCCAACACCTCCAATGCTATTTTCTGAATATCTATCTACCAGTTCTGCCACCTATGAACATGAACCTTTTAAACTGGATTTTTTCATGCAGTGTTTATTCTCAAACAGCATGAATAAAAATCAAAAATTATATCGATATCTGAGGTATAAATTCAAACCCAATTGGAAAAAAATAAAACCAGGTTCGGCTGAGTCTGACAATGCAGTGTTGCCCAAATTTGATTCTGCCAGTTTAAAGTGGGGATTAAGCCAGGCCTATCCTAAGGGACTAGATTCAATAATGTTTGAGCGGAGCAAACTTGAAATTATCAAGACCATTCGAATGGCCCAAAAGAACAACATAAAAGTAATATTCATGTTTACCCCAACATTATTTGGTGGTTGGCCAGGCCATGAGGAAATTTTAAAACTATTAATTGATTTAAAAAAAGAATATCCGGTTCAGGTCTATGATTTTTCTGATGCATGTGTGGACATTAACCTGTATAGAGACCATCATCACTTTAACTCCAAGGGAGTTGACTGGTTTACAAAAAATTACCTGTATCCTATTATTTATCCGGATAAAAACAGCTCCACTGAATTGGATAAATATAGAAAATGAGGGTGCCATAAAGGCTCCCTAAAGCAAACAGGCTTTGAAAACTATTTATATAATATTTTATAGTCCAATAACCCATGAGGTATAATTTTCGGAAAAACTGGCAGCTAACGATGCTTTTTATGTTATTTGTTCCTTTTTTGGTTTTTCAGATAACAATAATAAACCGCCCCTTTTATTGGGACGAAGCCTGGAGCTATGCCTCCGCTGTTGAGTCCATGTACCAAAAAGGTCCCTCGCTTTTGCCCGGAGCCATACAAGATTATTTATACCGGGGTCACCCCACCTTCTTCTATTTTATTACAACAATCTGGATGAAGGTTTTTGGTCCATCTCTGATTTCCATCCACAGTTTCTTCCTGATTGTCTCGACTTGTCTGGTATTTGCTGTATTTGCTTTTGGCAATTTTCTGGGCGGAAAAACTGTTGGGTTAATCGCTAGTGCCTGCTTAATAGCAACCCCCCTCTTTATTGCACAAGCAGGATTTTTACTGCCAGAAGTTATGCTTGCCTTGTTTAGTGTGTTAACGGTATATTATTATTTTAAGCAGAAAATAATCTTGGAAATAGTATTTGGGATCCTGCTTTTATATACCAAAGAAACCGGAATTGTAATTATAGCCTCAATCCTTCTGTTTGATTTTATTAAAAGAATAAACCATTCAGAAAGTTTTATTGAATTTTTTAAGGGACTAATACACCTTAGCAAACATCTTTCCCCAATCGCCTTGGTTGCAGTGTTTTTTATTGCTCAGAAAACTAAGGTTGGGTGGTTCTTCTTTCCTGAACATATGGGAATGATGACATTCGACATTAAAACATTTTATAACAAGTTTATAAATATATCCCGTTATGTTTTCCAGCTTGAAGGAAGGCTAGTGCTCACCTTGGTTTTATTGATCTTACTGGTTTTTTCTATTGTCAGGAAAAGAATTAATATAGAACAGAAGAATTACTTATTAATCACAGTTATCATTTTTGTGTTCTACATCAGTTTTTCTGCGCTGAACTTTTATACGGTGCGCTATACCATGAGCATTTTCCCTTTCTTGTTCCTTCTTTTTGGGATTGTTATAAACTCTGCCTTTAAGAATTATTCTAAGGCCTTAATTTATATCCCAGTAATTGCTTTTATGGCTTTAAGCCTGAAATACTCAGTTAAACCAGAAGGCGTTGGCGATCGGACTATTGGTTTTTTAAAGATGGTTGATGTCCATAAGAAAACGGTTGCTTATTGTGAGGATGTAGATCTTTATGATAAAGAAATAGGAACGCACTTTCTGATGCTGTACAACCTAAAATCGACCTTTATGGGGTATTTATCAAAAGGTCGAATTTTTAGAAAGACTGTTGGATTAGGGGAACCTTATCCTGAAGTTGTCATTATTTCAAACATAGAACTCAATGAACATGCAAAAGCCATTCAGAAAAGCGAGCAGTACCAATTATTGAAACGTTTTGAAAATGGACTGGCATGGTGTGAGATTTATGAAAAAAAGGAAAACTTCTAGATGCTACTTTAAACCTTTAAAGAGCCTTAAATCTGTATTAACATAAAACTATGAAATATTTAAATACAGTATTTATAGTTTTTATCTGCACCATTGGCTATTCGCAAGATACCATTTCTTACTGGTTCGACACCTATTACTAAGAACCTGATAATATAGAAATCACAAGTTTGCAATATGAGTGTGTTAATGAGTTAGTTAAAACAGAATTAAAAGAAAGGGTGGAAGAAGATGACAGGGAGAATTTTGCCGGAGGAGGTGTTTATCAAAGCTCTAAGATACCGCTTATTAAAAAAGCAAAAAAATAAAAACCGAAAACGGTGACCTCTATTATTTGCACATAAAGGGTATTGACATGAAAAGAGTTAGAATTACAGCTACAACAGAGAATATGCCTATCGGTGCTACCGTAAACACTTTCTATACTAATGGATCTCCATGTCAAACAATTAGAGGTCTCAAGGAAAATCCGGTAAATATTCACCTTTAGAACATAGTTTTATGAGTAGTGCTGATGAAATTATAGTGAAGGTTTTTATACCAAAAGGATTAAAACACAAACCAAAGATAAAGATCACAAGCCTTGGGTATTTCTTAGGCAAAACATCTTTTAAAGATAAAACAGATAGAAAAGGCATCAGCCCAATGGCTATAGGTGATTCTTTAGATATGTCTTTATCCTGTATAGAAAACTATGAAGATTGGAAAAATGAACACAATGGGGCGTCCAAAATTATTATATTGTATAAACTCTTTGTGATGGAATTCTTTTTTTGTTCCCTCTTCCGTCACGCTTTGCATAATACTCTCCACTTTTATGTGCCGAAGGTATTCCGAAGGTTTGATGGCAATGGATCGTGCCCAGAACTAGCTTTGCAGTAAATTGTAGGTTTCTTTGTTACCCCTTCCGTCACTCTTCTTGTGACACCTTCCCCAAACGGGGAAAGGATCGTACTCAGAATAAGAATATGTGCTGAATTTTCAGTTATTATCTGATATAAGAGTACTGGCATAAATGCGGTAAGCCTCTTTTTATGCCAATTAGCAGTACTACTTCTCCTCCATTTGGAAGGACAACCCGTAAAGAATCTATACGAGATGTATTGATTTAGGATTGTGCCAGCCTGAAGGGTTGGATTGTCAAAGGCTTGGCAGAGGAGGTACATACTGCAGCCGGAGGGTTTGGATATGATCAACGAACAAATAAAAAGGACAGCACCGTCGTGCTGCCCCCTGAAAACTAGGAAAATATGTATGGTAAATATCACCCTGCTTTTTAGGTCGGGGTGCAGCTGTCTCTTGCTATGGAAAGCCGCACTCCGCCTGTTTCGAAAGCGACTAAAATTCTATACGATAATTAACAACCGGCAGAATACCCATTTGTGTCCAGGTTTCAACTTTCTGATCATCGTTATTCCACCAATCACCCACAACATTAAGGGTATTGCTTACATTTTGTATATCAAGTTCCCAGACCCTTGTGGTTTTGCCTTTGTTCCTTCGGAAACTTACTTTTAGGTCTGTCCTAAAATAATCTGGCCTTTTTGCTGAAAAGGCTGTTTCGGGTGGACGTACTCCATGGCCGGCCTCAATCGATTGTTGCCTGTCAATTGGTGAATAATGTTGACCTCCTGCAAAGGTAGCCTTCACATTCAGGCCCAGAGCATTGTTCCTTTTTTTACCCATGGGGAATTCCTTCCCTCCCACAAGGTTCATGACATAGTTGCCGTTATACCTGCTGTCACGTTCAATTCCATCCATTGCAGTAAACTTGGATTCGTACAAAGAGGTAGTAAACAGAAAGTAATAGTCCTTACTAAAAAACTTCTCAAATGTAATTTCAGTACCATAGTTTCTTCCTTCACCTTGATTGACCAATTCTGTGAAAACATAACCATGTTCTTCGTTCAGCATGGAGAAATAGCTTTCCGGATCGTTTTCTACAGGCACATTATACAAATTCTGGTAATAAGCCTCAACCTTTAGGTTAAAGTCTTTGGACAACCGCCAGTCATATCCCAGAACATAATGCTGTGCCCTGATAAAATCCAGGTCTTTGTTTGGCTGGGTATAATCTCGGTTATCATCATATATTTTAAACAGGTACAACGATACGCTTTCCATTTTACTGTGCCATCCGTAACCCGCTGTTATAGCATGTCCAGGCGCCAATTGCCAGCGCATGCCCAACCGGGGCTCTATCGACTGGCTCCCGTTTAGGACCAGATAGGTAAAATTAACTCCCGAATTAAAAGTCAATGACTGTATAGGGCGGAACTTCCATGCCAGGAAACCCTGTGTAAGTTCTGTCCTACCGTCATCATTCAACACATTAACAAGCAATTTCTCATCGTAGTCGTAATTATCCATTAAAAGGTCGAACTGTTTTGAAAATACTGAAACACCGCCCTTAAAAGAGTTTTTAGCAGAGAATTTATGAGACAGCTCAATGGCACCCCTAAAGTTAACATAATCGAGGTCCTCTGTTCCCCTGGTTATTAATTGTTGGACTTCTGTGTCCAGTTCACTGTATTCCCAATTGCCTTTTGATGTTGAAGCCGACAATGAACTTTTTAAATACGTCTTGTCCGAAAGGGGCAGGATATTGTTTAGCCCCACTACTCCCATAGTAATATTAAAGTCTTCATTAATTTCTTCATCAGAAAATGTGATTGTACTATACCCTCCTATTCCGAAAAGTTTAAATGTTCCAAATCTCTTTGTAGGCACATTAATATTAAATGTAAGGTCCTGGAATTTGGGAACAGCATCTCCAGCAACCTTAACCCCCACCTGGTTTAGCAAATCAAGAGATGAATACCTGTAATTAACAAGGTACGATGCCGAATTATCTTTAGAAAAAGGCCCTTCTGCAGCCAGTTCCATTCCTATTACACCAACCTGGGCAGTATACTCATGTTTCTGGTTATTCCCGTTGCGCAGTTTGATATCAAACACTCCCGAAAAAGCATCGCCATACCCTGCAGGAAATGCGCTTGTAAAGAAATCTGAACTACCTAAAGTAGTACTGTTCAGTATACTGATGGGTCCACCGGTTGATCCTTCGTTGGCAAAATGGTTAGGATTGGGCACATCAATACCTTCTACCCGCCAAAGTAAGCCTTTTGGCGAATTGCCCCGGATTATTATACTGTTGTCGCCATCTGGTGAACCAACAACCCCGGCATAAGAACTAACCATACGTGATGGATCCGAGAAACTGCCTGCAAACCGTTGAGTTTCTTCGACAGTTATTGACCGGGCACTAACTGTGGCCATGTCGTTCAATGGTTCTCCCTTATTCTTTTTTGCTTTTACAACAACCTCATCAAGATTGGTGACCGACTCCGTTAGATTAACATTTAAAACAGCCTCCTTCCCTGCACCTATCAATACATTCGGAACAATCATCCCTTCGTAACCTATATAATCTATGGCAACATTATATCTACCAATGGGCAACTCCTTGAATGCAAAATATCCATCCGGATCGGTAATGGTTCCAACAATTGGATTGCTACCTGCAATATATAGCGTAACGCCCACAAGAGGCATGCCTGAATCGGTATCAGTTACCCTCCCACGTATTGTTTGTTTGAGTGTTTGAGCTTGTGCAGTCAGGAAAAACAAAGACATAAATATCCCACAAGCAGCTTGGTAGTGCTTCCTCTTCATGATTTCTAGTGTTTTGGTAAATTAAAAAATGGTTTCTAAATGGTTTCGATAATAATGACACCTGGGAATTCTAAAGGTTGCAAAATCTAAATAAATTTTCGGAGTACGACTATCCATCTCAACAGACAGTCGCTCTCCAAATATGTGAATACCGGGCTGATAAGACAGTTGTACTCCAACTATTTTATTAGCTTTGCTCCCTCATTTCATCGTATGAACACAAAAACCAAAAGTATTGTCTATGCAATTATTGCCTGCTTGTTCTGGTCTTCGGCCTTTGCAACAATAAAAATAGGATACCGCTACACAACTCCCTTGCACCTTGCCGGACTGCGCTTCATTTTAGGGGGTGCCCTGGTTTTCCTGATTAGTGGCAATTACAAGGAGAATTTTAAACAAGCATGGCAATATAAAACCACAATATTGAAAATCAGCTTATTTCAGACTTTCGGATTATATACCCTGTTTCACCTTGGGGTAAGCATGGTTTCGGCTTCAATAACTGCCTTGCTTATTGGTGCAGGTCCCTTGTTTATAGCAATTCTGGCCCGTTTTATCAATAAAGAACCATTAAACAAACGAAAGTTAGCTTCCATTTCTATTGGTTTTAGCGGCATTGCTGTTATAGCACTGGGTAGGTTTGGCGGACTTGTAACCTCAGAATTCAGTTACTTGGGTATTGTGTTGTTGCTTCTGGCAAATATTTCCGGCAGCTTTGGTAACATATTAATTTCGAGGAACAAGATCCCTGTTAATCCGGTATTCCAGAATTCCATGCAACTCATTATTGGTGGACTGGGCATATTTATCCTGGCTGCTTTTGTCGAAGATATTTCCTGGGGCATAAAACCGCTCGAATTTTATCTGGCTTTAGGCTGGTTGGGAATCATAGCAGCGGTAGGTTTCTCGCTCTGGTTTATTGTTCTGAACCTGCCTGGAGTAAAGGTGTCAGAAATAAACCTCTGGAAATTTATGATCCCGGTTATTGGTGCTATACTTGCATGGATCATTTTACCCGAAGAACAACCCGAACTGATCGTGATCCTGGGCATGTTACTGGTTGGCATGTCACTCGTGGTTATGTTTTACAAGGTCAATAAGGCGAAATAATGGATTAATTGGGTAATTAATTTGATAATGTCAATTTGAAAATGAGCGCAGAAATTCAAAATACTGCGAATGACAGTCAGGCTAAGCTGAGTCGAAGCCTAATTTCTTAACTTAATGTCATTGGCCCTGCCCTTATGGAGAGGAGCACAAACTGCTTTCTGACTTTTTCAGCAGGCCTAGATAGTGTTTGTCAATAAAGTCCAACTACTGCGTTGTTGCTCAAAATTTAAATCCTCATATACACAAGTATACTGCGGTTTAAATTTTTTTCACAACGTGTTTCATTTTTAATTGTGTTCAAGAACTCACTTTGTTCGGTTCACACGCCTTGTATTTGAACTTTATTCCTCAAACACCCGACTTTATGGACAGACTCTAGATAATCCCCATCTGCTCCATCAGCAACATGGCATTCATTTTTTGTGTTACTCCATTATATAGTTTATAATCGAAGCTAATAGAAGCATTGTCTATTTCTATTTCGAAACACTTATTGTGGACATGTTCAGGATATTTAGAGCTAATCTCTGTTAATGCCAGGTCATGGGTTGCAATAATACCTGTACCATTGAGTTTTAAAATTTTCTCCAGGGCTGCAAAAGAACCTTTTTGCTTATCAACCGAATTTGTCCCTTTTAAGATTTCATCCAGTATTATAAATACATCTCCTTCAGCCTCAAGTTTATGTAACATTTCCTGCAAGCGCCTCAGCTCTGCATAAAAATAAGATTCATTCTCTGCGAGGCTATCACTTGTGCGCATGCTGGTAAACATTTTCATGGGCTTAAAGGAAAACGAACTTGCACAAACAGGCGCACCGGTCCGGGCCAAAATAATATTTACACCTACTGTCCTCAGGAAGGTGCTTTTTCCAGCCATGTTTGCCCCGGTAATGATTACAAATTCTCCTTGGCTGTTTATTTTAAAATCATTGCAAATCCTTACTGTTCCGGGTATGGAAGGGTGACCAAGATCTTTTGCTTCAAATATGGTTTCATCCGAAATTTCAGGATAAACAAAATCAGGGCTATTAAATGCAAATCCTGAAAGGGATATCAAAGAATCGATGTAAGCTATTTCCTCAAACCATTGGTCCAATCTCGAACCATGCTCTTTTTTCCAATTGTTGATTTCCTTCAAACAATGATAGTCCCAGAGCAACAAACCTTCTAAGAATATAGCTACCACAAAATTTAATCGGTTATCGAAAGCACTTACCAATTTGGTGAGTTTTTGGATGCTCTCACCAGCAGTAAAGTTATGGTACTTTAGTCGTTCCATTGATTCTTTCAGCGCAGTGGATTTAAAATCTTCCTTTTCAACTATACGTATCAGACTACCATATTTCTGTAACAATTTTAAAAGATTGCTCACCTGATTGTGCTCGTGGTTTATCTTTTTCAGATTATTCGACACAAAGCCAAGGTTAACCAAAAATGAAATAATGAAAAAACCTGAATATGTTGAATTAATGAGCATAAGGACGAATAATAAGAGGGAAACAACAGGCAACATATAAAGAGCAACAGTAAAGACCTTACTTCCACTTAAAAATGATTTCATCTTTACCCAATTGTTAATATTTGCACGGTCTTCTTGCTCAATGTCAGAGACTTTTCCGGTTGTCCTAAAATGTAAGGAAAAATCTTGCTTTTGGGTCAATTCTTTAATTGCCTCCTGCCTGGAAAGTATTGAAAGTTTATCTGTTTGCTCCATGGTTACCAAACTTGCCAACCTTCTCTCTCCCGAACTGGTGACAGTACGGTTAATCATGCAGAACAAAGAACCTTTGCCAAAAACATCCAGGTCAAAACTATAGGAGTGCCTGTTATTAATATGTTGTTTCCCGTCAGGAATATCTCTGAAATCATGGTTGCAGGCATTGATTTCAGTTGTAAGAATCTTTTTCCTTTCTTGAGCATAGCGGCGCTTTTTCTGTAGTTCGATATGCCTTTTTACCAAAACTAGAAATACTGCCATAAAAAAAACAGCTCCAATAATTGCTATTGGCATTGATAGTTTCAGCAATCCAAAAAGCGAGGCAAATACCGCAGCAAACGATACTAACCTTAAAATTGAATTTGCAGCAATTTTTCGCTTAAGCCCCTCTAGGTCAAGGTCTGTTTCTTCAAGCCTGGTTCGATAAAAACGTATAGGATCCATATTAATCAATAAATAATGCTTTGACTTTAAAATTTGTTTTTCTGTTGGGGTAATAGGTCATTTGTGTGTCAAATTTCCATTCCCATTTTTCTTCATGTGTTGATTCTGGCAATTCAGTAAAAAGCAAAGAGTGTTCTCCTATTTTTTCACCAATTCTTGAAAAGACATGTTCCTCAACATCTGTAATTAAACAAGAAGGCTTCTTTTTCAGGCAGTTTATATGGGATTCCTGAATGTTTCTGCGCAAAGCTTTAACCTCATTGTCATCAATACCCTTAAATGAACGAATATATTCCAGTATCAATATATCGAGTTGACATAAAACATTTACTGAAACAAATGCATCAATATGCCTGTCCAATGTAAATCCTTTCGGATGAATTCCTGACAACGATTTATAGCCAGAATCATTTGGATTTAGCAAATGATAGGTTTTTTCAATGGCACCTCCCGTTATATCGCAAAGAACAAAATGAACATTGCTATGATCTATATAATTATGAACAACTTGCTTAGGATGCCTTATATCCACAAGGTAAACACTTTTTAGGTTTTTGCTCAAATAGTCGATAGGTACATCCAGCAACCAGCCACTACCAAGAATTGCCACATGCTCTGGTC
>JBNKPU010000188.1:0-42308 GCA_050295515.1 Bacteroidales bacterium | reverse complement strand
CCAAGGTTATAAGATTGATTTATCTATGTTGAATGAAGGTATATATCTACTGAAACTGAATAATTCAGAAAACATAAAGATTCAAAAGGTAATAAAAGAATAAGAGGATTTCGTTTTGGTTTTATCTTTTACCACAAATACGCATGGTTGTGACAAACAGCATTTCAAAATGATAGTGAAGGTAAAAAAGCCAGTATACCTTATGATGGAAATTTAACTCTCGAAGATGGTAAAAGCAAATGGAGGGCTTAGTCTATGAAGTATGTAGTTGACAAGTACCGATCCGATTTTATCTAAACTGACGGTTGTGTCCAACAAGGCTTCATCGGTTTTAGCACAAACTACCCCCCCTATTTGTAAGCACATTGGCAAGTTCCAAGAGCCATGCTCAAACCAAAACAATGCCAAAGCGGTGCTACAAAGCCAGCCCTAAGTAACGCCTTCAAGGGCGGTTTGGGATTTACTCACAGTAAAAATATTTTTTTGTGTTCATGAATCGCTAAGCTTATTTGCTCACTCACAAAAAACAAATAAATTAGCTTCGCTGAGCTACACTTCGTTCCGGTTCGTGTTTCGTATCAAGGTCAGTGCGGATTGATTAAGAAAAAATATTAAAAATGACTAATAGAAGAATTTATCTTTTGGCAGGGTTTGCATTCCTGTTTTTTTCTTTGATTGGTTTACAACATGATATTGATTCATATAAAACTCAACTGAATGCTGACTTAATAACTGTAACCGTAACAGAAGTTTCCAATTGCTTTGGCACAAAAGTTCCAGGAACTCTAAGGTTTGAGTATCAAGATAATGGTCAGAATAAGGAATATTCAAGACAAATAAGAGGCAATTGCGACAAATATTTTGTAGGACAAAAAATTAGAATGAAAGCAGACTTGGATAAAAAGATATTTCTATTTGAAAAAGGTGACATGAGAATAGAATTCTATGCTTCTGGAATTATGTTTATATTTGGATTAATAATGTTGATATTTGGAATTAAAAAAAGTCGAGTAGGTAAAGGGGAATCGCACCCTTTGCCTACTCGATCCATAAAACGTTGGCAATAATTTAGAAAGACTCGCAACATGGGAGAACTATTAATAATAATATTACCATTTCTGATTCTTTGGGGACTAAGCCTATTCTGGCTTTATTCATGGAGAAGATTCTGGGTTTTCTTTACTGCTAATGCCATCATAACATTTTTGTATATGTATTACCTGATTAATTCTAAATTGGAATACTTAGGACATGACGAGTATGGTTTGAGAAGAGGTGGTTTGATTTTTATTGTTTTACTTCTTCATGTATTATCTATTTTCATATTTGCACTATTAAAGAAGATTATCAAAAGATGATTAATTATTTGGAAAGTATAATTGCGTTGAAAAGGAGAATATTTAAAGTTGGGGTGCTATTATTTATTCTTTTATGGACATCTGGATTAAGTTTTGGAAAAAATGGCGATTCTACAAAATTTAAATTTACTATCGATCAACTAATCCAACCTGGAGCAAATCCAATATATTCTTATCGCATTAAAAAAAATAAGTTAGTTGTGCTTAAGGATCCACAGCGGAGAGACGACATCGTACAATGAAAACAAATAGAATGAAAATACAAATAGTAATTGCGATTATAATATCATTGGTTTTGATTCAATGCTCAAATAATTCTTCGAGCAATAAAGAGTCACATACTGGATTGAATCAGAATAAATCTGAGATTAGAGAAATTGAATCTCAGGAAAAAGAAATTATAATAAACAATGAGAAACAAGATGTTCACATAGAATTGTTTAATGAAATACGAGACGGTGCCGACACTCTCAAAATTATTGATTTAGTAAATAGTGGTGCAAATGTAAATTACATTGACGAAGAAGGTATCTATCCATTACTTATAGCAAATCAAAGAAAGGATGATTCAGTAAAAATATTGATAGTTAAGAAACTAATTGAACTCGGAGCTTTAGATATAAATTCATTGACTAGTAAGTACTTAAATTACTGTGAAAAAGGAAATATTGACAGTATTGAGTTAATGCTTAGTCAAGGGGTGGATATAAACTGGACTGAGAAATATTATGAAAACTTGGAAGAAGGTGGAGGTTGTGGTTGTCTTTGCGAAAAATCTGCACTATTCATAGCTGCAAAAAATCAAAACATTCAACTGATTGAATATTTGATTAAAAATGGAGCAAAAGTAAAATTGAAAGAAGGTAATCTCCAACCTCTTGAACCTGTGATAATGAATAAAAATTGGAAACTAGCGGAATTACTTCTTGAAAACGGAGCAAGTAAAGACGTATCAATTTGTTTGTGGTGGGGTTGGGATGGATTAACATCAGGGTGTTCATATTATCATAAACTTCAATTCCAAGATACAACAACATTAAGTTTTCTAATAAAGCACAACTTTCCTTATCCAAGTTCAGATAACTACAAATGGATTTCATCACCATTAGAGCATGCGATTATGGATAACGATACCCTAATTTTAAAAAAGTTAATCGCTCTAACAGATAATAAAGAGGTTTTGAGTAAAGCTCTTTGTTATACGAGAAGCATTGATGTTGCGAATATTCTAATTGAAAATGGAGCGCATACAAATTTTGTATATTCTTGGGCAGGCGAAGGTAATTCTGGAGAAGTTATTTCTCCATTATACACAGCAATTAAGGAAGAAGATACATCTTTAGTAAATTTATATATCGAAAATGGAGCTGATATCAATATTTTGTACGATGATTATAATGGTAAAACACTAGAGCTTCCTTCATATTACGAGATTGGGTATCCTCTGCTAATTGCAGCTGAAAAGGGAAATTTAACTATAGTGAAAAGATTATTAGAAAAAGGAGCTAATGTAAATTTTGCAATCAGAAGAAACTATTATAGTGATAGCCGAAAGGACAATAATGATGTTGAAAAATATGCATTTTGGCAAACTCCTTTAATTGCAGCGGTAGAACGTAATGAAAAAGATATGGTTGAATTGCTAATCGAAAATGGTGCAGAAGTAATTATCGAAGGAGATACATTGACGAATTATAGTTTCGGAAAAAAAACGGATGAAGTAATTTTGAATTTATTAAATAGTAAACTGAATTAACAAAGCCCAGCACACAACACTGTATATACAAAATGGGGCGAGATAGTAATAAATTCAAGGGTTGTAACCCGTGCCAAAATCATCTCGGTTTGATAGGTTTGAAGCACGCATTCGCCTACTTGCCATATACTCAACGTTGTGTTTAATGCAAATGAAGACACATTCATTATAACCATTTCTACTAATTTAAAAAAAATGAGGAGAGGGAAATTTTTTTGGAAAATTTAAAAAGAAACCATATTATTGCAAATACTTAAAAATAAAAAAAGTATTATGAAATTAAAAAATCTTAGAATAGGAGTCGTTATTTCTATTATCGCTTTTGCAACGTTCTTTAATTTTGTCAATTCTTCTAATAAGGATAGAAAAGATACAATTAATTTAGAATCAATTATTACTTCTGCATATGCTCAATCCGAATCTGGAAATTGGTGTATGGCAGCACATACAACTACTGGAATTCAAAAAATAGGTCCAATTTGTACCTGTCGAATTGACTATTGGTGGTGTGATGGTTCACACACATGGGTGTCGGATTGGTGGTGGTGTTAATTCTCATTACACTTCTGATATAAATGGTTTTTATTCTCAAATCCTCTTTATTTAAGAGTATGCTGTTAGGACGAATCGTCTGTGCTATTTTAATTGTATTAACATTTTCCTGTAAACCTGTTGCTGATAAAAATGAATTTAAAAATGTTATTGATATAACTGAGGATGATTTTGTTGAAAAACTTTATGTTTCCGAATTATTTGATACAATTTGGCAGGTAGAACTTAAAACCTATAATGATGAATTTATTAGCCGAATTTCAAGAGCAATTGTAACAGATAATATTATTTTAATTGCAGACTATGTGCAACAAAAAGTTTTTCTTTTTAATGCGAATGGTGATTATATAAATACAATAAATGGATTTGGTAAGGGGCCTAACGAATATGTTAAAATCACTGATATATTTATAAACAACAGGGATGAGATTGAAATTATTAATATGTATGGTGAGAGTATTCTTCTATATTCTTTAAACGGTGAATTTATTTCCACTAGAGAAAATAAGATTGAAGAACCCTTTAATTATACAATTCATCTTCAAGATGAAGATTACTTTTATTATACTAAAGGAAGACCAGATAGAAAGGTACAAAAAAGAAATTATAGAGCTATTTTTTCTGTAAATAATAAATTGAAATTTTTATCAACTCACGGACATGATTTTTCTCCAAATTTCGATTCAGAAGACAGTTATATAATAAAAGCGTCCGATAAAATATTTTTACATGAGCCATTTCGTAATGAAATATATAGCATATCGAACAATGTACTTGGCAAAGAGTATTTTATAGATTTTAAAAACCTGGTTATTCCTGAAGAAGCATTTAAAATGAAAAATTCTAAGGATTTCTGGGAATCGTATATAACTAATGAAAAATATTACCATTTTTTAAGTTCAATTCAGATTTCTTCCAATTATATTTTTATTCCATTAATTAAACTGAATGGTGAACCACCATTCGTATTGTATACATTTATAAACAGAAGCACAAATAAAGCCACTGTAACTCTGGATGTTATTGATAGAGACAATGTTTCATTAAATTTTGTACCTAAGGGTAACCTTCGGGACATAATGATTTTTACTGAAACCAAAGGTGTGCAAAAATATAATAATCCATCACTTTACTTTTGTAAGATAAATGATGAATTATAAAATCATCAATTGTGCTAATAATAGGTTTATTAGTTTCGATAATCAGAGTTTTTATTTCAAGTGAAATGGAAATTTGGTAATTATATACCGAGGTGAACGTAAAATTCTTTTAGCTATTAATAATCATACATGACTTTCTTAATTTAGAATTTGAGCTCGTAAATATACAAGACGATTATTATCAGGAATATCTAAATAAAAGGATAGTAAATTCATCCCTCAAAAAAGTATGCAATTTCGGATAGCTTTCGAATCTTATTCACAAACCAAGTTCATGAGCATGTCTCTTCAATATGTGGTTTGTCAGATTGGGTAAAGCACTAAAACACAACACATGGTACATAGTTAATTAGCGGGTTAGTGTTTTGCGAAAGTTTTGTACTTTTAATCAATTTAATTTGCAAACTGATACGACAGAGCCTTGAACTCGCCAACCAAACATATACCGATCGTTGGCGGTAATATCAACACAGCATTGGGGGTTATTCTAAAAAGGATTGTCATACTAATCAAAATATGAGATTTAATCTTTTAGTCGGACTTTTAGTTTTGAAGTTCACTTTTACTTTTGCTCAAACTGAGATTAAAGGTGTAATTATTGACTCAGAAGACAATTCGCCAATATTGGGTGCAAGCATAATAGAGATTAACACAAGTAACGGAGTGATTAGTGATTACTCTGGTCGGTTTAAAATTACTGTAAATGATACATCCAAAATTGTAATTGCTTACATAGGCTATGATGAATATCTAATAACCTGAGTTCGATATAAAATTAGCGAGCTCAAATTTCAGTAAATGATTGATTTACAATATAAAATTTTGAGACATAACGAGCTATGGTGATAAAATTTAGAGCCGTAAATCGATTATTTAATGAAAAGCTATGAATTTCACTTATAAATACCGATTCTCTAATGCATATTCCGGGTTTAAAGACATGCTGCCACAATCCTAAAAGAACAATATCCAATATTTTTATATCTTAGCTGCCTTTGAAAGTCAACCAATCCGATATCAAACACAAAAGCTCAATACATTATGGCAGGTGCAAATTTCAATTTGCTAATAGAAAATCTGAAAAGAGGAGACACAAATGCTTTGCATGTAATCTTCGACTCCTTTTATGTTGAGCTTTGCCGATTTGCCCGTATGACCCTTCCTTCCCATGAAGATGCAGAAGATCTTGTCCAGGAAATTTTCATCCACCTTTGGGAAAAAAGAGAATCGCTAGAAATCAATAACCTAAAAGCTTACCTGTACCAAGCTGTAAAATTCAGGTGCATCAATTTTATCAAGCGAAAAAAAACCGACTTTGAATCCCTTTCAGAAAATGAACCAATAGCAACACATTCCGAGAAGGGCTTTCCTGATGAAGAAGAAACATTTGGAAAAGCACTAAGAAATGCCGTTAAAAATCTACCAGAGCAAAACAGAACTGTTTTTATATTAAGCAAGAAGTTTGGGCTCTCTCATAAAGAAATTGCCAGTCAGCTGGATATTTCAACCAAGACAGTAGAAAATCATATTACTGCTGCAGTAAAGCGTATACGACTGTATATCAAGGAAAACAAAGAGGTTTTATTGCTCTTCCTAACTTTTTTTTCAAAAATTTTTTAGAACCTACTAGGGGATCATGTGTTTTTCTGTGACTTAAACAGAAAACAACACAATAATGCACGATTCAAACTACAATTTAATTATTCAATACTTAAAGGACCAATGTTCTAATTTTGAAAGAACGGAAGTAGAAAACTGGATCAATCAATCTGCTGAAAATAAAATCCTTTTCGAAGAAATAAAACGGATTTGGGAAGTAGAAGGAGAAATACCCCTAGACTTTACACCAGACAAGGAAGCTGCCTGGAAAAGGATTGAATCAGGAATCAGGCCAAACAAAAAATTAGTGCAACAACGTATTATTGCTGCTGTATCAATAGCAGCTGTGGTTGCTGTTTTAATTGTTGGTTTTTATTCAACACATAAAATTCTGAGCGTTAAGGCCGATACCTTTTTCTATGCGTCATCGCAAACTTACCACGCCGACACAATAAGGAGGATAGAATTGCCCGATGGATCAATAGCCTGGCTAAACGAAGGCTCAGACTTTGGAATTGATTCGGCTTTTAACAAAACAGATAGGAAAGTATACCTAAAAGGCGAAGGGTATTTTGAGGTTGCAAGAGACACAACCAAAACCTTTAAAGTTATTACAGACCATACTCTAACACAAGTACTGGGCACCTCTTTTAATATCAAAGAAAAGTTGGGTTTTACCGGAATCGATGTGCTTACCGGTAAGGTAGCCTTTTCAGATTCCAGAAATGAGAAATCAGTCATATTATTGCCAGGGGACCATTCTGATTTTAATATAAAGAAAGAAATACTGGAAAAATCGAAATCTGAAAATGCCAACTTTCTCGCCTGGCAGACCCGGAAATTTGAGTTTAAAAATAAACAATTACAGGTTGTTTGTATCGAACTTGCTAAAGTTTATGGATTCACTTTTAACATTAAAAGCAAAGAGCTTCGCGAAAAAAGGATAACAGTAGGTTTCGACAACCAAACTGTTAAAGAAATCTTTGATGTTATTGCCCAGACCGTCAACTGTGAAGTAATTGTCAACAAAAACCATATTACCCTAAAATAAATTCCATGGGCCGCGTACCAATCATTCCTGTACTATTGTTTCTATCAGTATTGACACATGCATCAGAACTGGACTCTCTTATAATAATTAATAAGAATTCAACTACGATTGGAGGCTACCTTGATCAAATAGATGCCCTGGAAAATGTACATCTATCTTATAAACCTGAAGATATTGAATTGTACAAACATGTAAAAATAGAAACTGACTCTGTTACGGTAAACCAACTACTTTGCAAACTATTTTATAAAAGCGACATTTTCTATAAAAAAGTTCAGAAGCAGATTATTCTTTATAAAAATACCGACAAAAGCAAATATGCTGTAAACGGTAAAGTTTTTGATTCCGAAACACAGGAAAGGTTAATAGGAGCAGCCATAGTAAACATCGAAAACAACAAAGGAGTTATTGCAAATGCTGAAGGGTACTTTCTATTGCAACTTAAAGCCGGTTATTACAAAGTTCAAATTGCTTATATAGGCTACAAACCTGTTATAAAAACCATTTTGGTAAATGAGTCCATCTACCTTGATATAGATCTTTATCCCAGTGGAACAATTGATGAGGTTAGAATTTATGGTGAAGAAGCAGTCTCTGACCATAATTCGAATATGAAGCTAAACCTGCCGTCCAAAAAAATCAATCAACTGCCCTTAAGTTTTGGCGAAACCGATGTGCTTAAAACTATCCAGTTTTTGCCGGGAGTACAGGCTGGTATGGAAGGCACCAGCGGCATTTATGTACGTGGTGGTGATATGGGGCAAAACCAGATATTACTGGATGGCATCCCCATTTACCATGCAGGGCACATGTTGGGAATATTCAGCCTCATCAATACCTCATCGATTCAAAAAGCAACGTTGGTAAAGGGAGGATTTCCGGCAAAATACGGAGGTGCCGCCTCATCATACCTCAATGTCTATCTCAAAGAAGGAAATAAAAACAAACATACAGGAGAATTCAGTGCAGGATTGCTTACACTTTCAGGCATGGCCGAAGGACCTCTTTCTGGAGGACAGGGCAGCTATATGATATCTGCTCGCAGAACCTGGCTTGACTTGCTGGAAATTCCAATAGTAGTAGCTGTACAAGGATTTGATGACAGGGAATATGCCAGCTATTATTTTGGGGATATACAAACAAAGATTACACGGAAAATAAATGACAAAAACAAGTTGGCATTCAATATATTTAAATCTTCAGATAAGTATAAAAACTTATACAGAGACTATAACTCAGAGTCAAAAGAGGTCTTTAAATGGGGTACAACTGCAGCATCGTTCTCATGGATCTGCAGGCCAACTGTGAAACAACAGGTAAACACTACACTTATTTTTCATCAATATAAATTTGCCAAAAATCAAGACTACGATATTGATCGTATCTCTGCTAACAATAAGGCTGGTACAACAAATCTTATTTTGAAATCGGATGTGGAATATTTTGCCAGCAACCAAATTAAGATTGACTATGGAGCTGAAATAAAATACAATTTATATAATCCAAATGTTATTGGAATAGTTAATTACAACCTGGAAGAATTAATTCCTGTTCAAAGAATTAATATCCCCATAACCTACATAGCAACAATAGGATCAATCTATTCTGATTTAAACTATAAAGGTGAAAAAGGATTTACACTAAACCTGGGACTAAGAGCCAGTACATGTATCGTAGATAATAAAACCAGGTCCTCGATACAACCCAGAATCTTTGTCCGTCAAAAAACAGGTAAGAACTCTTCTGTTTTTGCGGCATTTGACCGTACTGTGCAATATAAACAACTACTGACAACAACCCGTTTGACAATACCAACAGATCTTTGGGTACCGGTTACAGACAAAATTGCTCCTTTACAAAGCAACCAAATATCAGCTGGCTATCACATCAACCTGAACAATAAATACAGGTTAACAACAGAAACCTATTTGAAACAACTGTTCAATTGTCTGGACATCTCAAACAATTCTGATTTATTTAACCTTCAAAAGCAGTGGACCGAAAAGGTAGAAACAGGATCTGGCAGGGCTTATGGTTTTGAACTCTTAGTTGAAAAAACCAGTGGTAAAATTAATGGTTGGGCAAGCTATACCAACTCAAGAACGTTCAGGACTTTTAAAAATATCAACCAGGGTAAAGAATATCCATACAGGTTTGATAAGCCCCATGTAGTACAGATAGCCGCAATTTATAAGATAAAAGAGAACATAAGTTTATCGGCAAACTGGATTTTTGCCAATGGCATGCGCTTCACTTATCCAGAATATACTTACCAAAATCTTGGGAGAGAATTCTCGGAATATTCATCTGGTTCAAATATAAGTACAGATCTTATAAGCTATGAAAACAAAAATGAATACCAATATCCCAATTATCACCGATTGGATTTGGGAATAGAGTTCAAGAAATTCAAAAAGCGCACCTTTAGGCTTTGGACAATTGGAATTTATAATGCATACCTCAAGTATAATCCATATTATGTAGAAAGCTATGATGGAACCCTATATGGAACTGCCTTATTGCCTACAATACCCTTTGTAAAATATACTGTAAAATATTAATTATGAAACATATCTCCTTTCTTTTAATATTCCTTTTGCTATTCTCGTGCTACAGCGAACTGGATTTTGAATTTCCCGAAAAGGACCAAAAGATTGTTGTAAACAGCGTTGTAAAATCAGACAGTATTTTTAAGGTAAGGATAGCACGTTCGTATCCTGGCTACGAACAAAGCCTCTTAAATTATCCATACCTCGATGATGCCACAGTAAGTTTATATGCAGATGGTGAAAAACTGGAAGTTCTGGAAAGCATAGATTGGGGAATATATCGTTCAACCACAGGAATAAAACCACAAGAAGGTGTTAACTATAGTTTAGAGGTTGAACACGAAAATTTTGAAAATGTAAAAACCTCGGCTTATCTGCCTCCACAAACTTCAACGAGTCTCTCCAATGTAACTAAAACTTACGATTCAAGCGCCAACGGTTATTACTTTAATTATACCCTCAATATACATGATGCACCTGGAAAGAATTATTACTGGCTTAAAGTAAAAGAGCTTAAGGAGGGTTATGGAGATACCGAGGATATAGATCAATTCAATTTAACAATTGAGGATGAATTATTCGACTATAAGAAAATGGTATATTCTGATTATGACATCTTTTATGTTTTTGAAGATACCGGATTTGATGGTAAATCCAGGTCAATTAAATTTAAAAGCTCTGATGAAGGCACTCAATATATTGTAGTTGAATTTCATAATATTACTGAGGATTTCTACCTCTATATGAAATCGATCAACAATTTTTATTCTGTATCTTCCAGTACAAAGAACGATCCACCTGTAATATACACCAATGTTGAAAAGGGATTTGGCATATTTGGGGGTACCCATGTTACTTACGATACGCTGTATATAATCAATCTTGACTAAACCATGAGAATATATCTGATCATACTATTTATATGCTGCTCGTCTTGCAATCTTGACCTGTTTATCAACGAAATTAATGATCATGATTTTAAAGAATTTCGTTATGAAGTAGAAGGGCTCCATTTCGATTTAGAAGCCGATGCCAACAGGTCGAGGAATAAAAAAAACATCAACCTCCTTATATATGCTTATAATAATAATGAATTAGGGCAGATTAGCCTTAATATTAAGGATTATACTACCTCTGATACCTATAGGGACATGTCAGATCCCATTTTATATGAAGGTGAAAATGTCTATATGGAGTTTAGCCTAAGAATTGAAGATTCTTTGTATGACTATAAATCTACCCAAGGAAAATTCTTGATGCTGGAAGACAACAACCAATGGATTAAAGCCGAATTTGAATTTGAGGCCATAAAATACGATAAGGATGATATACCTATTGACACTGTAACGATAGAAAATGGTTATTTGAAAATAACCTATAGTGGATCTTCATCAGGGTCGCCCTCATTCTAAACCTTTAAAGAATCATAAAACAGGTTCTTGCTTTGTTGAACAAAATTAATCTTTAGAAAAAACCATTAATTCAAACTATAATTTATTCATATTATGAGAATTAAAATCTTATATGGACTGATATTATTGGCTCTTTTAAGCTTTGGATGTGAAAAATATAAATCACCCTCAGTTACTGTATTAACTCCAACAATTACAGATGTCGAAATTAATACTTCAATTGATATTGGTTTCGAAATAAAAACTGATGCAGGTTATCATTCTTCCATACTAAGTGCAGAAAAAGGTGCTGTTATCAATAAGACAGATATTGGTCAAGGTGCGGTACAGGGGGTGATTTATGTTTCTTATACGGCCAATACAGAATCTGGAAATGATTCTATAAATTTCACGGTTATTGATGAACAGGTAAATCAAGCTTCTATTAAAATTAAGATAAATGTCATTGATAATGACTAGCAAATAAAAAGACTAAGATTTTCATTTGTTAGCGGTAATGCAAAACCGTATCAGAAAAATTTGCGCAATTATTAAAATAATAAAATTGGAATAACATATATAAACCTAAAAATTTATTAAAATGACAAAGACAAGTATTAAATTGATTTCTATTACATTATTTGTAATGTGTTGCTTTGAAAATATTCAGTCACAGGATACTAAAAATAATAAAATAAATTCAATAATAATTGAGTCAGGATACGCTTTTACGGGTACAGGTGATATGCATGGTTCATTTATCGCCACTGAGTACGGCAGGTATATAATTTCAAAAGTTAAAATATCAGGAAGAATAGAAAATATGAATTTTTTGAGCCAAGAAAATTCTTTATTACAAAGTTCAAGTTTGATAGGAGTAGGGATTCATGGCTATTATGATATAATGGATTTAAAACGATTAAAATTCCAAATTGGGACAGGAATCCTCCACCGAAATTGGAAATGGGTTTATGCTACCGGAGAAAATTCTTCATTTCGTAATTCGGATGGATTTTCGCTTTCACCATCTTCTTTTGATTCTTATACAAATAATACATTTGGATACTCAATATCAATTGGTTCAATTATAAATATAAATGAGACTTTTGGGATTAGTGTTCGTGGATTATATCAAAATGATACAAAAGGAGATAATACTGTTTCAGCAAGGATAGGGATAAATTTTAGATTTTAAGATGAACATACCGCTAACATCATATATAGTATAGCGGAGCAATTCGTTCTCATTCAGCATTTCATCTTTATCTCAATATTTATTTCGGTGGATAGAAACGCGTCCCGAAATCCCCACCGATGACATATTTGAGAAATGATATCTATGAGGGCTTATATCATAAACCCGGATTATGTATTAGAACTTCGTTATGAAGGTTGAAAGCGCAAAAATAGAAGGACTTGGTGAGATGAATCATAGCACCGCTATGATGAACTGACCATAGGGAGTTCATGAATGCAATAAAAAAAAGTGAGTATGAATAACCGAAACAAGTAAGTGAAACGACTTATATTGAAGCAATTTCAATATGTAATAGATTTTCTAATGCATATTTTGGGTTAGATTGAATTATTATTTCAGTAATGGTTTTTGTGCCAAATAATTATTGGATTGGTATAGTTTTTGCTTTCTAATTGCGTTAAAACCAGGCACTATGAAAAGACTTATACCCTATTTAACAATACTCGTTTTGGCTTCAGGCTGTTATTCAAGCCAAATAGCACAGGAACCTCATATTAAAGCCGAACCAATTCAAACAAACAAGACTTTTTGGGACAATGGACAACTCTTTGCATACCAGGCAAAAGACAGTGTAATTATATCGTTGGGATTTAATGATTATTACAATGATGAAATAATTATGGACATGACCATCGACAACCAAAGCAGCGATACAATATTTTTCGATCCACAAGCTGCTTACATGTTCAGATATAGAAACGATTCTCTTTCGGAAAAAAGAATATACTATGCCCAAAATCCTGAATTGGTCCTGGACAGTATTGACAATAGATATATTGACCATAAAAAAAGAATAAGGAGAAGCTATGGTCTAAGTGCTTTGGTATTTGCCGCTTACATTACTGCTGAAGTTGCTGGCGCTAATGCCGATTGGGACTGGGGTACCATGGAAGCCATACGGTTTACACACGATATTGCCCAGGTTGGATTGGACCAGGTAAGGATCGATGCCGAGAATGCAATGTATAGTTTGGAGTTTGCAGGTGATTACTGGTCCAAAGGAACGCTACATAAAACAACAATAAACCCTAATTCATACGAAAGTGGCAAGATCCATTTTAAGATTCCATATACAGATATTTATAAGATTTATCTCCCTGTAGAACATAATCTGTATAGGTTTACTTTTAAAGGTTTCAAGGAATAATTTTCCATTTCACATTGTTTAACACTTTCAATTACCAAAGTTTTAGTATTCTGATATACCTTTGGAATAGAAACTATCAAAAATATGTTAGTCAAAAAATCAATACAGTTTATTGTCCTATGCCTGATAATATTTGGAGCATATATCAGCAATAGGGAAAATAGTATTGATACCAAGGTTCCGAAAAGTAAACTTGTTTTCGATTCTGTATCACATGCGTATAGAATTTCAAATGTTTTAGGTGAAGAGAACGAAGAGATTCCTGAAAACCAAGATCTCTCTTTAGCAATAGACTCTCAAAGCCACAATCTGAATCTTGTAAGATTTTTTGATCAAAAAAACAATCTTACAAGTGAATTACATATTACCCAATTATCTAAACTTCATTACTTTACGATTGACATTCCACCTCCAGCTTTTTCATGACTCCAATTAATTATTAAATTATTCACTTAAAAATTTATGTCATGAAAACAATTGAAGATAAAATGCTTCTGGAATACCCAGTATATAAAACTATATCAAGAGATCAATTAAAAATTGTCCATAACGAAAGCCTACATTTGGAAATAAAAAATTTCCAAATTATTGAAGGTAAACTCTTTATCGCTCTCAAGGTAGATGAAATTGCTTTCAATAACTACGCAGTTGGTATTATTGAAAACCATCTTACAATATCAGTGGCGGTTAAGAAGACATATAATTTGGCCCATTTAGGAAAATTGGGCTTTTTAAATGGTCCTCTTAAGACAAAGTCTACATATTTTGTGATGCAAAAAGCGGTTTTTGAATTACCAGGAGAAGATTTTAAGCTTTTAAGAACAATTAATTATCCAGGAGATAAGACAGTCCAGATTATACTATCCAGGAATTAGGTTTCCTGATTATGCAAATTGGTTTTTTTATGAGATGATAAGGTTACCTTTAGTTTTATACTATTGGTAACCTTTCTTTTATTCTGGATAACACTCCTTAGGTCCTAAAACTTCTGGAAATTGTCCATATAATTTTTCCCTGCTCTGGTAGCAAAGGTCACATTCGTCAAAATACTTTCCTGGCATTTTTATTCCCTTTTCAATGGCCAGATTATATAACCCTTTTGGCCCTACGGTTGCCAATTTATTTAGTACTACTGAACTTTCAGGAGAATAATCCTCCAGTATTTTATTGAACGGCTTTTCATACACATTGCCAATAATTACACCATAACATATCATTACATTTCCATAAGGATCAATCCAGACCATGGCAGGATTGAACGGCGACCTTTCGCCCAAACAGGTATTTAGTTCGGTGCAACTTCCGCTTGGAATAACACTCATTTTTGGATGGTTTAATCTACTTCCCTTCCCTATCGAACGTTCAGTTGCCCGTGCGTATGGAATACCCAATCCTTGTTCAACTTTTGAGGCAATTGTCTCACTTATTGCATTTATCTTTTTTGCCCCATTAACCACATCCAACAGCCTTGCCCCCATAATATAGGAATGTGTCTGAATACCCTCTTCTTTAATTATACGGGCTAAATTTTGGGGCTCTTTAATATCCATTTGTTGCTGGTGGTAATAGTCGGCTGAAATTGCTATACCTGTAACACCTTGCTTAGCCAGTTCTTTAACAATATCTCTGGCTTTTTCAATATCCTTTGCCCAAAAACCATTTGTCGATAGACCAATATTTTTGTCAAAATACTTTCTGATCCTTTTCACAATTTCCAATACCTTCTCAGGTTTTAGAAAGATTTCTCCACCACTCAAATGCTGCCAGAACATATGTTTGGTTGGCTTAATATCTTTAAGGACTTTATCGATTAAACTTGGATCTAAATACTTTTGGGGACCCTGGGTTTCAAAAAAGCAATGATCACATGAAATGTTACAGTTGTATGTAGTGATCCAGGTAATTCCGGTAAGCTTGATCATATTAAAAATCTTGAAAAAGCAGAAGTAAAAATACCTCTGCTTTCTGGGTTAAAGAATGCTATCTCACATTCTTTAAAATTTATTATGGCTAATAATAAATACTATTTATATGTTGTTCCGTTTGGACCAATCCCAACTGTGTATTCACCTAATTGGTTTCCATCCAAGTCCATTCTAATTAAAGTTCCTGATTTGGAGAAATCTGGAGAAATGGCCGCAAATAACACATTTGAATTTGCATCAACATTAAAACCATAGGCAAACACATCAGTTATCTGAGTAGCCGTAGTAGTGCCAATCTCTAGTTTATAAATACCCTGGAAACCATATCCTCCGCCAAAAAATAAGTATTTTCTATCCTTATCCACTTCAAGACAAGTAGGGTGCATTTCTTCAAAAAGCTCCATCGTCAAAATAACCTGGTTATTTGCCGGATCAACTTTAAATAGAACTGAAGGAGACTGATCAATTAATGCATAAGTTTGAGGATCATATACTTGTTTTCCTTTACTCAAAATCCAGAAATAACCATCTTTATCTTCTACAATATCAATTGGAGAATAAGGTACTTCCACATTTGCTACTACTTGCTCTTTTTCCAGATCAATTACTGAAAGGATTGAATCATAAGACCAACCACCTGAATTTAAAACAAATAATTTATTGTTCTTAATACACATCTTCTCAGGACCACTTGCTACATTAATTGAATTTGTAACTGTATAGGAATCAAGATCAACAACTTTAACTGTATTGTCTCCCCAGCAACTAACATAGCCTTTTTTACCTTGAGCAACCATATAGCGCGGAGAAGTTAGACCATCAATTACAGCTTGTTCTTCCATTGTATACTTATTGGCTACTTCGACTTTATCCGATCCGTTAACTACAATATAAGCTTTATCGCCAGATACTGTCAAAGACTGTATAAAAGTTCCTAAAGGACGATCATTCTTTGTTTGGAAAACCTGATTAATTACCTTATCACCTCCATAGCTGTAAAAACTTACAGAACCGTTATTGTTCGTACCTTCATTGGTAATGAAAATACCATCCTCATATTCTCCTTTAGGAGTATCATCAGTACATGATATTAGTGAAAAAGTAACAGCAACAAAGAATAGGGCTGTTTTAAAAATGAGATTTTTAGCTTTCATGATTATTATATTAAAATGTAAAATTAATTCCAAGTACATAATTTCTTAATGGCTGTGCATAACCATTTACAAATTGATAATCAACATTAAAAAGATTCTTGACTTTAAAGTAAATATTGAGATCGAAATATTTAACAGGAAATTTATTGCTTACAATAATATCAGCCAATACGTAGGATTTCAAAGCTCCAATATCGTCGAAATACCTTTTACTTTCATAGCTTTGGAAGTAAGAAACTCTATATCCTTTATATTTGAGATACAATGAAAAATTAGATTTCCATTTGGGTACATAAAGCCGTTGTGTTGCTTCATCAATATTATCACCAGAGTATATTTTGGCATCTGTAAATGCCTGTAAGTACCGCAATCCTCCCAACAACTTTTCTGTCATCTTAATATTCAGGTCAGTTGAAAATTCTATTCCCCTGGTAAGCGAGTTATTAATATTGGTTGGAGTCCATTTACCATCGATACCGGGCAACCAAATAATCTGGTTATAAATCCTGTTTCGGAACAATGTAATCTCGGATGATAAATGAATCCTTCTAATATCAGTTTTGAACATTATCCCTTCTTCGAGATTCCATCCATATTCAGGAACCAGGTTTGGATTACCCTTTGCAAAAGCATCTTCAGCCCAAAACAAGTCATCGAGAATTGGAAGTTTGTAGTGTTTTGATAGATTGTCTTTTAAATACAAATTTTTTGATAACTCATACTGAGTCCCTAAAGAAAAAACAAATGGCACATCTTCTCCAACAACAAATTCTTGTCTGGTTTCCAATGAAAGATTTAATTTATTATTCAGAAAAAGAAGAGTATACCTTCCATAGATTGAAATCCGGGTTCTACCCGTATCAGCAATATACCCCGATGAACGGCCTTGCTCAAAAGTGTGGTTGGCACCAATGTTCAGATCATGGGTTCTCATTGGTCTGTACCTGGTTTCAATTTCATTGATCCAAGAAAAAGACCTGTTATTACTCTCTATTAGCGAAGGTACTGTATCTACATAATAAATCTTATCATAAAAAACACCTGACCTGGCCTTTATTGTAAAATTTTCTAAATAATGAGATAAAATTACAGCTCCCCTAATATTGTCATCTGATTGTTCAGCGGTTCCTTGACTAGCATCTGATTTTAAAGAGGGAATATTTTTAAATAAAAAAGTATACCAAAAATCTGTTTCAAGTTTTGTTCTTAATCCCAATTGAACAGCATTTTGTTGTGAAAACCCATATCTCTCAAATCCAGCATGTTCCAAATACTTAACAGGTTTTCCAAAAGTCTGGGCTACATACTTAAAATCATTATCAGATTTCATATAGCCAAGCTTCAACCTCGACGATACCTTAGGTCCCTTTTTAGCAATTGAGGTCACCATACTATATGTCCCAAAACTAGCCGCCTCGGCTAGAACAGATCCCTTGATTTCAGAAGGCCCGTTATAAAGACTGTTGTCGAGAAAGATAATACCTGTAGATGCACCGCTTCCATACATTGTAGAAGAGGCGCCGGATTGAACTGTAATATTCTCAATAAATCCGGCAGGCATGCTTGAAAAATTCATCGAGCCAGTCATTGGGCTGCTTATGTTAAAACCATTCCATATAATAGCAGTATGCCTGGTACTTCCACCCCGCATGCTAATATTGGATAAGCCAGATGGACCATAAGTACGAACAGACACAAAACTATTTTGCGCTAAAAGTTCTGCCACATTTGATGTTTGATACGAAATAATCAGGTTCGTGTCGAGAGGAAGTATCCTTGCCCCGGTTGAAAATTCACCAAACCTTACACCTGTTGTCCTCACTTCTTTAAGCACTATAATTGTATCTCCAATACTAGCCTTAAGGCTCAGACTGGTGAGAACAATTCCAAGAATACATAAACCAATTATTTTCATTACAAATGATTATATAGTTTAATCATTTGCAACTTTTGGGTTCAATAGATAAAAGATTGTTTGTCAGGCAATCATCATCCGCTTTTCTCCCGAAAGCTACATAATGAGATATTCTAATGGCAGGTCTTCTGACTTGTTCTCTGTCTTTTGCCTTCTCATCCCGATGTAAACCGGGACAATGGCCTGAAGTAAAAACAGTGTTTTTGAAGGATTTTTAAGCATTCAAAAACCAGAACTCACAGCAGCGGGAACTGTTCGGGATTTACACCCGATTCCCTTTTAAGCTATTCCGAAGAATCGAAATAAGCATCATTGAACTGCAATTTTACGTGATTTTTTTGAAAATAAAAAAATAAATATTTTATTCATCCCCAAAAGGCAGTAAATTAGAGCAAAAATATTTCTATGTCCCGACTACCACTCTTTTTCCTTTTGGTTTGCTTTTCTTCAGCCTCGTGTATCACCTCGTACCACAAGCAGCAAGTCCACTTTATAGACACAGTACAGTGCGCTGAAGACCCATCACAACACTATTGTATTTATATACCAGACAGTCTTTCAAAAAAAGAAAAATATCCAATTCTCTTTTTATTGGATCCAGGAGGTGAAGCCGACACAGCAGTTTTAAAATATCAGCATCTTGCAGAAAAATATAAAATCATTTTAGCCAGCTCGTATCAGGTTAAGAATGGGGCATATACTGAAAATTATAACGCACTGAATTCTATGATCCAGGACGTTCTTTCTAAGTATCCTATCGATGAGTCTGCCCAGTTTATGGCTGGATTCTCCGGAGGTAGCAGAATTGCCTATGTCTATGCCAGTCGGGTAACAACAATACGAGGAGTAATTGCCAGTGGGGCATATTTCCCGGGCAACAGCAATGATTTTATGCCACCCCGGTTTAACTATTCGGCAATTGTTGGATCCTATGACTTTAATTTTGCCGAAGGATTAAATATGCATAATTTGATGTTGCAAAAAAACAGACCTTTTCAATTTGTTGTTTTTAAAGGAGAACATGCCTGGCCACCTGAAATTACACTTGAACGTTCGTTAGCCTATCAACTAAGTTTGATTCCTGAATATACCAGATATAAATATAATTTCTTAGAATTTGAAAGAAAGGCCTTAGAGCAAAGCACTTCAACTGGTGACCTGTTAAATGCAAGGTGGGCAATGGAAAACATAAAGCTAGTAGACAATCAAATCCAAACAGCCTATCAACTATTGACCGGTAGCCAAAAATATAAGGAGAAAGTAATTGATTTCGAGCGCAGCTTTATGCTCGAAGATTCTCTAAAAAAGAATATTGTTGAAGGAGTCAGGGGCATACTTTTGAAAGGAACCGAGGCTGAACATAAAATCACCAAAAATCTTCAGTGGTGGAAAACACAGATTGAATCGATTAATGACCTTAGTACTGATGAAGAACATGTGTATACTGCAAATGCTGCTCATAGGGCCTTGGCACATATTGGAATTATTTTATGGGAAGTTAACCGAAAAGTAATTCAGGATAAACAATTTGATCAGGCATTAGAAACAGCACAGGTTTTAGTTGAAGCTTATCCTGATAACCAAACCTATAGAGCCCTTGAAGCAGAATCGCTATTGGCTATTGGAGAAAATGAAGAAGCTAAGTTGGTTTATTTGAAAGCACTGGAATTAGGATTTAAAGAAAACAATAAATACCTAAAATTCAGCCCTTATATAAAACAACTTAGCTCTCTTACTAAAGAAACCGTACTAAAAACAAAATAACTTTACGCTTCCTGTTTTACCTTTACCCGTTTCTTGGTATCCTGTTTGCACCATTTTATTACTGTCTCATAGCGTATTCCAGTAATCTCGGAAATTTTCTTGTAAGAGTGTTTTTGATGCAATTGTCTTACAACATTCTTAATTTCGGTTGGATAGCGGGGAGAAGCTACCTTGTTTTTGCAATACCTTTTACGAATCCTGATAATGGACATTTCTGAAACATCGTATTCCTTGCATATAGCCCTTGCTGTTACGCCGGCATCCAATCGAGCGGCAATTTTCAACGCTTCATCATATGAAATTTTTGAGCTCCCTCTATAAGTCAAACTTTTAGAATCTACCCCTGCTCCAGGTACATTGTGTTTCACCCTGTTTTCATGGAGCATCTTAGTATTTCCCCATACCAGGTTCTCATAATGATTGTTCATTGTATTGCAATCGATATGCAAAACTAATTTGTTTGTTAAAGGTTTTGAATTATTTACGAATGCTTCAGCAACAATCCTGTGTACGTAGAATTGTCTGCCTTCGATGGAACAGCAACTATATCCTTTAGTATGACGGCTAGACTTTAAGTGATATTGGTTTAATGCCTTACCGTTAAAAAGAATTTCGGTACCATCTTCATTGACCTTTACATTCCCTTTAACTCCCTTTAGATTAACCTCTTTGTACATATTCAATAAGTTTTGGTTTTCCTTGGGGCAGGTGCGTATATATCACACCTATCCTCAATTAATTTTCAATAAAATTTTAAAAATTGCTCTTTGTTAATGTCACTCAACGGCAAATATATAGCATTTCTTCCAAAGGATATTAAAAGGTGATACATATCACCATTTTTTAACAAATCATACCCTTAAAGTCAATGATTCAATTCAATATTTACTATTATTTGAGACTTTCAAACTAAACTTGCATTAAACTGTTATGTAACTAACAAAGGTCATTACTATGATAATAAAAGAAAGCACACAATTAGCTAAAGCCATACATTACAATTATTTATTGCTTCCGGTAATTAATAGGTTTGGAATACAATTAGGATTCGGGAACAAATCTGTTGAACAGGTTTGCACAGAAAAGAACGTGAATGTTTCGTTCTTTTTGGAAATTGTCAATTCCTTTATCGATAAAGATTATTTTCCACAATCCGAATTGCAGTCTTTTCCTTTAAAACTTATTGTTGAATATATCAAAAAGTCTCATGAATATTATGTAGAGCGTAAGATACCACAGATTGAAAAAATGATTGATAAGCTCTTTGAAGGATCATTGGAAGAGAATAAAAAGTCATTCCAATTGATTAAAAACTTCTTTAATGAATACAAAAATGAACTTTTTGCGCATATCGGTAAGGAAGAAAAAGAGGTTCACCCCTATATTCTAAAAATTGATCACGCCGTACAGAACAATGCCGTAGATGACGATCTGAAAAAATTGGTCACTAAGGAGAGTATTGACAAATATGCCAATGACCATGATAATGTTGAGGATAAACTTTTCGATTTAAAAAACCTGATCATTAAATACTTACCTCCTGCAGACGATTATACTCTCTCAAATTCATTGCTCATTGAATTATTTAGATTGGAACGAGACCTGAACGACCATTCCAGAATTGAAGAGAAAGTATTGGTTCCGAAAATGCAGCTAATTGAAAAACAAATCCTGAAAAATTAATGAATAAATCTGGTAAGATAGTCGCCGTAATTGGCCAGGGGATTTTGCAGGCTGGTATTAGGCAATTGATCAGAGTAATTGTGCCTTCTTCGGAAGTGTCTTTTTTAGAAGGACTACAAGATTGCCTGAGTGGCAAATCATGCCCTGGATATATAATTATTGAATCTTCATTGTTGCCTGAACCTGCCGCCTATTCACTTGAAAGAATACTATCAAAAAACCGGCATACAAAAATATTACTGATAGAAAACAATTTTATTGATGATGCTGTAAAGACATTTTCAAACGAGATTATCTTTAAAAGAGATCCTGAGCAGATTGTGCTGAAGAAATTAAATGTATTTTTCGACACTCCCGAAAACGAAACAAAAAAGGAATACGATGACACTTTAAGCGAGAGAGAAAGGGAAATAGTCGAACTTGTAGCTCTTGGTAAAACAAATAAAGAAATAAGTGACCAGTTGTTTATAAGCCCCCATACAGTTATAACACACCGAAAAAACATTACCTCAAAACTTGGCATAAAAACTATAGCCGGTCTTACTGTTTATGCTGTGCTCAATAATATTATTTCTCCCGAGGATATATAAAATGATATGCAATCATCGTTATAAATATAAATAATACTATATTTCTTAACTTTGAACCATATTAGATAAAATTAGTTAATACCTTTTGAAATATAGAAGTCAAGAACATGAAGAAAACTGGATTTATACTGACAACAATTATATTCATGCTTGCAGCATGTAACAATAATGAGACGACTAGTAAAGTTTTTAAGGATTCGAGTGTATCTCTTGGTGGAAATCTTGTATATGATGTTTTCTATAGTTTTGAGCAAGGAGAAATTGCCCGTGTAAAACGTTCTGATTGGGATATCTGTTTTTCTGTTCCTCTACAAACAGCCGCCATTAGGATAAATGAAGGATCTGGAGTAGAACTTTTTAATGCTGGCAGCAAAAACGATTGGGAAAACCCAATAATCTCAGGAGGCAGAAATGTCACCCAAAAGCTTTGGAACGAAAAATCAGATTGGCATGTTGGTGCATTTAACCGGTATACCGACCCGGATGAAGTATTCAACTATAGTTGGGGGACTTATAACCACGGAACAACCTATAATGTTGACGGTGACTCAATTTATATCATAAAATTGACTGACGGATCGCAAAAAAAATTATTTGTTGAAAAGCGCGATGGTTATGATAACTATTACAAATTAAAGTGGGCAAACATTGATGGAAGCAACCCTGATTCTGCCCAGGTTGATATGACCATTAGCAACAAAAATTTTGTCTATTTCTCTAT
Organism: Bacteroidales bacterium; assembly: GCA_050295515.1. Taxonomy (GTDB): domain Bacteria; phylum Bacteroidota; class Bacteroidia; order Bacteroidales; family UBA10428; genus UBA10428. The sequence goes on along the minus strand of JBNKPU010000188.1, from coordinate 18,735 downwards.
TCTTGATAATTCGGTAATTGAATATGAACCCGATGCAGACACCTGGGACCTGCTCTTTACTGTGTATAAAGAAAAAATACCTGCAGGCACTTCATACATTGATTATAATGTAATGGGCATATTGACAAACCTGGGCTACACTACCGGCAAAGTTGAAGATAAAAACCCAGTTGATGCCTGTGATTGTGACGCTGGGACCTTTATTGAAACTGCAGATGCAATAGGCTGGGATTGGAAAACTTTTGACAATAACACACAGGAATATACCGTAACAAGTAATTTAAGCTATTTTGTTAAAAATACTGATGGCAAAATTTACCAGGTATATTTCACGGATTTTGAGGGCAGCAAATCGGGGATTGTTAGCTTTAATTTTGCCAGTATCAGGTAGCTGACTAAATGATCGTATATACTAATATTTATACAAGAGTTATCTTTATTCTAATTGCCTGTTTAATGCTGGTTGAAGCATCTAACGGTCAAAAAGTTCAATTGCTCAGTAAATCAGATAGCACTCCAATACCTTTTGTAAATGTTCAGATCATAGATCTAAACCTTAACAAAGAGTATCAACTTATCAGCGATACAGCAGGTTTTCTTAACCTCCCGACATTCAATACATTTAAACTAACTACACGCGTACTATCATTTGCTGATTATTCGGATACACTTTTGGGCAACCAGAATCACTTTATTTACCTTGAAAAATCAAACTTCAATATTGACCGAGTAGTAGTTACCGGTAGGGTAAAACCACAACTGGCCGATAAATCCATTTATAAAATTAAGGTTATCGACCAAAAACTGATAGAATCAAAAGCTGCTAATACTTTGGGAGATGTCCTTACCACTGAATTAGGCATACAATATCGCTCAGAAGGTGTACTGGGCGATTTTATTCGTATCCAGGGCCTAACAGGCGAACATATTAAGATACTGTTGGATGGGGTACCAATAACAGGCCGTACAGGTGGGTTGATTGACCTCAACCAAATAAATCTGGAGAATATCGAACATATTGAAATTATTGAAGGCCCCATGTCAGTTCTGTACGGTAGCAATGCCATGGCAATAGTTAATTTAATATCCAAACAATCGACAAACAGACAACAAAACCTGAACCTGACAGCATATGCCGAATCCGAAGGTATATATAATTTCAATGGCCAATATGCCAGAACAATCAAACACCATGCACTCAGCGGACATATTGCCCGAAATTTCAATTCAGGGTGGTCTCCTGATCCTGATAACCGGTATAAATATTATAAACCAAAAGCCCAGTATAATGGAGGAATCAATTATGAATGGAAAACGGAAAATTTTGACATGCAATTGCAGTCCGATCTTCTGCACGAAGAACTCCGTGACCTTGATTCAGTACATCCGGGCATTATTTTCGATGAATCGTCCGGAAATACAACTGTAAGCTATTTGGCAACAGATTTTTACCACTATACAACACGCCTGAACAACCGCTTAAACTACAGAAGGATTCTTAACGAGAACAACTGGGTGGGATTTCAATTGGGCTATTCCTATTACGAAAAAAGAAAAGACAGTTTCGAAAAAGATTTAACCTTGCTCGAACAGTCTCCGGCTTCGAACCCTGAACTTTTTGACACTACTGTCTTTCACAATCTCCATTCTAAATTGCTTTTCTATACCGAAAAGGTTGCAAATACTGAAATACAGACCGGAATCGATTTTGCCCATGAACAATCAGAAGGAAAAAGGACCCAGGGTAAACAACAAATCAATGATGCTGCCTTTTTTGCTAACTTCTTATACCGGCCAGTTGAGTTTTTCAGCCTTCAACCTGGTATACGTGGAATCTATAACTCAAGCTTTAAGACTCCGGTCATTTATTCTATCAACACCTTATATAATCCAGGAAATTTTAGAATGCGGGCATCATATGGAAAGTCATTCAGAGCGCCCTCTTTAAAAGAACTTTATATCGAATTTATCGACAACAATCACCATATTTTAGGCAATCCTGATCTTGAACCAGAACATGGATATAACATAAGCTACAACGCGAACTATACTTTTTACAGGTCCTGGGGCAAGCTAGTTCCTGAATTGAACTTGTTTTACAACAACATTGAGCATGCAATACAACTTGCATTGGACCTCGACAGACCGGGTTTTGGCCATTATTTTAACATTGATGCCAGCTCTTTCAGAACAAAAGGTTTCAGATTTCACCTAACTTCAAATATCAGCGATGTTTTAATGATAAGTTCTGGAATTTCAAGAACAAGCAAATCTAGACTGGACACCGAAAATGAGTATAGCCATGCAACAGATTATTCTGCAGATATTTCATATAAGTTTGCTCCACTTGGTCTGACAACAAACATCCAGTACAAGTTTACCGGAAAATATTACGATTATGTCGGCACTTTTAATTTTGATCAGGAACTCACAGGTATTCTTGAGCAAGAATTTTCCGGATATCAAATCATGAACTTGGTTTTCACACGCAAGTTTATAACTAACAGATTGAATATTTCCCTGGGAGTCAAAAATATATTTGATGTTACCCTGATCGAAACAAAAGGAACACTTAATGTGCACGGCGGAGGAGAAAATACCGCCCTTGCAGGTTATGGAAGATCATATTTCCTTAAACTGAATTACAGATTTGAAAAAGATGCCAAATAATCGCTTTTATATAATTTTTACCCTACTGCTTTTGTCTTCCTGCTTTAAGGAAGATGAAGCTTTGCCTCCCTATGAAGGAAATGTTACAACCATCATCAATCATATCGAATATTTTCAAAGCTATTTCGATTTTGAGTCGAACAAAATCGTAGAAAGTTTCCCGGCAGATTCGTGGCACCTCGGATTTTCATGTAGCCCCGAAAGCAAAACAATACGTACAAATAGCGGTGCTGGATGGTTTATATATAATACTTACGATACTGCATTCATGGTTTCGTCCCCGCCATCGGAAAAAAATATCTGGAACTTCGACCATCAAGGTTATTTCCCCGATTCTACGGGTGTAGGAAAATTCTTTGAGATAAACAATCAGGATACAAACTATACAAATTATGTTTATCTGCTGGGAAAATATATTGGAGGAGCATATGCCCAGGTATATGCCATAAAATTTATACATGCCGACCAAAATTCTTATACCCTGGTATATGAAGAAAGCGGTCATTCATTGCAACGTGACACCATGTATATTGAAAAAAACAGAAACAAGAACTTCGTATACTGGCAGGCAGGAGGTCAGTCAACATTAGACCTGGAACCAGAAAAAACAGCATACGACCTCGTTTTTGGTCCGTACTACGAAATTGCCACACAAATAGGCGTTACTGCGCCATATCTGGTCAGAGGTGCATTGCTTAACATTACAAATACCAGAGCCACTATCGACAGTATTAATTCGTATTACACAATTAATGCTGCCAATATTCCTGATTACACATTTTCCCAAAAACGGAATACAGTTGGTTTTGAATGGAAGCGTGTATTTATTGACCAGTCATCAGGAACAGCAAGCTATAAGATAAGGCCAAATTATTGTTATCTTATCCAAACTTCAGAAAACAACATTTTTAAATTCCACTTTTTAACCTACCAGGTCAATAGCGAGAATGGGTATCCATCCTTCGAATTTGAACAGATTATTCCATGATAAATCTTGAAGTACTCCGTCCAATAATACATTATGGATTGCACTTGGTTTTTCCTTCTGCTATTGCCTGGAAATTTTATCCGGATAGAAAAATAAAGGCTTATGCTTTATTTCTTGCTACCATGCTGATCGATCTGGATCATTTATTGGCAAATCCTATCTACGATCCGACCCGCTGCAGTATTGGCTTTCACCCTTTGCATTCAACCTTTGCCCTCATTATATATTTGGGAATGCTTGTGCCTAAAAAAACCCGCATAATAGGCATAGGTCTTGTTCTGCATCTATGTACAGATTTCATAGATTGTATTCTAATGAAGATTTAGAAATTCAGTTTTTCTTTTAGGGACTTTAACCCACTCTTGCTGATCTTAATAGTTGCCCCATCCTTTAATTTGGCAACATAACTGTCTTTGCCATAAGGCTCAAGTTGATTAACCTGTTCTATTTTGATAATGTATGAGCGGTGAACCCTGAGAAATTCATTTGGATCAAGGTGCGATTCAAAATATTTCATGGTTGCTTGCTTCAAGTGTTTGCCTTCTGAGGAATAAATCATTACATAATCGTCCTGGGCTTCGATATATTTAATTTTATCGACAGGAACTACTGTAATTTTATTATGTGATTTAACAACTACCCGCTCTAGCACATCTGTAAGGGGTTCGTGAATCAGCTTTTTTACATTGAAAGCGGTCTTGGAACCTGCCTGATTGGCCTGAATCCTTTTCATGGCTTTTTTAACTGCTTCATTAAAGCGGTCTTTTGAAAAAGGCTTTAGCAAATAATCTATGGCATTTTGTTCAAACGCCTGAATAGCATATTGATTATAAGCTGTTGTAAATATAATTTCAGGACGGTCGGCATCATCAACCAGTTCCAACATCTCAAACCCGTTTAGTTTTGGCATTTGAATGTCAAGAAAAACCAGGTCTGGTTTTAAATCCTGAATGGCTTTTGCACCCTCAAAACCATTCTCACATTCGCATAAGATTTCCAGGTTGTCTAGTTCCTTTATGTAATTTTTAACAAGCTCCCTTCCAAGTTCTTCGTCCTCGATAATTACGACTTTTAGCATATCCATAGTTGTCTGGTTTTATTTTATTGTTCCTGAGGGAAACGTAAAGTTATCTCAAAAGTAGATTCAGTTTTTGATATTTTCACCAAATTTTCCCTGCCATAAAGTATTTTCAAGCGGCTCATAACATTTTTAAGACCAATACCAGCTCCTTTATTAATCAAAAAATCAGGGTTATATTCATTACTAATTATTACCTCCAATAAGTTATTTGATGCAACACTTTCAAGCAGTATGTTTGATTCATCTGTACTTTCGTAAACCCCATATTTTATGGCATTTTCTATAATTGGCTGAAGAATTAGCTGCGGTATCTGCATTTTTAAGGTTCTATCGTCAATACTTTGTTCCACATTTAATCTTTTGCCAAACCTGATTTTTTCAATCTTTAAATAACGTTCTATGTTAATCAATTCTTTCTCAAAGTTTGTAAGCGTCTCTTTTTTATTCGACAATGAATACCTTAAAAATTCAGAGAGGTTAATAACCATGTCCTGTGCTTTTTCAGGGCTGATCATTGTTAAAGAACTAATTGAGTTCAGACTGTTGAACAAAAAGTGAGGATTGATTTGAGACTTAAGTGAACTCAGCTCAGACTCTTTTACCAAAGCTTTGAGCTCGGACTCACGAACCATTTTTTCCTTAAAGTTTTGGTAATAGATAAGCAAATAATAGTTTGTTGTTATCAGAATGTAAAACAAAAATCCAAAACCTATTCTCGATGGAATGGAAATATTTAGTTTTTCTAAATATTGAACATCTTCTTGATAAACCGTAGAAAGTATTAAATATCCAAGCCACAACCAAAGACCAACAGCCAATGAACTTGATGCCAGGTGGTTTGTCAGAAAATTCAGCAGATTGTTTTTTTCGAGGTCAGTATAATATGCCGGATACCAGATACCTATTCCAATAAGTGCAAACAAACTATTATAAACAGCACTCTCTGCAACAGCATTAATAAAATCGCGTTGATAAAAGTACAGCAGCATGAAAACCTGAACAAAAAATACACTAGCCCATATTATTGCATAACCTATGGAATACTTTCTGTTTTTTATGATTGGATTAAGCATTTGTATGTATACAATTTAATGCAAAGATTAATAACTTTTTATTTCACCCCCACCGAAAATAACAAACCCTTTAATGATCAATTCAGGCTCTGTCGAAGTTTTACTAGTTGGAGTTGTAACACGGTGTTTGTCAGTAAAACCCCCAAAAATTGATATGGCTTCTATTTTAATGTTCCAGTCTTCTGGTACAACCAATTTCATGCCGCCAAATACAATAAGCAGATCGATGTAGTTCTTGCCCGGTGCCAGTTTTGACCTCATCAGGTTAAAATTCGAACCTCCGAAAACTGCAAGTATTTTACCTCCACGGAAATTATCTGATACAACATTTCGGTCACCACCACCAAAAACAGCTACTTCATCAACTGTATCACTATCAGTTGTACTTGATCTGTTTGTTTCGCATGTATGGTGGCTCTTGCGTCTGAAAATCATAAAAATGCCGGCCATTATGAACAAGAAAGCCAATAATAATTGCCAGAAATTTATATCCGGAAGATCCAGGTATGGTTTGGCAATAAACACTCCACCAACAATCATCATCAATATTCCAGGTCCCCTGCCTCCATGAGAAATTGCACTAATAAGTCCTATTCCAATCAATAATGCTTCCCACCTAAAAATAAATTCACTGATGAAACCATCGTAAATGCCAAAATTGCGCATCAGGATCAATCCTCCTAACATCATAATAATGAGACCTACAATAATACGTTTATTATTTTCCTGGTTTTTCATGCTAATTGTTTTAATTTCTGTATCAAAAATAGAAGTATTCTAATGCATAGAAAATATTTATTCGGTAAAAAACAACTATATATCGGTAAACCAGTTTGATAGTCTATTGTTGCCAAAACAAATTGCTTAAGACTGAAACTTTATCTTCTCAGCCACCAAATATCGAGCTCACGGAAGGTAAGTATTTTTGCTTTGTGAGAATTGATTTCTATGTCGTAACTCAAAAATAAAGGATTTCCAGATTGTTAAGGTACAGGATAGGGTGAAAAAAAAATTAACTTTTCTCAATTCTAAAGGATGCTTGGAGGATTGTTGCGTAAAGTATTCCTATCTGTTTTATTTTTTTCTGATTTCAACTAATCATGAATTTTCTCAAAAAGAAAAGTAACTTCTCCAACAGTTGTCCTTCGAAAATGGTCTGGTGAACAATTCTGTCAACTATGTATTTTACCCAAATTATGGCATTCGAAATTGGCAGTGTTCATCAAACAGTAGGGAAAGTCACTCTCATAAAATCAAGGAAAGGTAAACACTATAATTCTATATTGTAATAATTCAATAGCACAAAGAATTTTTTAAAGTTAAATGAGGCAAAAAGCTGAACAAAAAATTAATAAATTCGTACTTTTAATAAAACCGAAAGAGACTAAATTATGAAAAGCTTGTTTAAATACTCATTTCTGATAGTTCTTATTAGTACATCTATAATTAGTTGTGATAAAGACAGGGGTGTAAACCTTTTTTCGCTTAACCAGGACATCCAATTCGGTGAGATTATGGACAGTACAATTAAAGCAGATCCAACTGAATACCCTATTTTGAGCGAAAGCGAGTATCCGGAGGCTTATGCTTACATGAACAACATGATGAATTCGATCTTGAAATCAGAAAAATTCAAGTACGCCGATAAGTTTGAATGGCAGATAACCATAATTAACAAAGATGTTATGAATGCCTTTGCCGTACCCGGAGGCAAACTGTATTTTTATACCGGACTAATGAAATATCTGGACGATGGTGCCAGCCTGGCAGGTGTATTAGGACATGAAATGGCCCATGTCGACCTAAGGCATTCCACAAGAACCATGACCGATGTCTATGGCTTTAGCTTTTTGGTTTCGTTATTGGTTGGTGACAATAGTTCTAAAATGGCAGAAATTGCTGGTCAAATGGCAACAGGTGCTGCATCATTAAAATTTTCCAGAAACCATGAATACGATGCAGATAAATATTCTATGTATTATTTGTCTGAAACAAAATATCACCCAAAAGGCATCGCAAAGTTTTTTATTAAACTACAAGATGAAGGAAAAAACGGTAGCAACTTCGAATTTCTGAGCACACACCCAAGCGACCAAAACAGGATTGACCATGTGGGCGAAGTATGGGAAACCGATAGCTATTTATTGGGAAAAACAACAGGTAGTTCATACGATTACTACGAAGTAGAATACAATGATTTTATAAATAGTCTCCCATAAACAATCTTTTGGAATTATTAATTGAAAAGTAAATGAACCTTAAATACCTATATATTCTCTTAGTTCCTTTTTGTTTTATACAAAAGACTGAAGCCCAGGTATTTTCAGACACTATATATTTTTCGGCCAACGGACAGTCTGTTGACACGGTTGTGCAAAATGGGTATTATAAAATCATAGGCATTGATACTACTGCAGAAAATTTTCAATTTCTGGTTAAAGAATATAGGGCAAACCAGAGTTTAATTATGGTTGGCTCATACCGATCGTTAAACCCTGACCGAAAAAATGGCAAGTTTACTTGGTTTTATGAAAACGGCCAAAAAGAAAAAGAATGTTATTACATTGATAATAAACTGGATGGGGATTATTTTGCCTGGCACAAGAATGGTCAGCTGAAACAATCAAGCAACTATATTAATGACCTGATCGATGGAGTTTCCAAATCCTGGTCTGCCGATGGAAAATTAATGAAGTTTATTGAATACAAACAAGGTGAAAAACATGGGCATTTTAAAACATTTTACCCCAATGGAAATCCAATAAGAATCGAAAACTACAAAAAAGGTAAGCTAATTAAAGCAAAATGTTATACTGCAAGTGGTTCAGATACTGCCTACTTCAGATATTTCACGCCACCTTCGTTTTTAGGTGGAGATATCTCAAAATTTACTTCCTGGGTTTTTGACAAAATCCAGTATCCTGAACAAGCAGAACTATCACATGAAGAAGGAGAGGTCAAAGTTAAATTTACTGTAAACAAAGAGGGAAAAGTAGCAGGAATCTATATTACAAAAAGGGACAAACAATATTTCAATGAAGAGGTTATTCGGGTAATATCAACCTCTCCTTTATGGAAACCTGCCTTGCGCGATATTGATTCAGTTGACGTATCTATTGAAATACCCATTAAATTCAAATTGCCCTAGTACTTAAAATCTTTTGTTTTTTCCAAACAATACAACAAACGTGTTGTTATTTGTCTAGGCTGTGATTATTCAAATATTCAGGTCATTACATAAGCATTACAACATGAAAGTACTTGATATATTAAAGGAAAAACTGGGTAAACCATATTATGATCTCGAATTTTTATTGAACTGTTTCAAAGAGGTCCTAATAAACAACAATGAACCAGAGCTCGCTAAATCAATTCCATGGATCAATGAAAAGGTTTTATCAGAAGCGGAATTTACTAAAAAGCATTTGCACCTATTCTCCATTAGTTTTCAACTTTTAAACCTGATAGAAACCAATGGTGCAGTCCAAAACAGGAGGAAGAAAGAACAAGACCAAACTTTATTTGCACTGAACGGTCTTTGGGCAAATTCCCTTAAAATTTTAAAGGAAAACAACATCACTGAATCTCAAATTGCCCAAAAATTTACCGATATACAGATTCAACCTGTATTAACTGCCCATCCAACAGAAGCAAAACGACCAGTAGTATTAAAACTTTATCGCGAGCTTTATTTGCTCATGGTAAAACGCGAAAACCTGATGTATAACAAATATGAGCAGGAACAAACCAAAGGACATATCAAAAACCTTTTAACGCGTATATGGTTTGCAGATGAAATATATTTAGAAAAACCTAAAGTTGAATCGGAGCTTGATAATGTTATCCATTATTTCAAGAATGTTTTTCCAGATGTAATTCCTATAATTTACGAGCACCTTGCCCAAGCATGGGACCTACTAGGTTTTGACACCGAAAAACTTGCCGATGCTGAAAAACTACCCCAGGTAAAATTTGGTAATTGGGTTGGTGGCGACCGTGATGGCCATCCACTGGTAACACCAGAAGTTACAAAAATCACCTTGTTAAAATTACGTCTGGGGGCTTTGGGCATATTACAAAAGGAGTTGATGAACCTGGCAGAATACCTCAGTTTTTATTCAGAGTTCGATGATTATTCAAGCGAAATAGCCGTTCGTACAAAAGAACTGATTTCAGAACTGGGAAATAAAGGGCTTAGTATTGAAGAAAAGTTTAAAAATGAAGCTTTCAGGCAATTTGTGCTGCTTCTAGTTGAAAAACTACCCTTGACCTATGCAAAAACACACGATCTGGAACTAAAAGATAAAAAAAGCAGTTACCGGAATGCCTCTGAACTTATTGCTGATTTACATATTCTAAAAAGAGGACTTTCTAATTATGGAGCAGAATCTTTGGCAGAATCAGAAGTTTATAGAGTGGTTCTGTTGATCCGCACTTTTGGCTTTCATTTGGCAGAGCTCGACATCAGGCAAAACAGTAAATATTATCACCAGGCATTTGAACAACTTATTATTGAATCGAATGTTTGCGGAGATGATTATTCAAAACTTAGTCTGGAAGCTCAGCTGAAATTCATAAATAAAGAATTGTATACCAACAGGCCCTTTGCCAGAAATTTGAATAGGCTGCCTACAGAAGCCAACAGCATGATTGGGTGTTTCGATGTTTTGGCCAAGCATATCAAAAACTATTCGCACCAGGGAATTGGGTCACTTATTGTTAGCATGACCCGTAACTTAAACGACCTGATGGTAGTATACTTGCTGCAGCGTGAGGCCGGGCTGACCGAATATCAGGATAAGGTAATCTCAAAACTTCATGTTGTTCCATTATTTGAAACAATCGAGGACTTAATCCAAAGCCCTGAAATAATGGAACAGTATTTCCGTCATCCGGTTGTTATGCAAAGCCTAATGTACCAGGCTGAACAAAACAACAGGGATTACCTGCAACAGGAAATAATGGTAGGCTATAGCGACAGCAATAAAGACGGAGGAATTCTGGCCAGCGTTTTTCATTTAAGCCTTGCCCAAAAAAAATTAACCGAGGTTGGAAACAAGTACAATATCAGGATAAAATTTTTCCATGGAAAAGGTGGTACAATTAGTCGTGGTGCTGGCCCTATCCATTGGTTCCTGAAAGCCCTTCCACACCAGACCTTGTCTGGTAACATTAAACTAACAGAACAGGGCGAGACCATTGAGAAGAAATATGCAAACAAGATCAATGCTGTATACAATCTGGAACTTCTTCTGGCGAGCACAACACTAACTACATTAATGCACCAGTATCAGGACTCTCAACCCGACGAAGCAGAAGACATTATGCAATACCTGGCTACTGAAAGCCAAAACATTTATGCCCAGCTATTAAGTAATGAACATTTTATTGGATTTTACGAGCAGGCAACCCCTATCGATGTTATTGAGCAAAGCAAAATAGGGTCGAGGCCAGCCAGACGAACAGGCAAAAGAAGTTTTGAAGACCTGAGGGCAATTCCCTGGGTGTTCAGCTGGGGGCAAGCAAGGTTTCATATAACTAGCTGGTACGGCGTTGGTTCTACCCTCGAAAAGATGAGAAATAAGGAACCTGAAAAGTACGAAAAACTTAAAAAACTGATACCAACAAATAGTTTCATCCGCTATGTATTGACCAATATTGATACAAGCCTGGCCAGCACTGATGAAGAAATCATGAAACTCTATGCAGGATTGGTTGTAAAGAAGGAAGTCAAAGATGCTATTTTGCCTAAACTTACCGAAGAACTTTTAAAGACCAGAAAACATTTGAGGGAGCTGTTAAACCTCCCCATGGAAGAGCGACGAACAAACCATTACTATTCAACACTCTTGCGTGCTGAAGCATTGAAATCTTTGCATGAAAACCAAGTGGCTATGTTGCATGAGTTCAGGGAATCTGAAAACAAAACGGAGAAAGATGAACTGCTCATCAATTTGTTTAGCTCTATCAATGCTATTGCCAATGCAATGGGTACAACGGGTTAAATCCACAACTATTTTACTTGACCATAGTGTGAATGTGGTTTTAAGACAAGCATAAAACAAAAAACAGTATGTTGTTCATCGCTCTTGCTCTGAACTCTCATACTGTTTTTGTGGGCATTACTGGATTCGAACCAGTGACCTCCGCCCTGTCAAGGCGGCGCTCTAAACCAACTGAGCTAAATGCCCTTTTAATCATTTTTGTAGATCAAGACCTACTGTGGCGCAAATATAAAAATTAAAATTAAAAATGCAGCTAAACTTTCACGCTCCAATTGTTTTTTTACATTTTGATGTTTGGTGCCAATTCCTTTTCTTTGCCAACCATAGAATTAAAACCTCAAACAATTCAATTAGTTAAGGGTTTTATTTACATCTAAAACAGGATTAGTTTGAAATGCCAGAAAGTTCGAGAATAAAAGCCATAAAGGTAGCCTCATGGATTGGTATAGGAATAAATGCGATACTGGCTTTAATGAAACTTTTCACCGGTTTTTTTGCAGGCAGTTTATCGGTATTGGCAGATGGCATTGATTCGTCCAGCGATGTATTTACTTCGATAATTACCCTATATATTGCCACCTTGCTTGCCAAACCACCAAACCTGAAATTCCCCTATGGATATGCCAAAGCTGAAACCAATGCTACAAATGCCCTATCCTTTATAATCTTTTTTGCTGGGGCACAGTTATTGATCACTTCGGCCAAAAAGTTGTTTTCAGGAGAAATAACCGAAATGCCTGGTAAAATTTCCATCATTGTCATGGTTGTTTCAATTGTGGGCAAACTTGCCCTTGCCTGGCAACAATATAACGTGGGCAAAAAAGTCAATAGTAAAATGCTAATTGCTAATGCTAAAAATATGCAGGGCGATGTACTTATCTCCAGTGCTGTTTTGCTCGGGTTGATTGCTACTTATATCTTCAAAATGCCCATACTGGATCCAATAGCTGCCTTAGTGGTAAGTATCTGGATTATCTGGGTGGCAGTACGTATTTTCCTGGAAACGAATTTGGAACTAATGGATGGCAATGTTGAAAAAGATGTTTATGAGCAAGTATTCAAATTCATTGAATCAGTTCCAGGTGTAAAAAATCCTCATCGGATGCGTATCCGTAAAATTGGTCCTAAAAAGATGATCAATATTGATATCGAAGTTGATGGAGAAATTTCTGTATCGGAGGCACATCGCATCGCACATGATGTTGAAGACAAGATAAAAATTAACATTGATGATGTGTTTGATGTGGCTATACATATTGAACCTTTCGGTGAACACATTGATGAAAAAGATCTGGGAATATCCAGAAAAGAACTGGATTAATCTTACAAACCTAAAATTATCCGGTCTCCCAATTGTTTCGAAATGTTTTTTCTGAGTTCGTTTAAAATCTGAATTTTTTGAATTAACAGGGTGATTGATTCATTGTGTTTATTATCCTGGGCACTTTTTATTTCATCCTGGGTCTCTTTGATCAAATCAAGAACTTTTCTGTTTTTAAAAGAAACTATCAATTCCGGTACAATTACTTTTAATTTCATTTCCTCTGTTTCGAGCTTTACATCGTTTTTGCTCCAAAGTTTGCTCATCTTGTCATCGTAATCGTCTGTGAGCATATCGACAGCAAGGGAACTGATTTCAACATTTTCGTTCATGATAAAAACATTGGAATCAATCTTCATGTTTCGGTCAACTAAATCCTTAACAATCTCAAATATCTGTCGATAAACAGGGTGTTGAAATTCCAGTTCATCTTCCATAACCTCATCCACAATATATTTAGCAATTGTGGGCGATTCGAGATAACCCGGATAAAGTTCCTGATTTCCAAAATTGAGCAGGACCCTTATTAACTCGTGCTCGTGTTTAAAGTCTTTTTGCAGGTTTATAGTAGGCTCCTGTTTCCGCTGAACTACTTTTTGTGGTGGTGTATAAACCTTTCCATAGTTTCTTCTTTCAGATTCCTGTGCCTTTTTTAACCTAATTTTATAGGTTTCCTCATAGAGTATGCCCTCATCTATTTCTAACAATTTGCTGCATTCCCTTAAATAAACACTTCGAACAATACTGTCAGGAATTACAGAAATACTCCTTACAATATCCGTAATTAGGGTAGCCCTTTTTACTGGATCGTTTTCGGCATCAGAAATCAGCAATTTGGTTTTAAAACGAATGAAGTCTGATTCGTTCTGCTCAATAAATTCCAAAAATTCAGAGTTACTGTGCGACTGTGCAAACGAATCTGGGTCCTCACCATCGGGTAGAAGCAATACCTTAACATTCATGCCCTCTTCAAGGATCAGGTCAATACCCCGCAAAGAGGCTTTGATTCCTGCCGGATCGCCATCGTAAAGAACAGTAATATTTTTTGTGAACCGTTTTATGAGCCTTATCTGTTCAACGGTAAGAGCTGTACCCGAAGAAGAAACAACATTGGTAATTCCTGCCTGATGCATACTGATAACATCAGTATAACCTTCTACAATAAAGCACTTGTCGGCTTTATTGATTTCTTGTTTAGCATAATACAGTCCATAAAGAATGTGGCTCTTATGGTAAATTTCTGATTCGGGTGAATTCAGGTATTTAGCAGTCTTTTCGTCTTTCTTGAGTATACGACCTCCAAAACCAAGTATTTGTCCAGAAAGACTGTGGATTGGAAACATGACCCGCCCGGCAAACCTGTCGAAACGGTAATTGTTTTTGTCGATGCTCAACCCGGTTTTTGTTAGGTAATCGAGCTTATATCCCTTTTCGAGGGCAGTTTTTGTAAAGGCATCTCTTGCTTCAAGCGAATAACCCAATTGAAACTTTTCAATGGTCTGTTCACGGAAACCCCTTTCCTTAAAATAACTCATGCCAATAGCCTTACCCTCATCACGTTTCCAAAGCCATTCCGAGAACTGTTTTTGAGCATAATTGCTCACCTCAAGCATGCTCTCCCTCTCGTTTTTCTGCTCAATCTCTTCAGGAGTTACTTCTTTCTCAGTAATCTCGATATTGTATTTCTTGGCCAGAAATCGAAGTGCATCGGGGTAAGACAGCTTTTCGACCTCCATAAGAAATTTGACAACATTGCCTCCCTGACCAGAACTGAAATCTTTGAAAATGCCTTTGCCCGGACTTACAAAAAAGGAAGGTGTTTTTTCATTTGAAAAAGGACTTAAGCCCTTATAGTTTGTTCCGGCCTTTTTTAATTTTACGAAATCGCTAATAACCTCAACTATATCAGCTGTGGCAAAAATTCGGTCTACTGTTGCCCTGTCTATCATCCTTTATTTCTTCATGAAAATATTAGCGGTATAAAATTAACAAAAAAGGCCGCAATTAAATTGTTCTAAAACAAGATCAAAGGTAATTTATAATAGTATCCAAAAAGTTTTTATTCATGTTAAGTTAAACTATCAATTTATATCGCACAATACAGATCCATGAAAATGAGAAAATGATCGAAGAATTTACTAAATTGTAGGTAGTAATATAATGCTTAGTATTAATAAAATGCCCAATGGAAACAATAATCAGACACTATACAGAAACAAAGAATGGCTTTCAAGTAATTCAAAAAGGAAATATCATTCAATCCCTCAACAAACTCAATGAGGTTTTTCATGAAATTGACACTACCTATCTTAAAGAGGGTATTATTTTCCATGGCTGGATAGGATATAGGACCAATGATCAAATTAAAGAAGTATTAGATGGTCATTTCATCGAACTATATCAAAAGTATAAATGCAAAAAAATGCTAATAGAGAACACAAAGATGACAGGTACTTTTGCTGACATTAATGACTGGTTGGGACAGTATTTTATGCCAAAAATGGTCAAAGAAGGATTAGCAATAAATGCCGTTATTCTGCCTTTTAACCTGTTTGCCAAGATAGCGGTAGATGATTGGGACCATAAAGTTGGTGGATTCCATAGCAGGAATTTTGACAACTTGGACAAAGGTTTGCAATGGTTGCGTACAATTTAGTTATATTAAATAGAGCCAGCTGAAAAACACACTTTTAGCACATCATCTGCATGTTATATGGATAGAATGAGTTTTCTATATCATTTAAACTAAATTTGTTCAAAACCAACTTAATAATGAAGAAAAAAATCGTTGTACTTACTGGTTCTGGAATAAGCTCAGAAAGTGGATTAAAAACATTTCGGGAAATGGGCGGTTTATGGGAAAGCTATGATGTTATGGAAGTTGCCAGTCCACAGGGCTGGGCTTCAAATATGGAACTGGTACTGAAGTTTTACAACGAAAGAAGATCACAACTGGAATCCGCCAAACCAAATGCCGGTCATACCGGATTAGTCGAGCTGGAAGAATTTTTTGATGTACAAATAATTACACAGAATGTAGATAATCTGCACGAACAGGCTGGAAGCAAGCATGTCTTGCACCTGCATGGAGAACTCACAAAAGTAAGAAGTACATTGGACGAAAACCTTGTTTATGATGTGGGTTTTAAAGCCATTAACAAAGGTGACAAGTGCGAGAAAGGTTCACAGTTAAGGCCTCACATAGTTTGGTTTGGCGAAATGGTTCCGGCCATGGAAGAAGCAGCACAAATTGCCAAGCAGGCAGATATTTTTGCCGTAATTGGCTCATCTTTGGTTGTCTATCCGGCAGCTGGTCTGGTTAATTATACCCCCAGACATGCCCCTGTATTTGTAGTTGATCCAAATGAAGTTCAAGCACCTCAAAGAGCTAATGTATATTTCATCAAAGAACCTGCAAGTATAGGAGTACAAAAACTAAAACAAAAATTGATGGAATTAAAATAATGAGGCGTTTGTTTCTGCTATAATTTTGATATTGGATCAATAGGTTTACTGTACCTTGTATTACCCCAACAGCCCTTCTATTGCAACATTCTGCAGAACAAGCTGGTGCTATTTAAATGTAAACAAGGTGAAGAAATTTCTTCAAAATTGCTGATTAAATAAATTCTAAAAATTCTTTTTATGGTAGAGATTTTAATAATTTCATTAGAATTATTTCTTCCAGAAAGCTGGGGCAAACAACATAATAACAGTATAAATTTCAAGCCTTCCAATAAGCATTGAGAATGTCAGTACAAATTTTGAAAAGTCATTTAGATGGGCAAAATTACTCACAGGACCCACAGTTGAAAGTCCTGGACCGATACCGGCCATGGTAGTAGCAATAGAACTTGCAGCAGTTTCGATATCAACTCCATCAAGAATTAGCAAGAGCGATAAAATCAGGAAAAATATAATATAAACAGAGATAAAAGTCAAGAAGGTGCGATTTGTCTCTTCATCCAGATTTAACCCATTTAGCTTTAATGTAAATATACCCTTAGGAAAAGACTGCTTTTTAAAAATCCTTTGTATGTTTTTGAAAAGAACCAAATGTCTTACGATTTTTATACCTCCGGAAGTTGAGCCTGTACATCCTCCAAAAAACATTACAATAAACAAGGTAAACCAGGCAAACACCGGCCATTTTAAATAATCTGCTGTAGCAAATCCTGTAGTTGTTATTATTGATATTAACTGAAAGAACCCATCCCTAAATGCTTTTTCGAATGGTAAATGCATTTTAACAAATAATGATAAAGAAATTATACTCCCAAAGAATAGAACCAGTATGATATAGAATTTAAATTCTTCGTTTACCCATATTCGCTTAAAATTACCTTTCCATAGAAAGTAATGGATAACAAAACTTGTTCCTGATAGAAACATAAAAACCATTATTACATACTGTATATATGGGGAGTATCCTGCAATACTATCATTCTTAGGTGAAAACCCTCCAGTAGCAATGGTTCCAAAACTGTGACAAACACTTTCGAACAAGTTCATTTTGCCAAGCATCAAGAAAATAATTTCTGCGAAGGTCAATGACAAATAGATAAACAATAGCCGGTATCCTATTGCTTTTACCCTGGGCTTTATTTTTTCGGTCAAAGATGATTCGAGAGAAAACAATTTGTACCCACCAGAATTTATTGATGGCATAACAATAATTACCAAAACGATTATACCTAAACCACCAATCCAATGGGTAAGACTTCTCCAAAATAAAATTGATTTAGGTACAGCTTCAATATTCTGAAGAATAGAAGATCCTGTTGTTGTAAACCCCGAAATTGATTCAAAAAACGCATCAATAAATCTTGGAATGGAATGAGACAATAAAAAAGGAACAGAACCTATCAGGCTAATAATTAGCCAAGAAAGTGTAACTGTAAAAAAAGCTTCTTTTCTTGATAATCTTTTTTCATCCTCGTGACTGGTGTTAAAAACTAAATCAAAGAATATACCGAGCAAAGCTGAAAAAACAGCAGGTATAATAAATGGAAAAACAGGATCATGAAAATACAATGCAACACCAATACAACCAAAAATTGCAAAACTGATTATGTATAAGTTTTTGCTTAACAGTTTTAAAACAATCTTAGGATTAATTATCTGTTTTCTCATTATTATTCAAATGATTAATTGATACAACCAACACGAATTATAGTTTAAACCTATCCTATGGTATATCAAGTGAATAACCAGCATTCCGAATGAAGCAAACCATTGGAACGCTGGTATTGTGTTATTATATAGTAAGCAAAACTTAAACAAGTCCTATACAACAAAACCTTTTTAGCCCCAAATAACCTTGAATACAATTATAATGGCAATAAGGATTGCAGTAAAAACAAATACTGGCCATGTGCCATATTTATTTTCCCCTTTGACTTTGATGTCTTTTTCTTCCATTAATGGATATTTTAAATAATAACCTGAGTTCGATATAAAATTAATGGCTCAAATCGCTTATAAATATTGAGTTTCAAGGAATGTTTGCGAAAGCATAGCGGGCTATGGTAAGCAAATATGACGCAGAAAATCGGTATTTAGTAAGTGAAATTCATAGCTTTTCATTAAATAATCGA
>JBNKPU010000187.1:0-16830 GCA_050295515.1 Bacteroidales bacterium | reverse complement strand
ATTCATAGCTTTTCATTAAATAATCGATTTACGGCTCTAAATTTTATCACCATAGCTCGCTATGTCTCAAAAATTTATATTGTAAATCAATCATTTACTGAAATTTGAGCTCGCTAATTTTAATCGAACTCAGGTTAATATGCTTCATCATTATATCCAAGGGGTTCATTCATTAGTCTTTTGTTGTTGATGCCGGATACCAAATTGCCTGGTCTGTAAAAGGGCAGACTACGCTTTGCAGGGTTGGTGTTCCAGGGAATAGAACAATCGCCAGCCAGGCCAACAGGTTCTTTGGAATGTTTTCGTCGGTAGAGTCCAACTTCGAAGAGCCGTCTGATGGGAGACTATATCGACCTGTCCCGGTTTTTATAAGGATACTGTTCTGTAGGAGGTTTCGGGGTGAGATTCCCCTTAACCTACTTGATGTTGATTTTAATCAAATTATTTCACAACTATTTCTTCATTCAACTCAACCTTATATGTAGTTATTGTTTTTGCTATCTTCTTTGCTTTTTTATTTTCTGCCCATTCTTCAACTAAGCCAGACGGATCTTGGTAATAGGTTACATTAATAATATATTTTCCAGCTTCTTTAAGTGGAAAACTAAAACCTAATAGAGTTTTGCTTTTTCCTGGGGACAAGCTACTAATACGCTTCTCTCCAAACTTTTCGTTTGTATCTAGACCTCTGGTTACTCTATATAAAATTTGATTACCATTACAGCTTATTGTATACTCATACCCACCAACGCCATAATTTGACATTGGAGAATTAAACAAAATTAAATCTTCACCAGTGTTGTTAGTCAATACTAAACTATACCATGCCTTATTCCCGACTTCAATTGCATCAGAATTTGGATTTAATTCTAACTTTAATTCTTGTGCATTGAGTAAATGTATTAATCCTGCTAAAACGATAGTAAAAATTGTCTTTTTCATGTTTTTAATTTTATATAGTGACAAAACAATATCTAGTATTTCTCAAATTCAATATCAGCTAAATCACTATCTTTCACGTTTAAACTGATACTATTTGTTTTTATAATCGGTTTTGACGGCTGAGAATTCTTTGTTTTTTTTTCGTGAGATTCATTTGTTACATTTTTGGCATCAACTTTAAAAAAGTTAATCATATCTTTTAATCCATCTGCCAGATGAGCCAATTCTTCAGCATTACTTGCCATTTCTTCAGAGGCAGTTGCATTTTGCTGTGTAACAGTACTAAGGTTTTGAATTGATTCATTGACTTGTATAATCCCAGAACTTTGTTCTTTACTTGCCGCAGCAATTTCTTGCACCAATGTAGCTGCTCTATTTATTTCCGGTATAACATATTCAAATTGATGAGCAGCACTTTCGGCAACATTTACTCCATTACCCGAAAGAATATTTATTTCATCGGCTGCAATTCGACTCCGTTCGGCTAGTTTCCTAACTTCAGCCGCAACTACTGCAAATCCTCGACCTTGGTCGCCTGCTCTGGCTGCTTCAACCGCCGCATTTAGTGCAAGTATATTGGTTTGAAAGGCAATATCGCCAATAATTGATATTTTACCGGCAATGTCTTTAATAGATTGGGTTGAGCTTTTTACTGCTACATTACTTTGAGTAACATTACCTGATGCCTGGGTGGCAATTTTGTCGGCCTGGCTTGCATTATCAGCATTTTGATTTGTGTTGGCAGCTATTTGTTCAACCGATGAAGATATTTCCTCAACCGATGAAGCTTGCTCACTTGCACCCTGCGATAATTGTTGGGTAGTTGAACTAATTTCTTGTCCGGCTACGGCTATATTGTCAGCTGCACTTATTACAGAAGCAACCACAGCAGCTAATTTTTCAGTCATATCCTGCATAGCTCCATAAATACCTTGCTTTTTTCGGTTTTTATCGAACTTAACCATAAGATTACCATTGGCTATTTCGCGGGTAATGTCAAAAACTTCGGCCGGTTCACCACCTATTTGTTTCATAATATCGTTTATAATATAAAGAGATATTAAAACAACAAGTGCTAACAAAATTAGGATACTTGTAAAAAAAACGATGTATAGTTTCTTTTGGAATACTTTAATTTCAATGGTGAGTACTTGCTCTAAATTATCAATTAATGGTTCTACCTGCTTAATATTAGTTCTAAGCACATAATTTAAACCATCATTTTCATTTAATCCAATTTCTTTGTTTATAGCTACAAGTTTATTAAATCCCTGTATGTAATTTTTAGCCAGTTGCTTTGAATTTCTCGAACTAGTTAAAAGTAATTGTTGACCTAATTTATTAAAGGCAGTTACATAGCCGGTATCTTTTCGCAAGAGAAAATCCTTTTCATGCTTGCGAAGTATCAGATAGTCTATTTCAGTTTTTAAATTACGACTCCTCTTCACCATCAATTCAAATTCATGGGCATTTTTTCTAAATTCCCCTTCAATACCCCAGTCTTTATAACCTTTTCGTTTACATTTATCAACCAAGTCAATAAATGTTTTATAATAATTATCTGCCTCTTCTTTAATTTTATTAATTGAAAGGGCGATATCATGCGATACAAATTGATTTTCCTGAATCTGGTTTAATTGAGAAATTATTTCAATATGCGAATTACGAAGATTATCAACATATTTACTTTCGCCTTTAATGTAAAAGTTGGGGTTTACAGTTTCACGTGCAAAAAAATCCTTTTCGTCTTTTCGCATATTGAGCATTTGCTTCTTAATACTCAAAAGATTATAACTTAAATTGTCGAGTTTTTTTGTTTTTTCTATTCCAATTATCGCAACCATTGCAATACTAACTATAAGTAATGCAATTATTCCAAAGCTTAAATAAATTCTTTTTTTAAATGATAAATTTTTAAGCATATTATTCGTGTTTATATTAATAGTAGGTATTTCTATAGTCTTTGTTAATACTTAGTTTTTCAGTACAGTCTTTCGAGCATACTATTTTAATAAAATCAAACATTTAATAATTTTCAAAATCACTATCCTTGTAATCTTCTAATTTGTCAAATTGAATATGCGCATCTTTCCCTTTTAATTGTTGTTCACCAGCTTTTGATGATGGTAAAAAAACCTTTGTGTTATCCTTAATTGCGCTGGCATGGAGAAAGTGTGTTTTGCTTTTATTATTATTAGCTTTTCCAGATAAATTCATATCATCAACTTTAAAAAAGCCTATCATTGCTTTTAATTCATCAGCCTGGCTTGCAAGTTCTTCAGCACTACCAGCCATTTCCTCCGAAGCTGAGGCATTTTGTTGTGTTACTGAATTAAGATTTTGAATGGATAAGTTAATTTGTTCGAGACCCGAACTTTGTTCGTTACTTGCCGAGGCTATTTCTTGTACAAGTGTTGCAGTACGCTCTATTTCAGGTATTATTTGCTCAAATTGCGTAGCAGCATTTTCGGCCACACCAACACCACTTCCCGAAAGCGTATTAATTTCGTCGGCAGCAACGCGGCTACGCTCAGCAAGTTTACGAACTTCAGCTGCAACTACTGCAAATCCTCGACCTTGGTCGCCTGCTCGTGCTGCTTCAACTGCCGCATTTAGTGCAAGTATATTGGTTTGAAAGGCAATATCGCCAATAATTGATATTTTCTCAGCAATGTCTTTAATAGATTGGGTTGAGCTTTTTACTGCTACATTACTTTGACTGACATTATCTGATGCCTGGGTGGCAATTTTGTCTGCCTGGATAGCATTATTAGCATTTTGATATGTATTGGCAGCTATTTGTTCAACCGATGACGATATTTGTTCAACCGATGAAGCCTGTTCGCTTGCTCCCTGCGATAATTGTTGGGTAGTTGAACTTATTTCTTGTCCGGCTAAAGCTATATTGTCAGCTGCACTTATTACAGAAGCAACCACTGCAGCTAATTTTTCAGTCATATCCTGTATAGCACCATAAATGCCTTGCTTTTTTCGGTTTGTATCGAATTTTACCGTAAGATTACCGTTGGCTATCTCTCGAGTAATGTCAAATACTTCGGCTGGTTCTCCACCAACATCGCTCATAACCCTGCGGATAATATATATGCTATATACAATTGCAATACAAATACTTAGCAAAATCAATACCAGTAGTATACTTTTTATTTGAAAGGAAGCCGCTTTGGCCGAAATGATTTCCTCGCTCGAAATTTTTCTGTTTTCTTCAACCAAATTATCTAAAAGCGTTTCGTTTTTAGAAAGCAGGGGTTCTAATGTACTTTGAACAAAGGCATTCATTCTCTTTTCATTTGCAACCGATAAATTTTTTTCAAATTCTTTTTCGAACGACAAAAACTCATCAACGGCTTTTATATACTCCTTCCAAGATGGAACAAATTCTTTCCATAATTCTGATTCCTTTTTGCTTTGTGGAAGGGGCTCATATATACTCCATGCTTTTGATATCATAATTTTTGATATCTCCATCTCTTCAATAATATTTTTCCGCTCAGTTAATAATGTTTCACTATTGCTTAGTTCATTAATATCTGAAACCAAATCCATTTGTCCTTCCTTTATAATCATAAGGTTTTCAATGCTTGGTAGTCTAACCTCACTAATTTCAATTGTGTGCTTTTCAATCCTTACAAGGCTAAAATACACTGTTATGCCAACAATAACAGTTATTAATACTATTGCCGAAAATGCTATAATAAGCCTTGCTTTTAATGTTAATTTTCTCATTTTACTTTTAATTTACTTTTTATAATGTGGAAAACAACTTGCTTTTAAGGTTGTATTATCACTTTTACCTACACAATGGCTGTTAAAAATCTCAATTGCCACTATTTAATTGAAGTTGAATGGCTTTCTTTTATATAAGATTCTAATTGTATTATGCTTTCCGATTTAAACAGTTTATCGATATCAAGAATCATTGCAATTTTATCATCTATGTGTACAAATCCTGAGAAATAGACGTTACTATCTCCGTTCTTAAAAATTAAAGGCTGTTCAACTGTAGTACTATCAATTTCCCTTAGCTCATGAACCGCATCAACTAGTAATCCTAAGTTTTGAAATTTATTGCCAGCTTCATTTTTGCAACTACATTCTGCAATTACAATGGCTGTGTTTTTTGAATATGGTACGGCTTTCATTCCATACAAAACACGAAGATCTATTACCGGGATCAGACTTTCTCGGGTATTCATAAGACCTTTCATATACAAAGGGGTTTGCGGAATTTTTGTAATTGCAGGTATTCCTATAATCTGATTTACGTTAATTACATTTATAGCATATAAATCATCATCTAACTGTACTAATAAGTGACTTTGCAAAATATTTTTGGAAATCTTCATTTTTTTTTATTAGATTTTGTGTGTACAAAATTGTTTAATAAAAAAAGATACAACCTCATTTTTGGGTGTTACAAACATAGTACATTGTGTATGCTATTGAATATTTAATTATTACATGAACCTAAATTGCTATTTGATCCATAACGGATTGCAGTTTTTTCGTTTCTGCAACATAGTGCAATGAAAATAGAAAACAGAACCTTTATAGATTTCAGAACTAATCCATATATTTCCACTATGTGCTGTCACTAAAACTTTACATAGATTATCTAACACCTTTTTTTCTACAAATTCAACCATTTCATCCCAGCTATTATAATCTTTTACACATCCACTTAACGATTCGTTATTTTGAGCAACTAGCGTTTCAATATTTTGTTTTAGCTCTAAAGATAGCGACTCCCATAGCCCTATATGTTCGTGTTTATTAATAGTATAGTTTACTAATATGGTTATTAGTGATATTAATAAAGCTATTACTGATACTTTCAGGAATTTAACTTGAATTCTCTTTTATTAATAAATTTATTTATCTGTTAAACATTTTTTTTCGAAATTGTTACGATTTCGCTGCCTTTGAACTTACTAAATGTCTATCTATTTCAGCAATTAGCAATTTATTGTCAATGGGTTTATATATACTACCATCGCAACCAGCTTCAATAGCTTTGTGTCTATCGGCAGTTAGTGCAAATGCAGTAACAGCAATAACTGGTATATGTGATGCCTTTAGTTTGATTGCTCGCGTTGCTTCATAAGCGTCAAGAACCGGTATACCTAGATCCATTAAAACAAGACTTATTGTTTGGTTGAATTTTTCAACAGCTTCACGGCCATTAGTGGCCTCTATAATATTAGCCCCAGTACCAGAGAGGTGTAATCGCATGATCTTCATGGTCTGTGGGTCGTCTTCAGCTATGAGTATTGTTTTACCACTTAAGCAAGACAATACAGAATTCTCTTCAGGTTTTGCCTCTATTGGAACCTGTTTTGCTGGAATGCTAAAATAAAAAGTACTGCCAATACCAGGGGTAGATACAAATGTTAACTTTCCTTTAAGTACTTCGGTAATTTTTTTCGAAATAGTTAAACCAATGCCTACCCCACCATGTTCACGACAGAGAGATTCGTTTGCCTGCCTAAAAAAATCAAAAATAACAGCTTGCTTATCTTTAGGTATGCCAATACCAGTATCACTTATATAAAATGTGACCCAATCCTGTTTGTCAGACAACATACCAAACTCAATACGCCCCTTGTAGATAAATTTTACAGCATTCCTAAACAGGTTACCCAATACCTGACCTATCTTATTTTGGTCTGCATAGATAGATGTAGATAGCAAGTTAATATCAGGATTAAAAACAAGTTCAACATCGTCATTTTTTCCTGAATACTCTAATATTTCTTTGAGCAGTAGCTCCTTATCTAAAAATAATTTATCTAATCTAATATGTTGGTTCCGCAGTACTATCTTAGATTGATCAGTCATGGCTAGTGCAAAAATATCTTCGATAATTTCAAGTAAATGCATACCGCTATTATGAATTAATTTTGAAAAATATAAGGCTTTATCTTCCTGGTATTGCATGAGTTGGCTAAAACCAATAATAGAGTTTAGGGGAGTACGTAATTCATGGCTCATTGTAGCAAGGAAAGCAGATTTTAGTCGGTTGCTTTCTTCTGCTTTTTCTTTGGCTTTTATAAGTTCCAGCTCGTTGTTTTTTCTTTCAGTTATATCTTGTACTGTGCCAATAGTACGAATAGGCTTGCCATTATTGTCGTACTCCGATTCGCAATGCTGAAAAACGTGTTTTATATGCCCATCAGGGAAAAGCAAACGATGGTCTATTACACAAGGCAAATGGTCTTCCAACGCTTTATTATAGGAATTTTCCACAAAACCTCTGTCGTCGGGGTGTACGAGTTTTAAAAGTGCCTCGTAAGTAGAAGTAGACTTTTCGGGCTCAATGTTGAATATGCGGTTAAGCTCGGGCGAAAAGGAAATTATATCGGTGTTATAAACGCGTTCCCAACTCCCGACACGACCTATGCGCTGAGCCTCGGATAACTGGCGTTGGTTTTCCAACAGTAATTTTTCATCTATTTTGCGTTGTGTTATATCTCTCTTAAGTATCACTGTCTGGACCGGATCTGTATTGGGGATAGTAGTACCATATATCTCGCATTCGCGCCGTTCGCCATTCTTGGTTATTTCACCTATTGCATAAGTGGGTATAAATTCGCCTGATAACCGGCGCTTGTGAATGTCCATTAAACGCTCACGGTCATCGGGGTGTATCCACGCAATAAATTCAGGGTTTTCCGGCATTTCACCTTTAGCATACCCAAGCTGACAACCCTGATGAAAATCGTTGTTATAAACTACTTTTCCATTCTCAAGTACAAGTAATATCTGCCCGGTATCTCTAAGACTGTTTAGCAATAATTGTTGAAATTCGTTTTGCTTGCGAATTTTTGCTTCCATCTGCTTTTGCATTTCCAGCGCATTAGCAAGCTTAAGGGTACTATAGCTCAATGAACTGATTAAATCGGCTAAAGCACCATGAAACGACACTGCTGCATTAATTTTTTCACGATTCCAACGAGGTACTTTATTTAGCGCATTAAGATATTCCTTCTCGTTAAATCCATAGCGTAAAGCTTGTTTGCGAAAGGCAGAAAGATCGAGAGTTTCATCTTCGTACATAAACTGAGCAAGAAGCATGTTGCCCATGTGCTTGCCCCCAACAATAATTGGGGTTGCAATATCATACATATTGTTTTTGCACATATACTCTTCAGAAGTACCGGCAGGTAGGTATTTACAGAGTTCCTGAATGCTTTCGGTACATAAATGGTTTGATTCTGGTTGACTTCGATGAAATTTGGTGCATATATCCTGCCATCCCGATTCTACCAACATGTTGCCTTTATTGTCAATAATGCCGATAGCAATATTGGTTACATTATTAAATTTATCAAGCAAGTCTTTAATTTTATCAATATCAACAATATCAGAAAGTTCTAATGTTTCTAAGGAAAAGTCGGGTGATAAGATGGAGTTGAGTTTACGTTGTACTTTTTGCTCACTTTCGCGTAGGGCTTCTTCCATTTGTTTACGTTCGGTAATGTTGCTGCCAAATGCAATAGCGCCAATAATATTGCCCGCAGCATCCTTTTCGGGTGCAAAAAGCACACTATGGGTTAACAAGGAATTCTCAGTTGACAGGACATGAATTTCCACTTCTATTCTTTGACCTGTTTTTAGCACTTTTTCAAGCATGTTGGTGTAATTCTCAACTTCAGCTTTTCCACCTTCGTACTTTTCATTTGGGAAGATTTCCAGCGGGGTTTTGCCTATAAAACTGGCTGTATCATTAAGGCTGGCCGTTACCTCAGAGTTTGCATAAATTACCTTGCCTTCGCAATCATAGCGTATAATACTTACAGGTGAATTTTCAATCAGACTACGGTATTCCTGTTCTCTCGCGATAATATCATCCTGCATTTTATATATTTCGGTAATATTGCGGCCAAATGCCAATACTCCTACAATATTCCCATTTGTATCCCGTTCTGGGGTAAAAAGGGCTTGAAAGTTATGCAATTCTCCGGTTAGATCAGGAACATGCATTTCCATTTCTTTTGCTTTGCCATCAAGAAGTACCTGTTCTATGGCTTTTTGGTAATTCACTACTTCCTCTAAACCGCCTTCGTACATGCCATTTGGATAACATTCCAAGGGGGTTTTCCCTAAAAATGAAGATTCGGTATCCTCCATTGTAGCTTTAACAACATGATTACCATAAGTAGCACGACATTCTCGGTTGTAGCGGATAATATTATCGGGTGAGTTTTCTGCAAGACTACGGTATTTCTTTTCACTTGCTTTAAGCACTCCCTCCATTTGTTTGCGTTCGGTAATGTCCCTTGTTACCCCGGTAAATCCGATTGGTTTGGAATTGTTGTCGCGTAGAAATGTTGCTGAAGTTTCTACCCATATGGTAGAACCATCTTTGCAATACTGTTCAAGAACAATTACAGTTGTCCTTGATGGGGCAGCATTTTTGTCGCTTTCCAAGGCAAGTTGTTCGGCTAGTACTTTTTGGACTTTTTGCAGGGATGCTGGTGTATAAATTTGGTCGGGTGAACGTTCCAATGCCTCCTGCACGGTAAAACCTAGTACCTTTTCAATGGAAGGACTGATGAATAACGGCTTAAGGTTCATGTCGTACATGGTTATTACATCAGCAGTGTTTTCAGCAATTAGTCGGTATTGCTCTTCACTTTTACGAAGAGCTTCTTCCATTTGTTTACGTTCGCTGATGTCAGTTAGGTAACCTTTGTAATGAGTAATCTCACCGTTAAAATTCCATCCAATAACGGTAAAATCATATACCCAACGGTATTCGCCATTTGCGCAAGCTATGCGATATTCCTGCTCGAAATAGCGTGCCTTTGCCTCGCTATTTTGTGCTACCTCACTGACAATCCGCGGTAAGTCATCAGGATGCACAATACTTGCAAATGAAATTTTACCGCTTATGAAGTCATCTGGGGCATAGCCAAACTGTTCAAAAATATTTGGTGAAACATACTCTACCTCCCAATCATCATTTGCCTTCCATATAAAAGCCACGTTTGGCCCGCCAATGAACAATTTACGCTCCTCTAGCACGGCTTTTTCGACCCGCTTACGCTCACTTACATCGCGGGCTATGGTCATAACACTTTCAGTATTACCATCTTTATCAAACTCAGGCACGGCACGAAGGGAAAAGCAATTGTATTTGCCCGTGTCGGTGGTCCATTCTATATCGGTTTCGCCCGGCTCACCGGTATCCAAAACGCCCTGTAACAGTTTTTGCAGTGTTTGGGCTATATGTGCCTGCAATGGATTTTTCGATTTGTTTAACGATCGTGCCGTTTCGGGCGAAAAACCGGTCAGTTTCAGGTAGGCAGGGTTGGCATAAATACGTTTTAAGTTGCTGTCGAAACGGGTAATAATATCGGGCGAATTTTCAACTAGGGTACGGAATTCCTGTTCGCGCCTAAACCGCTCGTCCTCGTATTTTTTCTGCTGTGTTATGTCATTAGACATTCCAACAATATGTACCACCTGACCATTTTCATCAAATACAGGAATATACCTGGTAATAGTTGTACTATTGTTATAAGTAATTTCGTATTCAACTATTTTTTTTGTTGCTACAACCTCGCGGTATTTTGATGTGATAAACTTTATACTTCCATCGCCAGGATCCTGGCGTTCGTCAAAAGGTAAATTGATAAATTCCTCTGTAACACCCGATATAGCTGTGAATGCCGGATTTATTTCAACGATGTTGAAGCGGCCATCGTCGAGCACATCGGTGAAAAAGAGACCATTGGTGGAGTGCTCAAAAACCTGTTGCATTCTAATTAATCCGATATTTAATTTTGAACGTTCAATAAGTACTTCGCGAGCCTGCTTTTGTTCAGTTATATCTTCGAATTGCGAAATATAAAACTCAGCAGTACCGTTATCGTACCTGCTTACTGTGGTAGCAAGTCTACACCAGATATAGTGCCCTTGTTTGTGACAGTAACGCTTTTCCACCTTCATACAAGATACATCACCATTTTTCAATTTATCCTTTAATGCAATGTATTCCTGCAAATCGTCGGGATGGGTTATTGCTTCTAAAGTGGTTTCAAGCAATTCCTTTTTAGTGAAACCCAATATGTTGCATAAAGCAGGGTTTACTTTTATCCAGTTGCCATTGATTGACAAAAGCGCCATACCTGTGGCAGATAAATTAAACGCCTGCTGAAAAAGTCCATCTTCGCCTATATATTCCTTATCGTTGTAATATCGTGTGCGGTTTTGAAAAAAGTTCAATTTTGCCATATTCAGTTATTTTTTACATTGGGTATAGAAAAATGAAAAGTGCATCCTTTGTTCAGCAACGAGTCAATCCATATGCGTCCCCCCCCCCCCCTATACTTTTTAACAAACTCATTACTAAGTATTAAGCCCAAACCGGTACCTTTTTCTTTTGAACTGCCTATTTCGGAATTGTGTATGTCAATACGTAAAAGTTTTGAAATTTCATTATCAGACATTCCTATTCCATTGTCGAAAACGGATATAACCACATCCCTTTCATGTTTAAATGCTGCAATGGTTACTACATCACCTTTAGGTGAATGTTTTGCTGCATTTGAAATCAGGTTTCGCAATATGGTTTGTAACATTTTTAAGCCAGCATTCAACTCGAATGCATAAGAAAAAGAATGCACTGCTGCCGATAACAAAAAACCTGAAGCGAAAATTACTGCTGTACTTTTTCGAAACTTAAGCGTATATATAGCCAATAAAGCATTTAATAATGAAATAGAAA
This sequence comes from Bacteroidales bacterium, assembly GCA_050295515.1. Lineage (GTDB taxonomy): Bacteria > Bacteroidota > Bacteroidia > Bacteroidales > UBA10428 > UBA10428. The sequence continues at coordinate 5,138 of JBNKPU010000187.1, read as the reverse complement.
TCAGTATTGTACTAAGCTTGTTCATAACAAAAAAAAAGTTGTCATTTCAAATATCTTTAATGTGTAGTGTTTATATAAAGGAATAGCAATTTTAACTATTGCAAATGTAGTAATCTGATGGAAAACAGGTGTATGACAAATGTAGTACAATTGCGTATGTCATAAACAATCAGCTGCTTATGGTAAAAGCTAAAATGTGTAATGTTGTTCTTTGCTGCTAATTATTAGGCTTCTGTGAAAATTAACAGATATTATTGAAGTAAGTTATTATCAAACATATGACGACTGTTAAAATCGCGACACTGAATATGATTCATGAGCCAATCTTTCAAAAACAGGATTACTTCGTATGCAATATCAGTATTGCCACTAAAATATTGTTTTGAGAAAGTACTAACCTTTTCAGTAAAAAATCGGTGTTCGGATATATGAACTCTTACTTCATCGGTCAAATAATTATTCAAAAAACATTCTTCAGTTTGAAAATGATATGCAATATAGTGCTCTAATTGATCCAAAATATTTCCCAATAACTTTGTGTCAACATGCTTTATATAAGCATCATACAATTGGTTAATTTGCAAAACAAGCTGTTGGTGTTGATAGTCTATAATCTCAGAACCAACAGTGTAGAGACTTCTATCCCACGAAATGAGAACCTGATGAAGATTCTGCAATATTTCGTTATAGGTTTTCAGTTTAAATCCCATTACCAAAACATCATCAACTTGTTCCTGGTCACCTTGCCAATCTGAAAATGTTTGCTCAAATATTTCTTTTTGTTCAAGCATTGAATGGTTTTGAACATTTTGCAAAATTTTAATGAAACGTGAAGTGTTAAACTTCTTTTCTTTTTTGCCTCCAAATTGAGAAGTATATCCATCAGACGAAAGATAAAAAGTATCGCCTGGTTTTAATTGTATTTCTTTATTGGTAAACTCAATATTATCAAAAGGATAATTACCAATAGGCATTTTATCGCCTTCAATTTTTATAAGCTCCCAATTCCCATCTTTATCTTGAGAGTTTTTAACTAGAAAAAGATTCATTTTGGCTCCCGCAAATTGAATTCTATTCGTAAATTTATCAATTATGCAAAGAGCCAGATCCATACCGTCCTGATATTCCACTATATTTCCGGTATTCTGAAACAGGTTTTTAACCTTATCGCGAAGAATTTTAAGCACTTGATTTGCTTTTTGCGCATCAGGACGAAGTACTATTTCGTTTAACAATGCATGTCCCATCATACTTAGACTGGCTCCTGGGATACCATGACCAGTACAATCGCCTAATGCAATAACAAGTTTATTTCTTATATTTTTAACAAAATAAAAATCACCACTAACAATTTCACGTGGCTGATATAAAATAAAATGGCTGAAAGAGGAGTTCTCCAGAATGGCTCTGTCGGGCATTAATGCTTTTTGCATGTAGCTTACATAATTCAGACTTTCAGTTATATTTAATTGATATTGTTCCAATAAATTATGTTGTTTAGAAATACCTGTGTTTAATGTCTTAAGTTCTTCAATATGCTCTTTAAGATGAAACAACAATTTGTTTTTTGATTTTAAATAAGCTCTGGCTTTTGCTACAATAATAGCAGACAGACATACAATTGCCAGAATAAACAAAGTATAAAAAGCGATATGCAAATTGGCGATATATAACATAATAAATGTCAAGATAATAATGTGTTTAACCTTTATAACAAAGGTTTGATATAAGAAAACTATGCAAATTAAGAACTGCCATTTTTCTAACCATAGTAATTATTTCATTCCATTCGAATTGAAAAATGTTTTATAGTCTATATAGGAATTAATGAGCCAATTCTTCAAATAATCCATTGCTTCAATTGTCAACATCACATGGCCTTTATCAAAATCCTGTTTGAAACCCAAAACATCTTTAACAAAAAATGAATGCTCCTGAAAATGCTTCTCTGAATTAGGGAAGTTATATCGGGTGAACAATTCTTCTTCTGATTTAAAATGAGTTGCAGTATACTCGATTATCCTAATAAGTGTTTCACTAAGATATTCTTTACCTTTGCCAAGTTTTATTGAGTCATGCAAGTTGTTTATTGTGATAATTAACCTTATGTTGTATGTTAAACCCAGAATATGCATTAGAAAATCTATTACATATTGAAATTGCTTCAATATAAGTCGTTTCACTTACTTGTTTCGAGTCACCATAGCGGTGCTATGATTCATCTCCCCAAGTCCTTCTATTTTTGCATTTTCAACCTTCATAACGAAGTTCTAATACATAATCCGGGTTAAAATGTTCACCTCAAACAGGATAACTGTTTTTCCAATCAATTAATGCTATAATAGATATTAATCTTTATTAAATTAAAAAATATCGAGTACTATCTGCTGCCATTATTACGAAAATAATAAGATCACCACATAGAAACTTGAATAGCACTCATGTAGCAATACCTGACAATTCTTTTATACTTAAGACTTTGGCAATATTGAGTATCATGAAAAACTTTTCTTCCACTTCAACCATCCCAGTTAAATAATCGACATTATAGTTAAGCCCGAATTCAGGAATATTACGTATATCTTTAAGATCAAATTCTATTACATCACGTACTTCATCAACCAATAAACCCAAAAGCACTTTCGAACCTTCTGAATAAATATTAACTATAATTACCATTTTTGTAGAATTGTTACATGCATCCATATTAAAACGTCTATGCATATCAACAATGGGAACAATTTCACCTCTAAAATTTATAATACCTTTTAAATGATCAGGAGCATTTGGAACAATAGTAAATGTTGATAATTCCAAAATTTCAATAACATTAACAGCCTCAATAGTAAACAGTTCATTGTTTAACACGAATGTTAAATAACTTGTTTTATCAAAAACATTTTGAGTACTCATAATAGTAAACGTTTAATTTAAATATGCCCGATTAAAAAGATGGTTGGTATCAATAATTAAGGCGATCTTCCCATTTGACATAATATTTCCTCCAGAAAAATAAGGTTGATTACTAAATACTTCTCCTAAGTTTTTTATGACGGTCTGTTGCTCTCCAATAACACTATCAACAATTAGAGCGTACTGTTTTTCATACTTATTAATAACAATTACCATTTCGTTACCATTGTCATTGGAAGGGAACCTGAACTTTTCTCGTAATGAAATATAGGGTATTAAATTTCCTTTATAATGTAGGCAGTTTTTCTCCTGATTGTATATTACATCAGTCACCTCGTTATAACAATATTCTACTTCAATTAAGGGTAAAAGATAATTTGACCCCATTACTTCAACCATTAAGGTATCAACAATCGACAATGTTACCGGTAGCTTCAGTGTAATAGAAGTTCCCAGACCTTTTTCAGTGTCAATCTCCAAACTTCCCTTAACTTTATTTAGTTCCTTTAATACCACATCCATTCCCACACCTCTACCCGATACTAAACCCACACTATCGGTGGTTGAGAAACCCGGTTTCATTATAAAGGCTAATAATTCCTGTTCACTTACATCTTGGTCTTTCTCCATATAGCCTCTTTCGATAGCCCGGTTTTTAACTTTCTCAAGATCAATTCCACGTCCATCATCTTGCACTTGTATAATTACTGAAGCACCGGAATAAAAAGATGTAATTTTTATAATTCCAGTATCTGACTTACCCATTTTCTTTCGCTCTTCAGGCAATTCAATTGCATGATCGATACTGTTTCGAATTATGTGTAAAAGAGGATTTTCAATAGCTTTTAAGATAGTCTTATCAATTTCTGTATCCTGGGTATCAATTAATAATTCTACATCTTTACCTAGTTCCAGTGATAAATCCCGGACTTGTCGTTTAAACTTAATGAAAAGCGTATTAATTGGAACTAACCGTAATTCAAGGGTATTAATTCTTAATTGTTTTAATAATTTGTTAACACCTTCAATGGATTCTAAAAGTTTTAAATCCTTAATTCTATCAGCATGATTCTGAATTACAGAAGTGGAAGTAACCAGCCCACTTACCATATTTAATAATTCATCTATTTTCGCCGATGAAATATTGATCCATGCCGAATTTTCATGTTGTGTTTTTCGTTGATCCAACATAAAATGGCTGTTGTTTTCATTTGGTTCGGTGGGTTCTTTTATTTCACTTGGTTCTATTTCTTTCTTTGCTTGATTTACAATAACACTTAATCCATCAATTGAATTTGTTATCTGAGTTTTTGCCGCTTCTACATTCTCATAAATACTCACCATGTACTGGAAATATTTTGATTCTTCGGAAACAACACTTTCAGTAATTTCAGCAATAGTGAATTCCTCTTCCATTAAAAACATGAAAATATCTTCTATGCCACTAATAGATAATGAAGTACAAAAATATATTTCCCACAAGTTAGTACAAACCTTTTCATCATTCTTTATTTCTTCAGGAAGTTCTTTATTGTGAGATTTTATTATTGCATCGCCGCTCTCTTCAATTTCTTTTATAATTTTAAGCGGATCAATTCCTCTTTCATATATGGCATAGTCTGGATCTAAAACAATTCCATACAATTTGTTTTCTGAAGAGTTTTTATCTATTTGTTGGTTTTCAAAGTTTGATGATTCAGGTGTATAAAACAACTTAATTTCCTGTATTAATTCATCAAAACAATTATCCACAACATCATTATACAAAATGCTTTTAAATGCATCAATCCCTTTCAGCGTAATATTAATCAGGTCAATCGATATTTGCATTTGATTATCACGTACCAAATTAAAAATACTTTCATATTCGTGTGCAATATTTTGAATATTTTCATATCCAAACATGGTTGATGATCCTTTTAGGGTGTGCATCCCTCTAAAAATATTATCGATCAATTCATAATTTTCGGGCATATTTTCAAGTGCCAGCAAATCATGTTCTAATTCAACAAGTATTTCTTTTGCCTCATTAATAAATACTTCGCGCAATTCTTCTACAAAACTATCCACTATTGTATTGCTTTATTTATAATTTCACCTAATGCCTCTATTTGAAAAGGCTTTTTAACCCACCCGGTAATTTTTGCCTCTTTTGCTCTATCCTGCTTTGCAATACTTGTTTCCGTTGTAAGCATCAAAATAGGAATATATTTATAAGCATCCAT
>JBNKPU010000186.1:0-3142 GCA_050295515.1 Bacteroidales bacterium | reverse complement strand
CGCTACGCGGCTTCGTTCAACAGGTTCTTTCCGAAATGGAATCGGAACCTGTTCGTTGGTTGTGGGGGAAGGTATTTCGGAAAGAACCCTAAGTGTTAGGCGATGTGCCTGCTTGCCCCTTTTTCTCGGCGCGATCTTTATTCGATTTAATAGATTCTTTGACCTTTCAATTAATCACATACCTATTTCAATACCAAATTTTCTTTCATTTTTATATGCCCACATGTATGTGAACGGTAATTGCCCTCCAATTGTAATTTGACTATATGATTTAAATATCGGCAATTTGTAACTAATATATCCAAAATATCCGTGCGTAATTATTCTTGCACTAAAACTCATTTTTTTATCATAGTATTCACTGCCTATACCTACACCTTCAATAAAGTATCCTCCTATTAATTCTTGCCTGAATTTCCACTTTTTTTGATTTAAATTTCTTTCAACGCTAAAGTTCAACCCTGTCCACCAAAATCCTGTTTCTATTCCTAATAGATTTATATTGAGATCAGTCCCAATTGATACACCAGATTTATTTCCAAAATCATATCCAATTTTTATTCCAGGTGCAAAAAAGCTGACATAGTCAGGGAACATACCTGCATATGATAAACCTGTCATCATCAGTACAAATAAAATTTGAATGTATCTTTTCATATACTATCATCCTCAATTGATTTATTGTTAAATTAAAATGTTGATATTCGATTAATCTATAACAAATCGGCTTTAAAATATTCATTATTCAATTAACTTAGAATTATTTTATCGCGCCGATCTTCTGTCTTGGGGCAAGCAGGCATTTCGCATAACGTGTCGGGCTTAAAAGACGTTTTCCCATAATGAAATGAAGTGAAAATGTGGCGTCAGCCCGAGGAGCTTGCGACGAGCTTTTGAAGCCCTGTTAGCAGCTGTAGGTTCGGCTTCCACTTTGTGTTTCATCTCCTTATTGGTTTTTCCGTATGTTCGACTTTGTTAATTTATTCGAGTATACTAACTTCCCATTGTCTAAAATAGTCTTTTTATAATTACTAATTTTCATTTTGATTTCAAATTCTGTTTTCTTAAAAATAACAGGATGAACAATTATATTGGTCTTGACTAAAATATGAGCAGCTTTCTCAATAATCTGTTCTGGATTTGACTCATCATCAACAACGAAACATAAATCTATATCACCTTTTTGTTTATCAGGATTATTTACACGACTACCAAATAAATAGATTTTATTGATAAATTCAAATCCTTCAAACAGTGATACAATATCTCTTTTTATTTCCATCATTTTGACAATTCGATTAATTCGTAAACTAATGATTTAATACTTCCAATTATCAATTCCCTATTTTTTTCTAAGGACTTTTTCTCAGCTGATATGAAGAACATAAAATCGGAGGTGTACTGTTGCATAAATGCTGCTGTATTTTGTTCATCAAAATCACCATTTTTAATCATTTGTTCTATCTCATGAATGTGATTTGAAACATTTTGAAACCTACTTATCACATCATCTGCAAAACTTTGTCTGTAAGAAGTATTAAGCAATCTACTGGAATAATTTGAAAAATAATTAGCAATCTCTTCATAGGTTCCGCCCATAACACTCAGTCCATTATGAGATAAGGCAAAACTTAATGTTTTAAACAAATCTATCAATAAGTCAATAGTAAACATATTACTTTCGACTTTTTCTAAATCAGATTTTAATTCTTTAATTTTTGTTATCTTATTTTCTGCTATGTTGTCATCTTTGTAATGACTTGGAAACTTATTCTCAAGTATTATTCCTAAAATATCATTAAAATATTTGTCATTTTTTGCAAATAATCTTCTAATAATTCTTGGTTTAAATATTCTAATAATCCATACTATCCATGAAGTCGGAAGAACAAATAAACTTACCAATAATAAAAAGACTCCAATTAAAAGCCCTTTTATAGCTGAGTAAATAAAACTTGGTATATCTATCATCATTTTCTGTTTTTTATAATAAAACCTGACTATGAAAAAGGTATAAATCAGTTAAAAGCCGAACCTATTGCTGCTAACTTCTGCCGTTTCCAGCATCCCTGCAATCGGACTCCGGATTTCGATCAGTTTATGAGCTGCTACATGAGTATAAATTTCTATCGTTTTCGAAGAAGAGTGACCAAGGAGCTCCTGAATATACCGCAAATCGACCCCTTGTTCCAGAAGGTGGGTGGCAAAACTGTGCCTTAAGGAGTGGACACCGCCCTGGTTATCAATATGAACAGGCATTGTCGTATACTTTTTCGATTGTGCGTTTGGAGATTGCTTTTCCCGACTGATACCCTTCAAACAGATAGGTTGTACCGCACCCGGTTGCCAGCCATGCTGCGACAAACGGGGCAATAGCATGATCCAGCATTATAATCCGGTCTTTTTTTCCTTTGCCTTTACGCACCCGGACAACTTTACGGTCAAAATCGATGTCGATTGGTTTCAATTTCCGGATTTCGCCGAGTCGCAACCCGCAGCCATAGGCGAGCATGAGTATCAAGCGGTGTTTGGCATTTCGCGGGGTCGATGTAATTGCGGGATGGTAGTTGAACGAACGTTTTTTGGTGCAGGCAACAGCATAAGCGGTCATGCGAAGGTCCCTGTCTATTGTGTGACTGTTCCGTAAATGAAATATCTGAAGCAAAGCGGAATTCAGATATAATAAAATCTAATTTGGACGCTGGGCAACGGCAAGGAGGAGGCTCACGTTTTCTCCGGGATGCTCTCAAGCATGCATTTAAAATTCACATAGAAATAGTTCAGAATCGGGACAAACAGCGTTCGGAGTCAATTCACCAACAGTACATGAAACGGATGCCCCATTTTACAAGGCCATTTTTAACCTATACTGAGCGGTTTTTCGCGGAAAAGAGTTCTGTGGCCGTGCTGGTAGTACGTTTTAAAAAAGCGCAGGTTCACCCGGCAGGTTAATTGAGCATTTTTTGAAATGCACGACCGGTGCGGATGCGGAGCTATTTTGTGTAAAAAACCGCTCAGTTTAGTTCTACTTCGGTAGAATAACGTAGTATCGGCATTTCTTCCAGTCGCCTCACCCCATCACCCCGTCCGACGGGCTCAGTGCATCGCCTTCGGACACCCCTCTTCCCCTCTCCATGCATGG
>JBNKPU010000185.1:0-4557 GCA_050295515.1 Bacteroidales bacterium | reverse complement strand
CAGCGTACAACACGACAATATAAATGAATTGGCAGCCAGTGGTTTGCATGGCTTTTAGCTTTTAGTTATGTTTATAATAAACCGATACGAAAGTGCAAGAAAAAGCCAATCTATTTATATTGTCAACGTTCTACAGCATTCCCGCAACCATTGTTAAGTATTATTCATCAACTAAGTAGTCTAAAAAAAAGAACGATATGATACGACAAACATTAGTTGCAATGATTTTAACTGCCCTTTTTATTTCCTGCGAGAAGGAAACGGACGATTTGCTGAACCAGAATAAAATTGAGGTATCGAATTTAATTGATACGACAATAATTATAACAGATACCTTTAAATACAGTTTTGGATACTTTGGGGATGAAGAAGGTGTCTTGATTACTTCTCAAGCTCAATATTCAGAATCTTGTGATTTACTAAATAAACAATGGGAAGAAAGGATTCTACAATATGTTCCAAAGAATAATTTTTTAGGAGTTGATTCTGTGACAGTTGTATCGATGAGAGGTTCTGATGGGGCAAGTCCTTCTACTGATATTGATACAACTTTGATAATTATTAAAATCGTTAAAAATGATTTTCATAAAAAACTGATTGGCAAATGGAACTGGACATCAAGTTGCGGTGGAATTACTGGTGAATGTTGGTATCCTAGCGATGACAATAAAGAAGAAATTGAATTTGACTACAATATGGATTTTATCGAAAAGCTGAATAATTCAGTTGTGCATGAATATAAATATGGTTTTATCGACAGTTTTATAAGTGGACAGGATACCCTTTATAAGATTGGATTTGACAATGGTCACGATACTTATTATAGATTTGTTGGAGATAAATTAAATATTCAAGGGGGTGATTTTTGGAAAGAATATGAGAAAATTGAATAATGCCAGCACGCAATATACCTAAGCCGTGCCATATGGATAATTTGTACTTATGTACATTTACTCAAAGCAGCAACGGTTTGATAGGTAGGAGTTATAAATCCCCCCGCTTATGAGTGGTTGCACCACTCGTACCCACCCCGCACCACAAAGTATAGCTCAGCTTAGCTTGTCCTATATCTTTGGCTGTGACAGTGAGCATTAAATATTATTCACCTAAAGATCATGAGCTCTGCCGATGCTTCGGCAGAGTACTTGTATTCACACCTTAAGTAGCTTTAGAACAAGATAAAAGTGCATTTCCGTTTTCGTCGTTAAAATCTGGGACGCACTTGAATATTAGCACAGTATGAATTATATTCGGTAAAAAAACAAAGCAAGGGTTTACCAGAAATAAATGCAATTGCGTTTATTTTCTTGTTGGCAGCAAGCAGATTGAACAAGTAACAGATATGATAATGATAACAATATGACCAAAACGATAAATGTTGGAATATTAATGTTTAATGAGGTTGAAGTACTTGACTTTGCAGGACCATTTGAAGTTTTTTTCAATAACAGAAAAAGACAATCAAAAGTTGTTTAGAGTGACTACAATAAGCGAGAAAGGCGAAATTATTCATGCTAGAAATGGATTGAAAATACAGCCAGATTTGAGTTTTAATCATGAATTAGAATTAGATATTTTGATTGTTCCTGGAGGATATGGGGCTGAAGAAGTTGAGATTAAAAATAAAAAAGTCATAGAATGGATTAAAATACAAAAAGAGAGAGTTAAAATTATAGCATCTGTTTGTACAGGAGCTTTTCTTTTAGCTGAGTCAGGGATCCTTGATAATAAGAACGCAACAACACATTGGATGGATATTTCAAGATTAGAAAATGAGTATCCAAAAATAACAGTAATTAAAGATACTCGATTTGTTGATGAGGATGATATAATCACCTCTGGGGGAATTTCATCAGGAATAAATATGTCATTTCACATAATTAAAAAGCTTTTCGGATATCAAATAGCTGAGATGACTGCGAAAAGAATGGAGTACGATATTGATATTAAATATTAAAATTAAAGATCGCCAGCCGCCAACATCGCGTAAAAATGAGGCAGGTGCGGTATCTGTATGATAAGTAAACCAAAATATATAAACCAACTACAGTCTGACAAGTTTGTAGGGATAACACACACCCAAAATTTACACGAGGACCGTTGTATGCTAGAGTGGAGAACCGATTGGACACATTGGTGCGATTTAGAGAAATTAAAACGATTACAAAAAAAGGATTGACTGGATTGGTGTTCCGTTGATAGGGGGGAATAACATTGGAGGAGCTCAGCGAAGCTAATTTATTTTGTTTTTTCTTCCAATGCATAAAGACAAAAGAATTGAGAATTAGGAGTGAAAGCGAATAAACCCAACCCACAACCGAACAAAGTGAGCTCACGACTGATAAGGAGTAGCATAGCTAAACCGCTGGAAGCCAGCTCTGCAACGGCAAAGCCTCACGAACAGAAAAGTGAGTAAACCAAAGTTTGCAAAAGTGTTGTTTTTTGCAGATGTACTGATACAAATATGTATTTTTGTTATAATAATTATACGAAACAATTGTAAACTATGAAGAAAATATTATTTGTATTATTTATTACAGTTCAAACAATTGCTTTTGGCCAGTTATCTGAACCAGACAAAACCGAATCTACTGAACCCAATTTACTTCCAGCATTTCCGGAGATTCCTGCAAAGCAACCAATAAACAGTGTTGAAATGGGCGACTGGAAAACATTTCCAGAGATGATACTGGATATTCCTATAGCAGAAGGACCATATGAACCAACATGGGAGTCTATAGAGAAAAATTATCCGGGCGAACCGGCATGGCTTAGAGAGGCAAAATTTGGCATATGGGTCCATTTTGGACCACAATCGGCTGGCGAAAGTGGGGATTGGTATGCACGTAATCTATACAAACCAGGTTATTGGGCTCATGCTTATGAGAATCATTTGAAGAGGTTTGGCCATCCATCTGAAGTGGGGTATAAGGAAGTATTGCGAGACTGGAATCCTTCCAAACTTGATCCTGCTTTGCTTACGAAGATTTATAAAGATGCAGGTGCCCGTTTTTTAATGATCCAGGGAGTCCATCACGATAATTTTGATTTGTGGAATTCAAAATATCAACCTTGGAATTCAGTCAATATTGGTCCCAAAAGAGATTTAATTGGCGAATGGGAAAAAGCTTGTCGGGCTGAGGAAATGCATTTTGGTGTTACTTTTCACCATGAATATACATGGTGGTGGTGGCAAACCGCGTTTGGATGCGATACTATTGGCGATAAAAAGGGTGTTCCTTACGATGGCAACCTCTCACTGGCGGATGGCAAAGGAAAATGGTGGGAAGGATACGATCCCCGTATGCTTTATGGTATTGATTTGCGTGAATATAAGGGCGTGACCGAGGCTGCAAATTCGGGATGGGCGCCGCCGCCTGCTGGTATATTTACAAATCATCTTGATTATGCCAAATGGTACACCACTCAATGGGCTTTAAGAATTATGGATGTGGTAGAACACTATGACCCTGACTTCATTTATACCGACGGTACGGTTCAGGGGCCTTTCACGGGAAATGGAACAGGAACTGGTATCAAAGCCAATGCAATGCCATTGGTTATGGCCGATTATTACAACCGAACCCTACAGAGGCGTGGCAAGGTGAATACTTTTAGCATTGTTAAATTCCGACATAAGACCAATGGCACCGTAAATACTGAAGAATTTGGCGTTCCAGCCAACATTAATACCAACCAGCCATGGATTGCCGAAGCTCCTGTAGGAGATTGGTTCTATGCACCAAATTTTACTTACGATGCAGGTATGATGATCAGGTACATTATTGAAGCCATTGCCAGAGATGGTAATGCCGCACTTTGTATTTCTATTTTACCTGATGGTTCGTTAGACCAAGGCAGTATGTCTATGTTGAAGGAAGTGGGTGTATGGATGCATCAAAATGGTGAAGCTGTTTATGGAAGTCGTGCATGGGTTATTCCCGGTGAAGGAGAAATGGTAGATGGAAAATTAAAAATGCTTCCTGGCGGAAAACTGGTAGATACACATGCCAACTTTAAATTTAGTTCTCAGGATTTTCGTTTTACTATAGGGAAAAATGGTTCTCTTTATGCATTCTGTATGACAGTTCCAGAACCAAAAGCGAAGCTGAAAATAAAATCAATTGGTACCGATGCAAAAAATCTGGACAAGCCAATCACAACTGTAAAATTACTCGGATATGACGGTAAATTAGAATGGGAACAAGAAGCCGATGGTCTTGTAATTACTTGTCCTGGAAAAATGCCCTTTGTAACATCTATTGTTTTCAAAATTAATTGATTAACAAAAGACTTGTATCTTATTGGTAGATAATCAGCAATTGCTGGAATCATTGGAAAATTTGTGAGAGGTTAAAAGTGCAGGCCTATTTGTAAGCACAATGGCAAGTCACACAGCCAGCCCCGACCAATCGGGGAGCTATGCTCAAACCAAAACTTGCCAACTAAGACGATAGCGGAGCTCATGAATACCTTTGAAAATTATTAAAATTGTGAATAAAGAGATTGCAAAGCCAACCCTAAGTACCGACTTTAAGGGGAGTGTGGGGATTTTCC
>JBNKPU010000184.1:0-11319 GCA_050295515.1 Bacteroidales bacterium | reverse complement strand
ATTGATCTCAGATCGAGGTTAAGACCTATCCAAATAGGTAGCGATGGTCGAATTATGGAGTGGTCGGAGGAATTTGAAGAACCTCAACCTGGCCATAGACATATCTCGCACTTATATGCCCTGCACCCCGGCAAGCAAATTACAATGCACACTCCCGAACAAATAGAAGCTGCAAGAAAAACCATTGAGTACCGGCTTTCCCATGGAGGAGGGCATACAGGGTGGAGCCGTGCCTGGATCGTTAATTTTTATGCCCGTTTACACAATGGCGAAAAAGCATATGAAAACCTCGAAGCCCTACTCAAAAAATCGACCCTGAACAATCTTTTTGATGTACATCCTCCATTCCAGATTGATGGAAATTTTGGTGGCACTGCAGGTATTGCCGAAATGTTACTGCAAAGCCATTCTGGCGAGATACACTTACTACCAGCCCTACCCCCGGCATGGAAGAATGGTTCAATAAAAGGATTACGTGCACGGGGTGGTTTTGAAGTTGACATTGTTTGGAAAGAAGGGAAACTCTTGTCAGCTAAAATCAAATCAGACCAAGGCAATAAAGCCATAATCAGATATGGTGAAAAAATAATTGAGACTGAAACTTCAATAAATGATATTCTAACATTGGATGATGAACTGACAATTAATTAAGGCAAAAAGTTCAACCTTTTTATCTAATCGGATTTGGTCCAGTCTATATTAAGATTTGCTGAATAGCCATACTACGATGATTTGCAAGATTGCACCAAATAAATTGTTTAATATCAGTATTTACTTAAAAAAAGAACTAATTTGAATAGATAAATGAGTATTTTTGGACGAACTATAACTTACTTTCAAATATTCCGTTCAACTTGAAAGTTGCCAAATTCCAAAACAAAATTGAATACCGGTATAGCTTCTCATGATTTTCAATCTATTTAAGAAAAAACAAACAAAAACAGATATCTCAATATTGTACGAAGGTCCTTCAGGCATTTCGAAGGTTATTGCCCGTGAAACATCCAAGATCCTGAGAGAACAAGGTATTGATCACAATTGCCGCAACCTTCATGATTTTTCATTGAACGAGCTAACTAAACTGAAATATATGTTTCTGGTTGTAAACATACATGGGGAAGCTGATTTTCCCCTGGCTGCCAGAAAACTTTATGACTATCTTCACGATGACAATGCCCCTTTCTTAAAACAACTCAATTATTCTGTCTGTGTACTAGGAGACTCATCATATACTAACATTTGTAAAACAGGAATAGATATAGACAAACGGCTCAATGACCTCGGTGGCAGGGCAATTATTAAACGAGTAGATTGCGGCAATAAATATGGCGAAAATGCTTCTGATTGGATAAAACAGGTTATTGGATATTTTAAAGAAACCCCAGCGCCTAACTCATCAGAGACTTTAGAATTACCATCAAGGGAGGAAACAAAGTTTGTTGCTCGAATAAAGTCTAAAGAAAGAATTAACCATCCTTTATCTGACAAGGAAGTTTTCCACATGGAACTATCTGTATGGGATAAATCATTTTGCTATAAACCCGGCGATACTATAAGCATATTACCAAAGAATCCGGAACATTTTGTAAGAGAAGTTTTAAAAATAATTATCCACAGAAATGTAAAAAAAACAATTAACCTGGATAAATACCAGGTTATATTTAATCAACTCCTCCACAATTATGAAATAACCAGGTTACATCCGCAAACAGTAGAAAAATATAATCAGCTGGTCCAAAATGATGATTTGAAACGCATATTAGAGAATGAATATGAACTTGAACGTTTTTTAAAAGGTTCAAATATCCTTACCTTATTGGTCTGGTATCCCTATAAGATTAGCATTGATCAATTATTGAAAATCCTGCCAAAACTTAAACCAAGGCATTACCCTGTTGCATCAAGCATAAAAAAGCATCCACATGAAGTTCACCTAACCGTTCGCACAACTGGTTATTCAAATCATAAGGGAGTTTGTTCACACTTTCTCAACCACTTTCTAAAAATCAATGATCACTTAGAAATTGAGTTGTTTTCTAACAATTATTTTCATTTCAACACCAAAAGTCCAAACCCAATAATAATGATTGCAGCAGGTATCGGAATTGCTCTGTTTAAAGGATTTCTCGAAGAATTAGATGCTGATGTGGTTAAAAAAAAGACCTGGCTCATATTTGGAGAAAGAAATCCGAAATACGATAGGATATACCAAAACGAACTCTCAATATATTCAAAAAAAGGAGTCTTGGATAAACTGGACATGGCCTTCTCAAAGGGAGAGTCCAAATGCTATGTTCAAGAAATTCTTAGAGGATCGATAACAGAAGTATTGGATTGGATCAAAAAAGGTGCTGAAATATATATTTGTGGTTCTTCTGCCATGGGAAGGGGTGTGAAAAAAGTATTTGAAGAAATTTTAGTCGATGAGCCCCAGGAATTAAACCAGTTAATAAATGAAGACAGATATAAAGAAGTATATTTTTAACCACCAAAAAACAAAGTGGCTGTATTAAAAGTCCTTTTTTAACAACAATGTCATAAGATTACCTTGCGCTAAGGCTGCTGTTTAGATGTATGTGGCAATCTCCATTGTATTTATTCCTGGTTATGAACTTATACATTTTAAACAAAAACCTTTGACAGGCATGACTTGATTGCTTGTTTAGGTTACCAGTAGGCAACCCTTGCTCCTCATGCTAATGCAAAAGCATTAATGAAAGAGCATGGGCTGAAAAGAAACAGTCATATACAGGTTTTCTGGGTTTCAAGCCAGGTTCAATTTATACACGATGCCTCTAATTTGTTTTTACAAATTTTACTCCCTCTCCAAATCTAAATCGAGCAGTTACACCTAGGTTTCCCCAATAAAAATCCATGTTATTGGTAAGCATAAAACCAGGACGCCAATCAAGGCCAATCGTCAAAGGAAAATCAAATGAATATTCAGCTCCAAAATTACCTGCCACTCCGATATCAAGATCATTGCCAAAATATAATTCAGGTCCAACTCCCGGATAAAATTTCAAACCAGTTGGTCCCTGATCCATGGCAAACATCCAGTCGAAATAAGTTGCTAAACCTAAAGTATTTGAAAAATAAATTGCTGGGTGCAGTCGTGGTGCCGCTGCTATTGGCACTGTAGCATCAATCGAAAACACATCTCCAAAACGGACACCTAACTCCCAATTTGTTTGAGCCTGGTTATCGACAGCAAAAAAAACACTCAATATGAAAGCAAACATTGATACTTTTAAAAATTTCTTTTCGTTTCTCATCCATCTATGTTTTTAATAATTAATCCAGATATAAAATGACTGGGCGAAATTATTAAAGATTTTTATATGAACATAAAAAATGTTTCTTAATCTAAACAGATTTATACCAATTATCAAGCATTTAATTTGCGAACAATATTGTTAGAGGGCAACATACCTGACTTAAAATTATTTCGTATTACAGTGTAAACACCCCTACATCTATCTGCCTCTTACCAGAAGAAGGTAAGTTATAACTCCAGTATTACTAAAATAAAAGGAAACCACAATCAAAACACAATATCAACATAAAAAAACCACTTTAATTACTAGTGGTTCTGCTTGCTACCCTAAAAGTTATGATAAGAATCTCTACATTGACTACCAAATCTTTAATTATATTCAACTAATATATGTTATCAATTATTTTTTGTATTGGTTACAGCCAATCACTTCTTTGAAAAAATAGCTGAAAAACTGGAATATAAAACCCTAATTTAAGGAAATACTATGTACTGTATTAAGATAAAACGGGAGCAAAATTACGATTTAGCCTGTATTCAAACTTGGCTTTTGAACAAAGTTCAGCATAGATCTCCCCAGTTTCCCGAATCTCCTCATCATCATCATCGTAATGCCAATGAATATTCAGAGTTTTGATGCTGGGATTTTCGTCTATAGCTTTAATTAACTGATATACACACTTTGAAGAAGAAGTATTCAAATAATCCAACATAATATCAAAGGTTACATCTTTTGATTTCATGTTTTGCGCCCAATCAAGAATCTCCTTAAAAAACCTTGTTGGATCCTCTACATATGATCTGCCTTCAATAAGCAAATAACCATTTGATCTAAATACTACTTTTGGTGTACTGTCTGTCTTATTTATTATCAAATCTTTCATAGTCTATTGTTTTTATAATACTTCAGAATAGATTCTCATCTGTTAAATTATACTTTATAGAGCCATCAATAGTTTGGCAGAAAGCACAAATGATGACAAAATGAACCATTATTAGGCTGAATGTTATGTATGCTTACAATAACTGCCTATTATAGCATATCAACATTTTCTGATGCCTAGCATAAATAGGTTATTTCTAGTTATAAAAACACCTAAAAGGGGTATTGTCAATTTCATTGAACACATAAACGCCCAGTATAATCAGACATTTTTTGCTTTCATTATGGAGGAATGGAAGCAGGCAAAATACATTTTTGTATATTTATAACTACAGTAAAAAACGCTCTAGCAGTATACTTCTATAATAATCTAAGATTTTTAATTGAATATATGCAAAAAACGTCAAAAATATTTACACTCAGTATATACTTGCTTTTGATATCTATGACTGTTTTTTCCCAATCAAAAACAACAGATATTTTTAGAACAATTCAAAACAATGATATTCCTGCAAAAAGACTAACGCAGTTCCAAACTTCACCTGACCTGGACAAAAGGAAATCTAAACATAGTTTTGTACTGGGAAACGATATACTTTCGCAACAAAAGATCAGATCACAAAAAATAATCATATCACTCATTATTGGCTCATTATTACTATTTCTAGTATTTAGTTACATTTTTTTCAGACTGAACAGGTCATATCAAAAACTTAACAAAGAATTACAGGAGCGCAATAAAAGGATGGCACACAAAAATACAATCCTGTTAAAGAATGAGAAAGAACTAAAAGAAATTAATGAGTCCAAAAATGTATTGTTCTCAATAGTTGCCCATGACATTAAAAATCCATTGTATTCCATGCTCAGGCTAGCTGATGTACTGGAAGATAAATATGAAAAACACAGCGACGAAAAAAGAAAAAATTACCTGAAGATGCTTAATCTGGCCGGAAAAGAACTCGCAAGTTTGATTGAGAATTTGTTAAGTTGGAGCAGGTTCCAACTGGGAAGTATTAAATATCAACCTACCCCCTTTACAATTGAAGACGCATGCAATTTTGCTACGGGATTCTTTAAACATATGGCAGATTTAAAGGAAATAGACCTAAGTTTGGATATAAAATCATCCTATATGGTTTATGCAGACTTTTCGATGATTATGCTTGTGATCAGAAATATTACAAACAATGCCATAAAATACACCCAAAGAAAAGGGAATATCAAAATATGTGCTACTGAATCAGGAGATTATATCCGCCTTGAAATAGCAGACAATGGTATTGGAATGGACAAGAATACATTAAACAAGCTTTTTCATATAAACAAAGGTACATCCAGGTTAGGAACTGAAGGTGAAAAAGGTACTGGCTTAGGATTGACAATTTGTAAAGAGTTTATTTCAAAAAACAAAGGTGAATTTGGTGTGAATAGTGAGCCTGGACAAGGAAGTACTTTTTGGTTTACCGTTCCTAAATTAAAAAAATAGACTGCCATGGAAAACGAACTGGAAATTATAATTGTTGATGACCATAAGGTATTCAGAGTAGGATTAGAGGCAATTCTTGATTCGATCGACAATGTTACTGTAATAGGCGATGTTGACAATGGGGAAGATTTATTTAAACTGCTCCGAAAAACTGAACCTGATATAATTTTTATGGATATCGATTTGTCCCATGACGAGAACGGCATCGATCTGACAAAAAAGGTTGTTGCCAAACACAATGATATTTTTGTAATTGCTATGACCTCCTCAGATGAAGTCAATTTTTTTAATGATATGATGGATGCTGGTGCCAATGCTTTCTTGTTAAAAAATGCAACAGAAGAAGAAATCAAATTAGCAATTCAGACTGTAATAAAGGGAGACAATTACTTTTCACGCGAATTCTTATACCTGGCTAAGCAATTTAACAAAAGACAAATTAGAAAAAATACCTCCTTTCATTTATCTGAAAGGGAAACTGCAGTTCTTAAACTAATCTGCCAGGGACTCTCAAACCAAGAAATATCCGAAGCAATTGGGCTAAGCATACACACAGTAGATTCGCACCGACGAAACTTACTGGCCAAAACTGGAGCAAAGAACACAGCCAATTTAGTTATGACAGCCTTTAAGGAAGGATTAGTAAGCATTGATGATTAGTTACAGACTGGAACTTCAGCCTTTTCAACCAAATTATATTGGATTCCGGACTCTTCGAAAAATTCCAGCCCCATGTTGCGTATATCCAAGTCGCCTGAACAATAGTACCAGTTTACAATAAGTTCTTTTGAGTCTTTAATATCAGAAATAATGTCTACTGCACGTGCTATCATGTGAGATGAGACAGTATTCAAATAATCAAAAGAAAATTCAATTTCAGTTTTTTCATTAGGTGCCTTGCAATATCTTTTTAACCATTTTAATACCGGGTCATAGACTTCTAAAACATTTTCAGGTAACGAAGAACCTCCCATTTTAAAAACACCTTTCTCCTTATCAAACCTTACTCTTGGTTTATCGTAACTACCATGCATAGTTAATCTTCTCATTTATAAAATCTTAAAAGTTAATATTCGTTTTTCGCATGCGGCTTCTAGCAAAACCTATAAATTGAAATTCTCAAAAGCCATTTTCTTTATTCGAAAACTAAAATTCCTGAACATGTCTGCCAATATAATTGCTGTCTCAAAGGTTGATGTATCTTCTCGATCATATAACCATAATACATGTACATTCCTGACATAGTAGTTTTTTTGCAGGTTCTTAAATAACAAGGTTATCTGCTTAAGACCTGCTGCATTAATACAATCAAGCATCATAAGACAATTCACTTCTGCTGACTTCAGACTATTGCTCCAGGAAATTACAGGACTGAAATCTATTTTCGCATCAATATTGATTGCCCTACCTTTAATTACAATTAGTCCATCTGCATTGTAATTGATTGATGGTCTTTTACACGTTTTTCTTTTTCTGACAATTTCCATAAGTGTTTGGTTTGGTAATGTTCAGATAGTTAATTTTCATTGGTCTTACTATATCTTACTGAATTTGAATAACGAATGTTAAAAAGTGTTTCCTTTTAGTGACCAACATCAAAATAATCTTGACAAGAGCAACAAACCTCTTGATCAAACTGAGAAAATGTATGACAATAACCTTAAACAACACTCACAGAAATCCGTGATTAATCAATTATATTTACTGGAATCTGTTAGGAGGAAATGCAAGCATTGCCGGCTTTATGCTATAATATGGCGAATAACACCAATACAAAAAGGACAGATTCTCGTATTGAAAATGCGTAAAACCAACAACAACCAAAAAAGGTGTATAAGCGTAAACTTAACTATAAGATTAATATTAAAGATATCTTTTTTTCATAACATTTTCATTTAGGTATGGTTAAACTTAGTTAGAATCGCTGCTCTCACGAGCAGCTTTTTCAATATTAGGGACATGTCTTGGTTGTATATTCGTGAATAAAATACTGACACACTAAAAGCACAGGTAATTGTAAATGGTCCGATAAAAAAGCAATGCTAAAACTGAAGTACAACCAGCAATAATCCAGGAACTTTTTGAACACAAAGAAAGAGCTACCTGGAACTACTTTGTAAAAACAAATCCGCAGTAAAAAACAATTGATTGATATGAATAGCTTTAAAACCTGAATTTAGGACACATCTAACCAACTTTTGAGATTGGTAGCCAGTTGATAGCAAGGGTTGGCATCTTGAAAAATTGGTGCATATTCAGGATAACCCTGTATTATAACTTTATAGTAGGGAATTTTAATTGAAAAAATCGTCCCTCAATGGATATTTTGAGAATTCTTCGCCGTGAAACCATTTTAGCCTTGACAAAATCTCCTGTCTGGTCCATTCTTTCTTCTTTCCGCTCGCTTTCTTAGCTTCGCCCATGGTTTTGAAATTTTGAGATAAATAATCATTTAATAACGCTTTATAATAGACCTTATAACTCCTAAAAGGTTGCTTTTGCGCTTTAAAAAAAATTTATGCAAAAAGCAGACCAAAGATAAATTGATGAATAAAATAATTCTATCCATATATAATTAGATTTCCTTTTAAGCGCAAGTATTCTATTGGATACCAGGTAATTTAGGTTGGAAAGAGCTAAAACAAAAAAAATCGGAACATGAAGGATTATGGGCTCCGAATCGTAAATAAATTAGTCATTAAACCCGGAGTATGTATTAGAACTTCGTTATGAAGGTTGAAAGTGCAAAAATAGAAGGACTTGGTGAGATGAATCATAGCACCGCTATGGTGACTTGAAACAAGTAAGTGAAACGACTTATATTGAAGCAATTTCAATATGTAATAGATTTTCTAATGCATATTTCGGGTTAAAATATATCTGTTCTGGGTGAAAATTGATAATCAAGTTTACTCCCTTTGGTCGTGAGCTAAAGGTTCTGTTCGTTAGACTATGATTTTGCTGATGGCTTCCTTCAGATTTGGGGTCACCCCCAAGGCACTTGCCAATTGCTAGTTCTTCCTGTCAACTTTGCGAACTCAAGAACTTTCATCTTGATAGCACGTTAACATGCCCGACACTAAAAAACCAGGAATTAAAAGTTGAAGGGAAGAAAAAAAATTTGGACCCATTAGTATTAAATGGTAAAACTGACTGCAAAGCATGAGCTGTAGGCTACACTAGTAATAGGTTTACCCTAAATTTAGACTAAAACCTCTTTGCATAAATACTTGATTGAAATTCTTAATATTACCTATGAATCAAAATAACAAAAATAGCAAGTCCGGTATGTCAAGTCAAATAGACTATACCGGACTTTAATATTAGGTCGTCGAGGAACTATAAACTCTCTATTTTTATGAATTTTTCAGAACTGCTCATAGAAATACCACATCTTTCAGGTGGTGTTTGATCATAAGTATTTCCACAAGTAGGACACACATAGTATGTCTGGGGCAATTCTTTTACTGTCTTACCGGTTAAAGCTTCCAGAGCATTTTGATACATTACCTTGTGCTTTTTCTCCACCTCAAAGGCATAATTAAAACTTATCTGGGCCAACTGACTTTTGGATGTACCGGCATCTTTTAAAAATTCAGGATACATGGTTGCCACTTCATAAGATTCCCCATTAATTGCATCCTGTAAATTTTCTTTGGTAGATTTTACAGAATATTCAGGCGTTATTGAAGGAACTTCAGCATTGTATTCTTTTAGTACCGATTTATGATTATTTGCATGAATTTTTTCGGCCATCGATGCAGCTTTAAATAGTAAAGCAATGTTATGATAGCCTTCCTGCTCAGCTTTTTGGGAATAGGCTGCATATTTTGCCGATGCCGTTGATTCGCCTTTAAAGGCATCCTGCAGATCAGAAATTGTTTTTGCCTTTGCTTCGGCAGGTGCCAGGTTACCCCCCCCTGTTTCTTTCATTTCGGTTTTTGCAGGTGTTTGTAGGTTGGCCTCATTCTTATCTGATGAAGTACAAGAGCTTATCAAACCCATAAATAAGGCAAGTGCTGATAATAACGTAAGTTTTTTCATTTTTTCCAATTTTTAATTAATTCTTTATGGTGCAAATATTGAACTTGCAACATTAAAGTCTCCTTTAGCCTTTCTTAAAATTGTCTTAAAACTATTGGTTCTTGAAATGCAAGTCGAATTGTGTACCCTTGTTTATTTTACTATCTACTTGAATATCTATGCCCTGGATTCTGGTCAGCTTCTTCACAATATAGAGTCCCAATCCGGTACTTTGCGCCAAAGAATTTCCAGAAATATCACCTCGGTAAAAACGCTCGAAAATATGGGGCAAATGTTCAGGTGGAATGCCGGGTCCGTTGTCGATAATCGATAAAACCATCTTTTTAGTCTGCCATTGACAAACCAGTAGCCCTTGGTCATTCCCATATTTAACAGCATTGCCCACAAGGTTTGTCAGAACTATTTCCAGCAACCCAAAATCGGCCTGAACTACTGTGTCTACAGGAATTTCCAATTGTAGTACCATTTGTTTATTCAGCAATTGCAGGTGCCATCTATCTTTAATAGAAACCATTAAATCATACAGGTTAACATCTTGTTTCACAATCGAAAGGTTTCCGGAATCTAACCGTGCCAGATACAGCAACTGGTTAATGATGTGATTCATGACATCAACTTCATGAATCACTTGCCTGACTTTCTCTTCGTATTGTTTTGGTTCACGGTTTTTACGTATGAGCACCTCCAATGTTCCCTTAATACTGGTAAGTGGAGTCCTCAATTCGTGTGAGATATCTGCGGTAATTTGCTTTTCACGGGTACGTCCGGTTTCAATTCGTTCGAGCAATGCATTGATGGTAGCTGTTAGCTGGTAAATTTCATCGTGATACACCGGCAAGGGGAGCCGGGGATTTATGTTATTATAATTCATTTTTTCGGCATAGCTAATAAGTCTTTTAACGGGAGCAATACTTCGCAATGCCACCAATGAGGTTACAATATAAAAGAATACCAGCATTAGCGGAAAGGCTGCAAAAAAGGTAACCCGCAGGTTGGAAAGGATTAATATGGAATCAACCTGGGAAATACCAATATCAAGCTGGCCAAGTATTTTACCACTCTCAGTTTTTATGGGAAATTGACCCTGTCGGATTTTTTTTCCATTAAATTCCACGTTAAAAAACAATTCATCAGTAAGTGAATCGGCAAATTGTAACAGGTCGTTTTCAAGATTTCGCGAATGAAAAATAACAGCTCCCCGGGTATCTACGATCTGCAAAAAAATGGGGTCTACCTCTGCCCTGTTGTGTTCCAGCTCTTCCCATTCGGTATTCAGGCTAAACACCATAGAATCTTCAACGGTAGATATCTGCGAAAACAATTCTTCCTTTTCTTCCAGAATATTGTTATCGAGGTGACGATAGGTAGTGATATAAACCACAGCATACACAGCAGCAAAAACCACCAGCATGGTAATGGCAGCCGCTAAGGTATTAAAAAGGGCAATTCGGTTCTTAAAGTGCAGGTTCATGCTTCTTCGTTTATCCGGTAACCTACTCCTCGAATGGTTTCAATAAATGATTCACTATTTTCATTGTCAAGCTTTTTTCTGAGCATATTGATATATACATCGATAACAGATGTGTCATAATCGAAGTGGATATCCCATACTTTTTCAATGATTCG
>JBNKPU010000183.1:0-39237 GCA_050295515.1 Bacteroidales bacterium | reverse complement strand
GCCTTTTCTTTGTCCGCTCCTTTTGTCGCGGTTTTTTCCTTTGGCAGGTTTTTCTTCAAATCGCGTTAAACTCTCAAGACCTGCAGAATTGGTATATTCTGCTACTGTTGCCATTGAAGATTCTTGGTGACCAATCAAGATATCCGGATATTTCCCCTTTTTGTTCATGGCTATAATATCTTTTACCTGGTCAACAGTAAGGCATGTAATTGTGTGCTTATTATCTTCGGTATATGAATACCACATTAATCTTTTGAACACATCAGTCTTCTGATGAATAGCACTTCCATTTTTAGTCTTTAATTGCACAGATGTATCCGGGAAATCCTGCTGAGCATCCAGATAGGTATCCAACTCATAATTTAAACAACATTTTAGCTTACCACATTGCCCAGCAAGCTTTTGTGGGTTTAATGACACTTCTTGGTAACGGGCAGCATTTGTGGTAACAGAAACAAATGAAGTAATAAAAGATGCACAACACAATTCGCGTCCACAAGCTCCGATACCCCCAATACGGCCAGCTTCCTGACGGGCACCAATCTGTCGCATCTCAATCCTGATCTTAAATTCGTCGGCCAAAACTTTGATCAGCTGACGAAAATCTACACGGTCGTCAGCAATATAATAGAATATTGCTTTTGTGCGGTCGCCCTGGTACTCAACATCTCCAATTTTCATATCCAGGTTGAGTTTCACGGCAATTTGGCGAGAGCGGATCATTGTATTATGCTCAAGAGAGATCGCTTCCTGCCACTTTTCAATATCTACAGGCTTGGCTTTGCGATAAACTCGTTTAAGTTCCTGCTCATTTGCATCAAATCCTTCGGAGGCCATTTTATACCTGACAATCTGACCTGTTAAAGAAACAATACCGATATCATGACCTGGTGAAGCTTCAACGGCAACAACATCACCTTTTTCAAGCTTAAGTTTATTCACGTTCGCATAATATCCTTTTCTGGTATTTTTAAAACGTATTTCAATTACATCCTCAAAACTTTCAAGTTCTGAGATATCTGAAAGCCAGTCGTACGACTCAAGTTTAAAACATCCGGAATTACAAGGTTTTGAGCAATCTCTATGTTCCGAAACTCTTAAATTTGGGCAACTATCGCAACCTTCTTGTTTTATAGGGGTATAGTCTTTGTGTTCCACGGTATAATTTCTTCTAGGAAAACGACAAACTTACATGAAATTTTTTGCATATCATAGACAGTAACAATGAAATATGGGCACAGCCCATATTCAAAATGATTCTAAAGAATGCTTTTTAAAAATTCGCGTTCTGGGCAAAAAAATAAAATGCCGATTCTTGTTGTAATGTTTTCTGAAAATTTAAACAAACTGTTTATTTTCAATTGTCCCAATCAAATATGGAAACCTACCATTCGGAAACACACCTTTCATTTTGCTCCTCTATTTATACCATTCGGAAATTCATTTATACCGTCTGCTAATTGTCTATACCATATAAAAAAAATAGATAATAAGTTAGCTCAAACATTCCCTAAAAGTCTGGCAGTATAATAGAATCAAAAAGTATTAGGTATACAATAGGTAAAATGATCCTACCATAACTCTGCCAGACTTTTTTGGCTTCAAAAATTTCTAAATGGATTCCTAAACCTGAAATAAACTTAGTATAAAACTTAAAATCCCTTTACCTATGAAACAAGAATTAAAAAATTCATCATTCCCCTTAAATTTTAGAATGATTAATTTTTTAAGGCGGTTGCCCCAAAATAACGCAGCGGGCTATCCCACCTTAAAAAAAAATCATCCAGGAATGAAAAGAATTACGATTATCCTGGCTCTACTTGTTATTGGCTTACAATTCACCCTTGCCCAACAAGTAATTACAGGAAAAGTTACTTCTGCTGAAGACAATAGTTCTTTACCAGGAGTAAATGTTGTTGTTAAAGGTACCAGTACTGGAGTGGTTACCAATTTGGAAGGAAATTTTCAAATTGAAGTACCTGAAGGTGGTAGCGTATTGGTTTTTAGCTTTCTAGGAATGAAAACCATTGAGGTGCCCATTGGAGCACAAACATCCATTAATATAGCTCTGGAGAATGATGTTACCGGGCTTGACGAAGTGGTTGTAACTGCACTGGGCATTCAACGAAAGGCAAAAGCACTTGGCTATGCAACACAAAAGGTTTCTGGCGATGAAATCACCAGGTCCGGCGAGGTAAACATAGTCCAATCCCTTTCTGCAAAAGCTGCAGGCGTCCAAGTTATTGGATCTGCTGGCACTCCTGGGGCATCAAGCAAAATCCTAATTCGTGGAAACGCAACATTCTCGGGTGAAAACCAACCTCTAATTGTTGTTGATGGTGTTCCTATTGATAACAGAACGATGACAACACAAGGCAATGATTACCCTTATAATCCTAACCTGCAAGGAACAAATGACGCAAACCGTGCCATTGATATTGATCCGGAAGACATTGAAAGTGTAACTATATTAAAGGGACCTGCTGCTGCAGCTTTATATGGTGTTAGGGCAGGTACCGGTGCAATAATCTACACTACTAAAAGAGGTAAATCCGGAGGTGTTAAAGCTACCTATAGCTATAAACTTGATATCAGCCAGGTCAACAAGCTTCCTAAAAAACAAACTACCTACGCAAGTGGTACAGGTGGCGGTGAGTGGGACTTTGTAAACAACCGTTCAACCCAGGATTCTGCAGAATTTGATATGGCTGATTTTGGACCAGATATGATTTGGAATACAGATGATGATCAAGATCTATCCTGGGGTACTTCCTACAGTTGGGGACCAAGATTATCTGATCTTGGACTAGAAGCATATGATGCGCCTGGGGATTTCTTCCAAACTGCCATTTCCCATACACATAATATATCATTTAGTGGCGGATCAGAAAAAACTGCTTTCCGTTTGTCTTTAGGAAGAACTGACCAGACTGGTATTGTGCCTAATAGCGATTTTAAACGAACATCTGCCCGATTAACAGCAGACCATAAGTTTCATGAAAAATTCAAAGTGGGCGGAACAATGAACTATGTTAACTCCGGTGGAAATAAAATACAAAACGGAAGCAACCTGGCTGGTGTTATGCTAACACTTTTCAGAACTCCTGCCAACTTTAATCTGAATGACGACGAATATGGCTATAAGTATCCAACTGGTCAACAGCGCCAATATTTCTATTTATATGACAATCCATACTTTTCGGCAAATGAATGTACTTCAGTAGACGAGGTCAATAGGGCATTAGGAAATATTTTCTTCAGCTATGAACCATTCACGTGGTTGAAAGCCGATTATAAGGTTGGTCTGGACCACTATGCTGACCAAAGAAAATCTATCCTTGCTACAGGATCGTGGCAGGCAACAGATATCTCAGGAGAAATATTTGAGAACATAAAAACGAACCGTGAGATATATGCCGACTTCCTGGTTACTTTGAGCAAAGGACTCACAAGCGATATTAATAGTTCTCTAACCTTAGGACATAACTTGACCCACAGACAATACGAAGATTTGTTTGGCAGGGGACGGCAGCTTGGTGTTCCTGGATTTTATAACCTGGGAAATGCTGCTGAATTGTACTCCGATGAAACAAAACAGACTATCCGGACAGCAGCTGTATTTTTTGACTTCAATATCGACTATGCGGACATGATCTTTTTTGGAGTGACCGGCAGAAATGAATGGGCATCGACTTTTGGACCAAATAAAAACTCGTTCTTTTATCCATCGACAAGTCTTTCTTTCCTGTTTAGCGAGCTGATTGATAATGAGAATATATTGACCCTCGGAAAATTAAGAATGTCCTATGCCCAGGCTGGTATTAATGCCCCGGTATACAGTTCAAGAACATATTATAGCAGCCCCTTCCTCACCGATGGATTTACCAATGGATTATCTTACCCCTATATGGGCAGAAGCGGATTGGGATACAGCAATGTAATGGGCAATCCTGACCTCGCTCCTGAAAAAGTTACAGGAAAAGAAGTTGGGCTGGATTTAAGGTTTTTCATGGGCAGGCTTAACCTGGATCTGACCCTATATGACCAACTAACTACAGATATATTAGTACAAAGGCCGCTTCCATCATCTACAGGATTCCGCTCGATTCAATCCAACTCTGGTGAAATGTCAAACAAAGGGGTAGAAATGATGCTTAGTGGGTCACCGATCCGAACAAGCATCTTTGATTGGACAATTGCAGCAAACTTCTCTAAAAATGTTAGTGAGGTACTTGCTCTTGCAGAAGGTGTAGATGAGGTGGAAATTGCTTCTGCATTTAGCGATATTGGATCCTACGCTATTGTTGGGCAACCCTATGGTGCATTTTTTGGGTCATTATGGGAACGAACTCCTAATGGCGAACTGATAATTGGAGATGATGGATTGCCTCTGGAACAACTGGAAACCGGAGGAATTGGAAATCCATTCCCTGACTGGTTAGCTAACTTCAGAAATACCTTTACTTACAAGGGAGTGTCTTTAACTGCCTTGCTTGATGTCCGCAAAGGCGGTGATATATATGCCGGAACATGGGCACGCCTAAACAGGCAAGGTACTACTGAAGCCAGTGCTGACAGGGAACGCACTTTCCTAATTAACGGAGTATTGGCTCAGTACGATACTGATGGTAACGTTATGTATGACGACGACAATAAGGCCATGTATACTACTAATCAAAACACCCAGGAAATTGATGCAAGAACCTATTGGTCGAACTATAAAGGGGATTTCAATACTGCAGAAGAAAAAGTTACCGATGGTTCATGGATCAGGTTAAGAGAAGTTGGTATTAATTACTCGATCAACCTAAAAGGTAAGATGCCCATGGTGAGAAGAGTTGACTTATCTTTTACTGGCAGAAACTTATGGCTAAAAACGGATTACCCCGGTGTTGATCCGGAAACCAGCTTAACAGGAGCCGGGGGTGACCCTGAAGCAAGTGGTGGAGCCCTTACTGGTTTTGATTATTTCAATAATCCGAGCAGTAAATCATACATTTTTGGAATTAGGGTTCACTTCTAATTCAGATAAAAAACACTTCATTTGTTTAGACAACCTCAAAAAATTATAAAAATGAAAAATATCAATATATATATAACCTTGGCACTTATATTTAGCCTGGTAAGTTGCGAAAGTTTTGTTGAAGGTTGGGATGTATCACCCAACAGTCCGACTTCTACAACACCGGGATTGCTACTATCCAATGTAGAGGTGGCCACCTTTGCCAACTATACTGGCCAGAATGCTCGAACAGCAGCCATTCTCACACAACAATGTACCGGTGTAACAGACCAGATGTACGATGATATCCAGAATTACAACTTCGGTGAACAGGATGTAGAAAACGATTGGTATACCATCTATGAAAGTTGCTTGCACACTTCATATACTATTGTAAAGGATTATGAAGAAACCCATCCATATTATGCAGGTATTGCCAAAGTACTTTTGGCCATGAACCTTGGTTTAACAACAGATTGCTGGGGCGACATACCTTATCGTGAGGCCCTTAAGGGATTAGAAGGTGAGGATAACTATTATCCTCATTTCGATCCTCAGCAACAAGTCATACAGGATATTCAAACCTTGCTTGACGAGGCCATTGTGCTTCTTGATGCTGATGCCTCCGACAATCAAACAGCTCCCGGACAAGACGACATCATTTTTAATGGTGATTTAAACGCCTGGAAAATAACTGCCTATATGTTGAAAGCCCGAAATGCTATTCACTTGACAAAAAGAGACGAATCGAGTGCTTCGACTAATGCCTTAAGCTATCTAAGCTCTGCTTTTGACCTCGGGCTTGCAGATGCTGGAGATGACTGCAATGCTTATTTTGATGGAGCAGGTACTGCCCAAAACCAATGGTGGGCATTCGAAACAAACAGAGGTGGATACATGCGTATGGGAGAATTCTTTATTGATTTAATGAAAGGTATCAATGATCCACGCCTGCCAGAATTTGCCTTAAGTGTTGGAAGCGACTATTTTGGGGCACCCATGGGCGAGACAAACCCAAATAATTATTCTTATGTAGGACTTTATTACAACAGGAACAGTGCTACATTGCCCCTTATCACTTATGTCGAAGCTAAATTCATTGAAGCAGAGGCAGAATTCAGGCTTGGCAATACAGACAATGCGGCAACAGCCTATAACGAAGCTGTAACTGCCTCAGTCGAAAAAGTTACAGAAGCAGACATACCTGCAGCTTTTGAAACAGCTGAAGCAAGTGAAACAGGTTCATCCATTACGCTTGAACAAATAATGGTTCAGAAGTACATTGCCCTATTCACCCAACCTGAGGTTTGGACAGACTGGAGAAGGACAGGATTTCCCCAGATTTCTCCCTATGCAGGTGCTACAGGGGTAAACAACATTCCTCGCAGGTATCCTATCCCTCAAGGCGAACGTGTAAACAATCCTAATGCTCCTGATCAGTATCCGATTACTTCGAGAGTATGGTGGGATGCAAATTAAAATGAATAAAAATACAATTAGAAATAGATAATAAAAGGGAGGATATTCATAAAAGAATCTCCTCCCTCCTCTATACAAGACAATGTCCAATATCGTACACAACCAACCGAATACGCACAGACATGACAACTGTCAAAAAAACATAAAAAATTAATAATCTGAATAATACGTGCATATGGTATAATAATTGTCTATACAGATAGATCGAATATGTATTCAACATGCATTGTCCGGCTAGGAAAATAAAAAACCATAAAGAAACCATCCTGATGCCTATAGGCAAATACAGAAACTATCTTTTGTTTGTATTTTTTCTTCTATCAATAAATTATACTCTTAATGCACAAAGCCTTAAAGCTGACAGCCTGAAAGCTAAATTAATAAGTGCCAACAGCCTGGAGGCAAAAGCAAACATTATGCTCCAAATGTCTAAAGAACTGTTCTATATCAACGCTCAAGAAGCCTTAGAATATGCTTCACAGGCAGCGCATATTTTTGAGACAGAAAACAAAACCAAGAAAGCAGGTCATTGTTACAGTGTAATGGGAGCAGCCAATTTTAGCCTTGGCAAGTATAAAAAAGCAGAAAAACACTTTTCAACTAGCCTAAACTACTCGATTAAAACTAATGATACTCTATATATTGCACGTGCATTATATAATCTTGCGAATATAAAGCTACAGCTTGGGGAAATTAATGATGCTATTAAGCTTTTCTCAAAATCTGCGGAACATTACCAAATTATAAACTACACAGCAGGTATAATAGCCATTGAAAATAACCTGAGCACAATTTATATGGATTTGGGCAAATACAAAAAGGCCCTTACCCATTTAAACATTGCACTTCAGAAATCGAAAGAAACCGAAAACATCCATCAAGTAGCAACAATATTACAGAATATTGGACAAACTTATCTTTACAGTGGAGAACCCCATAAAGCTTTGGATAAGCTCCGGGAGTCCTATAGATTAAACGCAGACCTGGGCTACACCGAAGGTATGGTCAAAAACCTCATGACCTTTGGTGAAATTTACCTTGATCTTAACAAAAACAACGATGCAGACACATGCCTGGCTCAGGCACTGCAACTCGCAAGGAGCAGTAGGTTAAAAGAATATGAAGCTGATATTCTCCTGTTCAAGGGTTACCTGCAATTAGAAAATGATGAATTATCCTCATCTAGAAAACTTTTCGACCAAAGTTTGTCAATTGCAAATGAAATAGGACTTACAAGCACAAAGGAACAAGCTTATGAGTACTTATATTACATAGATTCAACTCTGGGCAATTTTCAGCTTGCGCTTGAAAGTTATATCGCCCTTCAAAATTTAAGTGATAAAAAAGATAATCCGGAACAGACAATTGAAAAATTGGAAAACATCATCAATTCTTCAAAGACAGAAATTATCAGGCAAGAAGCTACTATCAGAACGAACAGGACTACCATTTCTATACTGGCAGCAGGTATATTGGGTATTTTTATTCTATCCTTATTTGTTATCCAGCAACTTAAATTAAAAAGTCAGATTAAAATATCTGAACTTTCCCAGGAAAACCTGAGATCGCAGATGAACCCGCATTTCGTCTTTAATATTTTAAACTCCATAAACTATTTCATCCTCAACAACAACAAAGAGTCTTCAAGCGAATACCTGCTCAAATTTGCCCGACTGCTCAGGCTTACCCTTGACAATTCGAAAGAAAAATTAGTAAGTATAAGTAATGAATTGGAATCGCTAAAGCTGTATCTTGAATTAGAATCGATCCGTTTTAACAATCAATTAGAATATGAAATAATCCTTGATGAGGATATTGACCCAAACATGTTCAAAATACCGGCATTATTGTTACAACCCTATGTCGAAAACTCTATTATTCATGGATTTCAGGAGAAAAATGGAAAGGGGAAAATTGAAATAAAACTGAACTATACCGAATCAAATATACATTGTACAATTGCCGATAATGGTATTGGGAGGAAAAATGCTGGGAAAAAGCAAAAATCGCACAAATCTCATGGAACACAGATAACCGAAACCCGGATAAAACTATTGAACTCTATATATGGAAAAAAAATGGGTGTAATTTATACCGATTTAACAGACGAATCTAATATGCCTAAAGGAACAAAAGTTGAATTTGATTTACCTATCTTAAACTAATATGCTCGAAAATAATCCTTCAACTGTGGCTATTATCGATGATGATCAAAAATCCATTGAGATTATCAGGTACCTGATCGATACATATTGTCCGGGGATGGAGGTTGTTGGAAGTGCCAATAATATTGAAGAAGGAGCAAAAGTGATTATCAGCGATAAACCAGAAATTGTCTTTCTTGATGTGGAGATGCCAGGAGGTACCGGATTCGATTTGCTTGAGATGATCAAAACCAGGGACTTTGACGTTATTTTTATTACCGCTCACAATAAATATGCTATTTCGGCCATAAAGCACAGTGCCCTCGATTATTTACTAAAACCAATAGAAACAAAAGAATTTATGGAGGCGGTAGAAAGGGTCAAAAGCAATAAAAGAAACAATTCTGCCAATTATGAAATCCTACTTGAAAATCTGAACAACAAGAACCCTAAAAAACTTGCAGTTACAAGCTCCAAGGGCTATGAATATATACCTGTGGACCATATTGTAAGAATTGAGTCGGAACGTAGCTATGCTCGTATTTTTTTACAGAATGGAAGGGTGATTATGGTATCGAAATGCCTGAATGAATATCAAAATATGTTGGACCCAAACTCTTTTTTCAGGATTCACAATTCTCATTTGATCAACTTAAACCATGTCCTTATGTACTTTAGGACCGATGGAGGATATGTTGAAATGAGCGATAAATCAAAAATACCAATCTCGAGAAGCAAAAAAGAGATTTTTATTAATGTAATGCAACAATTTATATCTTAAATACTAATGGTAATGAGCGAAAAAAAATTGACAAACAAAGAGCTGAAGAAGTTAGATTTTGAAGAAATGCTTTTCATCAGGGGGGGTGGAATATACAAACCCAAAAGACCCAGTTCAAAGGGTATGCTGGACAAAACAGAGTTTTAACAATAGTCTCAGTATTGCCGCTTAAACTTTGCACAACCCTCCAAACACCTCAATAGGCATGGCAAACTATTTCGCATATAGTTTAAGGGGTATTACAAAATAATCCTTTGTGAGCTTACATCTATAATTGGTCTAGTTGTTTATTTCGCAGTTAGCACTACCAGACCTTTGTCACACCCCCTGAAACAACAAACTTCATAGCCTCTGCAGCTGGAATATCGAGTGGGGTAATATGTTCTTTGGGCACAATAAACATTTCTCCACTAAAATTATAGGAATGCGGAAAGTATACCGATGCCTTTCCAGGTATGCTTAATTCTGACAGATCCTCTGTGGTAAGGAACCCAATTTTTTCAAGTTCTGATATTGTGTTGACCTTAACAAGTACTGGTTTGTTAAATTTCTTTTCTTTTCCAACAAAAGCCGAAAATAAATCATGTAGAGCAGAATAGAGCACTTTAACCAGAGGTACATTTTTCATAATGCGGTCAATGAGCCTTTTAATTGGACTGAACATGATACTTTGAGCAATAAAACCAAGCAGGGTAATAAGTACAATAAGCAATAAAATACCTATTCCCGGAATATTAAAAGGCAAGTATTCATTTAAAAAAGACTGCAAAAAAGTATCGACAAGAGTAAAGAGCAGATATACAATATAGATTGTTAGTCCTGCAGGTGCTATAAATAGTACTCCCTGAAAGAAGAACCGTAATAGTTTCCTGATAATTAACCGTATAGATTTCATGTACTTAGATTTTTCAATTCTTGTTTTTTAGTTTTGGTCAATGATTCAACAACCAGACCATATGAATGTTTGATCAATTCAAACACTTTCTCCTGTGGAATATTGCCATAAATATCAACTGAATTCCAATGCACTTTATTAAAATGCCAGGCAGGTGTGACTTCCGAATGTTTTTCTCTCAATTCAATAGCCAGTTCGGGATCACACTTCAGGCTTATACCCCGTTTATCTTCTGATAAATCCAACAGTGCAAACATTTTCCCCATAACCTTAAAAACTAAAGCTGTATCGTTAAAGGGCAACCCTTCCGTAACACCTGGTAATGAAAGGCAATAGCCTCTCAACTCTTCATTGTTCATTTCTCAACCGTTAAATTTGGAGTAAAGGTAGGACAGAAAATTTTATATTTGTTATTTCTATTTAGGCAAAAGAGTTAATGTATGCCTTTGCTAAAAGCATATTTATTTCCAAATCATTTACTGGTAAGTTTCTTTTTATACTTCTTGACTTCTTCGACAAGCTCCTGTTCCCTCCTTGAAGCTTCTTGTTGTATACTCCTAAGCACATAATTGTTCTAAAAATAGTCTTGCTGAGATTTTTTATGATGTATATTGATTTTTTGAAATGACACTTCAATTAGAAAAGAGATATTCTTAAACAGACACCTCAATCAAGAAGAGGAATGAATGCTTCCTTGATATGATTAAGGCTAAAACTCTCCCTTTTCTGAATTATGGATATAACATCAAACCTTGCCTCAACCTCAAAATCGAATCGTTGTAGATACGCATCAGCAGCCGTTATTAAATACTTTTGCTTTTGAAGGGTAACTGATTCCTCAGGGGCTCCATAACAAGTTGTAGAACGTGTCTTCACCTCAACAAATACAATGAATTCTTCCTTTCTGGCAATAATATCAACTTCTTTGCGATTGAACCTCCAATTCAGGTCCAAAATAGTATACCCTTCTTTTTTGAGATACTCAACTGCGGCTTTCTCACCTTGTTTTCCAAGTTCGTTGTGCTTTGCCAAACTATAAAAATCTTATTTTCGCCTGTTGCCGGTTTATTTCAAGTTTTATTTCGCTTCCCAGGATTAAGGGGTGGTTGTTCTTTTGATGCCCAACAGGTAATCCAAATGCTACAGGAAAGCTATAATCTTCTGTAATTTCATAAATTATCTGCGAAAGTGATTTTCCAAATGGTCTCTTGCCATCCTCCATCTCAGTAAAGCTGCCAACCAAGAGCCCTTCCAATCCATCAAATTTGCCAGCCAATTTTAAACTGTACAACATCCTATCTACACGATACAACTGTTCCCCTACATCTTCTATAAATAAAAACTTATCTCGGTAATCGATATCCATAGAGGTTCCTAAAAGAGAATGTAAAATAGATAAGTTCCCACCTATTAGCCTTGCCCTTCCAAAACCATTCCTGTTTAATTGGTGATAAATATTGGCAAACATAAGAGTTCCTTGAAAAAGTACTTCTTTAAGTTGTCCTAGTATGGGATCATTTTCTGGCAACTTAGACAGATTAATAGGCATTGGACAATGAATAGACTCCACACCAAGGTTATGGATCTTGGCATGTAAAATGGTTATATCAGAAAAACCCAGCACCCATTTAGGCTTTATCAAAAAGTTCGACCAGTCAAGTTTATCCACAATTCTGATTGTACCATACCCACCCCGGGCACACATAATTGCCTTGATATTTTCATCATCCAGGGCATTTTGCAAGTCATCCAAACGCTGTTTGTCTGTACCGGCGAACTGATGATTCTGCTCAAATAAATTTTTTCCATACTTAACCTGAAGGCCCCAGGATTCAAAAATGATTTTGGTTCGGTCAATATCTTCCTTGTCTACCACGCCTGCAGGGGCCACAATAGCAATTGTATCCCCCTCATTCAGATATTCAGGTTTTATTGGTGTTATCATTGGATGGTCAGTTTAAATAAGTTAGTAATTCGCTTTTCAAAAGAAAAAGCTTGCTTAAAGTTACCAAACTTATTTTTATGTTCGTTACATGAATTGAAATCAATATCTTTGCGCCATCTTAGAATTAGACCAGAAAAAGAATAAATATAATGAAGGATTATAAACGATATCTTATTACTGCTGCTCTTCCCTATGCCAACGGACCTGTACATATTGGACACTTAGCCGGTGTGTATGTGCCTGCAGATATTTATGTTAGATACCTTAGGCAAAGAAACCGTGATGTTGTTTTTGTTTGCGGATCGGATGAACATGGTGTTCCAATTACAATAAAAGCAAAAAAAGAAGGAGTTTCATCGCAAGATATTGTTGACAGATACCATACTATAAATAAAAAGGCTTTTGCTGATTTTGGCATATCCTTCGATATTTATTCGAGAACTACTTCTGAAGAACACCGGAGAACTGCTTCTGGTTTTTTTAAAACACTCTACGATAAGGGTGAATTCATTGAAAAAACAACACAACAATATTTCGATACCGAGGCGAATCAATTCCTTGCCGACAGATACATAACAGGCACCTGCCCAAATTGTAGCAGCCAAGGTGCCTATGGTGACCAATGTGAAGCCTGTGGAACATCGCTAAGCGCCACAGACTTGATCAATCCAAAGTCTACTCTATCTGGCAGTACCCCTGAGCTCAGGGATACTTTGCACTGGTTTTTGCCATTGGATAAATATGAGCCTTGGTTAAAAGAATGGATTTTAGTTCAGAACAAACATTGGAAATCAAATGTATATGGGCAATGTAAATCATGGCTCGATGCTGGACTACAACCTCGTGCAGTAAGCCGGGACCTCGATTGGGGCATACCTGTGCCTGTTGAAGGTGCTGACGGTAAAGTACTTTATGTTTGGTTTGACGCTCCAATTGGATACATCTCTGCAACCAAAGAATTAACTCCAGATTGGGAAAAATACTGGAAAGATGAAGAAACACGCATGCTTCACTTTATTGGAAAAGACAATATTGTTTTCCACTGCATAATATTCCCATCGATACTTCATGCCGAGGGAAGTTATATATTGCCAGAGAATGTGCCGGCCAATGAATTTCTGAATCTTGAAGGTGATAAGATTTCCACCTCAAGAAATTGGGCAGTTTGGTTGCATGAATATCTTGAAGAGTTTCCTGGCAAACAGGATGTACTGCGTTATACTTTGTGTGCCAACGCACCTGAAACCAAGGACAATGATTTTACCTGGAAAGATTTTCAGGCAAGGAACAATAACGAATTGGTTGCAGTACTGGGCAATTTTGTTAACCGTGCACTTGTACTTACTCACAAATATTTCGATGGCAAGGTGCCTGAAGCAGGAGAATTTACTACATATGACAAGGAAATCCTGGCTGAAATGCCAAAAATCAAAAACCAGGTTGAATCCAGTTTAGAAAGTTTCAGGTTAAGAGAAGCCCTAAAATTCGCCATGGATTTTGCACGGCTAGGCAACAAATACCTTGCTGATACAGAGCCATGGAAATTAATCAAAACCGACGAAAACAGGGTGAAAACAATTCTTAACCTTTCATTGCAGATTACAGCAAACCTTTCGTCCATTTTTGAGGCCTTCCTGCCCGATACAGCTAAAAAACTAAGAGAATTCCTGAACATTGGCCCCATATCCTGGGACAATGCAGCTGATGCCATCAACCTGGAAACTGGACACCTTATCAACAAGCCAAGTTTACTGTTCGAAAAAATCGAAGACGAACAAGTAGATTTTCAAGTAGAAAAATTGCATAAAACAAAAGAAGCCAACGAGGCCGCAGAATCAAAAGCTACTCCTCAAAAGCCCAATATAAACTTCGATGAATTTACAAAAATGGACATTAGGGTTGGGACCATCCTTGA
Organism: Bacteroidales bacterium; assembly: GCA_050295515.1. Lineage (GTDB taxonomy): Bacteria > Bacteroidota > Bacteroidia > Bacteroidales > UBA10428 > UBA10428. Next base: position 25,076 of record JBNKPU010000183.1, on the reverse strand, counting down.
AGCTGAGAAAGTTGCCAAAACAAAAAAGCTTCTACAGCTAAAAATTGACACTGGAATTGATCAGCGGACAGTTGTTTCAGGAATTGCAGAATATTACGAACCTGAAAAAATCATTGGCAAACAGGTGCTTATTTTAGTGAACCTTGAACCCCGAAAAATTAGGGGCATAGAGTCTCAAGGCATGATCCTGATGGCAGAAGATGCTGATGGCACCCTCCGGTTTTCAAGCCCGGAGGATAATGTGCGCAATGGTTCGGAAGTAAGGTAAGGAATACCTAGCGCCGTTGTTTATCTTTGTATGGGTTAAAGATTTCTATGGCTGGATATCAAGCTAAGTGGATTTTATATTTAATTATTCTTTTAGAAGCTTTCCTGTAAATATTGCTTCTGATCCAATTATCCTATATAACAACATGCCTGAAGAGCACCTTTGAACATCCATTTGTACTTTTACCATTTCTGATGGGTAAAGTATTTCTGAAAATAATATCCTCCCGTTCAAATCGACCAACTCAATGATTAAATTGCCAGAATAATCCTCGTTAAATACAAAGTAAAGGTTCTTCCTGCAGGGATTTGGATAAACTTCATAGGCTATTTCTTTTTGTACTGTCACCACCTGGGTAGTTGTTACACTGAATACCACTTTACCTCTTATCCCATCAACATCTGCAGAAACTATTATTTTCGCATATTGATAGAATTATTGTAATTCCAGCTCAATTTCTTGCACATATTTGAGATTACCCCCATACGGATTGATGAACAAGGAGGCAACATCTTCGTCATTGGCTTCTACATATAGGCTGGTAGTTGGCAACAGGTCTCTACCGGGTTAGACTGGCTGCAGCCATAGGTAATACTGTTGCCAATTGTAGGCTATTCGAACCTGGATTTTCTGGCCAATAGGATAGGATACAATCAACTGTTATTTGAGTACTCCCAGTTCCTTTCCTATTTTCACAAATGCATTGATTGCCTTATCAAGATGCTCTTTTTCATGGGCCGCAGAAAGCTGGACACGTATCCGTGCCTGACCTTGGGGCACTACTGGATAATAAAAGCCGATAACATAGATTCCCTCATCCAATAGTTTTGCTGCAAATTCCTGAGAAAGTTTTGCATCATAGAGCATGATAGCAACTATGGCCGACTTGGATGGTTTAATATCAAACCCAGCCTGCAGAATCCTTTCTTTAAAATATGCAGTATTATTGTGGAGCTTTGTTTGTAGTTCATCTGTCTCTGCCATCATATCAAACATGGCTATACCAGCCCTTGCAATCATTGGTGGCAACGAATTGGAAAATAGGTATGGCCTTGAACGTTGTCGGAGCATTTCAATAATTTCCTTTCTTCCTGTTGTAAAACCGCCTATGGCCCCGCCAAATGCCTTGCCTAAAGTACCTGTAATAATGTCTATTTGGCTTCGGATATTGAAATATTCTGTAACACCCCTACCTGTTTCACCCACAACTCCTGCCGAATGGCACTCATCAACCATAACAAGGGCATCGTATTTCTTTGCCAGTGCATCGATCTTGTCCATAGGTGCCACATTTCCGTCCATTGAAAACACACCATCGGTAACAATAATCCTGAACCTTTGGGCCTGGGCTTCCTTAAGCTTTGATTCAAGATCTTTCATATTAGCGTTTTCATACCTGTAGCGTTTTGCTTTACATAGCCTAATCCCATCAATAATAGAAGCATGGTTTAAGGAATCGGAGATAATTGCATCCTCTTCTGTTAACAAAGGCTCAAAGATCCCACCATTGGCATCAAAGCAAGCAGCATAAAGTATAGTGTCCTCAGTACCAAAAAAATCAGCAATTTTAGCTTCAAGCTCCTTATGCAGGTCTGTTGTTCCACAAATAAACCGTACCGACGACATTCCAAATCCATGGGTATCCAAACCCGATTTAGCTGCTTCGATTAACCTTGGGTGCGAAGAAAGCCCCAGATAATTGTTTGCACAAAAATTTAAAACTTCCTGCCCTTCGCCAACATGGATTATGGCATCTTGTGGTGAAGTAATTATCCGTTCTGATTTATAAAGTCCTGCAGACTGAATATTCTCAAGCTCTGCAGCTAAAAATGTTTTGATCTTTCCGTACATAACCATATGTTTTCGCTAAAAATAAGGAACAATCTTCTCTAATGGAATGATTTTTGCTTTAATCTGAAAACATTAAAATTTAAAACCAGACATTTATGAAAAAATTGAACTCTACTATTAAAACTATTGTCCTTTTAGTTTTATTTACCAGTTGTGCCAGTACTACAATGATTGAAAGTGTACCAAGTGGAGCCAAGGTATATCTCGACGACAATTATGTTGGGGAAACTCCATACAAAATGACGGATACAAAAATAATGTTTACTTGCACCTATCTTAGGCTTGAGAAGGACGGATTTGAAATTCTGAACACCGATATCTGCCGGGATGAAGAAGTTGATATAGGCGCTGTTGTTGGTGGCTGCTTTGTATGGGTGCCTTTTTTATGGACCATGAAATATTATCCAAACCACACCTATGAATTGCAACCTCTCGTCTATGAAGAAAACCAGGTCCCATATCGTCCCGAACACCAGGAATCAAAATACAACAAGCTGCGGGAACTTAAAACCCTGCTAGATGATGGTGTTATTACTGAAGAAGAATTTGAGAAAGAAAAGAAGAAAATACTTGAAGAAGATTAAGTTTTATGAGACTAAAAGACATACAACCTCAAGGCGCATAAAAAAAGGCACAAAGGACACAAAGTTAAGATAACCTAAAAGTTATCTCTTTGTGATCTTTGTGCCTTCTCTGAGTTCTTTAAGATTCTGCGGTTAAATATGATAATATGCTTGTAACAGTATTCTGATCATTCTATTCATGGGTCAAATTTGAATGCTCGATAGCTATCTCCATTAATTTGTTGTAATTTAAATAAAAGCTATTTTCCTTTTTATTCACAGCCAATGACTTTGCCTGCAGCATACCACCAGAATAGTATCTGTGGAACCAGGGCAAAAAGGTGATTATTGAATCTAATAAACCCAGATGAGCAATAGAATAAATATACAATCCTGCAAATACTCCTGTTAATAATATAGAATTGATCCCTGCTTCAAAATTACCCAGGTACATTTGCCCTAGTCCAGGCACAGCACTCAAAACCATTGGTACATAAACATTAAAACCATCATTTTTTTGTGCTGCTTTAAAGAGAGAGTCTACACTGTTGACCAATGAAATATTTGAAGTGTCAAAGGTTTTTCTAAAATACTTTTCGGATAAGCTGAAATCATGTACAAGAAAGTAGGCAAACGAAGTGTACAGTTCCTTTTTACGATAAAAATATTCGCTGTCCCCAGGTTTGATTGCAAATAAATTGATCAATGCGTAATTGGGCTCATCAAAAATAAGATGGACTCCCACAATATCGAATTGTAATTCCTTTGCAATACTATCAGATTCAGCTGAGTTCTTTGCCAGCTTATAGTAATAAAGAGATTTATCCCTTTCCCCTAGTTTTTTATAACAATCTCCTAAAACCTTATAAGCCTTCCTATAGGTTAAATCGTCAAAGAATATAACTCTTCTTAGACTGCTTACTGCTGACGAATAGTCGCCGGTACTATATAATTCTAAAGCATGACTGTACAACTGTTGGGCAGTCTGGCCCGAGCTCAATCTAGGAAATAAACTAAAAATCGCTATAAGTATGTATAAACGCATCTTCGAAATTATCCATTATTTCATGGTTATAACTATGGTTTCTTTTGTTTGCGGCTTTTGCAGAACCGTACAAATTTCCAACATAGAACGACAAACTAAGCCCACCCATAATCCAACTATAAAAACTTGATGTTCCATGTTGAGTAAATCCCCTGTAGGCCTGCCAGGCAGAAAGACCAGTAAAAAGCAAACTAAAGACCCCGTCCTTCCAATAGCCACAATACATTTTGCCCATTCCCGGGACTATTGCAGACATTGACAGGCTTAGCGCACTACTCTTATACTTAATATCTAGTGCTCTATTAACTATAGGGACAAATTCCTGATATTCATTAGTTTCATTCAAACCAACCAAAACCTCAGAAGCTTCTTCCCATTTAGTTTGGAACATTAACTGTGAAAAGTTCAAAAAATGTTTGGATTGATTACTCAGTCCTCCATATCCAAGTAATCCCGAAAAGCTATTGATATTACTGCTAAGCAGCAAAAGTTTTCCTTTAAGCAATAGGAGAGTATCGGTTTGATGAAGCTTAAGGATATTTTGATTATAATAGTTTAAACCCTTCCCATATTCGTGGCTGAGGATATAGCTATCAAACAATTTATACGCATATAAGTCATGTCCTGGATCTAGAAATAATATTCTCTTATACTCCTGTATCGCTAAATTATATTCAGCATTCCGATACAAGTAATCTGCATACTTGATTGAATTGTCAAATGAGAAAAGATCATTATTCTGCGCAGACAATAAGTAAACTGGAAATAAGAATAGTAGCAATAGTTTATTTTTCTTCATATTTTATATCTCTCACCGGATCAATCAACAATCCTACATCATTATCAACCTCATAGTCTTCGGGAGACATTCCGTTGCATCTTGAAAACCTGTCCCAGAAGTTTATGAATCCTATTAAGAATCCTTGTTTTTTAATTGCTAAAATTGCATATTCTGAGCACGAAGGGCTAAAACTGCATGAGCTGGCATCCTGCGACGATACAAATTTTTTATAAAAAAGGAATAAGTTAGTAAATACAAGGTCATATTCTGAACTATATGATCGTAATGAATCATATTTTACTGCTTTATCTGTTTGATCAATATCAAACTTAAGCTCTTGTAGCTTATTACTTACTTGTGAAAACGACACAGCCGGAAAGATACTATTTGCCAGAAGGAATATAGCGGTAATTGTAAAATTCCTCATTATGGATACTGTTAAGAATAATATTTGAATACTTCGTAATCTTCTTCATTTCAGTCCCATCAGGCAAAAATGAGATTTGAAGCACTTTGGTTGGGAAATACATATTTTCTATAGATATGTATTCTGAGAAAATCTGCTTACTTACAACTTCATCCTTTTCGTTAAATGTAATCAATCCATGTAGCTTGTTATTTTTCTGCGAAAGCAACATCTTGCCTACGGATGAATTCACATATTGATTTTTTAAATTCCAGGTAGAAATAACAAGTCCATTTTCGTTTTCAACCTTATCTAGTGTAAAAGGTGTTTTGTCGAGTCCAAAATAATCCAGGTTTCCATTTATAAACAAGCTTAACACCGAAAAATCCAACAGACTTGTACCTAAGAGATGCTTTTCATAAGTGCCTTCTAAAGCTTTTATAGTACAAGTATCGTTAACTATTAATAGTTCTTTCTCAGGAAATTTGACATTATATACACTTTGTCTGATATTCCTGTCGTAAAAGACTTTACCTAACATCAAGTTCTCATAGCCCGATGTAGATTTCTCTTTTATTGAATAATCGGCCTCAATTCTATAATAAAGTTGAGAATAGGAACTTTGAAGAAAAAAGAATCCCATGAATACAATACACAGGATTTTATATAATGTATTATCCATGGGATTATAATTTCTAAAACTAATTATTAAATTTAATAAGTAGAGTAATAAATTGGTGAAGTAATTGCACTAACTACTGTACTAGCAGCCACTCCAATCCAATATGATAATTTTTGGTCCCTGTCTTTGTTTTTGTTTACAGCAACAACAAAGAATCCTATAGGACAGCATAAGAAACCCCAAAGAAATCCTTCAATTTGGAAAGCAAAATCGCCACTTGAGCTGGCACCCATGGTATTAACATTAATAGCAGAAAGATCGTATGCATTTGATTCAACAATGTCAGTTAATGCAAGGTAATCATTAGTTACTACGAATTCTTCCAATGCGTTAAGATCAGCAAATTCTTCCTGAATTGCCTGCTCATTAACATTAAACAAATCAGCATTTCCTGCATATACTGAACTAAAAGCCAGAAACGCAACAATAATTGTAATTACTTTTTTCATAACTTGTTTTTTGATAATAGTGTTTAACAAATATATATTTAATGGAATAAATTTCAACATTTAATTATTATACATATTTATTCAAAATAAGAGCTTGCTACATTTTTAATATGAGCTTTCTGTTCTGGCGCCATCTCACTCTTGTCTATTAATACCATCAGAATTGTATAATCATTCTGAACACTTTCAAATTCTATGCCACTTGAAACCATACACTTAAAATGCTCAACCTGAAAGATAATGTTATTGGGATAATGCTTAACCAACCAGGTTGAATAAGTCAGTGCTGAATAGTAATCTTCTTCAATTTCATTATAAGCCTTCATGAGAAAATAGGCAGATTCTGTCTGGATAAAAAAATCATCTGTCTGAAAACAATTTTCAATATTCTGGAGCATATCACCCCCAACAGCTATTTTATTCGAAGAAATAACAGAATAGATAAAACTGTCTTCTTGCAAATAGGAGTCAACATAATCATAGGCAGATGAAATAAATTTATAATAAATATAATTCTCATCAGAGATCTCATCCAACTGAATATTATCTATCATTTTGCCAAGAGCTAAATTAGCATTTAAAGCCCTCATCTGCTCTTTCCTGAAAGCGTGAATCCGTACTTTGTATTGTTGGAGAAAGATCCTGTTCAAGCGTAATTCAACAGTCAAATCAGAACTGTCTGTTGATACCATGTATTGGTCGATATATCCTAAAGTTTGATCAGCAATATTAGAATTATCCGGGCTCAATAACAGATTGTACCAGCCCTTATAAGCCTCAATTAATGTTCGCTCCAGCCCTGAAGCTGATGTATTTTTATATTCAAAAATATCAAAATTGTAAAGAGAGTTTAATTCTAATTTTAATGAATCATTGGATTTACTCTTCAGGCTGAAAAGAAACATTGTACAGGCTAAAAGCAGGCTTGTTTTTGAGCTTAACATCTTGGTTCAATGTAAATCATGCTAAAAATAGAAAAAAAAATTTAACATCGGTAACACCAAGAACCGGATCAATCATTTTTTTCTGCAATTAGTCTAAAATACTTTTTAGATTGTATCACCAAACTCCTTAAGCATCACAGCTGTTGTCTTTTCCAGATCATACTTGCTGATCCAGTGGTCATGGCTACGGGCATAATGATCATCGACACTATCGGGCCAGGAGTCTGCTATCTCCTGACGAAAATCTGGTTGGTAACTTATTTGAAATTCAGGAATATGTTTTCTGATTGAATCTGCCATTTCTCCAGGAGTTGCTGAAAAACCAGATATATTATACCCTACATGGAAATGAACTTCATCCTCAGAAGCTTCCATCAAAGCAATTGTGGCCGTAACTGCATCGCGCATAAACATTAAGGGCAAACGTGTATTTTTACCTAAAAAAGAAGTGTATTTTTTACGTTTTATTGCTTCTTTGTATATCTCAACAGCAAAGTCTGTAGTACCTCCTCCAGGCTCAGTTTTATAGCTAATTAAACCAGGGTAACGCAAACTCCTTACATCTACCCCATACCGGTTAAAAAAGTACTCGCACCAGCGCTCCCCAGCTAATTTGCTTATTCCATAAACTGTGTTGGGCTCCATAACTGTAATCTGAGGAGTTTTTTCTTTTGGAGTACTTGGTCCAAATACAGCGATACTGCTTGGCCAAAAAACTTTTTTTACCTCATCTACCATCTTGGCCACTTCCAGCACGTTCATCAAGCTGTTCATATTAATGTGCCAGGCCTGCATAGGTAATTTCTCTGCATTCCCGGATAAAACAGCTGCCAAATGATAAATCTGGGATATTTTATGCCTGATAATAAAGTGGATCAGGTTTTTATCGTCCATTACATCCAATAAATGAAAAGGACCGCTTTCTTTAATATATTCAGGAGCATCATTTATATCTGTGGCAAAAACATGTCCACCTCCATATTCTTTTCTGAGCTCCATAGTAAGTTCAGAACCAATTTGCCCGGCAGCACCAATGATCAGGATATTTTCCATAATTCAGATATTTAAGATGTGAATTTACGGGATTTCTTTTTAGGTATTTATGACATTTTGCATGCAAAATCCAATCGGTAAAACAGTTGCACATGCCTTCTGATGTTGTATCTTTGCTCCAAAATACAATTTTATAATTATGTCTGATAAAGTACGTGTACGTTTTGCGCCAAGTCCAACTGGTCCATTACATATTGGAGGAGTTAGAACCGCTTTGTTTAATTATCTCTTTGCCAAAAAACATGGGGGCAGTTTTTTATTAAGAATTGAGGATACAGACCAAACCAGATTTGTTGCAGGTGCTGAGGAATACATCAATGAATCACTTGAATGGTTAGGAATGATCCCTGATGAAAGTGTAAAGCAAGGTGGTGATTATGGACCGTACAAACAATCGGAAAGAAAAGAAATATATGAAAAGTATATGCAGCAGCTAATCGACTCTGGATGGGCTTATTATGCTTTTGACACTCCAGAAGAATTAAATGATCTAAGAACAAAGGCAGAAAGTGAAAAACAAACCTTCGCTTATGACCATACTGTAAGACAATCGTTAAATAATTCGCTAAACCTGGGAGAAAATGCAACAAAAGAAAAAATTAAAAATGGCGAACCATATGTCTTAAGGTTCAAAATGCCTGAAAAAACAGATATTGAGGTAAATGACCTGATCAGGGATCGTATAAAATTCAACACTTCAACACTGGACGATAAAGTCATTTTCAAATCGGATGGCCTACCTACATATCACCTGGCTAATATAGTAGATGATCACCTGATGCAAATTACCCATGTTATCCGGGGTGAAGAATGGTTACCTTCACTTCCTTTACATGTTATGCTATATAAGGCATTAGGCTGGGAAAATGAAATGCCTGAGTTTGCCCATTTGCCTCTCATTTTAAAACCTAGTGGTAAAGGAAAATTAAGTAAACGGGATGGAGATAAGGAGGGATTCCCGGTATTCCCTTTGGCTTGGACGGCTCCTGATGGTGAAGTTTCTTCAGGTTACAGGGAAGCTGGTTATTTTGCGGATGCTGTTGTAAACCTATTGGCATTGTTGGGCTGGAACCCCGGAACCGAACAAGAACTATTTTCAATGGACGAACTTGTCCAGGCATTTTCATTGGACCGGGTGAATAAATCTGGTGCCCGTTTTGATCCTGAAAAAGCCAGATGGTACAATCAGCAATACCTAAAAACCAAAAACGACTCCGAAGTGGCTATTCTTTTTCAGAAAACACTCAACGAGAAAGGTGTTGAAGCTGATACTTCCACAGTTGAAAAAGTTGTTGCACAGGTCAAAGAACGGGCAACTTTCGTTGAAGATATCTGGGATCAAGCTTCTTTTTTCTTTGTAGCTCCTGCAGAATATGATGCCAAGGCTGCCAAGAAATTCTGGAAAGAAGATACTCCTAAAATAGTAAAAGAGTGCCTTGAAATAATAAAAATTTGCGAACCTTTTCATTCAGCAAGCACTGAAGAAAAAATCAAGGCATATATCGAAACGCATGAATTGGGCTTTGGAAAGGTAATGAACCCTCTCCGGTTAGCTATTGTTGGTGCCGGTAAAGGTCCTCACCTTTTTGATATTATGGAAATGATAGGCAAAGAAGAGACTGTAAGGAGGATTGAAACTGTGTTAGAAAAGTTATAAGTATTTAAAGTGACTTGTGTACTTAAAGCTTTTAACTTTAAGTACTTGAAGTACTTCAAACTTTAGGCACTTACTTTTATGTACATCGACATCCATCGACATAGCAGCAATCCGGGAAAAGCAGATATAATGCTGCGGAACCTTTATCCTGAAGAGATTGGTGAAATCCAGCAAGATAAATTCTATTCGGTTGGACTACATCCATGGCATATTGCAAGTTCTGATTATAATTCAGAACTAGATGCTGTATCTAAAGCCTCTAAAATAAATGAAGTGCTTGCCATTGGAGAAACCGGGCTGGACAAAGGAATAGACACAGACATTCAAATCCAAAGAGACATTTTTCATGAACACATTGAAATTGCTAAAGCTACAAATAAGCCCATTATCATTCATTGCATAAAAGCCTATAATGATCTGGTTAAAACCAGGAAAGAATCCAAGCACAGCCAGCCCTGGATAATACATTGGTTTAATGCATCACCAGAAATGGGCAAAGACCTTATCAGAAAAAACTGTTACCTCTCATTTGGCATTTCACTTTTTAAAGAAAACAGCAAAGCCCGGAAAACCTTTATTGAGGAACCCCTTGATCGTATTTTTCTTGAGACAGATGATGCCAGCGTTACAATAGCTGAAGTATATCATAAAGCTGCTGAATTAAAAGGGATAAGCAAAGAACTGCTGGACCTACAGATAAAAAAGAATTTTAATGATTGCTTTTCAACTTCATTGTAGGAATTTACAAATAACTAAACTATTATGACTTTACATTGTTAGATCAACAAACCAAAATAAAAATTTAAAAAATGGCACAAATAACATTACAAAAAAATGCAATAAACACGAAAGGTAGTTTACCTTCAATTGGCAGTCAGGCTCCAGATTTTAAACTTGTAAGCACTGACCTTTCAGTTAAATCATTGTCGGATTATTCAGGAAAAAAAGTAGTACTAAATATTTTCCCTAGTCTTGATACAGGTGTATGCGCCAATTCTGTTCGCAAGTTTAATGAAGAAGCTGCTTCACTAGACAATGTGAAAGTTCTTTGTATTTCTAAAGATCTGCCATTTGCCCATGGTCGTTTTTGCGAAACTGAAGGTATCTCAAATGTTGAAAACCTGTCTGAATTCAGAGACTCAAATTTTGGGGATGCCTATGAAGTGACTATTGTAGATGGCCCTTTGGAAGGTGTTTTTTCAAGAGCAATAGTGGTAGTTGATGAACAAGGTAAGGTTGTTTATACCGAACAAGTCCCTGAAATTACCCAGGACCCGGATTTTGCTAAAGCTTTGGCTGCAGTAAAATAGAATAGCTTTATTAGTCATCCTGAACTTGTTTTCAGGGTCTGGCAAACAGGAAGCCGGATCCTGAAATGCCTTCAGGATGCCCATTTATCCTTTTTTTCAACGTTCAATATGCCGTGGGATCATCCTCTACAATTGCATAGTGATAATTATTGATCCACTCCCCCCTTATTGGTAAAATCTTGCGCCTTAAACCTTCTCGAGTCATACCTGCTTTTTCTAAGACATGTATCGATGCCCTATTTCCAATAGCAACACCGGCCTCAACTTTATGTAGCTTGAATTCTTCAAAACCCAGAGTGATCAATCGTTTCGCCGTTTCGGTTGCATAGCCATTGCCCCAATAGGATGGCAAAAACTTATAATAGATTTCCCCCAGCTTAAATTTATCCAGCGATAGGGTATATCCACACAGTCCAATGAAGGTGTCTTTATCTTTCAAACAAATCTTCCAGGTATACAATTTGCGTTGAGAACTATTTTGCACTTCAATCATTGGCGAAACAAGATCTTTTGTTTCATTCAGGTTCTTAGGTAGCCCCAGAGTATTAAATTCATCGACCTCAGGATAGGAATGAAGCATATGGATATCATGCAGGTCTTTCCAGGTAATTTCGTTAAAAAGCAAACGGTTCGAAAAAAATTCCATCATCATTCTGTTTTATCGTGTACCCCTAACATATCTAACTATCTCTTTAGTATAGTCTTTATAGTTATAGTGTTGCCCAAACAGTTTAATATGTCTGACATCCTATATTCATGTAATAATATCTAAAAAGCTAAAGTGATATGACTCTTCATGGGATATAAATATTTAGTTGGATATGCAAAATAGCAAATTAAAAACAGATCACACAGATTTGCTAAGAAATAGGCTCAGATGATTCTTTTAACCAAAAATAAACAAGGAGGCAAAGAGATGTCATTTGGCTGAAACATGGAGGCACAAAGACTCGGAGACACGGAGGTTAAATATTTTTGGGTAGTGTAAATACTTATTAGGTAAGACAACTGTTTTTAAGGCACTTACCGAAAAAGAACTTCCACTTTTCTTTCTTCTGCAGCAGCATCATCCAACTCATCCAAATAGGTCAACAAACGAATTTTTTTTATATAATAGACTTCTTTGAAAGGTTTTCTGTTAATAATCATCTCCAATATTTTCAATGCTTTGGTAAGCTTTCTTTGATTCATAAACTGCTCATAACTATAAACCAAGTCTAAGTCACTGATTATATCAAGATCGTATTCACCTAAGCATACAATGGGATCCTCAAAATAATCCGGAATAAAATTATAATCGGTAACATAAGACTCAACAGGCATATTTCTAAATTCAACCGGTATAATAAGATAGGTTGTATCTTTGTTTGCTGCCCAGTTGATCTTACTTTTTCGAACAACAGACTCAAACTCAGCCAAAAACAAATTATCGACTTCATTCAATGAAAACACACGGTTAAGTCCACCATCTGGCAGGACTTCAATACAGCCTATCATTACTGTTACCTGAGGAGTAAAAATCATATGATTAGAAAAATGGAGGTCGTTAAGCAAGGCTTCATATAACCTGTCCCCACCACTTAAAATTGTAGCCTTGTTACTTAAATTCTCATGCCAAAGAAAAACAGTTGTTTGACTTTTTAGGCAGATTACTGACAAAAGGGATATTGTAAAGACATATAATATCTTCATCAGGGCTTGTTTGGTGGTATATAAATTATATACGGTGAAAAATAAATTTTGTTTATTTCCCATATAAAAAAATCAATAAAACCAGTAACGGCCCTTAAAACGCTATGCTTCATTAAACACCTAACGGTATAACTAAAACCGGAACCCTTGATTTTTTTATAACATCGTAATCCTGGTGCCCAAAAAATAAATTATAAAAGAATCCATGCCTTTGATGCCCTACAATAATCAGGTCAACATTTAATTTAACCGATTCTTCAAGTATGACCTGAATTGTAGCTCCAGTAATTAATAATGCATCGGTTTCTGCCCCTGCTGCTTCAACCTTACTTATAAGTTCCTGTAACTTTATATGTTCTCGCTTTAGCTCATCGGCCCTAACATCCCTGATAAATTGAGGTCCACCCTCGAAGCCGACAAAATCCGGATCTGGAGCCGATGCATGCAAGAGCCATATTTTAGCTTTCTCATATTTAGAATACTCCAAAGCTTTATCTACCAGTAGCTCATACTTATCTTCAAAATCGATTCCTACCAATATATTTTTCATGATTTCAAACTTTTACATTAAACAAATTCCCTCCGCATAGTAGCACAACCAGTGCCTGAATACATCAATACTGTTTAGTATAAATTTACAAAAATTGAAAGCGAAAGTCCAGAGTATTAGAAGAAAAGAGAGAGTCTACTACTGATTAAATGGAGCTGTTACTACAAAAGAGGAACCTTTATCCATAGTTGTATCAATGTAAACATGCCCATTCACCAAATCAAGCCTGGAATAGATGTTCTGCAACCCAAGGCCATTATTCTTCTTTGCATTGATCAGGTCAAATCCTTTTCCGTTGTCCTTGACCTCCATGACCAATGAACCATTGTCCTGTTTCAGGCAGACCTTGGCACGGGTTGCCCCTGAATGCTTGATGATGTTGCTGACTAGTTCCTGGAGGACCCTGTAATAAACTATGGACAGCTGTTCGCTGGGCTGCTCCTTTGTACTCTGCTCACGGAAACTGATGTCCAACAGGTCCGTGTCATTGATCCTGCGGACAAGTTCGCGGCATGCGGCCGAAAGCCCCTTCCTGACCAGGGCACCGGGCATCAGGTTGTGGGAGATACTGCGGGTTTCCCTGATGGCTTCCTGGAGGGCATCCATGGACCTGGAAAGTGATTCAGGGCCCTCATCAGTACCGTTTTTGATATGGTCCACGGCATCGGAGATATAAAGGCTCGTCAATGAAAGCAGCTGTCCAACACTGTCGTGCAGTTCGGCAGCTATGCGCTTGCGCTCCTCTTCCTGTGCCACCAGGACAGCCCCAAACTGCTTTTTCTGTTCCAGGGCAAGAATCTCCATTTCCTTGCTCCTCTGCCTGGAACGGTAGAAAACAAATGACAGGGCAGAAATAAGTGTAACAAATACTAGGGCTGCAATTAGGAGCACGGTCTGGCTGTGTTTCTTTTCCTGTTCGCCTTTAAGCTCCAGTATCTCCTTTTCCTTCTGCTCGGTCTGGTAGATGGTTTCCAGCTCGGTTATTTGCCTCGATTTTTCAACATTGAAGAGACTGTCTGTCAGTGCTGTGTAAAGTTCGTAGTAGTATAGGGCTGAGTCGTAGTTGTGGGCTGCCTTGTGGGCTTTCGATATATCAAAATATAAAGATTTTACTCTGTTTCTAAGCCCCTCCTTAAGATAGAATTTTAATGCTAAATGAAAGTGCCCTAATGCCTTATCAATTTCAGCATTGTGCAAAAAATACAATCCCCAAGTCTCATAGAAATCAGCATCTCCCCATTTTGTTTTATAGCTTTTCCGTAAGTGCAATTCTTGATTATAACATACTAAAGCAGAGTCCTTATTACCCATTTTTAAAAAGAGTTCCCCAAGATAACAATAAACTTCCAACTGACCGATTATATAATTGGTTTTTATACTGGTTTCCAATGAAGCCTTGTAATAATATTTTGCAGAATCATACTGATTAATATGTTGAAATAAATTTCCTATTCTTTTATATGTAAAAGTCATGATTCTATCTTCTCCTAATATTTTACTTGCAGTTAAAGATTTCTTAAAATAATTAATGGACAATTCATAATTGTTTTGTTTAAAATGTAATAGACCAAGATTACTGTATATATGACTTAATTCTTTTAAATCACCGATTTTTTCCGCAATTTCTAATGCTCCAAATAGGATATCTCCAGCTTCAGTATAATTCCCTAAATTAATTTGAGCCATGCCATAATTGCCAGCTCTTATTAAACTACTTAAAGTATCACCTAATTTAAGTGAAATGATATATGAAGACTTAAAGTATTCCGATGCTTGAGCCATCATACCCATATTAAAATAGACACTACCAATTCTACTTTTGAACAAGCCTATTTGTAATTCATTTTGTTGCTTTTCAGCCTGAGACAATCCTAACTTAGAATAAATAAGTGCTGAGTCTTCCTCCTTACCCCAAAAATGAAAATGCAAAGCCTTATAGACCCCATAATTCGCAGTATCATAATCATTCTTAATAAGGGCTATAAGCGAGTCAACCTTATTGGCAGAGACTATTGTAAATAAAAAGAATGCAAGTAATACTGTGGTAAAACTTTTCATATAACCTGATATAGATCATTTATCGCAATTTTACTTAAAAAATTAAAACACTCAAAACAATAACACTATAATAAAACTTAGAATGGTAGAAATAAAAACTAAAACGATATGCACGCAGAATTTAAAGAAAAGAATGACTAGTAGGTTGTATTGATAAAAGAGGACAGTTAACGAACTTTACGAAAACCAGAGCAACTTGCAACAAAAAGCTTATCAGGCAGTTCAAAAACAGCTTCAGGAGTTCTCTTCAGATAAGTCCAAGAAATCAATATTGCGCCTTAAACCTTTAAATTTTGCACGTTTTACTGCAGAATTTTTAAATATTGTCCTGAATTTTTCCTCATCCATTTCCTGCCACTCTTTTCTTGTCATTTCCAATAATTTTGAATGTGGAGTAAATTCCGCTTTCTTCGTGGGTTCAGTAAACTTATTCCAGGGACAGACATCTTGGCAAATGTCGCACCCAAAGGCCCAGTTTTGAAATTTACCTTTGTATTTTGTTGGGATATCTTCTTTGTTCTCTATGGTCTGGTATGAAATACAACGATTGCTGTCGAGCAAATAGGGGGTGACCAACGCATTTGTTGGACAAGCACTAATGCATTTAGTGCAAGAACCGCACATATCTGGTATTGGCGAATCGTATTCCAGTTCCTTGTCTATCAGAATTTCGCCAATAAAGAAGAAAGATCCTTTATGAGGCACTATTAAATTGGTATTCTTTCCAATCCATCCCAGCCCTGAATTGGCAGCCCAGGCTCGGTCCAATACTGGTGCCGAATCTGTAAATACCCTTCCGCTGCATGGTACAAGTTCTTCGTTTATATAACCGAGAAGCACTTTTAGCTTTTCGCGTATTACATAATGATAATCTTTTCCATAAGCATATTTGGCAACCTTAGGGAGTGCTTTCGATTCTTGTGTTCGTTCGGGATAATAGTTTAACAGGACAGAAATAACGCTTTTAGTGCCAGATTCAAGTTTTGTTGGATCCAACCTTTTTTCGAAATGATTGGCCATATAGTGCATTGAAGCATGTAGTCCTTTGGTGAGCCAGTTTTTAAGAAATCTTTCATGAGAAGATAACTTTTCAGCTTTCGAAATACCACAAGATTCAAAGCCCAGCTCAATAGCCTTGCTTTTTATCTTTCCAGATATTTCGTTTTTATCCATACAAAACAGAATAAAAGAAAAAAGGCCCAATCATTGATTGAGCCTTAAATACTATTTAGAACAATTAAAGTTTCTTCTTAACTTCAGTTTCTTCGTACGCTTCAACCATATCACCAATTTTTATATCGTTGAATTTATCAATATTTAAACCACAGTCTTGTCCGCTTACAACATCTTTAACATCATCTTTAAAACGTTTCAGAGAACCGAGCACCCCAGTATAAATAACAATACCATCACGGATAACACGAACTTTGGACGAACGCTTGATTTTACCCTCACGGACAATACATCCGGCAATGGTACCAACTTTGGTAATTTTGAAAACCTCCTGGATTTCTAAAGTAGCGACTATTTCTTCTTTTATTTCAGGAGACAACATCCCTTCCATCGCATCTTTTACTTCGTTAATTGCATCGTAAATGATTGAATAAAGACGGATATCAATCTCTTCTTTTTCTGCCAGTCTGCGGGCACTTAGAGATGGTCTAACCTGGAAACCTATAATAATAGCATTGGATGCAGCTGCCAAATAAATATCGGCTTCAGAGATTTGTCCTACAGCCTTGCTAATGATATTCACCTGAATCTCTTCCGTTGACAATTTCAATAAAGAATCAGAAAGCGCCTCTACAGAACCATCCACATCACCTTTCACGATAACATTTAATTCTTGGAAGTTACCAATTGCAATACGGCGTCCAATTTCATCCAGGGTAATATGTTTTTGGGTACGAACTTCCTGTTCGCGTTGCAATTGTTCACGTTTATTTGAGATTTCGCGGGCTTCGCGATCACTTTCCATTACATTGAACTTGTCACCAGCTTGAGGTGCTCCATCCAATCCAAGAATGAGGACAGGTGTAGATGGACCTGCTTCTAACACAGCCTTACCCCTTTCGTTATACATGGCTTTAATCCTACCAAAATGAGTTCCGGCAAGGACAATGTCACCAATTTTTAAAGTCCCCGATTGCACAAGAATTGTAGCAACATATCCACGTCCTTTATCCAAAGAAGATTCAACTACAGTACCAACAGCCCTTTTATTAGGATTGCCTTTTAAATCCAACATTTCGGCTTCAAGTAAGACTTTATCCAAAAGATCATTGATATTAAGTCCATCCTTCGCTGACACTCCCTGAGATTGGTATTTACCACCCCAGTCCTCTACAAGGATATTCATATTGGCAAGGCCTTCTTTGATCTTTTCTTCGTTAGCAGTTGGCTTATCAATTTTATTAATTGCAAATATCATAGGCACACCAGCAGCTTGTGCATGGTTTATGGCTTCAACTGTTTGGGGCATAACACCATCATCTGCAGCAACAACAATAATTGCGACATCAGTTAATTGTGCTCCACGCGCCCTCATAGCCGTAAAAGCCTCATGCCCGGGAGTATCCAGGAATGTTATCTTTCTACCATCATCAAGTTCAACACTATAGGCACCGATATGCTGGGTAATCCCACCCGCTTCTCCGCCAATCACATTGGCATTTCGGATATAATCCAATAGTTTTGTTTTACCATGGTCAACATGTCCCATTACTGTGACAATTGGAGGCCTTGGTAAGAGATCCTCTTCTACGTCCACTTCCTCATGAATGGATTCCTGTAGGTCTGCACTAATAAACTCGACCTTGTATCCAAACTCTTCAGCCAACATGGTCATAGTTTCAGCATCGATACGTTGATTTATCGACACAAACAAACCAAGGCTCATGCATGTTGAAATAATTTCGTTTACTTCAACATTCATAAGACTGGCAAGCTCCGCTACAGAAACAAATTCAGTAACCTGTAAAACATTCTTGGATTCTTCCTCCTTGATTTCAGCCTCTATTTGACGTTGGCTGACCAGGTCTCTTTTTTCCCTTCTGTATTTTGCTCCTTTTGATTTCCCTTTAGATGTTAGACGGGCAAGAGTATCCTTAATCTGCTTTTGGATATCTTCTTCAGAAATTTCAGGCTTTCTGCCCTTCCTTTTATTTCCTACAGTTTTTTTCTTTTGTGGCCTGTTATCGGTTGATTCTTTCTTACTGACTTCAGGTCTTGCTTTCTTATCAACAAAACGGACTTTTTCTTTGTCCTTTTTAATCCTTTTTCTTTTCTTCTTCTTGTCTTCTTTTGTCTGCTGGTCAGAAGATTTCTTCACTACTTTTGGGAGCTCAATTTTACCCACAACTGTAGGTCCGCTCAACCTCTCTGCTTTGGCCCTAATTACAGTGCTTTCTCCATCTTCCTTTTTTGTAGGCTCTGTCTCTTTAGGTTCAACCTCTTTTTTCTTTACTTCAACTGGCTCAGCAGGTTTTTCTTTTGGAACTTCGGCATTAACCTCTTTAGCTTCAACAGGAGATTCTTGTTTGGCTTGTCCTTTTTCTTTATCAACAACTTGTTTCTTGGCTAATTTTTCCTGTTCCTTTTCCTTTTTTGTCTTTTTTACAGGTCGGGTTTTTTGATTCATCGAATCCAGATCGATCTTTCCTAAAACTTTGACCTTTGAATCAGGATCAACATTTTTTTCAACAACAGGACTCTCCACTTCTGAAATAGGTTCTTGTTCCTTTTCTTCAGGCACCTCTTTTTCTTCTATAGGCAGCTTATCCTCTTTAACTTCTTCTTTAACTTCTTCTTTTGGAGCAGCTTCCTTTTCTTGCTTTTTATTTTCCAGATCAATTTTGCCTAATACATTAAGATTGATCTTTTTTTCAATTTCCTTTTCACTATCTGTCTCAAAAAGGTTTGACGAAACATTATGGCCTTTAATGACTACTTCATCCTGATTGTTCTCAGTATCCTCTTCATCTTCATCAATATCATTAATAGAAATAGTCTCACGTTTTTCACGAAGTTGCTTTAGGTTTACTTTTTCCGATTCTTTTTTAATTGACAGATCGGAACTGAATTCCTCCAATAGCATAGCATATTGCTCAGGAGTAACTTTTGTATTTGGATTAGTATCAATAGTTATTCCTTTGCCGTGGAGGAAATCTACAATGGTAGATATGCCCACGTTAAATTCCCTTGCAATTTTGCTCAACCGTGTTGCTTTACTTATCGTCATATAAAATCTTTAAGTTCTATTTTTAAGCAATTGTTGCGGAAACACCGCTAAAATAATGCTATTCCTTTGAATTATTCAAATTCTGCTCTTAAAATTTTGAGTACATCTTCGATTGTTTCTTGTTCCAAATCAGTACGTTTCACTAATTCTTCGGCAGAGAGCTCAAGTACACTCTTAGCTGTATCACAACCAATAGCTTTAATCTCATCGATTACCCATCCTTCTATTTCATCAGCAAATTCATCCAATTTAACGTCTTCGTCATCCTCATCTTCAGTTTCGCGATATACATCAATTTCGTACTCAGTTAATTGACTTGCAAGCCTGATATTCAATCCTCCTTTACCAATTGCCAAAGATACTTCGTTGGGTTTAAGAAAAACTTCAGCTTTCTTATTTTCCTCGTCAAGCTTAATTGAAGAAATTTTTGCAGGACTAAGTGCTCTGGAAATATAAAGCTGAATATTATTTGTGAAATTAATTACATCAATATTTTCATTCTTCAATTCGCGCACTATTCCATGAATCCTTGAACCTTTCATACCAACACATGCTCCAACAGGGTCGATACGTTCGTCATATGATTCAACTGCTACTTTGGCCCGCTCGCCAGGAACACGGACAATTTTTTTGATAGTTATCAGGCCATCAAATATTTCCGGGACTTCAAGTTCGAACAACCTTTCAAGAAATACAGGTGAAGTCCTTGACAAAATAATCAATGGATTATTGTTACGCATATCAACCTTTACAACTACAGCTCTGATTGAATCCCCTTTTCTGAAATAATCGGAAGGAATTTGCTCAGATTTTGGAATAATTAATTCATTGCTTTCCTCATCCAGTACAAGTATTTCTCTTTTCCAAACCTGATATACTTCACCCGTAACAATTTCTCCAATGCGGTCACGGTATTTTTGATAAATATTGCTTTTTTCCAGATCTAAAATTCGTGCAGTTAAATTCTGTCTCAAGGCCAATATAGCCCTACGTCCAAAATCTACAAACCTAACTTCGTCAGTAACATCTTCTCCAACTTCATAATCGTCATCAATCTTCTTTGCTTCAGATAATGGTATCTGGGTATTTGGGTCTTCAATTGAATCATCATCAACAACTTCCCTGTTTCTCCAAATCTCGAAATCACCCTTATCGATGTTAATGATAACATCAAAATTTTCGTCGGTGCCAAACATTTTTTGAAGCATATTACGGAATACATCTTCTAATACGCTTATCATAGTAGCACGGTCAATGCTTTTCAGCTCTTTAAATTCCGAAAATGTTTCAATCAAGTTCAGGTTTTCCATCTTTTTATAATTTACCTGTTAAAATTTTATAACTACAATTGCTTTTTTAATCTTGTCAAAACTGATTTTATGGTCAGTTTTTATTAATTGTTTTTTTTTATGCCCCTCAACTTTAACCTTTTTTTCTTCGTAGATAACAACCTCATCATCTTTTACCTCTTTGAGCAGTCCTTTGACTTTAGATTCATCATCTAAAAGCAGGTCAAGTTCGCGTCCAATATTTTTAATATATTGTTGTTTCACTTGTAGTGGCATATCAAGCCCAGGAGAAGATACTTCTAACTCAAAATCTTCGGTATCCCTGTCCAGGTTATGCTCAATTGCCCGGCTAAAAGCAACACATTCTTGGATAGTAATACCTTTTAAGCTGTCGATGAGTAATTTTATCTTATTACCTGAAGAAATATCAAGCGACACAACAAAATAATCCCCTTCATCCAACTTAGGTTTTATCAACTCCTCTATCTTTTCTTTTGCAACCATAAACTTAAGGAAATAAAATAGGGGACATCGGTCCCCTACCACTTCAATCCTTTTTTTCGCTGCAAATGTAGTAAATAAAACTTATTACACAAACGATTAGCCTAGTTTATCTTAATAAAAAAACACACTATTTGGAACTACTTTTAGATGATAAATTAAAATACACTAGCTTTGAAGTAATTTGTAAGAACAAGAAAAGTGAAAGGCATTAATAAGAAGAAGATAATAAATGACCCTGTACACGGATTTATTCGTATACCATCCGATTTCATTTTTGACTTAATTGAACACCCTGTTTTGCAAAGACTTAGAAGGATAAAGCAACTAGGCCTCACTCATTATGTCTATCCGGGAGCAACGCATTCAAGATTTCAACATACCATTGGTGCAGTTCATTTAATGACACAAACAATTGCACACTTAAGGATGAAGGAGATAGAAATAAATACTGAAGAAGAAGAGGCTGTATTGGCTGCTATTCTCCTACATGATATTGGACATGGGCCTTTTTCGCATGCCCTTGAAAACAGTCTGATACAAAACCTTTCGCATGAGGAGCTTACGCAATATCTAATGAGAGAGTTGAACAACGAGTTTAACGGAAAACTTGAACTGGCCATTAAGATTTTCAACAATGAATATTCTAAAAAGTTTCTTCATGAACTGGTTTCCAGCCAACTAGATATGGACCGCATGGATTATCTGAAACGGGACAGTTTTTATACCGGGGTTGTAGAAGGAAACATTGGAACTGACAGAATCATTAAGATGCTAAATGTAATTGATGACAAACTTGCTATTGAATCTAAAGGTATATATTCCATTGAAAAATTTTTACTGTCCAGGCGTTTAATGTACTGGCAGGTGTATTATCACAAAGCTGTTATTTCTTCTGAAATTTTACTGGTTAAAATTCTACAAAGAGCCAGACATTTAACCATGCAAGGAGAAAAATTGTATGCTCCTCCATCGTTATCCTACTTCTTGGAAAACAACGTACAGAAAAGCGATTTGTCTTCTCATTCGCAAGAAGTTATTCGGAACTTCCTGGAGTTGGACGACTCACATATTATGGTATCGGCAATACAATGGATCAAACACAAAGACATTGTTCTAAAAACTTTAGCAAATGGTATTGTAAACAGGAAATTGCCAAAAGTAGAAATCAGCAAGGAAAAATTTGAAACTAAAAAAATTGAAACTATACGCAATAATATATGCCGGGAATACAATATAAGTCCTGAAGAAGCTGGATACTTATTAACAGAAGATACTTTGTCCAATAGTGCTTACAGCCTTAATGAACACAAAATTAATATTGTATTTAACAACAATATATTAAAAGATATTGCAGAAGTATCGGATGTTCTAAACATCTCAAATATTAACCATCCTTCCAAAAAGTTTGTGCTGAGTTATCCAAAAGATTGTGTTTAGTTTTAGAAAATACCTACTTTTGTGCCCAAATTAACAAAATATGGAATTTACGGCAAAAATGGTTGCTGACTTTCTTAAAGGTGAGATTGTGGGCAATCCCGACATTGAAGTCAACAACGTTTCTTCCATTGAGGAGGGACAGGATGGATGTCTTACTTTTTTGGCAAATCCGAAATATGAGCCACATCTATATAGCACTAAAGCAAGTATTGTTTTAGTCAATAAAGACTTTGCCCCCAAAAAGGAAGTTCCTGCTACCCTAATTAAGGTAGATGATTCCTATCAGGCTTTCGCCTCCCTTCTTGAGTTGTACCAAAGTTCGTTGCCTCAAAAAAGCGGCATTGATCTCAAAGCTTCAATCAGCAAAACAGCTAAAGTTGGGGAAAACTGCTATATTGGAGACTTTGCTGTTATTAGTGACAATGCAATTATAGGAAACAATGTAAAAATATACCCCCAGGTATATATTGGTGATCATGTTGTAGTTGATGACAATACAATTCTCTACCCAGGGGTAAAAGTTTATATGGGATGTAAAATTGGGAAGAACTGTATAATTCATGGTGGAACAATTATAGGTTCAGATGGCTTTGGGTTTGCTCCAACTAACCAGGAATATAAAAAAATTCCACAGATTGGCAATGTGATTATCGAAGATGATGTCGAGATAGGCTCGAATTGTAGCGTTGACAGGGCTACAATGGGTTCAACCATCCTAAGAAAAGGAGTAAAACTGGACAACCTGATTCAAATTGCACACAATGTTGAAATTGGAGCCAATACCGTTATGGCTGCACAATGTGGTATATCTGGTTCTACAAAAATTGGAGAAAGGTGCATGTTTGGAGGCCAGGTTGGAAGTGCTGGACATATAAAAGTTGCAAACGATGTAAAAATCGGCGCACAATCTGGCATCTCTAACAATATAAAAACTGAAGGGGTAGCATTACTTGGTTCGCCTGCATTTGATTTCAGAAAATCTACCCGGTCTATAGCAGCATATAAAAACTTGCCAGATATTGTCAGCCGTCTGAATCAGATTGAAAATGAATTAAACGAACTTAAAGACAAGCTGTAGTCATCTTATCTAAATCAGATAGATTTTTATATCTTGTGCTGCAAAAAACACCAATTATTTATTCATGCTAATGACAGAAAAGCAGAAAACAATTGCCAGTGAAGTAAGTTTAAAAGGCAAGGGTTTACATAGTGGAAAAGAGGTTGAGGTAAAAATAAAACCTGCCGGTGTGGATTTTGGATATGCATTTCAAAGAATTGACCTGGACAATAAACCTATTATACATGCTATAGCACCCAATGTAGTGAACACTGCAAGAGGTACAACTCTAATGGAAAATGATGCTCATATAATGACCATCGAACATCTTTGTGCAGCACTATTTGGCATGGATATCGACAATGCACTCATTGAAATAAACGGTCCTGAAATCCCTATTTTAAATGGGAGTTCTGCACCCTTTATTAGCGCTATCGAATCAGTGGGAGTGCAAGAACAGGATGCTGAGCGTATATATTATGAAATAAAGGAAAAAATATCATACAAAGATAGTAAAGGTGTCTCTTTAGAAGTTTTTCCTGATGATCATTATAGTGTCGATGTCCATATTGATTATAACTCAAAGGTATTGGGCTATCAATTTGCCTCACTTGACAATATCCAAGATTTTAAAGATCAAATTTCAGAATGTAAAACATTCGTTTTTTTGCATGAAATTGAAGCCCTTGCTAAAAACAACCTTATAAAAGGCGGTGACCTGGACAACGCATTGGTAATTATTGACAATCCGATGTCGCAAGAAGAATTGGACAGACTTGCAGACTTGTTCAACAAACCCCATATTAGTGTTCGTCCCGAAGGAATTCTTAGCAACACAAAATTGGTTTTTCAAAATGAACCAGCCCGCCATAAATTATTGGATGTTATTGGTGATTTATCTTTGATAGGCAAGAGGATAAAAGGTAAGGTTATTGCCAGAAAACCCGGACATCATGGCAATACTGAATTTGCTAAAATCATTTATGATGTTATAAAAAAGGAAGATTCTAAACCTTCGCCACCTTCTTTCGACCAAAAATCAGAGCCGATAATGGATATCAATGAGATTAAGAAGAAGTTGCCACACAGGCCTCCTTTTTTAATGATTGATAAAATCACTTATCTCGATAATAATACTATTTGTGGTATCAAAAACGTTACCATGAACGAGGCTTTTTTTATTGGGCACTACCCCGAAGAGCCAATAATGCCTGGAGTTATGCAAATAGAAGCCATGGCA
>JBNKPU010000182.1:0-7219 GCA_050295515.1 Bacteroidales bacterium | reverse complement strand
GGTTTAAATTTTTTTTCACAACGTGTTTCATTTTTAATTGTGTTCAAGAACTCACTTTGTTCGGTTCACACGCCTTGTATTTGAACTTTATTCCTCAAACCCCCGACTTTATGGACAGACTCTAATTAGCGTTGTGTAGATCCCCTAACAATAAGCTCGGTCTTGATCTGTTCTACCCGGGTGTCAATTTCTTCTTCGCTATAAATGCGTTCTATAAGCATTTCAGCTGCCCTTATGCCCATTTCATAGCCATGTTGATCTATAGAGGTCAGAGGAGGGTCAGTCATTTGTGAATAGAGGCTGTTGCTAAAACCAGTAATGGCTATATCGCCCGGAATAGAATATCCAGAGCCTTTTATTATTGACATGGCAGTAATGGCAGTAAGGTCATTTACAGCAAAAATACCATCAATTTTCTTTTCCAACGAAAGCAAGTAAGGGATACATTTTTTTGCATGTTCATCGGTATCGCAACGAAGTATTATTTCTTCATCGGCTTCAATTTCAGCATCCTTTAAAGCCTGGAGGTATCCATTTCTACGGTTTCTGCCAATCATTAATTCCTGACTGGTAGCCAGATGTGCAATACGTCTACATCCGGATTCAATCAGGTTTTTGGTGGCTTTATAAGCTCCTGTGAAATCGTCTACAATTACCCGGTCTGTATTTGGAATATTGATTACGCGGTCATAGAACACCAGGGGAATGTTGTGTCTTTTCAGTTCTTCAAGATGACCAAAATCCCCGGTAGTTTTCGATACTGAAATTAAAACACCATCTACTCGTTTCGAATGTAGGGTATGGATTACATGTTTTTCTTTCTCAAAGTCTTCGTTTGACTGACAAATAAGCACAGAAAATCCTTCGCGTGAGGCAACTTCTTCAATACCACTGATCACAGAACTAAAAAAGAAGTGAACAATCTGAGGAATGACCAATCCTATGGTCTTTGTTATTTTGCTCCTGAGACTTAAAGCTATGGCATTGGGCTCATAGTTCAGGCTTTCGGCAAGTTCTTTTACTGCTTTTTTTGTTTTTGGGCTAATATCAGGATGGTCCTTCAGGGCACGTGATACTGTAGAAGGGGATATGCCAAGGGCTTTGGCAATGTCTTTAATTGTGACCTGGGAGCTTTTCATCTTTCAATACAGAGCAAAAATTGTTTTGGCGAATATATAGAAAATTTGAACCCATCAGTAAAAAACTTATCATTGCAAACGTTTGCGGAAACGTTTGTGGCTTTTTTTAGAGCGATTGTGACTCTATATTTTTAAATATCACTAACTTATGTCTACTTTCAGCGCGGTGTTTCTCAGGTTTGTATTCTATCTGCCTGTTTATTATACATTTATACCTTAAGAGCTTATAGCCATGAAAATATTGAATCTTGTTCCGATTGTTTTATTCGTAAGCATATATACGAATCAAATTTTTGCTCAAAAGATTAGTGCGGACCCTGTAACTCCAACCTTTACCGATGAGGTAACCCTAACTTTTGACATAACCCAATGCGATAGAGGCTATCTTTTAGGCTTTACAGGTGATGTTTATGTCCATACCGGAGTTTGCGTTAAAGGCGGCACAGAATGGGACTATGTGGTGGCAGGCTGGGCCGAAAATATTGCTAAAGCTAAATGTACAAGGGTAAGCGACAATGTTTATGAAATAACCCTTGCGCCAGATATTAACACCTATTATGGAGTAGCAGCCGGAGATACTGTAACGAGTCTAAATTTTGTACTTCGAAGTGCCGATCAGTCCTTGCAGACTGAGGACCTTTTTCAAACAGTCTACGAACCAGGGTTAACCATTGAAATTACAAAACCTGAAGGGATTGTAATAATAAACAAAGGAGAGGAGCTTCAAATCCTGGCCCGGTCGGTATTCCTGGGTACTGCAGCTCCAACAAGCTTGTCGCTGACAGTCGATAATGTTCTGGAATACATGTCGTTTTCAGATACTTTGGACCATCTTGTTTCTATTGCAGATACAGGTAATCATTGGCTTCACGTAAAAGGTCAGAGTGCCAGCTATATGGCTCAGGATTCTATATCGGTATACGTTAAAGAGTCATTGACAAAACAGGATTTGCCCATAGGTGTGACCGATGGTATTAACTACCATGGAGACACTGCTGCAACCCTCGTATTATATGCCCCGGGAAAAGACAATGTATTCCTGATTGGTGATTTTAATGGTTGGGAGCTCAGCAACGATTACCAACTGATTAATACAACCGATGGTAACCGATGGTGGATTACCATTGATGGATTGGAAGCGGGCACTGAATATGCCTTTCAGTATTTGGTAGATGCCAATATCAGAATTGCAGATCCCTATACCGAAAAAATACTGGATCCGTGGAATGATCAATATATCCCTGAAACAACCTATCCTAATTTGAAAGCTTATCCTGAAGGAAAGACTTCTGAGGTTGTCAGCATTCTTGAAACTGGTCAGGAAGGGTTTCCCTGGCAAGAGTTCTTGTTTATCCCACCAAAAGCAGAAGATCTGGTAGTATATGAAATTCATGTCCAGAACTTTACCGACGCAGGCACTCTAAAAATGCTTGCCGACACCTTGAATTATTTGGAACAAATTGGAATAAACACCATAGAACTGATGCCGGTAAATGAGTTTGAAGGCAACCAGAGTTGGGGCTATAATCCTTCATTTTATTTTGCTTTGGATAAAGCTTATGGGACAAAGGAAGATATGCAAAACTTTGTCCAAGAGTGTCATAAGAAAGGAATTGCTGTAGTCATTGATATGGTCTTAAATCACTCTTTTGGTCAATCACCCATGGTAAGATTATACTGGGACAGTGAGGCAGGAAAGCCATCGCCAGAAAATCCATGGTTCAATACCGATCCAAAACATGAATTTAATGTTGGTTATGATATGAACCACGAAAGTGAGCAGACAAAGGCTTTTTCGAAGCGTGTTATGAAATTTTGGCTGGAAGAATATCAGGTTGACGGATTCCGGTTTGACCTTTCAAAAGGATTTACCCAGAACAACACATTAGGAAATCCTGCAGCATGGGGGCATTACGATTCTATGAGGGTTGCCCTTTGGAAAGAATATGCCGACACCATTTGGAGAGTAAAAAACAACGCTTATGTAATCCTTGAACACCTGGCAGACAATGATGAAGAAAAAGAATTGGCTAATTATGGGTTAATGCTTTGGGGCAATATGAATTATAATTACAATGAAGCTACCATGGGATACTTTGAAGATGGAAAATCAGATTTCAGCAGGGCTTCTTACACAACCAGAGGTTGGGACAAACCCCATGCATTAGTATATATGGAGAGCCACGACGAAGAAAGGTTGATGTACAAGAATACTCAATGGGGAGCCAATAATGATTATTATGATGTGCGAGACCTGGAAACAGGACTGCAACGCATTGAAACAGCAGCTGCATTTTTCTTCACTATTCCTGGTCCAAAAATGATTTGGGAGTGGGGCGAATTGGGATATGATTTTAGCATTAAACGTTGTGAAGATGGCACTATTGATGGAGGTTGCCGCTTAAGCCCAAAACCTGTCAGATGGGATTATTTGGACGTGGCTGCCAGGTACCGTTTAAACAAAGTATTTGAAGCCCTGATCGATTTTAAGTCATTGAGTATATGCCGTACAACAGATTTTGATTTTGACCTTGCAGACACCGCAAAAGTAATACACTTGAATGGGGCAGATACCAATGCCACTATTGTAGGTAATTTTGGAATATACAATAGCAAAATCAATCCGGCATTTCAGCATGCAGGCGCATGGTATAATTACCTTACAGGCGAATCGGTCGAAGTAACTGATGTAAATGCAACAATAAAATTAAAACCTGGCGAATACAGGATCTACACAGATGTTCAGCTTGATGTTATTGAACTTCCTTCAGCACCGGTTATTCCAGATGTTACCGGAACACTGTTTATGAAAGAAGGCGTTGAGGCATCTCTTTACCCTAATCCGCTTAAAGGAGATATGCTACAAGTAGAAATTGATGCATCTGTTCATGGACCAATCCAAATTGAAATCATGGATATGAATGGCCGTACATTAATCAAAAGAACAGTTAGCGGTTCTCAAAGCAATTGGCAGTTTGATTTAAGTAGTATTCCAACACAATTATTAATGTACCGCATAGTATCAGGTAAAAACATTAAACAGGGAATGTTAATCAGGGAATAGACTACAGAAATATTCTTTGATTCAGGCCGTATTGGGTTAAAACCCGGCATGGCTTTTTTTGTTTGGATCCCACTCGAGTGCTTTTGCAAAACATGTTCTATACAATAATTTAACGAATCTATAAGTATGTGTTTATAGACAGTCCTAATAAACAGGTGTGCCGATGATGTAACCGTATTGGTTACGGAAGTATCTGGCAAAAATGCTTGAAATTATCTAACTTCAACGCTATAAACCAAGGCATCAAAATATCAGATATGAGTAAAAAATTAGGATTGTTAGTTATTCGGGGTTCGGGCGAAAGCGGTTTTAAACGTCAGGAATCTTTTGTTAAACGGGTAATTAAAACGCTCGAAAAGAAAGGAATCGATACAAACCAAATTCAGGTTCAATACATCGATTGGTATACTTATTTGCACGATCAACAAGGAAAAATATTGGAAAGGGTGCTAAATGCTTCAACCAAAATTAAGGCGAAAACCCTTCGCAAG
This sequence comes from Bacteroidales bacterium, assembly GCA_050295515.1. Taxonomy (GTDB): domain Bacteria; phylum Bacteroidota; class Bacteroidia; order Bacteroidales; family UBA10428; genus UBA10428. The sequence goes on along the minus strand of JBNKPU010000182.1, from coordinate 2,525 downwards.
CTGGTATTAACAAACATTGGCGACCTGATTAACTATGGTGGCATACCGAACCTTCCTGTCCAGAACTATGAAAAAACCCATCAGGCAGTGCATGAGAGCATTCTTAAATTGAAAGGTGAACTGGAAGAAAATGCACCTGTAATCTTGGTAGCCTCATCGTTTGGGGTCGAAATCATGAACAATTATATCTGGGACAGGCAGCATGCTCCAGCCAATGACCCATTGGGTGCTTCAGCCTTTGAGCGCTTAGAAACCATGGTCGGTTATTTTATGTTCGGAAGTACCTTGGCCATCTTTGCCTCATCCAACGACGTTGATTCCTTGCAGCCAATTACCTTTCCTTCACCCAACCTCGATGACAAATTGAAAAGCATTGCTATGTGGGAAAGTTATTATGACAAAAATGATCCTTTGGGCTATCCGGTTAAACCCATTAATGCCAATTATGAAGCATGCAATTTGGCTGAATTTCAGATTAATGTTGGAAATCCGTTGACCTCTTGGAACATTGTGTCCCATTTTGGATATTGGAAATCGGGGAAGCTGGTTAAACAGATTGCATTGTTTATTGAGGGAGTTTTAGCTAAAATTTGATGATTGTATTAAGAAAACGGTAGTCTCGCACTATTGCAAAGCATGTGCCTTTTTATAACTTATCAATTTTAACCTCACCAACACCCCCTGCATAATCATAAGCCGAGGAATAATTATAGTCCTGTGCTGCTCTCACAATCTCTCTGCCCATGATGTAACAGTGTTGGTTAAATATATAATCCTTCAGGATTACGAACTTTGTATCTTTCAGACAATGGTTGGCTTTGTTGAATGTTTAAATATAGCTTTTTATGGTTGAGTTATGCTACATTATAACATTAGAGAGGACGAAGGCTTAGCAAAAGCGAGCGAGAGGGGGGGGGAACGAAAACGGCTGGGTTTTATTTGCTGTGGGGTGCGAGGGGATGTGGGTTATTTATCATCGTAATGTCCTTTTGCAGAGATTACTTCTACAGTTACGATTTCATCATCAATTGAGTAAATTAAACGATTCTTTTTATCTATTCTTCTTGACCATTGACCTTGTCGGTTGCCTTTTAACTGTTCAACTTGTCCGGTACCGGTTTTTGGATGCTCAATAAGTTCCAACAGAAGTTTTTCGATTTTATTGGTTACGGCTTTTCCTCCTTTCTTTTTCAAATATGTAATATCCTTTTTCGCTTGTGCCGTAATATCTAATGTGTACATACTTTATAAGCTATCCAGGAAGTTTTTAACATCATCTGTTGAAGTTAACCTTGCAGCAACTTCTTTGTTCTCAATCGCTTTTTTTACCTTTTCTACATTTCGTTTATCTGCCCAAAACATATCGCCACTTGGACTTACTTCGTAAGGGTCGCACCTAAATTCTTTTGGTATGTCTACAAGCATATCGTCATCGTTTACAGGCACAAGTTTGTAGGCCCGGTTTTTACGTTTAACGATTATCTGCTCGTTATTGTCCACCATTTCAAAGTATTTCTTTTGATGGTTGCGGAACTCACGGCTTGTTATTATTTTCATTTTTGTACGTTTTAATTGTGTGCCACTTTAGGTACAAAGTTACTTAATTTTACGTTCATTTCTTTCATTTTGTTTTATTTACTCAGGATTAAGATTATTCTCCCCACTCCCTTTGAAGTAATGTTGTCTAAAGAAGGGGAGTATTTAAACCGCAAGTCTGCGACTTGTGGTGACTTTAACATATATTCAATCTAGGACACTTCAGCTCATATAAGTCTTCGACATATTCCTTAGAGTAAATCAAACCAGCTCTATATCAATCATTCCTTTGCTTCCTGCATAGTCCACAGCACTGCTGTACCTATATTCATGAGATTCGAAAACTATACCTTCTTCTACAGGGTTGTTGTGAATGTAATTAAGCTTCTGTTCCAATATCTTACTGTTGGATAACTCTATTGGTTTGTTGTTCTGCTGCCAAAACTGATATTTGGAATTATTGCTGTTTTTCTTTCCTGCCCTTTCAAAAAACCATAGCAACCACTCTTTTCTGCTTTCTTGAGGATTTTCCTCTATTGCCTTTATTATTGCTTTTGAAGTATATTTCTTCATGTCCCTTAAAATATCATGCATTTTTTCTTTCCTTGTGCCAATGATTCATGTGTACATGGCTTGTCATCAGCACCCGGCCACGGACTATCAAGCCTTTTTCCTCGATACAATAGTTGACACTTTCCATAAAGATATCTTTGTAAACCGGTCTGATAAAAACATCCAGCCAGTTTATGGTTGCATATGATACAAAACACAGCTTTTCCTGGTCATGGATTTTGTAGTTCCTGCTCATTTTAGGTTTGGTTGGTTAAAACGTGTTCTAAATACTGGACTTGTAATAAAAGCCAGGAAAGTAAGTCAAAGACTTATATAAATAATGAACAAGTTTATCCTACCTATCAAACCACAAGTCGCAGACTTGCGGGAGTTGGGGACGTGCAACCGCCCGCTGATGTGCTTGCCAGGATGGCAGG
>JBNKPU010000181.1:0-15717 GCA_050295515.1 Bacteroidales bacterium | reverse complement strand
CCCTTGCTGTCAACAGCCTGAGCTTCCTGGTTGATCAATCCTCTGTTTTCCCCAACAGAGAATATCTTAAACCCAGTCGAATTATAGGTAAGTGGAGTAGTACCCGTTGTGCTAATTTGTGTACCCTCAGCATTATACCAGGTGCGACCATCATCATCACTATAGGCATAGTAGATCTCGTGGTTAGTGGATGCATTTGGTGTTTCGCGCCATACCAATGATACATGCAGCCTCGTTCCTCCAGGAGTGTAATGCAATCCATTTATGTAGCCACATTTTGAAGTATATCCTATAGGCATGCCATCTTCACGGCCATGCATATATTCACCAATGTGTTGCCATGTACCTGTTTCTCCTGAGTACTCCCATAGGTGGGAGTTGCCATCACCACTCCATCCGGTCCTGCATTCGAATAAGAGGTCTCCGTTTGGCTTTGAAATAAAACGTGGATAGGTGATTGCACCAGCAAACTCTCCTCCATTGTCGTATAATACCTGTCCTTTGACAAGGTAGTTTCTTTTGGTACTAAATGATTCGGTGCTCCAGAGGAGAATAGAGTCAGGTTTATTAGCAAGGCCAATGTTTGACACTCTGTAATTAAGGGGATCATTATGATGGTCAAATGCAATGTGGATAGTTCCGTCATTTTTACATATCCCAAACGAAATGTTATAATGGTTGTCTCCCAGGTCATGTGGCGAAGTGTAATCGGTAAATTCAAGCTCTTCCCAATTGCCTGAAGGCATTTTTTTACGGGATAAACACACATGCTTGGCAGTATTCCAATAAGTGACATACTGATAGCCTTTATAAGTCATGATGGCATTTTGTTGGAAGGAAACAAAATTTGCTCCATTAGAAGTTATATATGCCGTGCTAGTTACAACACTCTTGCCCAGTTTGGCATTTTGGATGAACAAATCAGGATTGATTTCCAGATTTTCCGCGGGTGCAGAAATTGTCGGGCTGTAGGTGATAGTATCCAGGCCAGCAAGACTGAAACTATCCACCGAAGCATCAAGTAAGTTGCCTTTTGCTGCATTAGGTACAATGTCGTATGTTAGCCAGAAATAATTCTTTTCATACGAAAGCTTAAAATCTGTAAATAACGTAAAGCTTTGTTCATCTGGAGTTGTACCTAGCTCTGCAATTAAATTGTTAGTACTAAAAGTGGAATCCTTACCAGTTGCATAAAGTTTTGCATTGGCGATATCGCTAATCTCGGTAGTACCTGTTGTTGAAATGTTGATTTCACTAAGTTTTAGTGGGCTTCCCAGGTTTTTGGAGTTTATTTCCAACGCAATTACAATATTATCTGTTGTTCCTGGCCCCACAATGGCATTCTTTTGCGCAGTTGTTGAGTTTTGATAAACCATGGGCATTAATAACGATGAAAGAACGTATGTTCCTCCTGTTATTGTACCATCATTTCCATTTCCGGTAACATCTGTGGCCAATACTCCTCTATCGTCAAAATTCCAGTAGGCGATTAAACCTGCCTCATCTCCATTTAGTACAGTGTGACTGTTAGTTTGGAGCTCCTCAGTTGATCGGGCAGTGTTCCAAACCCTCACTTCATCCATTAAGCCTTTGAATGCCCTGTTGCTAGTGGCATTGTCCCAGCCCAGATAGAGTCCTCCTGTGGAGAAATCATAACCAGTAAGGTTCATATCTTCACTGGTTGCAATACCATCAACATAAATTGAACGTGTTGTTTCGGTTAAAACCATAGCAACATGATGCCACTCATCTGGCTTGATTTCTTTAGAGACAACACCATAATTTCTGGAGGGATTTTCAAACATAAGCCTTAATTTACCAGATCCTTGCCAGCTAGACGTGTATTGGATTCCTGCATCGGCAGCATCTCTGTGATAAAAAAGCCCGGTATTGTCTGATTGTGTGCCAGATGGTAATACCCAGAACTCTATGGTTGCAGGTAAACTAGTCAGGTTTAATCCTGAAATATCTACATTACTTTTGTTCCCATCAAGGCCAGGCAATGAAAGGGCAAAATTCAATCCTTCAGGCAACTCCGGGTCACAAACATCCCCAATACCATCTTCGTCAATGTCCAATTGGTCAGCATTGCATGTCTCCGGACAATTGTCCTCTTCATTTGCAATGCCATCCCCATCAATATCCGGATCACAGGAATCTCCGATACCGTCTCCATCCAAATCTGCCTGATAGGCATTTGCGGTTTCAGAACAATTGTCCTGAAAATTATATATGCCGTCACCATCTGAATCAGCTTTAACAAAGGCAGGCTTATAGGTGCCTCCTGTAATAGTGCCATCTAGTCCGTTACTGGTACTGTCAGTAGCACTTGCAGCCTGATCGTCGAAATTCCAATATCCAATAAGTCCTACTTCATTACCCTGGAGTTCAGTGAACAAGTTGTCAGCCAGAGTCGCAGAATCAAGGGCAAGATTCCAAACGCGTACTTCATCAATCATTCCTTTGTAGACCCTGTCGGCAACTGCCTTATCCCAACCCAGGTAGAGGTTGTCTGTGGAGAAATCGTAGGCTGTTTGGGAAGCTCCGCTAGAATAGGGCTTGCCATCAACATAAAGAGTGTTCGAGGTTGTGGTCATAACAATGGCAACATGATGCCAGGTGTCTGGTTCTATGGGATCAGTAACAATACTTGAACCTTGGTAGTTCATTCTGAGTTTGTTTAAGCCCTGCCAACCTGCAGCAAATTGCAGACCAGCATCAGCAGTTCCTCTGTGATAGAAAATTCCTGCATAGGCATTTTGGTCTCCTTCGGGATATATCCAGCATTCGATAGTTGCAGGCAATGTTGATAAATTTAGCCCAGACAGGTCAACATTGCTGTTGGCACCATCTGCTCCACCAGGCAGGTAAATTGCATAGTTACCATCAACCTGAAGATCAACGGTATAAATTTTCTGGGTGACACCGTCTTTTGCTGTAACAACAATGTTGGCAGAACTGCTTCCACCAGAGACATCTATATAACCTGTGCCGGTAATTGTTGCTCCTTCAATTTCAACTTCAGCGTCAACTGTTACAGAAGGAGTGCCTTCTGGCAATAACACACTGTAAGAAGTTATTGAAGGATCAAAAGATGGGGCAAGACTGCCTGTGCTCAGGGACAATGAGAGTAAAGATGCATTGGAATAACTTGTAGGATATACTCCAACCCCCTGTACCAACTCAACTGTTTCAACAGAAAGAGAATCAGGCTCTGCATCAGGGTTGTGTAAAGTGCTCCAACAAAAAATTGAGTCTATATCTGTTTTTCTGAAAGCTGCATCGGGTTGGATTAAAACGGGGGCACTCATGGACTCTGTTTGAACCCATGTGTTGTATGTTTTTGTTGCTACATCAACATCGAACCATAGGTCAACCCTCTTCTCAGGATTAAAAGTTACTACATTGGTATTAGTGAAACCGGAACCATCCCATACAAGAATGCCTTCAGCATAAAAGGAAGCAGATATAGAATAGTCACTCCAGGCACTTATTTCTTGGCTGGAAAGGACAAAAGATGCATCATACATATTGTCCATATCAACGTCATGATATTTTGTCGAGGCAAAAATAACAGTATCGTTTGAAAATGACTTAACAGCACCAAACAACCCCGTATTATCAACAGATTGAGCTTGAAAGTTTTGCATGCAAAGCATTGTGAAAGCGATTGGAAAAATAATGGCTTTGAGGAGAGTCCTATACTTGTTCATAAGATATAATAATTTTTCTATATAGTTTTTAAAAGAGTGAACATAATCTGGCACATTGTATTACCTATAATTCAAAAATAACCAATAAGTTTGCATAACTTCCGGTTGATAATGCCGGCATTAATACTTTATTAGCTGGTCTATCATATATACACAATGTTTGTTGTTGTTAGAATGTAAATTTATTAATGGCCGTTTACACAGTACCAAAATAGATAAAGTTGAAATGTCGTTATGAAACAAATTGAATGGATACTGTAAATTATTCCACATGCATGATGTTTTTTTTGAAAATGGCTTCTGTTTTTGTTGGTTTGGTAAGGTGAGATATAGTTATTATGTAGTGTTGTCATGATTGGTTGTTCGCTTGTGTTTTATTGTAAAAAGTCAATGAAGAACATGGTATAGATACTCACGAAACCATTACCTGAATATTTTTGCATATGTGCTATTTTTCAATTTATTGTTATCTTTTTTTATATTTCTATCTCAATTTCTGGTTTTAAATTTTGATTTTTACCGTCGTAAAGTATTCTAATGACTGCTAACCATGTAAATTTATTTAACAAATAAATTTGAACATTGATGAACACTGAGGAACTAATAAGAACAAAACAGCTGTTGTTTGCTGTTTGCCTTTTTTTTGCATTTTCTTTTTCAGCCAGATTAAGAGCTCAGGATGCAATGGCTCTGGATACTAATTATATGTCTAATTGGGATGGTGGAGGTGCTACCGGGACTGGTTCTGAAGCCAATAACTTTGGGTGGGACTGTATTCCTTCCGTCAAATGGACTGAAGCTAATGTTTTTGGTATTCGCTATCAAGATAATATAACCTATACTTCTAATAGTTCACCATTGGCCGGTCGAATATTACTTGTGCGTTGGGATGGAGTTGGAGGAGCATCAAACTCAAGTATATATAGTTATCCTGTTACTCTGGAAGCCTGTAAGACATATTTGTTCACAGCTAAGGTAGCCTGGCACAATAACGGTAGCGCACCTTCTTTCTCGTATGAAATTAACTCCCAAAAAGACAATTCAGGTGTTTGCCTAGCAAAAGACAAGTGCTCAGTTCCCGCAAAAGAAATTTTGCATGACATACAGTTAGTCTTTTCAACAAAAGATTCCGGGACCTACTATTTTACACTTGGGGCGAGTTCAGGAGTCCTGGGAGCAATATGCGATTTATCCGTTGTAGAATATACTGGTGATCCTTTTATCAAATCTTCGGAGGAAGAGTTGGTTTACGATAGTCTTTCTCTTTCACAAACTTTTATGGTAAATGCCTATGGGTTAACTCAGAATATTTCATTTAGCGGTGTTCCCGGGATGTCTTTTGCACCATCCTCAATAACTCCAACGGAAGCAGTTTGTGGTGTTGAAGTAACAGCAGCATTCGACAACCCAGTATCACTGGCAAGCGGTACTATTAGCATAACAAGCGATACGTTAACATCAACAATAAACATACGGAAGATTCTTCCACCTTGGATGGCAGAAGGTGTCGATACACTGTCCTTAGATGGCACCTGGTGTTGGTTTCAGGATCCAAGGGCTGTGTATTACGAAGGAACAAAAAAACAAACTTATACAGGTTGGATAACCAGCAAGGGCAAGGTACAGGTTGCAAGTTATAACCACGAAACCGGAGAAGTAACTACCAATACCATTAGTCCATCCGATTTTACACAGGTTGATGACCACAATAACCCAACCTTTCTTGTAAGAGAAGATGGGCGCATATTGGTTTCTTATTCAGGTCATTTTTATGGACCAATGCGGGTAATAGTTTCTACTAACCCGGAAGATATCACATCTTTTGGTACAGAAGCTAATTTCGGAAATAATGTGACTTATGCAAATCCATATCAGATAGGGGACTCTACTGTAATGTTCTATAGAGATGGCGTAACCTGGCATCCTACCATGAACGTTTCACTTGATAAAGGAATTACCTGGGGCACACCTCAGGAATTAATTACACGGAATGGAACCACCCAAAGGCCATATGCCAAGTATGTGCAAGACAGCAAAGGTGGTATTCATATTACCTTTACAACAGGCCACCCCAGACAAGAAGCCAGTAACCAGGTATTCTATATCTATTATTTAAACAAGAAATTTTACAAGGCAGATGGAACATTTGTCAAAAATTACAATGGATCTGCCGATGCTCTGAATATTGACTTAGGAGAAGCTGAAGTTGTTTACGATGCATCTGCAGGAAAAGGATGGACCTGGGATATAGCGCTTGATGAACAGGAAAACCCGGTAATTCTATATGCTGCATTTCCCGATGATCTAAACCATAACTACTATTATGCAACCTGGAATGGCAGCTCTTGGGAATCAAACCATATTGTAAATAGTGGACGCTGGTTCCCTCAAACTCCTGAGGGTGCTATTGAGCCAGAGCCAAATTATTCAGGTGGAATGGTATTAGACCCGGACAACCCATCTATTGTATATCTATCCAAACAGGTAAACGGTGTTTTTGAAATATTCAAATATGTAACAGATGATAAAGGTAAAACCTGGAACAGCGAAGCAATTACTGCAAATACACCACCAGATGTTGTAAATGTCAGGCCTGTTGTGCCACGGGGGAGTAAACCCGGAAGTTTTGATGTAATATGGATGAGGGGAAAGTATGTCACTTATTCTAACTTCCAAACATTAGTAATGTATTATAGACCAAATCCTTAAATGCTGATATGAATTGCATAACCGTTGGACGTGTTAATATACCCGGATTCAAGTCAGATAATTTTTCTTGTGACATTGAAGTCGCTTATAGGGAAATCCAAGGTTCCTGAGGTAGAAGTGTATGCCAGTAATAATTAGTAATTGTTATAGCAGCTTGTCCAATATATCCTTGGTCACCAAACCTGCCAGCGTAAAACCAAAGATGGCAGTAATATGCGATACGGTGCCATTTATTACAGCTTTTGAACTGCACCATTCATGATCATCCAGTTCTGGATTTCCTGTAGCAGATTTTCCGCTAGGGCAAAGGCATTTTTCCTGGCCACAAGCCAATTCATTCCCACCCTTGTTTTCCAACACTTCGTCGCTGTACACACACAGAAAATCTTTCGCGGGCATGTCTTTTCTTTGTCGCATACGTTTGCGTAAAATGCTTCCAAATGGACACCCTTTGACCGCCCAGAAGTTAGCCACTTTAATTCTGGTTGGGTCCATCCTCAAAGATGCTCCAAGGGAACTAAAAAGAACAGCGTTGGTCTTTGTTGCTGTATTGATCAAATGGATTTTATTGCTCAGGCTGTCTATAGCATCAATAATATAGTCGTAAGTTTCAAGAAAAAAACCTGAACTGGTTTCAGGACTATAAATTTCCTGGATGGAGGTAATTTGGCATTTAGGATTTATTGCCAGTAGCCTTTCTTTTAGCGCTTCTGTTTTAACTTTTCCTACAGTAAGTGTAGTAGCCATTAACTGTCGGTTAATATTGGTGACGCATACGCGGTCCGAATCAACGAGTGTTAGGTTTTGAATCCCATTCCTTATAAGGCTTTCTGCACACCAGCTTCCAACTCCTCCTATGCCGAAAATTATCACCTTTTTTGAGGCAATTTCAGTCATCCCATCACTTCCAACCAGTCTTTCTAATCTATGAAAAGCTCCCTTCGACATACCTTGTTTAAATTCATTTTTTTAAAACCGCGTGAAATTAATATGTTTTCTTGAAAATACTTTGATTTTGAAAGACAGTTTTATAAAAATGAGTTTACCAACAGATCAGGAAATTAATATATTTAGTACATCGGATGATTCTAAATTATACATAAAACATTTCAAAGCGGATAATCCCTTCCGGTTCGCGTTGTCAAGTAAAAATCACTGGTATTTTCATATTATAATGCTTCACTAGATATGCCAGAAGTGATTTTTTTCTATAGCCCCGACAGCAGTCGAACCAGAAACAGCATATTTAGGTTAAAAAAAAAGTTATTTTTGCTGAACTCAACACTAAACTTTTTGATAAAATGAGAAATATATTTGTGTTTTTTGGAATATTACTGGTAGTCAATTCGGTATCTGCACAAGTTGATACTATTCCTCCCTCTGATAGTCTGATTGAATATACAGGAAGGATTGATTTTTCAAGTGCCAATGCACCTACCTTTTCGTATTCGGGAGTTTCAATCAGGGCATGTTTTACCGGAACAAGCATTTCCATGATCATGGACGATGATGTTGGACAAAACTATTATAACTTGATCCTCGATGGAAAATTGCTTGATACCCTTCGTGTAACCCAAGGACAAAAAGCTTATAAACTTGCAGAAGGGCTGGAAACCGGGGAACACGAAATAGAAATATTTAAACGAACTGAGCTGACCTTTGGCAAGACAAGCTTTTATGGATTTATTGTTGATGAAGGGGCACAGCTTTTAGGTCTTAAGAACGAACGAAAGAAGTTTATAGAATATATTGGCAATTCAATAACTTGTGGATATGGAAACGAAGGTAATTTGGGCGAAACATTTGGGGCAACAACCGAAAACCATTATTTGACCTATGCAGCAATAACCTCCAGAAATTTCAATGCCCGTCATATGTCAGTTTCAAGGTCTGGAATTGGTATCTATCGCAATTATAATGGTCCACTTGAAGGCAATCAGGATTGTATGACAAATTATTATACCCGGATTTTTTTATATGATGAGAATCCAAAATACAACTTTGCTGTTCAACCTGATTTAGTCTGTATTAACCTTGGAACAAATGACTTTAGTACTACAGGGGCAGATTCAGCACTGTATGTTAGTAATTACTTTAGACTGATTGATACAATACAAAATAAATATACCAAACCGGAAATTGTATGTTTGTTGGGGCCAATGATGTCCGGCAATACATTGCAAAAGGTTCGTGGATACCTTGAGTTTATAGCAGATTCAGCCAGCAAGATAGGCAAGGGCAATGTACGTTTTTTTGAAATGTCAGCTCAAACAGGAGAATTAGGTATTGCAATAGATTATCATCCTACTGTAGCCCAAAATCAGTACAATGCCAATGAACTTACTGAGTATATCAGTTCTATTATGGACTGGAAAGTACAACCACTTTTAATCAGCGCTGAAATACTAGCTGCTAAACATATAAAACTCAATTTTAATACTGAGCTTATAGACCCTGAAGGTTCTTTTGGAGGTTTTGCGCTACAAGGTAGCCAGAAAACCATTGAAATAGATAGTGTTTCAAAAGATGATGATAGAAAAGTGCTTCATGTCTGGTTGAAAAATGCTCTGTCTGTGGCGGAAACAGTTAATTTAATTTATCAGCCAGGTACGGTTCATTCACATGATTCATTGGATCTAAATGCGATAAACGTTGATATACAAAACCAACTTACTGAAACAGTTTTGTCTAGGGCAGCTACTTCACTTGATGGAAATGAAATCAATCTGTTTTTCAATAAAAATATTGATGCTGTTTCAGAGATTGACGGAATCGAAATTATGGTTGATGGAGAACCATCTGCAATTGAATCATTCCTGATCAATAACCAGCAAATCACATTGTACACTGCAGTTAGCTTGGTTGAGGGAAATACACTTACACTTTCTTATGATGGTCAGGGTATCATTGGCTTTGATGGTGTTGTTCTTTCTCCCATTCATGATTTTCAGGTTGAAAATAATGTAAAGGTTACGACTGTGAATGAATCAGCTGTATCTCCACTTCAACTATACCCTAACCCTAATAAGGCAGGACGTATAAGTTATTCAATACCCCAATCGTTCCTAGTGGATGGACCGGCATCAATGGAGGTGTTAAGTGCAAATGGAATTACAGTTTATATTGGTTCAATTGAGCATGCCGAAGGAACGATTGATTTGAGGGGAAAGCTTACTCAAGGATTATACCTGGTAAAGGTAGTTATTTCATCAACTATTAAATTACAAACATCTTTGCTTATAGTATGACCTAATAATAATTAATTACTACCTGGAAATTATGAAAAGGATATTTATTTGATTTCCTTTAATTGCTCTATATCAGACTTCTTATAGTCAATCGATAATTAAACTGGTGGTTCTTGCCGATAGAGGACAAAAAACGATCAGTAAAAACATTTATGGCTATTTTGCCGAACACCTTGGCAGCTGCATTTATTGCGGAATTTGGGTAGGTGAGGATTCTTCGATACCAAATACATGTTGAACAAGAAATGAAAATGACCAATATTGCGAGACTATAAATGTGCTTTAGGCTATGATTTAGACCCAAAAGGAGGAAATGGTCAAAACACCTACTTTTTATTTGTTTAAGATGTTTAAGGTCCATCAGGATGCCCAGCTAATCCCTTTTTATTTAGAAAGCTCCGATTAATACCAATACTGGAGTGGTGGTTAAAAAGAAGGCGATTATACCTGGTGGTGAGACAGTAGAGAATGAATATACGCAGATATGTCATAGAGTGATAGCTTATTTCAACTCAAGGTCACACCTTGATGAAAGCACAAGTTAATGTTGTTGTCCTGAAGGGACAGCTTAAAATACTCTAGATGGCTCAACAATATCTATAGGTTTGGCCAATGGCTATTAACATGCAACTTCCTCCATGTTTTGCATAATGGCTTTTCGAAGTTCATACAGAGGTGTTCTCACTTGCTGTGTTTTGATCGCCAAGAAAAATGTCTGTGCTATATTGTTGCTAATGACCTGTTTGATGATTAATTGTTGTTGGTTTTATTACATAATGAGTATATTCAGGGAGTAATTAACCAACGTTTTTTAAGTAACCTTGCATCAAAATGAATACTCCCATCAAGTATCCTGCCTATCGCTTTCTTATACTCACAGCATTTATGCTCATAACCATTGCCGTTGAAATACAATGGCTTGCACATGCAGCCGTTGCCAGGCCGGCAGAAGTGTTTTATGCAGGTCAGTTTAATGCCCAATCTTTTTTTAACATAGACTTTTTGGCAATGGTGTACATGTTGGTGTTTCTGATCATGAGTTTTCCTGCATCATACGTTATAGATACCTATGGCATTAAAACCGGACTGCGGTTTGGGGCTCTTATGCTGGCCGTGTTTAGCCTGTTGAAAGCCTTGTTTGCCAGTAAGTTTATTGTTGTTGCAATTGCACAAACCGGCTTAGCGATTGCCCAGCCCTTTATTTTAAATGCAGTAACAGCATTAACCGTGAGATGGTTTCCTATTAAAGAGAGAGCTATGGCAGCTGGATTTTCTGCACTCGCCCAATACATCGGTATCGTTATTGCCATGTTGGTAACTCCTTTATTGCTGGGTTCAGATCCAAATCTTGCAAATTACGGTTTGGGATTTGAAAAAATGCTTTGGATTTATGCAATTATAGGAGTTGTTACGGCTTTGGTTTTTCTGGTCATTATTCGTGAAAAACCTTCAGGAATTACATTTAACGTTGAAGAGCGGGCTGGTTTTGGCACTGGGCTTAAACTTATACTAACCAACCGAGACATGAAGATAGCAATATTCCTGTTCCTTATTGGTCTGGGAATTTTCAATGCCATAAGCTCAATGACCGATTCCATCTCTGAAATGATGGGAGTACATGACTCGGATGGCTTAATAGGCGGACTGATGTTAATTGGAGGTATTGTTGGTGCTGTTGTGCTCCCCATATTGTCGGATTACTTCAGAAAACGGAAACTGTTTTTGGTTATTTGCCTGGCAGGGATGATGCCGGGTGTTTTTGGACTTTCTTTTGCGCCCAATTTGGGAGGAGATGCCGCCCAGGTTTACACTATTGCTTTAATTTCATCATTCATTCTTGGTTTCTTTGTCATGAGTGCAGGACCTATCGGGTTTCAATATGCAGCAGAGGTCAGCTATCCGGCACCTGAGTCAACTTCACAGGGAATTCTGCTGTGGATTGGCCAGTTAACAGGAATGGTCTTTGTTACAGGTATGAGTATTCATGATAATTATTACTTGTCAAACTTTATGCTTGCTTTTTCTCTTTTAAGTATTGTCTCTTTTATAGTTGTGCTGTTTTTAAGGGAGAGTCCAATGATGAAACCAAAAGATTGATAAAATTCATTTTATAAGAATCCAACCACTAAAGATAGTGTGAAGTATTTTTACACTAAATACTTTACACTATCCCTTATGTAATCTGATATTCATTCACTAAGCAGTTTTTTAATTCATTACCGAACAATTCGATGAGGACTAATTTAAAAACGCAGAATACATCCAAACTAGTTTCTCTTGTTCTCTAATGTAGTCGCTCATTAACGAATTGGTTCCTTCGTCATCGGCATCGTCAGATAATTTAAGCAAAGCTCTCTGCTTTGAGATAATCACTTTAAAAGCCTCAAGAATTAATTGAACTGCTTCGCGACCACCGCTTATATCTTTGACAACACCGACTTCTGATTGCTGTAAATATTCAGAAAAAGTATGCATGGGAGTTCCTTGAAGAGTTAGAATCCTTTCTGCAATTTCATCAATTTTCAAAACCAGATTATCATACAACTCTTCAAATTTTACATGTAGTTCAAAGAATTTTTCACCTTTAATGTTCCAGTGAAAGCCTCGAGTATTCATATAAAATACCTGATAATTGGCTAATAAATCATTCAAGCCTTCTGATAGCTTAGTAGCTTTTTCGAGATTTAATCCTATTCTGTTCATATCGTACTATTTTTAAGCGGTCCGAAATAACGTTCTATTGAATACCTTATAAATAAATATTTAAAGAGGTAAATTCAAGATTTTATATCGAATCCAGGTTATTAACTATTTAATCTTAAAAGGAGAATGACATGGCTCTAATTCTCCAAAACAAGCGAACCTTCAACAATTACTTGTCGACTCTTAATTTTATCGTCGAAAGCAGATAGAGCTGCCTTTGATCCTTCACCCATAGCAATGACTATCTGCTTATAAGGAACAACAGATACATCGCCCGCAGCATAGATGCCGGCCCGGTTGGTTCTGCAACTGGCATCTATTTCTATTTCACCCATATTGTTGGTGGCTACTAAATCTGAAAACACCTGACTGTTTGGCTTTAGCCCTATTTGTATAAAAACACCATCTGTAATTATCGATTTAGTTTCGTGAGTGCTTCTGTCTTTATAAGTGAGGCTGGTTACTTTGCTTCCATCACCATCAATACTTATGGTTTGTGCACTTTTAATAATATTTACATTTTTCAGTGTATTTAATTTATCATGTAAAATCTGGTCTCCTTTTAATTCATCCAAATATTCTAATACAGTTACTTCTGTTGCAATGGATGAAAGGTAAATAGCAGCTTCTAAGCCTGAGTTGCCGCCACCAATTACTACCACTTTTTTGTCTTTGTAGAATGGCCCATCACAGTGAGTACAAAAAGCCACTCCAGAGCCTATGTGTTCATTTTCTCCCGGAACACCAAGACGTCTCCAGCTGGCTCCGGTAGCAATAATCAATGCCGGGGATATAAATGTTTCCCCCAGAGTCGTTTTTATATGCTTGTACCCCTCTATCAATTCAACCTTCTCTACTAAACGATTTTCTAAAATATCAATAGAGTAATCATGCAGATGGCTCATGAGATTGGCTGTTAACTCACTACCAGTGGTTTTAGGAACAGAAATCATGTTTTCAATAGATACTGTTTCTGTAACCTGTCCACCTACTTTTTCTGCAATAATGGCCACAGAGAATCCTTTTCTGGCGGAGTACACCGCAGCTGATACCCCAGCGGGTCCACCTCCAACTACAACAACATCATAAGCAGTTTGTGTTGGTTTGATAGTTGTTTCGTTAACACCAGTCTGTTTGCTTAATTTGGTAAGTAATTCGCCCAGAGATGCTCTACCTACATGCAATAAATCGTCATTGGCATACACACTGGGAACAGCTTGTATATTTAATGAATCTATTTCTTCTTTATGAATAGCGCCATCAATAATTTCATGACTAACATTCGGGTTAATAATGGCAATGATATTTAGAGCTTGCACTACTTCGGGACAATTGGTACATGTAAGTGAGATATAACTTCGAAGAGTAATATTCCCTTTTAAATTATTTATTTGTTCTGTTAATGTCTGGTCGGGTAAATTTTTACCAATGCCTTCAAGGTTAAGAACTGCTAATAGTAATGTAGTGAACTCATGACCTGTTGGTACAGCCTTAAAAATGATATTGGTAGGTTCACCATTTTTTAATATGGTAAATGAAAGTCCTTCAGCTTCAAGTATTTCAGTGTTTAGCTTTACTGAGCATGCGGCAACATCATTCAGTAAGTTAATTAATTCACTTTTACTTGAATGAGCGGCATCAACTCTTACCCGAAATGTATATTCGTTTTTTAATTCAGCGAATAGTTTTTCTACTTGTTCTTTTATGCTATTATCCAACATGTTTTTTGTTTTAAGAGGGAGAATGAATAACACTCTCCCCAATTAAGTTTTATTTTGCAACTAAAGGAAAACCCTTTATTACCTTCATTACAAAGGTTATCAGATGACACCAACCAGGTCGATACTTGGTTTTAAAGTTTCACTACCTTCTTTCCATTTTGCAGGACATACTTCGGATGGGTGTGCTTCCACAAATTGAAGCGCCTTTAGTTTGCGTAGCAATTCCTCTGCATTTCTTCCAACATTACCTGCAATTACTTCATACGAAACAATTTCTCCTTGAGGATTTACAATAAAGGTTCCGCGTTCAGCAATACCTTCCTCTTCAATCATCACTTCAAATCCACGGGAAAGAACTCCTGTGGGATCCGCTAGCATGGGATATTTAATTTTCTTTATTGTGTCTGAATTATCGTGCCATGCTTTGTGTACAAAATGTGTGTCTGTTGATACTGAATAGATTTCAGTTCCTGTCGCTTTAAACTCATCATACATATTTGCTAAGTCTTCAAGTTCTGTTGGACAAACAAATGTGAAATCTGCAGGGTAGAAAAAGAATATTGACCATTTGCCAAGAATATCTTCCTTTTTTACTTGTTCAAAATTGTTGTTTGCAAAAGCGTTTACTTTAAAATCAACGACTTGTTTTCCGATTTGTGACATAATTGTAAGTTTTAAAATTGTTTTTTTTTAATTATCTGGGACAAATATAGAGTGGGATAGCATATAAATCAAACAGATATTATCTATGTTTGTATAAATAAAATCTATATAATGACAATACAACAATTAGAATATATTATAGCAGTCAATAAATACAGGCATTTTGTTACCGCTTCGGAAAAGTGCGGCGTAAAACAACCCACATTGAGTATGATGATTCAAAAATTAGAAACAGAACTGGATGTTACTATATTTGATCGATCAAAGCACCCCATAGAACCAACCACCATTGGAGCCAGAATCATAGAACAGGCCGAGAGTTCAATAAGAGAATTAAGAAAAGTAAAAGAGTTGGTTGTAGCAGAAACAGAATCTCTATCAGGTCCATTAACTATTGGAGTAATTCCAACTTTAGCTCCTTATCTGGTGCCCCAGTTTATAAAGATATTTAGTGGTATGTTCAGTGAGGTTAACCTTACTATGACAGAAATGAATACAGCAACACTGATTGAAGCCTTAAAAAAGGAAAGCCTGGATATGTTTATTGCAGCAACTCCTCTGGAAAATGAGGATTTATATGAAATACCATTGTATTACGAAAGGTTTATTGCTTATTTTTCTCCGGAACATCCATTCCGCGACATACCATTGTCGGCCAATAACATGCCACAGGAAAATTTATGGGTACTTGAAGAGGGACATTGTTTGCGCGATCAGTTGTTTAATTTCTGTAAAAGCACATTGCCCTATAATCAATCATTTGAAGCCGGAAGTATAGATACCTTAGTTCGTATTGTTGATACAAATGGAGGGTATTCCGTAATTCCGGAATTGCATATGTCTTTTCTGTCAGAAGAACAACAAAAGAATGTACGGGAAATTACCGAAACGCCTGCAATACGTGAGATTTCAATAGTCATTAAAAAGAATTTCATTAAGGAACGAATGATAAATGCTGTG
>JBNKPU010000180.1:0-13319 GCA_050295515.1 Bacteroidales bacterium | reverse complement strand
AAAATTAACCAAAGCCATTACAGAATCTAAAGGAAACCAGGTTGAAAAAGAGTTAAACGATTTTTTTAACCAAGGCTATACTAAAGGAAGTTTAGTGGATTTACTATTACTAATTGCCGATAAAGTTGTGATGAACTATTTACATAATATCACCAAGGTAGCAATAGATTTTCCTCTAGCACCAGAATTAGAATTAAAAACTGTTTAGCAATAAAGAAATTATGAAAACAATAAATTGGAAAAATGCAATAATTGCAGGAATTATAGGAACCATCCTATTTGATTTGGTAGGATTGGTATTTACAGGAGAATGGTGGGACATTCCAGGTATTATAGGTGCTAAAACTGGTCTGGGTTTAGCCTATGGCGTAGTAGGACATTATTCAAATGGAATTTTATTAGCAGTGCTTTATGCGGGAATTGCACCCTCCCTTTGGGGTCCAAAATGGTTAAGACCATTAATTTTTGTAGCAGGTGAAACAGTAGCCTTGGTATGGCTGTTTATGCTTCCTTTATTAGGCGCAGGTGTTGCTGGATTAAACATGTCGCCAATGATGCCGGTAATAACCTTATTACGTCATATGGTATATGCTGTTCCTTTAATTTTCTTAATAAATTATGAAGCAGCTCCGTTATTGCAAACTAAGAAGTAAAAAGACACCCGTTTGTAAGTTAAATAAGCAAACCTTAAATCAAAGGTTTGCTTATTTATTCAACTACTTCTTGAACAAATTATAATACTCCTTGAACAAGTAGTTTGCTCAAATAATCATCAATTTTATATCGAACTCAGGTTATAAATAAAAAAATAATGAAGAAGAAATATCCAATACCACCTTTTACAAAGGAAACGGCTTTACAAAAAGTGCAAATGGCAGAGGACGCCTGGAATAGTAAAAATCCGCAGAAAGTATCTTTAGCGTATACTGTTGATACTGAATGGAGAAATAGAAATCAGTTTATCAATGGACGACAAGCTGTTGTTGAATTTTTAGCAAAAAAGTGGGGGAATGAACTCAACTATAAACTAAAAAAAGAGCTTTGGGCCTTTTCTGATAACAGAATAGCAGTTCGTTTCGAATATGAATATCAAAATAAAAATAACGAATGGTTCAGGGCCTACGGAAACGAGAATTGGGAATTTGATGAAAACGGACTCATGAAAAAACGCTACGCCAGTATCAATGATTTACAAATCAACGAAAATGACCGTAAACTAAAAACCTGAGTTCGATATAAAATATGATCACAGTTTAACTTCGATGAGCTAGTCATTCTTCCTCGGTTAACTTCGTTGAGCTGAATGTTCAAAAGAATTTGGTGAAATTTATGCCAACCTTTTAGCTCATGAGCTCCTATAAAAATCAATAAACTTTGCGAATAAAAGCAGTCAAGTTCTTCGAAAAAGTCCTGTTCACGCCATCTTTGCACTGGAATTTTCTCAAAATAGCCCGCTATCTTTTCTAAAATTTCAGCACAAATCTGACGTAAACATAACTTTCTGTGTCTCATATTTTATATCGAATTCAGGTTAAAACATTAATTACACTGAAGATTAAAAGGCTCGTACGTTAATAATAAAAGGATGAAAAAAGAAGCAAAACTTGAGATACTTAATATTAGTAAGAAACTTCATAGTCAGGTTGAAGCTAGTTACCTAAGCGATTCAGCAAAAAGAGGAGACGATAAATGGTTAGAGAAACAACGCATACTTCTAGCAGATATGGCGCTTCATTTATTGCAAACAGCCATTAGTCCAGATGAAATTAAATTGGATCTTTTGAGAAATAATATTCATTCAGTTTTAACTATTTCAGATCAGTTTTTGCCTGATGCAGGATTTAAATCAACAATTGAAAAGCTACATAAAAACTATTATTGATATGAAAAAAATAGTAATCACTTTTAGTGTCCTTCATTATGCTTTCGTAGTTCCTTTTTTAGAAATTAATTCCAACTGTTACCCACAACTAAAAGAATCTATAATAAAATAATATAAATTTTATTATTCGCATAAACTTAATTGTTCATATTTAACGACTACCTTTAGAATACATTAACTTTATCTAAGCATGCAAGTATCTGTAAGCAGAAAAAATATAATCTTTAACCCAGATCCCAGCAGGGTGATTGCCCGTTTTCTGTTTACTGATGACCAAAGGGCTATAAATACTATTCGTTATGTTTTGAAAATGCCTGAAGACGCTGCCTTATCTGCTTTAAAGCAAACATTACGGGATTACTCCATGCGGCATCGGAACATTTCCAAAATATTCGAAAGAAATTACAATAGAGTAGCACATTTATTTTCACATATAGATATAGAACCGGATGCAATAGATTATTCCAGAAAAATTCTTATAGGCACCTATTTCACCATGGAATATTCTATTGAATCTGCAGCATTCTTTAATCCATCGATTGTTGAACATCCCGATCAGACCGAGGTTGGTGCTGGATCCAGAAGGGTGATACTGAGTTTCAGGGCAACGGGGGAAGGACATATTTCCTCTATCGTTTTTAGAACTGGGATTCTGGACACAAACAATAAACTTAGCCTTGAGCCTATTGGAAATATGCTGGAAGAGGCTGAACATATACGCAGGCATACCTACAATAAAAAATTGTTTGCTCATAAAATTAATCAAATGCAGGATGTGCATGGTATTATTCCACCAGAATTAATATTAGATAAATTAAACGATGATTTTACTTATGGTGAACTGCGCAAATGCATTGAAGAATCAAGAAAGGCAATACATTTAGCATCAGACAAAGAATACCTTTTTAATCAAATCATTTGGTTGGCTTCATCACATTACAAGCTTCAGTTTTCCTTAGATACAAATATTTCTGAAAGGGTAATTTTTCCTGTTTCAGCAAACGAAAAGAACGGTATTGAGGATGCCCGCTTTGTAAAATTTACTGATGAAGATAACAAAGTAAAATACTATGCTACCTATACAGCTTATGATGGCGTAACTATTTTACCCAAATTACTGGTAACCGACGACTTTTATGACTTTGAAATAATGCCCCTCCATGGTGAAATTGCCCGAAATAAAGGAATGGCACTGTTTCCGAGAAAGGTGAACGGAAAATATGCCATGCTTTGCCGAATAGATGGTTTTAATAATTACATTGCCTTTTCTGATAACATTACTGTTTGGCGTGAGGCCAAGCTGTTGCAACAACCCAAATACCCCTGGGAACTCATTCAAATTGGCAACTGTGGTTCGCCAATTGAAACTGAAGATGGCTGGTTGGTTATAACACATGGGGTTGGCCCTATGCGCGAATATGTTTTAGGAGCAACCCTGTTTGATCTTAATAATCCTGAAAAAGAATTAGGAAGATCTAAATCCCCAATTTTAATTCCTAATTCAAATGAAAGAGAAGGCTATGTGCCCAATGTCGTGTATTCTTGTGGATCAATGATTCACAATGAGGATTTAATTATACCGTATGCCATGTCAGATTATTCCTCAACATATGCTTCTGTCAATTTAAGGGAACTCCTAAACGATCTGAAAAATTCAAAGTAATTCAGGTATTTGGTTGCTGTTTCAGCAGCAGAATGCAGGCACTTGCCTCTGCTACCAACAAGTTAAACATTAAGTAATTTGTGTTGAAAAATCTATTTTTTAACCCAGATTATGTATTAGAACTTCGTTATGAAGGTTGAAAGTGCAAAAATAGAAGGACTTGGTGAGATGAATCATAGCACCGCTATGGTGCTTCGAAACAAGTAAGTGAAACGACTTATATTGAAGCAATTTCAATATGTAATAGATTTTCTAATGCACATTTCGGGTTTAAGCAATATTGAAAAATTCCTTGCACATAAAACTCACATCCACATAATGTGCTAATAGTGTTTTTCAGCAGGCTCAAATTAGCCCAGTAGGCTTTGGGAAAAACACCCCCATTGCCAACAACGAAACACTTGAAAGGCGCAGCAAAAGCCGATGCATCGATATCATCATTAAAAATAATGGTGCTCTATTAAGCGAATTATAACATTTGTATTATAATCCTATATTATATAAAACAGCCGGTTTTGAGACTTCATACGCAAACCGGCTGTTACTTTTTATTATGTAAGCTATTCAAAGACAAATCCCTAAACACTCATACCAAGTATACAAAAAAGGGTTTAACAACCATTCTATTATGCCACTCTTGATATGTTTGCTATACACTTATAAAACAGGTCGACAGCAATCTCTTTTATAGTATTTTGTTTGAATTCTTTCTGATTATTTACCAGACAGTATTTCCTTGTATACCTTCAAGTAACCTTCCACCATTTTTTGACGACTAAACATGGATGATACCCACTCGGTGCATTTATTTCGGTTTATAGAGCCTATATTTCTTACTGCCACAATTGCTTCTTCTATATCGGAAACCAAAAAACCTGTTTGCTCGTGTTTAATTAATTCCTGCATAGATCCCAGGTTAAATGCAATCACGGGAGTTCCACAAGCCATAGCTTCAACAACACTCAAACCAAAAGGTTCTGTAAAACGTATAGGATGCAAAAGTGCACACGCCTGGCTTAATAACTTTAGTCGTTCTGCTGGACCTGAATTGCCAACAAACACAATATCCTCATCGTTAATATAGGGTTTAACCTTTTCGTTAAAGTATTCCTGATCCTGAATTAAACCAGAAATAATAAGCTTTCTTTTTGATCTTTTAGCAATTTCAATAGCTTCATAGGTTCCTTTTTCCGGATGGATCCTTCCAAAGTACAAGAGGTTATCATCCGGTTCCCGGTTAAAAACAAATTCATCGATATTAATACCATTATATACTGTTGCAACATAGTCCAATTCAGGATTTCGGTCAGAATTACTTATCGAAACGTAATGTGCTGTATTGTTGTATTTTTTGTATACAGGAATTATTTTTGGCGATGAAAAACCATGTATTGTAGTTAGCATTGGTGTTTCGATCAACCTGGAATAGGAAAGCGGCAAAAAGTCAAAATTGTTATGAATGATATCAAAATTATCTGCCTGTTCCATTAAATGACTTATATGCAAACATTCCGCTACTTTTGGATCAAGTGATAAATCTTCGGAAGTAGGGTGTTCACATACCGACGCCAATTCTCCTTTGGTTATAGAATTTCCTGTTGCAAATAAGGTTACCTCAAATCCCTTTTCAACCAGACCTTCTGCAATATTTGAAGCAACTTGTTCCCAAGGTCCATACTTTAGCGGTGGTGTACGCCAGGTTATCGGTGAGAGAATTGCGATTTTCATAGTATTCTTTTTTGTTACGTGGAAAGTTTAACAATGAAACTAAAATTTAGTACGATGTCTTTTACTTCTTTGTGTCTTTCTATGTTATTTCAACTCAACAAATTAAAAACAACAATCCAAATTGCTAAAAGAGCAAAAGCACTTTTAGCGACTGTTGAATTAGATGTTAATCAAGCGATTAATCTCAACTTTTGATATGCACCAAAAATA
Source organism: Bacteroidales bacterium (assembly GCA_050295515.1). Taxonomy (GTDB): domain Bacteria; phylum Bacteroidota; class Bacteroidia; order Bacteroidales; family UBA10428; genus UBA10428. The sequence goes on along the minus strand of JBNKPU010000180.1, from coordinate 7,836 downwards.
ACAAGCCATCCTATTTCCATAGCAGTAGCTATAACAGAAGTTAATTTACAAACATATTTATATATGTTGCAATAGAGGATGGAGTATTTTCGTGTTTTAGTTTTTTTGTTGTGAATCTCAGATGGCTTTTCTAGAGTTATTCAAACAATGATCTACCAAATCTTCGATTATAGCCGTACCAACGCACATAACCTTGTCTGCACCACCCCAATATATTTTAACACTCCCATCGTTTTCAGGAACAGCTCCACAGCAGAACACAACATTATGTACATATCCAGTTATTTCATAATCTTCCTCGGGCTGCAGAATCCATTCATCACCAACCGCAACAATGACTGATGGATCTTTCAAATCGTGCAAAGCCACTCCCAACCTGTACACACAACCATCCATAGTAGGAAAAACACCATGATAGATATTCAGCCAACCTCTGGAAGTTTTAATTGGGGGTGCTCCTGGACCAATCTTCATCTCATCCCAATGGTATTGCAAGGGTTTCATGATCAGTTTTGATTCGCCCCAGTATTTTAAGTCGGGAGAAAACGATATCCAGATTGACCAGGGCGATATTTCAGAATGTGGGCGGTCAAGCCTGGCGTAAAGCCCGTTGAATTTTTCAGGAAATATGACTACATTTCTATAATCAGCTTCGGTAATCAACGAAAATCTTTGTATTGAAATGAAGTCTTGTGTTTTTGCCAATCCAATACGTACCCCATGCTTCGAATATGCACTGTACGAAATCAGGTACATCCCATCAATATACACTATTCGGGGATCCTCAATACCATATTCTTCATATTCTTTAAATATCCCCTCTGTTGCGGAAACCATAAATGGATTTTCATCCACCTTAAAAACGTATCCATCAGTACTGGTTGCTTTTCCCAAAATGCTTCGTCCGTTTAACTTATGAGAACGGAAGATCATTAAATATTTTCCAAGATGTTTTACTACGGCAGCATTATGCACCGTTGCAACCGGATAGGGTACATCGTCCTTTGTAAGGATAGGATTATTTGGAAACCTGCTGATCAACATAATTTATGTTTTATACTATTATTTAATTGTGGAATATTTAAGCTGAATTGCAGTTTAGTAGATACAAGGTCTAAATTATTACCTACTGCTACTCCTTACTACAACTGTCAACTGCTATTGCTACTCCCACTCCCCCACTAATTACTTTTATGATATTCGCTATACGCCTGCAACACAGTTAAATGAGATATTAAATAGGCCAATGAGCTTTCTGCACCCTGGTTACGGTTTATACCATAGCTTTCAAATCCATCGCAACAACCGTTGGTTTCAAAATCATACAAACTCAATCTTAAATCATTCTCACCCAAAAACCATAAAAACGAAGTGTATAGTTTATTCAAGTATTCTTTATTTTTGGTAACAAGATAAGCCCGGTGATACATTAAAACCATGGCCATGGCATCAATAGGCTGCTGTGCAAATTTGGAGCGTTCGCTATCCTGTTTGTACCATTTTTCGTTGCCAATTATCGACAGATAATCTTCATTTAGAGTATGTTTGGTAAGAAACTGCAAGGTTTTTATGGCTACTTCCAATATCTTGTCCTCATTCAGGATTTCTACCGCATGTAAAAGTGCCAAAGGCAATATACCATTGTCATAGGCCAGTAAAGACTCGAACCATTCCCAATCAGCAGATTTGCTTTTCTCGTAATGATTAATCAGGGTATTGGCCATATTCCGGAGTCTTTCAGTCATGGAATCATCTGTTGGGTTTGTTCTCAGATAGTAACACACTCCAATCATGGTATTTGCAATACTTCTTATAGATTTTAGCTTTTCAAAATTGGGGGCTGCATTAAAAAACACTTCTTTGCCTATTTGATAATAAGCATCGTTGGGCGCATTTTTCAGTAAATAACCCAAGGCCCATATTGTTCTGCCAAATGAATCTTCAGAACCAATTTCATCCAGGTATTTTCTGCTAAAGCTTAAAAAATTTCTGAACGTACCATCCCTATTTTGCATATAATGTATATAGCTCAAATAAACAGGCGACAATTCGAGAGCACGGACATCCTTCATTTGCCTGTATGCCATCAAAACCATTAGCAAAGCCCGTGAATTATCATCCAGGCAATATCCTTCTTTCAAATTAGGAATACCAAACTTGGCATGCTGAATAATGCCAGTATCATCTGTTAACCTGTTAATATGTGCCAGGGAAAAAGTTGGAAGAATAAGTAAATCAAAAAGGTTGTTCGTTTTTAAGGTATTAGTTACACCTTGTGAAATTACCTGATGTGCAAGAGCAAGGTATTTTTCGCCGATTTTTGGCCATGTTATTTCCCTTCCGTACTCTTTTGCCTTGTCTTTAAGCTTATTAAGCTTATCAGGACTGTCCAGAAGTTCTGTTAAAATTGAGATTAGCTCATCGGTATCGTTAAAATTGAAGAGCCTGCCCCTACCCTCAGCCAATAGTTCGGCAGCATGCCAATATGGGGTTGAAATAACCGCAGATCCAACTCCAACTGCATACGAAAGTGTGCCGCTGGTAATTTGAGCCTCGTTTAAATAGGGTGTAATATATATGTCTGTTGCTGACAAGTATTTAAAGAGGTCTTTAACATCTAAAAATTCATTTAAAAAGACCACATTTTTTTCTAAATGAAGGTTTTTAACCAGGCGCATCAAATAAATACGGTATTCTTCACCTGAGTGCCTTAGTACGCTGGGGTGGGTTTTTCCTAAAACCAAATAAATAGTACTGGGGTGCTTTTCAATAACTTTTGGCAAAGCTTTTATCACTGTTTCAATTCCTTTATTCCGACCGACAAATCCAAATGTCATAAGCACTTTCTTGTGTTCAAGCTTAAATTCTTTTTTTGATGCATTTGTATCGAAATGAAGATCAGGGACACCGTGGTCTATTAATACAATTTTCTCCCTTTTGATCCCATAAACATTGACCAAAAAATCGATCGCCTTTTGGCTCATTACCACAATTTTGTTTGCCATTTTACAGATTTCCTGCAAAACAGCCTTTTCTGTATACGATGGTGTTTCAAGTATGGTATGTAAGGTTACAATTAACGGAACTTCAAGTCGGTGAAGCAAAGGTAAGATATATACTCCGTTCTGTCCACCAAATATACCAAACTCATGCTCAAGAATGCATAAGTCAGCGCCACTTAGGTTAATAAACTTAACTGCCAGCAAATAATCTTCCTGGTATTCCTGCCTTATTGTTAATTTAACCTCTTTCGGGTATTTATAAATATTGTTGAAGTCATTTAGTGCTACAACAAACCCATCATTCTGGAGATTAGAGTTATTATTGTCAATTACTGTTGAATTAAAAAGGTTATTGGTAAATGTACCAATACCACATTCTCTAGGAGGATATGTTCCTATAAAAGCAACTTTCATGCATTAATATTAAGTTTATACTATACAAATTCCTCAAAGAGGTTGAATTTTAATGGATAAGACCAAAATCCCTCATTTGTAATTATCTGAAAAATCCATTTTTTTGTTCTTTTCCTTCCGTTTGGCTTCTTTAGCAGCACGTTTTTCCTTCAGGTTTCTAACTGGAGCTTTCTTATTGTTCTTTTTACTGTCTTGTTCCTTTGACATGGTTTTTGTTTTTAATTAATTACTTGAAAAATGAATATTAAATTATATGTAGAGATAAGGGCAAGGTAAATTTGAATTCACTTCCCTCCCCGGGTTTACTTATTACCCATATTTCCCCCAAATGCATATCAACAAAAGTTTTGCAAATCATTAAGCCATACCCTGTTCCTGATTCACTAAAAGTTCCCGGCGTATTGTGAATAGTAGGATTAAACACGGAATCAAGTTTATCCTTATTTATCCCGACTCCATAATCTTTAATCGACATTTCTATAAATCCATTTACTTTTATTGCACCAACAACAATTTCACTGTTCTTATGCGAATATTTTATTGCATTAGTAAGCAAATTTCTTAACACAGTTTTAATCATGTTTTTATCGATATATATTGGCTCGCTTGGAATATTTATAGTTTCAATAGAAATCAGTTTGTATGATGCAAAGGTTTGTACACTTTCGATTACTTCTTTCATTAATTCATTTAAACTATTGCATTCTCGATTGAACAATTTAATAGTGTTCTCTGCAAATGCCCATTCTAAAAGACTGTTTAGCAGAATGAGTGATTTTCTTGCAGAAAACAAAGCTACATCCACACATTCTTTTGTTTTGTTTTTATCCTGGTCATAACCTCCCTCCTTTAACAAGCTTAAATAATCTATTATTGAACAAATAGGTGTTTTGATATCATGTCCAATAACAGCTATGAGATTTCTGGTTCTATCTTTAATTAACTTTAAATCGTGTATATATTCTTCCTCAAGATTCTCTGGGATTCTATCTGTATTAGATAAATGCGTATCAACATTATTAAGTTGTTTTAAACGGGAATAGTCTTTGTCTGTCATTTTGATTCATATTTAATAAATACTTATCACTCTCAGGTAATCACCTCGATTTTCAGCCTTCCAAAATGACCAATTCTATCCTAATTATGATGAAAAAGCCTCGTAACCACTTTTAATTACTGTTGAAATCATTTTGAACCTTTCGTTTGCTTTAACATTATTGGATGTATGTGCCGGAATAATAATCCCCTCCCCTGTCATAAGCATATTTGATTGGGTATCAATTACTACCTCAGCAGTACCTTCAATAATTTGAATAAAAGTGTCGAAAGGTGATATTTTTTCTGTAAGTGCTTCTCCGGTATCAATAGCTACAACGCTTACATTGCCAGTAGTTTTTCTTATGATTGTTTTTGTTACTACAGAATTTGGTATATATTCAATTATTTCAATCAGTATATGTGTTTTTGATTTTTCTATTTCCATGGCCTGCATTCACTTAATTTCAATAAAAATAAAGGTACTTTTTTCAATAAAGAGAAGCATTACACAATTGGTGTTTTAGTTTACATCATTCACACATTTTTCAGGTTTTGTCTTAGTCCGTAAATTGTTCTGAAATGATAGCCGTAAACCGCAAATGTAATTGCTTCCGTGAACAGTTTAGGTTTCTTAAACAGTGTCCATATCAGCAATTTCCAATAATCAATTCTACCTTTGTTAACAATACCAATAATGAAGATAGATTTAAGAAAAGCTACCAATAGTGAAAAGTTAAATTTAGTTTGATTTTTATGTAATTTGTGGTAATTTATCAATAACTGACGTACCCTGCTGTAATAGGGTTTGGTTGTATATATACTATTGATGATTTTTTTATATCCATCAATCAATTCATTGTAGCCCATTTTAGGTGTGAAATTCATTGATGAATCTGTATTATTTCCTGAGGCTTCTATAGTTAGCCTGTTTTCAGCTTCTAACCTTCTATACAACTTGGTATTTTTAGGGGCATTTAACAATCCTACCATTGCTGCAACAATCCCGCTTTTTTGTATAAAATCAATTTGCCGCTGAAAAACACTTGGGGTATCACTGTCAAATCCTACAATAAAACCGCCTGAAACCTGAAGTCCTGAATTTTGTATTGTTCGAATACATTGTATTAGGTCCCTGTTTTTGTTTTGTACTTTATTACAGGCACGAAGTGATATTTCATCTGGTGTTTCTATACCAATAAAAGTGGAATTAAAGCCTGTTTCAACCATAGCAGACATTAATTCTTTGTCATCGGCAAGGTCAATTGAACTCTGAATATTAAAAACAAATGGATACTTATGATTTACCAACCACTTCTTCAATGCGGGCAGCAAGCTGTTTTTTATTTCTTTTTTCTTGCCAATAAAATTATCATCGACAATTGAAACAGGGCCACGCCAATTTAGCCGAAACAATTCTTCAAGCTCTTGTAAAGTTTGGCTGGTGCTTTTCATTCTTACCTTGTGCCCCAAAAGTGAAGTTATTTCGCAAAAGTCGCATGCAAACGGACAACCACGAGAAACCTGAACATTCATAAAGGCATACTCTTTCATTTGTAGTAAATGATAATCAGGTACCGGTGAAAGGGAGAGATCTGCAAATTGATCGGTCTTATAAACTTTTTTAGCTTGCCCTATCGACAAATCATCAAGAAATTGTGGCATGGTAATTTCAGCCTCGTTTAGAATAAAATGGTCGATCTGAGGGTAATTTTTATATTCCTGAGTAAAAAGTGGTCCGCCAGCAACTATTTTGGTCTTCTGTTTTAGGCATTCTGCAATTATTTTATGAACAGAATCTTTTTGAATGTACATAGCACTTATAAAAACATAATCTGCCCAAATTATATCAGCTGTTTTAAGATCAGAAACATTCATGTCTACCAGTCTTTTCTCCCATTTTGTGGGCAACATTGCAGATACAGTGATTAACCCTAGTGGAGGCACTGCTGCTTTTTTTGAAATAAACTTTAGAGCATGTTTAAAATTCCAAAAAGAATCGGGATATAAAGGATAAATGAGTAATATTTTCATTTGGTTCAATTTAGTTTATCAAAAGTCTGATGGAGTTGCTCCGAAATATTGAGTTGTTTTTATAGTTTAACCAATAGGTTAATTGAATAAAAAGCATTGAAAATATAAGAAGTGTTTATGAAAATATCGCATTACCATCCCATTAAGTTTTTTATACAAACACTTGGTTGCAATCATTTTCCAAATGAAAAAAACAAAAAAGGAATAATTGCAGGATCAATCTTAAATAAAGTTCCAAAAAAAATAGGAAATTAACATTATAGAATTCTGAAAAAAATTTACATAATTCACAGATTTTCAAGAGTATTTCGCCTTTTGTTTTTGAGTGCCTTAAAATGGGTTGGTGTTAAACCAGTAATTTTTTTAAATTGATTGGACAGATGCGCTACACTGCTGTAATTCATTTTAAAGGCAATTTCCGAAAGGTTAAGTTCATCATAAACAATCAGTTCCTTAACTTTTTCAATTTTATGTTTGAGATAAAATTTTTCAATTGTTATTCCTTTAACTTCGGAAAATAAGTTAGCCAGGTAGGTATAGTCGTAATTCAGTTTTTCACTTAAATAATCAGACAGATTTACTTTTATTTGATCATCAGTATAATGGACCAGGTCAATAATAGCGTTTTTAATTTTTTCTACCAGGATACTTTTTCTATTCCCCATAAGTTCTAATCCTGATTTCCTCAATGCAATATCCAGCTGCTCAAGCTTTTCGGCTGAAATATTATCAATAATGTTTGCCTCTCCAATTTTTACATCCACACTGCGCAAACCTAGTTTATCCAGCTCACTTTTAACTACCATTTGGCAGCGTATACATACCATATTTTTGATGTAAATTTTCAATATAAAGTACTTATGAACTGATTATTAATTATAAAGTTAAGACTTAATCATGACTAATAAAATAAAATACAGGTCTGTAATTTAGTCAGTATTACTAATATAAAATGGCTAAATAGTCATGCATCTACTACAACATAAAATCTCTTACTGTCAGAAGATATGTTCTGGAAAAGAATAAAAAAAAGTCAATTTTGCTTCAAATTTCTTTATTTTGCTGGGATAACCTAAGGTATATATAAAACATGGATATCCATATATTGTTTGCCAACAACCCTATCTTTTCTGATAGTGTTTAAACCCGGAATATGCATTAGAAAATCTATTCCATATTGAAATTGCTTCAATATAAGTCGTTTCACTTTCTTGTTTCGAAGCACCATAGCGGTGCTATGGTTCATCTCACCAAGTCCTTCTATTTTTGCATTTTCAACCTTCATAACGAAGTTCTAATACATAATCCGGGTTAAACTATAAAAGGATAATAGTGGGTTTGTTCTATATTT
>JBNKPU010000179.1:0-16230 GCA_050295515.1 Bacteroidales bacterium | reverse complement strand
TGCAAAAAAATAGGCCACAGTAAAGATCAGCGCAATGCCTATACCCCAGCCAAAAATATGCTTTACTACCTTTCTAAGGTTTTCTTTTTGGGCTGCACCAAAGTACCTGCCGGAAAGTGCTTCGGCGGCATTGGCAAATCCATCAATAAAGAACGAAAATGCATAAACAAGTTGCAGGAAAATAACATTGATCCCCAAAATAGTTTCGCCTTTCTCGGCAGAAACAAAATTATACCAGGTCAAAACAGTAATAACAGCAAAGGTGCGGATGAAAATGTCGATGTTGACATTAAAAAACCGCTTGTACAGCTTGAATTGAAAGACCTCAGCCAATTTTAGCAAAACGAGGTACTTCTTATATTTTGAAAATAGGATAAACAAGGCAAGTGCCAGTCCTGAATATTGTCCAATAACTGTACCCAGGGCAACTCCTTCAGCCCCCATTTTGTAGTGTGAAACCAGGAAATAGCTAGTGCCAATATTTGTAAGGTTAACCACAATAGCTATTAGCATAGGTGTTTTAGCATCCTGGAGCCCAATAAACCATCCGGTCAATGCCATTAGTGCTATGGTTGCTGGTGCTGCCCAGATCCTGATGTTGAAATAGGCCTGTGCATAGGCTTCGACTTCTGCTTCGCCTTTGGTAATTATAAATGTAAGCCTACAAATAGGGACTTGTAAAACCAATAGAAGAATTGCTCCGATAAGAGCTATAAATATTGACCTGCCCAGGAGGGCTGCAATTTCATGAGAATTCTCTTTGCCATATTCCTGGGCGGTCATGCCCACAGCCGACATACGGATAAATGCAAAATTCCAATACAAAAAATTGAATATGGCGCTGCCTAATCCAATGGCACCCAAATTGGCGGTTGTACCAAAATTGCCCATCAATGCTGTGTCGACAGAACTGACCAAAGGCACAGTAATGTTGCTAATAATAAACGGGAGGGCAAGTTTGAGTATCTGTTTGTTCACACTGTTTTTTTGAAGCTGCAAAAGTAATGCTTCAGGATTTCATGGACAAGAATTGCTCTGGTTTATTCGTATGAGAAGAGGCATTTGCTTTTTTAGATAAAATCGAATTGAATTGTTTCTTTAATTAACGACATTAAGCACCTTTCTGCAGTACTGGAAACCTGGGTTTGCACATGAAAGGGCTATCTTACCAGGCTTGCAGATTATTCTCGGTTCTTTAGGCATTGTCTGGTTATTCAAAAGAAAATGGCCAGAACTTTACATTAAATTCTGATTCGATAATGGACTGCAACTCTGGATTGAGTTTGGAGAATATATCCATTCCTGAAAGGGCCTCAACCTGGTCAATGGGAACAGCATATTCCCTCAGGGCCTTTTTGTCCTTGAAAGGATCGATAATAAACCCAATGGCATCGCCTTGGCAGCCTTTAAGTATAGCTTTGTACATGATAGTTGTGGGGCTGTTTATCGAATCTCCGGGTATGGTTTTTTTACCGGTAAAAACAAACAGACTGTCGAATTCCATGGTCCACATCATAGCCTGCTTTTCAAGTTTTGCCCATACAAAGCTGCCTGCTTCTGCCAGTTCGGGAAAGAATTCCACATCGGGGGGCAAGTATTTCTGTGCTTCTACATCCCTTTTGTACATTCGGGCGGCAACCCATTTTGCTTTGTAAGTGGCAGGATCGACACAATACGAATAGTTACCTTTTTGCATAAGTTTGCAATTGTTGATGGAATCAGGAATTTCGACCTGGGCTTGTGCAAATATTGAAATTACAAAGAGCAGTGAAAACAGAAAGTATCTCATGATGTTTGATTGTCTTAAAATTGATAAAACACAAATCTACAGAAACAAAATTAAAAAGTTGCCCTTAGACCAATGCCATTTCCTGTAAGACATAAACGTAAATCAATTTTGTTGGCAGAAGCCTCTTTAAGACCGCTATTGTATATTCCAACAGCTTTGGAAGCATGTTTTGTATAAGAAGTTGCTAAAGGAATTGCAACAATTATTAATCCTGCCCCAATACCGGCAAGTATCCAATTTGGGTTTCCTCCACCCAGGGCTGTTCCAAGAGGATATCCAACCATGAAGCCACCGGCTGAGCCAAAAACTAAGGCAAAATTATAGTTTGTTTTAGCTGTTTGCATTTCCTTAAATGCTTCAGGATTTACTTGTGTTATGTTTAGAAGTTGTTTGGGTGTTAGATTCCTACCATTTTGAATGAATACAGTTCCTGTCTGTTTTTTAATGAGGATACTATCAGGAGTGTCCTGTGCGTGAATAGTAATAATAGAAATGGTAATCAGTATAATTAGAATGGTAAGGTTTTTCATGGGTCCTGGATATTTTAAGTGATTGTTTCTCTGCAATTTTAATTTGTAATATAATTATTGTTTTTGTCTATTAAAGATCAATAACATGGCCATCAATTTTCGCCTTTTGAAGTTTTAAAGTTTTAAATGATGCATCATAGCATTCGCGGCAATTCTTTTGCACAAAACCGAGGTTTGGGGCTAACCATATAGAGTATCCATAGTCTACTAAGTCAGGATTATAGAAATCAAACCTAAGGCAATTTATAATTACAGTATCTCCAATGATCACACTTTCATTCCGGCTAACCATTTTTACCATTCCAGAATTAAATTCCCAGGTTTCATTTTTCTTGGCGGCTAAATTAAAAATCAATTCTTGAGAGTCATCCTTTGCTCGATAGACTTTGTTGCGTTTTTGGGTATATGTTTCTACAGAGCCTGTAGAGCTTGTAATATCGAAATATTCCTTGCCACTGATGGTTTTTACCTGTGTTACTGAATCGGTCCCTGCAAGTTCAAAGGTCCATGAATTTCCAATAGCTAGTGGGAAATATTCATCCTCCAGCAAAGGCTCAATTAGTTTTTCACAGGAGGTGAGAATTAAAGCCAACACATATACAAATACTATTTTTTTCATTAGAATGATTGTGGTTTAGTTACTATAAATATAATATAGTAAGTTGCGTTTTTCTAGTAGTCCATTATCTTTTATTGTAAATATCTGGATTGAACGTTCTTAAATTAAGCACATCCTTAGTCTTTTGTTGTTTGGATCAGGTAAGACAAACTGTTTCCGACATAACGATAAGTGCCAATTATATATTGTTTTACTTCCTCGGTAAAATAGGTTAAAACTTTTTTGCTTGTTTAATTGGATGGCTTAAAATAGATATTAATTGGATGTTTCAATACGCCAAAAAATCATTTAGCTTTGAAAAAACATTCAATATGATCATTTTAAATATCGACCGGACCAATGCTCTGCCTATTTATAAGCAGGTTATGGATGGGATTAAATCTTTGATAGCTGCCCAAACTTTGCGTGTAGGGGATAAGGTGCCATCTTCGCGAAAACTGGCTGATCAGCTTGGAGTAAATAGGACAACTGTAATGAGAGCCTATGAAGAATTGTGGGCAGAGGGCTATATAGAAAGCCGGTCGGGTTCGTATTCAACAGTTAGGGAAAGGAGAAGCCTGAGTACAAACACGGGGTCTCTATCGCGTGAATCTATTCAGTGGAATAAGCGGTTGACTTCGGAAAGCAAAACGATACGAGATGCATACCAGACTAAAGATGTCTATGATCAAACGGATCTAATCAGCTTTCTTGATTTATCACCCGATAACCGGATTATGCCTGTCGAACCGTTTAAAAGGGTAATAAATTCTGTGTTTAGGGAGAAGACCTTTATAGGTTTGCAGTACGGAAAACCTCAAGGTTATGAAGGCTTGCGTGAAACTATCTGTAAACAAATGCAGAAACACAGTATAGCCATAAGAGCTGATGAAATAATTATAGTCGATGGAGCTCAGAATGGACTGGATCTGGTCTGCCGGGCTTTGGTTAAACCTGGCGATACGATAATTGTGGAAGAACCGGGCTATTCTATGGCACATCCCTTGTTCGCATATTGTGGGGCAAAGGTAATTGGCGTACCCATGACCGAAACAGGGGTTTCTATTGAATTACTTGAAGAAAAAATTAAGGAAAGCAAACCGGTTTTTGTTTATACCATGCCTAATTTTCACAATCCAACAGGAATTACAACTACCCAGGAACACAGGGAAAAACTAATTGCCCTTTGCGAAAGCTATAGTGTGCCAATTGTTGAAGATGGCTTTGAAGAAGAAATGAAATATTTTGGGAAAGCTGTTCTGCCTTTAAAGTCTATGGACAAAATAGGACTGGTAATCTATGTGGGTACATTCTCAAAAGTTTTATTTCCAGGATTGCGCCTGGCCTGGGTAGCCAGCAACACCGAACTGACTAAAGTCCTTACTGCTATTAAGGGTACAGTAAGCTTATCTGGCAATTATCTTGCCCAGGTGGCAGTTGACGAGTTTATCCGTCAGGGCTATTATGAGTCGCACTTGCGAAGGTTGCACAAAACTTATCGAAAGCGAATGCATAAAGCACTTTCGACCATTGAAAAGCTTGATTTTGGTGAAAAGATAAAGTTTACAAATCCAAATGGAGGGTATCTGGTTTATGGTGAACTAAGGGAAGGGATTATAACTGAAAACCAACTTGTTGAAGCAGCCCTATCAAATGGAGTTGCAATAACACCGGGTAGCAAGTTTTATTATCGGGAGAAAAATAAAACATGTTTTCGGCTTTCTATAGCTCATTTAGATGAGAATCAGATTGGAAAGGGACTCCATAGACTTAAGCAAGCCATTGATTCCTTATAAAATGTAGAAAATTGCTCTTAGCCATTAGCTACATACTAACGGCTAACAGCACCTCAATTTCAATCTTAGTCTTAACCTTTTTCTATTATGTGATGCAAAAAAATAGAAATAACAATATAAAAATCATGAATGAAGTTATCAATGCCTACGCGGATAATATCCGCGCAGAGTCCTATGCTACACTTGAGTTTCCCGGAACATATTATTTGGCTTACCGGGATCTCCCACAAATAATTGAAAAATGGGGTAAAAAAGAAGGTTTGGTCCTGGACTTTGGGTGCGGTACCGGTCGGTCTACCCGCTTTCTTAAGAAACTGGGCTATGATGCAATAGGACTAGACATCTCAGAAACAATGATCGATAAAGCCAGGGAGCTGGACCCTGATGGTGAATATTGGTTAGTGGATGATGGGGCTCCTTTGCCCTTTAAGGACAAAACCTTTGACCTGATCCTTTCTGTTTTCACCTTTGACAATATTAGTTATTTCGATAAACGTATTCAGTTGATCAAGCAACTCCATAGGCTTCTGGTTGAGGAGGGCAAACTAATAATGCTGGATTCAAATCCTGAAATATACTGGTATGAATGGGCTTCTTTTTCAAACCAGCCTTTTCCTGAGAATAAACATTCCCAGAGCGGTGATAGGGTTAAGATAATCATGAAAGATGTGGAAGATAAACGACCGGTTGAGGATATTATCTGGTACAACGATGACTATTTGTATGCCTTTAAAAAGGGGAGGTTTATTGTTAAAGATGAAATTCATCCCCTGGGCAACCTGGATGATGGCATTGATTATATCAATGAAATGAATATTGCCCCCTGGGTTATATATGTATTAGAACCAGAGGGGCATGGTATAAAAACCTTGTAAATAAAAAGCTTCGACTTTATTCTTTCATTTGATTATATGCCCTTTGTTCAGCAAGGTTCCACGATTTCCAGGTTTTGTTTTCCCACTTGTTTTTAAACTTGAGTTTTCTTTCAGCTATCACATCAAAATAAGCAGTGTAGAACATTTCCCTGGGGATAAAGGAGAATAACTCTTGTTGTTTTTGGTTTATGGTTTCCAGGTTTTTCAGTGATTGATCGAGATAGGGCAATGCCCTGTCAGATAAACCCGATAAATAGGAGAGGTGGACGTATGATTTTTCATAGTGCTTAAAATTGTACCGGGCTATTAGGGTATCCCAATTAAAGAAAGTCATTACAATAAACAAAATGTAAATGGCCAGGGTGTTTCTCCTAAACAGAAAGAACGTAGAGTTTTGGTTCCTGATTTTAAAAATTACTGTATATATACCATAGAGTGTAGCAATCAGGAAGAAGATTACCCCAATGCGTTTATACGCCAGTGCATAATATTCAATATACCTCAAATTGCGAAGGGCAACTGAAATTACCATGATGGCATTTTGTACGAGCCAGATATAGCCCAGGAGTTTTAAATTTCTGTTCTTGGCATAGAAATTTAGGTTGCCCCTGAAAAAGTAAAGGCAAATGGCCATTGAAATAAGTACTGCTACAATAAGCAGGTAGGTTCCTTCATGGACAAACTGCTTGAGGTAGTTGTTGTCCCATTCAAAATTAAACCATACCCAGTAAATATCAATGCTGTTAACTGTCAGTATGAGCAGGTTTAGGGCTGCCAACAAGAAAATGCCAGCTTTGAGTTCGTTTTTCAAAGCGATAGGCTTGTGTGCAGATGTTCCATTGTTCTTTCTTCTTCTTTTGATAAAATCAGAGGAAAGCTGATCTGTTTTGATTAGATATTTGTTTTGTACATGAAACAGGATAATGGCATATATTGCCAATCCTGACAGGTAATGAAATACCAGCCCAAAATTTATAGTGTGGAAGAATTTGAACAGGTGGTTGTTCAAAAAATCCGTTGTTCTTTTTAAATATTCCTCAAAAATAGGATTCGCAAATTTGTAAAGCAGGATAAACAGCAAAATGATTAAAACAGGTATGATAATAATTTTTATTGCCCTCCAGAGTTTACGTACCGCAAGTGGATTGATTTTGGAGTCCTTTATAGTGTCGCCCAAATTATCGAACGAATGAATGATTGTATAAGAGGTTAGTCCTATGGAGGTAAGCATTGATTTGGTTTCGGGGTAAATCAATACGCCTACCAGGATAAAAAAAGAGATGATATTGACAACAATACTAATGGTTGAGTAATTGATCATGGCCATTGTGGCAGACAGCATTGTGCCTGATAACACTGTCCAGGAAGTTAGGCTTTTAATCTTGTCTTTTTTAACCAATAACAGAAAGGCAATTGTGATAGCCTCAAAAATAAGGAGGTTTACTCCTAGAGCTTGTTTATAAAACAAGAAAGAAAACATGGCCGCCAGAATTGGGACAGCCAACAAGGTTTTGTTCTTTTGCATGAATCAGTAAATTAAGATGTATACTAAAATTCGAAAGACTAACGTTATTTTGAGCACAGCCTTGCAATCTCCTGTGCTTAATAGATTGCTGCATTTCATTTGTATGATGTTCTTCTATCCTCAACCGAATAAAAACATTCAGATTTTTAATATAACGTGGTTAAGGTTTTAATATTTTACCGGTATAAAGCATAAGGTGTTAAATTATGTTATTGGATTAATCAAAAAATAGCATTAATGACATGCAACCAAATAAATAAAGTAATGTCATTAGAGCTGAAAACTATTTTATAGTTTTCAGGGAGACCAAAAAAACATTGAAACAAAGAAGATTTTTCTAGTATAGAAATAATAAAGTCACTTTTTCCTCGTTACAAGTGTTTGTTGGCAGAGTCCTTAATAATGGTTGGTTTGTGGATTTGTTTAGCAATAAAAAAGCAAGGGGCAGATTTTTGGTTAGAGGATAGGGTATATTTGCGGTGGTCCAATAACAGGTTTTCAATAAGCAGATTTTATATAACAGAGTTAATGATAGCTAAAATGATTTTTAGTAAACAGGTATATCAATAGTAAGAAAACTAAGATTTTATAAACTCTCAATAGCAAGAAGTAATGAAAAATTTTATTTTTATTTTATTCTCCAACATTGTATTTTATAGTATGCATGCTCAAGTGTATACCGTTAGCGGTACAATTACCGATGCAACCACAGGCGAGCATCTGATTTCGGCAAGTGTGTTTAATGCAAAAACTTTTGAAGGCACCATAACAAATAATTATGGCTTTTATAGCCTGAAACAAAAAGCAGGAGAAATTGAAATTACATGTTCTTATCTGGGGTATAACACATACAAACAGATCATTGATTTATCAGATGATCTTAGATTGGATATTTCCTTGGAACCTTCACTGGCTATCGATGAAGTTGTAATTACCAATAATGCACCCCGGGAAAAGGTAATGAGCACCCAAACCAGTATGGTTGAATTGCCTATAAAATCAATCAAAAATCTTCCGGTATTACTGGGAGAAACCGATGTAATAAAAGGCTTGCAGCTTATGCCAGGCGTACAGGGCGGTACCGAAGGTACAAGCGGTTTGTATGTGCGTGGTGGCAGTGCAGACCAAAACCTCATACTTCTTGATGGCGTTCCGGTTTATAATGTAAACCATTTATTCGGAATATTTTCGGTATTCAATGGCGATGCCCTGAATTCGGTTACGATGTATAAAGGTGGTTTTCCTGCCCGTTATGGTGGAAGGCTCTCATCGGTAATTGATATTCGATTAAAAGAAGGCAATAAAGAAAAGGTTAAAAGTGAAGCCACTATTGGTTTGCTTGCCTCAAAGATTACAGTAGACGGGCCTATTAACGATAAGACCACTTTTTTGGTGTCAGGGCGCAGGACCTATTTTGACCTGTTTACATATCCGTTTCAGATTATAGCCAGTAAAGCCATGACAGATCAGAAAATTTGGTCCGGCTATTACTTTTATGACCTCAATGCCAAAATAAGTCACCAATTAAATGAAAACAACCGCTTTTATTTGAGCTCCTATTCAGGAGCCGATAAATTCTTTGTTAATGATGAATATTCTTGGGGATATGATGGAGCTAAAGAATATTATAAAGACAAATTAGGCTTAAACTGGGGTAATCTTACCACATCAGCACGTTGGAACCATTTAATCCGTAACGACTTGTTTTCTAACCTTACCTTAACATATACCCGCTTCAAGTTTAAGGTATTTGATGATTATTATTCTGAATTCACATCAATTGAAAGTAAAGTTAAAAACTCTTATTACTTCGAATATCTTTCACAAATCCAAGATGTTAGTTTAAACTACGATGTTGATTATGTACTCAACACAAATCATTATATACGCTTTGGTTGCAATAGTACCTTGCATCTTTTTTCACCAGGTGTATTCGCAACCCAAGATGAATATAACCAGGAATCTGGCATTGAAACTACAGATACTGCAATTGGAACACGTAATATACCCTCTGTTGAGACCCATGCATATATAGAAGATGAATATAAAATGGGGGATAGGCTCAAGTTTAACCTTGGCTTGCATTATTCCAATTTTAGTGTAGACAACAATTTTTACCAATCTTTTGAACCTCGTTTGTCGGCACGTTATATGATCACCAACGATTTATCCTTTAAAATGTCGTATATAACCATGAAGCAATACTTAATGCTGTTGACCAGTAACAGTATTTCGTTGCCTACAGATTTATGGATACCAGTTGAGGGAGATCTTAAACCACAAAAATCGTGGCAGACTGCCGGTGGATTCACTTATGCTTTAAATAACAAATACTTGTTTTCGCTGGAAGGTTTTTATAAAGAAATGTTCAACGTAACTGAGTATAAAGAAGGTGCCGGCATTTTTAATATGCAGGGCGATTTTACTAAAGCTTTGACCCAGGGGTATGGAGAAAGCTATGGTGCTGAATTTTATGCCAGAAAAAGCGCAGGTAAAACCACAGGATGGATCAGTTATACTCTATCCTGGGCAAACCGTCGATTCGATGATGTTGGTGACGGGCAAGTATTTCCTTATAGGTACGACCGAAGACACCAGTTTAATATTGTAGTAGATCATAAAATCAATGAAAAATGGAATTTTGGAGCAGACTGGGTCTTTGGTACTGGTTACCCTTTTACACTTGGTGAAGGCAAGTTTATTAGTATTAACGAGTTGGGCAGTAATTCACAGGACATGTTTTATCCAAACGAAAGATTTACTGAAGCAATTGGTAACCGTAATAATTACCGAATGCCCAATTATCACCGTTTAGATATAAACTTCAATTATAAAAAGATAAAGAAACAACGTGAACGGACATGGAGTTTTGGTACATATAATACGTATTTCCAAAAGAATCCTTTCATGATTATGCGAGCTGTCAATTATGATCCATTTACCGGAGAACAGGAAGTTAAAATGCAACAGCTTAGCATTTTGGTTTTTGTACCCTATTTCAGATGGACGATTAATTTTGATAAAATACCATAATCACTTTTTTATACTTAATGGACCATATTGACCTGAAAGCTATGTGAGTTCCAAGACTAAAGAAAAACTTATACAGATGAAGAATTTATTTAAGATAGTAATAGCAATAGTAATGGTAATTACAATTGCATCGTGCAAGAAGGATCTGATCCTTGAAGATTTGGGCGATTTCAAAAATGAAATTGTTTTAAATGGGCTTATTTATGCCGACTCAACAGGACTCCTAAATGTTTCCAAAAGTATTGGCATACTGGATAGTGAAAATGAGCAGGTGATTCTTGAAAATGCAACTGTATCCATGACAGATAGAAACAACTCCACTTTTTCCTTTCAATATGACTCGGGAGGGTATTATTCCTTAAAGGAAAAAAGGTTTGTTGAAGGGGAAACATATGAATTTACAGTAAGCAGTGATGGTTTTTCTACTGTTAGTTCATCGTTAACTATTCCTTATAAAACAACTCTGGTATCTATCGACACATCCATTAGCTTTAGTCCAAGCCCCAATTGCCCAAGTTGCGGATCTAATCGAACCTTAAAGTTAGTTATGAATTTGAGCACCAGTAGATCGCAAAAAGAATATTTCATAGTTTCATTATATAAAGTTGACACTTTATACTCAGGGTATTTCAATGAAGATTTAGGAACTTATGTATATGAATACTGGGTTGGAAAAAGTTATATAGACCTTCTTACCTATGAAAAAAGTTTAAAACTGGTAAAGAATGATTATTACCTTGAAGAAGTCCTTGACGATGGGTATTATTATTCCGGGAATGAGTTGTTTTTTGAGAAGCCAGAAGGGGTAACAAATTATGATATAGCCGTTTATGACTACTCTTTTAACCAATCTGGCGATAGTGCAATATATTATCTTATGTTTGCAACAATAAGCGAAGAATTTTACAAACACCAGTTGAGCTTGGCAAGAGCAAGTTATGCCCAAGACGATTTTCTGGCAGAAAAAGTTAGCGTCTACACCAATGTAGAGAATGGAATGGGGATTCTGGCTGGAGCCAACCAGATAATAAAGGAAATTGAATTCTCAAAGCAATAGTTTGCCTTTGTACATGAAGTCTGATATATGGGTTATATTTTCGGTTAAAAAGCATACTAAAATGATTGTAAAATCAAAAGATTCTAAACATAGAGTATTTAAAGGAGTAAGTTTTGAGGTTTTAGCGACTGGTGATAAATCAATGGTCACTAAAATGAATTATAAAAACGGTGAAAAAGTACCGGCTCACAATCATCCAAATGAACAAAGTGGATATGTTATCTCTGGAGAATATTTAATTCACTACGGACAGATAACTGATAGATTAAAATGTGGAGACAGTTATTGTATTCCGGAAAATGTTGAGCATTCATGGGAAGTAATTATTGGAGGAGAAGTCATAGATGTTTTTACTCCTCCAAGAGTAGATTATTTGTAAATCCACTCCTGCGCTTTTGCAAAGTGTACTTCTTTTTATCATTATAATTTTTAGTTCGCCTGTGCCTCCTGAATAACCTATCTATCAAAAAATACTTGTAGACTGGCTTTAGAAACAAATCTATCCTGCCAGTAACAGTTGTTATTAAATATTAGCCTTCAGAACTCTGGACTTTGTACCTTTCTGATAAAGGTTTGGTTTTGTTGGAAAGGGCAAGTATTAGAATTTGAAGTTAGTTGCCGCATGCTTTGCAAAAACAAGCGATTTGGGATTTTTTTTATTCATCGATTCTTCTTAAATTTAATATAAGTGGAGTCCAGAAACCAAACTTAAAAAACGGGGCGTACCTGAAAAGCCATATGAGTAAGGGAAATCAAAACCTAGTGTTATGAGAACCAAAATTCATGAAATTCCAAACAAATTGTTGTGCGAGTGGGAATCTGAATCAAAAGCAGTAATTGATACTTGGACAACTTATAATATTTCATTAGAAGAGTTTAAAGAGGCTGTTTTAGTGAAAGGAGTTAATTATGGGAAAGAAAATGGTGTTAAAGCTTGGATAGTTGATTCTCACAAAGCGAAAGGTGTTTTTTCCCAAGAAATCCAGGAATTTATAGACACAGATATTTTCCCAACTTTTGCTCGCATTGGGGTGAAATATTTTATGCCTATAAATTCTGATAACGCTATTACGAATTTAACTATATCGCAATATAGCACCAGTGCCGGACCTCATGGTTTAAAAGTATTAAATGGTTCTAGTGCTGAAGGTGCAGTTAATTGGTTAAAGAAAAATGCTTAATATTTTAGAAAGTATCTGAAAAGTTAATAAGCATTCATTTTTATTGAGTAGTTCAATGCAATGCATTTGACTTACCATGGATACATTTACTGCTCGCACGCTTTTACAAAACAATGTTTTGTACAATACTGTTTTGCAAAAGTGTACAAGTGGGGGATTGAAACAAATGATATCTATATGCAACTGTTTTTAATTTAGTTGATTAAGTGGTGTTTCAGCTTTATCTAAGTAAGGTGCTATTGCAAAATATAGTTTTGATAAATGAAAAAATAGACAAAAGTATAAACTATTGACCAGGTAAATTGACCAATACAAAGCCATAGGACATACTGTAATTTACGTCCATAGTATTTCACGACCAGAAAGCTGCTGACAGGTATGGATAATAGAATTGGATTTAGGATTACTATTCCAGGAAGTCCATATTTGCTTTTTATCCGTATAAGATTCCGTCTTTTTTTTGTAAAAACAGGTTTATTGGATTTACCTGCTCTGATACGGTGTTTAATATGTTTGTTCCATACCTTGATCAATCCATCCGACAGGAAGGTGAAAAATATGACTCCAATAATTCCACCAATATTTGTAAAAAGCAGGGTTTTGAAAATTGAAAATTTCATACCATAAATAGCTACTGGAAAGGTTAGTGCGAACTTCCATGTACATCCAAATATGACTGTTAACTCCTTCATTGTATGTCCAAACATACAAAAACTGTGTTAGTTGGCAAAATCTGAAAATTACTTTAGTGTTGAGTGGATGAGGTTCATCCTTTTCACTAAATTTAAAAAATTATTTTACTGCCATGAGTTTAAAAAGTTATAATCCATACACTCGAAGTTTAATCGCTAAATACGAGCAACTAAATACGGAGCAGATCGACGTTTTGCTTGAACAATCGTCTACTGCTTATAAAAAATGGCGGTTGAGTTCCTTCAAAAAGAGATCAAAACTATTGTTAAAAGTTGCCGGATTATTAGAAAAAAACCAACAGCAATTTGCCAAAATTATTACCGGTGAAATGGGTAAGCCCATAAAAGAATCTGTTGCCGAGGTTCTAAAGTGTGCCTGGGTATGCCGCTATTATGCTGAGCATGGAGAAAAATATTTACGAGAGGAAATTATTCCGACCGATGCACATTTGAGCAAAGTTGTTTTTGAGCCTATTGGTCCTGTTCTTGGCATAATGCCTTGGAATTTTCCTTTTTGGCAGGCATTCCGCTTTTTGGCTCCAACAGCTATGGCTGGAAATACAACCCTATTAAAGCATGCCTCGAATGTTCAAGGGTGTGCCACTAGTATAGAGCAACTATTTAAAGATGCAGGCTTTCCTGAAGGCGTGGTGCAAAATATCCAGGTTGCTTCGTCGGGTGTGGCTCCAATTATTGAGGATGACCGTATTAAAGCTGTTACACTTACTGGTAGTGAATATGCTGGTTCGCAGGTGGCTCAGTTGGCCGGTAAGTGTATTAAAAAGACGGTGCTCGAACTAGGGGGCAGCAATGCTTTTATTGTTCTCGATGATGCAAATGTAGATGTAGCTGTGCAAGAAGCTGTAAATGCCCGAATGATGAATTGCGGACAAAGTTGTATTGCTTCAAAGCGATTCATATTATTGCCCAAAATCAGGGATGAGTTTACCCAAAAATTTGTTGCTGCTGTCAAGAAACTCATGGTAGGTGATCCGATGAACGGAAAGACTGATCTAGGGCCCTTATCTTCTGAGGCACAAGCTCTGGAAGTAGAAAAACAGGTTAAGAATTCATTGGCTTTGGGAGCAAAACTATTGGTTGGGGGAGAGAGAAATGGAACCTTCTATTTACCTACAGTACTTGACAAGGTTACTCCGGGCATGCCTTGCTTCGACGAGGAAGTTTTTGGACCGGTGGCTTCTATTATCAAAGCCAGCAGCGAATTAAAAGCTATCGAACTGTCCAATAAATCAAATTTTGGACTAGGTGCCACTATATTTACAGGCAACTTTAAGCGGGCAGAAAAACTTATACCATTCATTGAAGATGGTGCTGTTTTTGTCAATTCGCTTGTCAAATCAGATCCACGTTTACCTTTTGGAGGAACAAAAAAATCAGGATATGGCAGGGAGCTCTCAATCCATGGTATTCGTGAGTTTGTCAATGCCAAGACAGTATTTTATGCAAAAAAAGGTAGCCAGTAGCTACCTCTCGAAAATAGATATTGTTATTGGTCAATTCTTTTCAATAAACTCCAGGTATTTTTCATGGATATTTTTAAGGTGATCCATAGTAAGGTCTTTACTAAATATTCGGATCATGTCTAACACCTCTGCACCATAAATTACTGCAAGGGCAGCATCGAAGGTAGCATTATTCAGGTTGTTCTTAACTTTAGCTGTTATAGTCCTGAAATGGCTCCATGTCAATTGTTCATCGATAACCAGATAATACATATCACGTACTACATCTTTAAGTATCTTTTCACTATGGTTTTCAACTTCAAATATTTTTTTTATTTGGATAACAGCTATGGCATCAACTTTTTTCTTTTTCATATATTGAATGCCATTGTCGCGGTAATATTCCTGTATTTCTTCTAATTTGCTAAAATCATCTAGACCCCTAATTCGTATTCCAAAATAGGTGTCGTTGTAAATACATATCCTTGCTGGACTACCTTCAAAATCTATACTGGAATTTTTTCTGATAATATGAGTAAGCCTTAATATCTTTTCGGTCGATTCTTTCTTGGTCATTATAAGAAAGAAGGAATCTGCAACCTTATCGGTAGGAACTGCACCATAATAACCTGGAAAAGGATCCTGATTCTCTAGGACCAGGGTGTTTGGAATAATGCCATCATTAACAGTTCTTAAGTTTTCCTCTTTTATAATGCTACCAAATGTTTCAAGAGCCATATCGTTATTTTTTGGTTTGACTAAATGTAATAAAAAAATGCTGCCCGTTCAATAAACAATCAAATATCCGACTTGTTTTTTCTTTTTTTCTAGGTACAAAAAAACAAAAACTCCCTACTTTAGCTAGAAGTAGGGAGCAACTTATCAACAAATGTATTCTTATGGCTAATAATAATACTATCCTTTAAAATATTCAGCAACCTGATCCCAGTTAATTACATTCCAAAAAGCTGAAATATAATCCGGACGGCGGTTTTGATAATTCAAATAATAGGCATGTTCCCAAACGTCGATGCCCAAAACAGGGGTTCCTTTCACCTCGGCTATATCCATCAATGGATTATCCTGGTTTGGTGTTGAAGAAACTTTTAAACCGCCATCTGTTTTTACTAACCAGGCCCAACCTGAACCAAAGCGTGTGGCAGCTGCTTTTGAGAATTCTTCTTTAAAGCTGTCGAAAGAACCAAATGCTTTATTTATTGCATCAGCAAGGTCTCCTGTTGGAGCTCCTCCACCATTTGGTCCCATCACTTTCCAGAAAAGACCGTGGTTGTAAAACCCTCCACCATTATTTCTTACAGCAACACTTGCTTTTGAAATGTTAGCCAGGATATCTTCAATTGTCCTACTTTCAAGATCAGTACCTGCTATTGCGTTATTCAGGTTTGTAGTATAAGCATTGTGGTGCTTCGTGTGGTGAATCTCCATTGTGCGTGCATCAATATGAGGTTCCAATGCATTATAAGCATAATCTAATTTTGGTAATTCAAATGCCATTTTATTTTAGTTTTATTGGTTATACAATTTTACTATTTAGACGTATTCTAAATAGTATTGTAAAAACAGCAGGCATTTCAAATTGTTCGTTACAAGCAGTATTTTTTTATTATTAAACCCGAATTATGTATTAGAATTTCGTTATGAAGGTTGAAAATGCAAAAATAGAAGGACTT
>JBNKPU010000178.1:0-15403 GCA_050295515.1 Bacteroidales bacterium | reverse complement strand
AGATGTTGATTGCCGTTTAGGCCCAGGTTTTTTCAATATGCAAAAAGTAGTAGCTGCAAATGCCATTGCTGACTGGAACAAGCGGCAGGGGCTTTCTGCTGAGTTGGCAAGTCTGACAGGTCAGGCTGTTATCGCCCGTCTTGATAGTGTGAACAGGGAAGGTATTTACAAATGGAACGATATGATATTGGTAATTGGTTCGGTGGATTTTTCATCTAACTCTTATATGGTCCGTCGTGGAGAAGCTATAATTGATGCAGATAAAACTATTATTAATTACATTAGGGTAAACAAAGTTGCGAATGTAAAAAACCGAAAAACGCATACAGGTATTACTTATATGGTACCTTTTGTTATAGATAAAAAGAAAGAATATTTTCAATATAATTTAAACAAAAGTCAATGGCAATACATGATTTGTTATTCCGAAGTAATCAATGAGAAAGTAACTGCTGAAATGAGCAAATTCTTACCACCTTTACAATTCAGGGAAGAAATATCGAAATAAATACAACCCTGCCTGATTTTTAGTGACTTGAAATATATATCTGACAATTAGTAGTATGCAATTATTTATTTATATTGTCAACGAATAACATCCAACTTTTAGACTATCTTAGTATAAAAAAGTGAGTACGTATACCTATGATTACCCAAGGCCTGGACTGACTTCTGATATTGTCCTTTTTAGGTTTTCTGATACTGTTTTACAAGTTTTATTGATCAAACGAAGGAATTACCCTTTTGAAGGTTATTGGGCACTGCCTGGAGGCTTTGTTGATGAGGGTGAAACAGCTGAGATTGCTGCTGAAAGGGAATTAAAAGAAGAAACACATATTGAAGGGGTCCAACTAGAACAGATATTTACAACTTCAACTCCTGGCCGTGATCCTAGGGGATGGACAGTCTCTGTAATATATGCAGGATTTGTGAAAAATATGGACCAGGTGAAAGCCGGAGATGATGCCAGCGAGGCCGACTGGTTTGCTATTGATCAACTGCCCGACATGGCCTTCGACCATGAAGAGGTCTTTCAAAAAGTAATCATTCATTTAAGGGAAATGATTCATTTTAAGATTTTCGGGTACCAATTGATATTGAAAGATTTTGAATTGGCTGATCTTAAGGTGTTGTATAATCAATTGATTGAAGATAAATATGTAATAGATAAGTTGTTGGATCGGTTACTGGGATGGCAAATTGTCAAAATTTATGAGGGACGATGCTCTTTTAATATGCAAATGGTGAAAACAATTTTAACCAATGGGTGGTATTAATTTATACTTTTGTTATTGAAGCCCTGAACTTAAAATTTAGAACTGCAAAACCCGTTGATTTACTAAAATAAGTTTCACGAAAAGTCTTTAGCGACCTGGCTTTGAACCTATCGGGTTCTACCTTGGTAACTATACACCTGGTGTTGTTTACATAAATAGTACAACCAGGTTTTACATTTTCCAACGAAGTTGGTTTATATTGAAACACCTTTAAATAACGGGCATATTCATAATTGATCATTTTCATTAATTCGGTGTTTCCTCCTTTATCAGGGTGATGCTTTTTTACCAACTTCCTGTAGGTGCTTTTTAATTCCTCCTCTGTCAATACTCCTTCAAAAAACTTCATAGCATTCATTTTGTAAAAGTAAAACAAAACTGTAAATTGTAAGGCTTAGAATACTATATAAAAATACAAAAAAATGAATAAAGTTATATTAAATACGGATTTTGCTTTATTAACATTAGACAAGAAAAAAAACACATTGGAATTGACCTGGAAACGGCAGAGTAACACTGAGATATATAAAGAAACATTTTTAACGGCTTTGGATATAGCATCAAACAAATTTGTCAAATATTTTCTTTCCGATATTCGTGAACAAGGAGTAGTTTCTATTGGAGATATGAGGTGGTTAAGTGAATATATTATTCCTAAAGTCCATAAGTTGGGTATAGAGAAGGTAGCTATTATTCTAGTTGAGGATATATTCTCAACTATTTATGCTGAATTAGTGGAAAAGAATCTTACTGAAAACAATGTTGACATGAAAATATTTATAGAAAAAACAAATGCCTATACATGGTTTTTCAATAATTCTTCTGATAACTTGTAAAAAGGGTAAACTAAATTAAATTTGTAGAGCGGATTTTAAACAGGATTTTAGCGACAATAGTAAAGTTAGAGCAAGAAAACTCTGTCTCTGATAAAGAAGGGGTCGTTTTTGAAGCTTGCGAAGCTGATAAAATGAAATCCCTATTGCTTTCGGGATGATAAATTTTGAAGCAAGTGTAGCGAAAAAAATAGTATTTTAGCTCCACTGAGCTCGTAAACTCGATTCTTGCAGAGACTAGTTTTAACTGGTGTTACTTTAACATACCAGAATATTTTATATTAATCTATTCAAAAATTATTCAAATGAAAACGTACAACATCCTACTACTTTTACTTGCCTTTTTATTAAGCCCATTTGTCAAATCCCAGACTATTGATATCAACGAAAAAATACCAGTAGATTCAACGGTCAGGATAGGTAAACTTGATAATGGATTTACTTACTATATTAAGTATAATAAGAGGCCAGAAAAACGTTTTGAGCTTAGATTGGCCGTTAATGCCGGATCTATTCTGGAAGATGATGATCAGAAAGGGCTTGCCCATTTTGTTGAGCATATGTGTTTTAACGGAACCAAGAATTTCGAAAAAAATGAACTGGTGAAATACCTTGAATCAATGGGGATCAAGTTTGGTCCTGAGATAAACGCGTATACTTCATTTGACGAAACGGTTTATATGCTAACAGTACCCTCAGATTCATCTGTGCTTATCGACAAAAGTTTTCTGGTTATGGAGGATTGGGCTCATAATGTCTCATTCGAAAATGAAGAAATTGATAAAGAAAGGGGTGTTATAATAGAGGAATGGAGATTAGGACAGGGACCTAATCAAAGGATGCAAGATAAATATTTGCCTGTAATATTTACAGGGTCGCATTATGCTGAAAGACTGCCTATTGGGAAAAAGGAGATTTTAGAATCGTTTGATTATGAAACATTAAAGCGGTTTTATAAAGATTGGTACAGACCTGATTTAATGGCCTTGGTTGTTGTTGGGGATATTGATCCTGATTTGGCAGAAGCAAAAATCAAGGAACATTTCAGTAACCTGAAAATGCCGGCAGAACCTAAGGATAGGGCTGAATTTGGGGTTCCAGACCATGAAGGAACATTAATATCTATTGCAACTGATAAAGAAGCTCCTTACTCCCTTATACGATTAATGTATAAAAGCGACACACTTGCTCAGGAAACTGGCAAGGACTATATGGAATCTTTAAAATTTTCCTTTGTTACTGGTATGTTAAACAGGAGGCTTGCTGAGTTGACAGAGCAGGCGGAACCACCCTTTTTAGGTGCAGGTTTTTATTACAGCAGTTTATTTTCGCGTTCAAAAAATGCATTACAGGGCTATGCACTTGTCTCAGAGACTGGAATGGAAAAGGGACTTTCTACTCTCTTGGAAGAGAACCTTAGGATCGCACGTCATGGTTTTACAGAAGGAGAACTTGACAGGTATAAGCTGGATTTGCTGAAAAGTATGGAGAAAGCATATAACGAAAGGGATAAAACAGAGTCTAATGGATTGGCAGGTGAATATGTAAGAAATTTTCTGACCAATGAACCTATACCAGGAATAACATGGGAATATACTATCTTGAAAGAAAACATAGATAATATAAAAATTGAAGATATTAATGCTCTTGCAACAGCGTTAATTAAGGAAGAAAATAACATTGTAGTTCTTACAGGTCCTGAGCGTGAAGACCTTCAATTTCCTGAAGAAGAAAGAATCCGGGCTATTGCTTCCGAAGCATACCAAAAAAATATTGAACCCTATGTTGATGAAATTGCTAGTTCTAATTTATTGACAGAAAAGCCTAAAGCAGGTAAAATTAAATCAGAAAAGGATATTGAGGAAATTGAAGCTAAAGAACTGGTCCTTTCCAATGGAATGAAGGTAATTTTGAAACCAACAGATTTTAAAAACGATGAAATTCTTCTGACAGGATTTGCCTGGGGAGGCTCATCTGTTTATCCTGATGAAGACTTTTACTCCGCATCTCATGCAGATGGTATTATGCAGGAATCAGGCGTAGGAGAATTTTCACGAACTGATTTGTCTAAAATTCTTGCAGGTAAATCTGCAAATGCAGCTACTTCTATAGGTGAGACAACTCAAAATATATCAGGAAGTTGTAGGGCTGGAGATTTTGAAACCATGTTACAATTGGTCTACCTAAGGATGACAACGCCAAGAGTAGATGAGGAAGCTTTTCAATCTTACATCAGCAAATATAAAAGCTATTTTAAAAATTTAGGCCAGGAGCCTACCAACTTTTTTTATGATAAATATAACCGGATAAAAGCCCAAAATCATCCCCGGGGCAATTATCTTCCTGATGAAAGTGATTGGGATAAAATTGACTTTAACAGGTCAACAGAAATATACATTGAACGCTTTGCTGATGCATCTGAATTTACGGTAGTAATTGTAGGTGCTTTTGATATCGAAAAAGCTAAACCGCTTATTGAGCAATATCTTGGGGCCTTGCCTTCAATAGAAAGACATCAAAACTACAAGGACTTAGGTATCAGGCCACCTAAAGGAATGGTGGATGAAAAAGTCTATAAAGGCCAGGACCAAAAATCATTGGCTATTCTTTCTTTCGATACCGAAGCTAAGTATAATGAAAAAGATGCCTTCTTAATTTCGCAGTTGGCGAAACATTTAAGCAGGCGATATATTGAAGTCCTGAGGGAGGAAATGAGTGGCGTATATGGAGTAGGAGCAAGGGCTGGTATGTACAAAGTACCTTATGAGAGAGTTAACTTATCAATTACTATTCCATGTTCTCCTGATAATGTCGATAGTCTGGTATTTGCTGCCATACATGAAATAAAGGACATCCAGGAAAATGGTGTGAAGGATGAAGATATCTCCAAAGCAAAGGAAATCTACAAACGAGAAAAAGAAACCCAGCTGAAAGAAAATAAGTTTTGGTTAGGCGCCATTAAAAATCATTTTATGTATGATACAGAACTGGAAGAAATTTCTTCTTTTGAGAAGATGAATGAAATCAGTAGCAAGGAATTACAGCGTGTTGCCAAAAAATATTTTAACCTGGATGAGTATATAAGAGTTGTACTTTATCCTGAAGCAAAAACTGAATAAAGCATTGGTTTAATCCGGATTATGTATTAGAACTTCGTTATGAAGGTTGAAAGTGCAAAAATAGAAGGACTTGGTGAGATGAATCATAGCATCGCTATTGTGAACCGACCATAGGGAGTTCATGAATGCAATAAAAATAAGTGAGTATGAATAATCGAAACTAGTAAGTGAAACGACCTATATTGAAGCAATTTCAATATGTAATAGATTTTCTAATGCATATTTCGGGTTTGACTAAATAAAAGAAGATGTCCAAAAAGTCCATTCCAAATCATCTTGAGTGGAGTCGAAGAATTACCATGGCTGATAATCAATATATTTCGACTTCTATCAATGTGATAAACAAGGGGTTATAGACTTTAGCACACCCTCTTTTTGGTTTTAATATTACTATTTTGATAGGAATGGTTTAATCTTTATCTTGCTCTATAAACACTTAAATTCAATACTATGATAGACAAAAAACAAACACCTGCCCCTGCTGGAATAGTCTATGTAATGGGCTTTATTGGAGCGGCAGTTTTCTTTTTTGGCAAGGCCACAAGTTTTTGGATGGGCGTTTTGGGCTTTTTTAAAGCTGTTGTTTGGCCTTCACTTTTGGTCTATCAAGCATTTAATAGTTTAGCCGGCTGATTTAATCAGTGAGACAATACCCTTTGATACCCGGTCCGATTGCAGCTGTTGTAATTCATAATCATTTATACATTAAATGATAAGCAAAAGATAATAAAAGCCTCAAATTGAAACGTTTCAATATCTAAATCGTTAAACTTGTTATTGGCAATAAATAAACAATGTTATGGCAGAACTAGCTGACAAACTCTTGACACTTGATAACAACAAATTAATAGAGGTAGTAAAAAACTACAAGCAATACCGGTACAAAGAAGAAACAAGAAATTTAGCCCTGCAAATACTGAAAGAAAGAGGCATTGATGACATGCACCTAAAACTTACCGGAAATTTTGAAAATATCAAATATAAAAAGGCTGAAGGATGGTATAAATCTTTTCAGCAAAATTCCCGAATGGCATTTATACTCTATGGGTTATCAATTTTTTCCTGGCTGATAGCATCAATATTTACTAAGATGCCAACCTTTTTGATGGTTATCATGGTAGTTAATCAATTGCTCTTTATTGTTTTTTATTTTGTGTTTTTGGTTAAATCCTTCCTGGATGAAAGCAAGCTGAATAAGATATTAGGAAAGAAAAATGTTTATGGAAATGCATTTATATATTTCAGTTTTGGAATATTTCTTTATGCACTCTTTTATTTCTACTTTAAAAGAAAGCTTAAGGAAGAGATGGAGCTAATTAATTAGGGGCACCCCATTTTCCCTTATACAGACATGTTTTTTTGAGAACATCAAGTTCTAGTCTTATAGTAAGTTTCTACTTTCTTGTTACCTTTATATAGATAACAACGGATTATGTACAATATTCTTCCCATTTTAAGAAACTTTCAGGAACTACAAGACCAAAAAGCAAAGGGCTTGTATACCGAAGAAATTTTTCCTGCCAGTAAAAGTCCTTTTATCCTTTTGGGTGAAGATAATGGCGATACTACAACCTTTGCCTTATCAAAAGGGGAAAATGCTGACCAGGCTTTAAGAAATAAAGCTATTAAGAATTTAAATGGCATTAAGGTTGATATGGATATCCAGGAAGTTGAGGGGTTTAAGATAGCCCTATGCCAGCATAAATATGCCGCAGAAAAAATTCTGGATAAACCTTTTTTAGAAAAAGTCAGCCATGAACTTGGCTCAGAATCCCTTGTGATTGGTATTCCTATCATAGGTTTTTTTGCAGCTATTGCCAAAGGCAAAGGTGAAGCTAATTTGTATAATGCAGTTGTTAACCAATACAATAATGCATCTACTTATCCTTTAGCCAACACCCTTTTTTATGTTGTTCGGGGAGTAATCCAGATGATTGGAACAACCTCTTACTCTGCTGTTGTGAAAACAGAGGAGAGCTTTTTGGAAGTAACTGGGGAAAACGATGACAAAGGAAAGGTAACCTATAATGCAAAAGTTGGGCACCTAACAGAAGAAGGAGTGCTTAATAATATTCAAACAGCTTTTCAACAGATTATTGTTAATGGCATAAAAGATGTAACCAACTTTAGTGGCAGGATTAATTTTTTTATTAATACAGATTTTAACAAATTGACCACTAGCCTTGAAAACAGGATTCTCAATATAGCAAAAGGGTTAAATGAAAGAGGTGCAGCCGAACTTATGGGCAATGTTTCCTCGAGTGGATTTAAAGTATGTTTCTTTTATGGGAATGACCAATTGGTTGCCGAAACAGTTGGTTAATCTTCATTAACTTCCAATGTTCAAGAGGATAATAAGGCTAAAAGAAAGTTGTGGAAGATAAACTTTCTTCTTCTCCGATCAATTAGAATATTTTATTCTTAATTGACGAATGTTTCTAATTCAGGAAAGGTTTTAGCCTTATAAACCTTAATAAACTATTAATCCGGATTATATATTAGAACTTCGTTATGAAGGTTATAAATATAAAAATAGAAGGACTTGGGGAGATAAATCATAGCACCGCTATGGTGATCCAACCATAGGGAGTTCATGAATGCAATAAAAATAAAGTGAGTATAATTAACCGAAACAAGTAAGTGAAACGACTTATATTGAAGCAATTTCAATATTTAATAGATTTTCTAATGCATTTTTCGGGTTAATGAGGGGGCACAACACTTTTATACTCATTGTTCAAAATCAATAAAGCGTAATAACTATTATAAATCCTTTGCTCAACATTATAGTTATAATGAGGATTTTACTGTTGAATTTGAAACCATTAAACTAGCATATTTAGTTTTATGCAGGTCTGAGATCAAGAAGAAACCCTAATTGTATCAAGTACAGGTATTTATTACAAAAGGTTAGGAAGAATTTACTAATGCGTATTTCCCAGAGTCCTAAAAGAATATTTTTAAACAGGAATATTATTATTTTTGGAAGGTAAACTTTTTATTTAAATAATATAATATCATCCATGAATACCGTTTTTGTAGCATTAACAATAATATTCTTAGCGAGCTTGTTTATAAATTTCAAGGAGTATTTCCGGTTGATAAAGAAGATAAAAACAGGAGATATTGTCCAAATCAGGCTAAAACTGTTAAAAAGTGTTGATGGATTGGGCATTTTGATTGGAGTAGTAGCTATTGCAGTTGGAATTATAAAATATATTGCATTTGAGAATGTTTACGAGCTCCTTTTTTGGGTCTCCTTTGGTATTACTGTCAATGTTAGTTTTATATTACGTCCTGGTGTTACATTGCTGATTAGTAGTGAAGGGCTGGGCGACAAAAAAATTATGCCCTGGAGTGACATTATATATATGGCATTTGAAAAGAACAACTCCAATTTGTTTGTTTTTAAAACCCCAAAGCGTGAATATTCCTTTAAATTAAAGGATGAAACAATGAAGATTGAAGTTGAGCAGTTACTTAAAAGATATTCCAAAGAGAATTACGAGAAATACTTCAATAAAAAGGGGAAAGGAGGCGTAGAGTAGTTATTTCCTGCCACACAATCGAGTAGAAGCCGCCTTATTAAACAACCTGTATGCTACCATAATTTCATGGGTGGTATTTTGGTAATAACTTTCAATAAAGCTTTGGTCATATGCATAAGCCACCCTTATGTCAGGTGTCAGTAATAAACCTAATATAAGTGCCAATTGCCTTGATGAACGGTAGGCAAGTCCAAAATCGAATATTTCTTTTGGTCCATTCATGAGTCCTGTGCCATGTTTGAGCCTGATTAATGTATTGCCTTCATAAATGGTTACATTGTTTCTGTTAACGACCTGAACCCCAACTTTAAAATAGAAATTTTTAAAACTGTTGTTTTTATAAATTAGGTAACCATACCTATGATTGGTGTTGTGGAAATCATTTTCTGATTTGTTAATCGAAAACAAATGTGTGGAGGATAGCCCCAAAATAAATCTTGAGGTTTGAAATTCCATACCGGCATTGGCATCGGGATGTGTTACATTTTCAATTGAATAGTCGATAGTTGGATCATTGATTACATCAGCATCATACACTCCTCCGTTTATTGTGCGGGAAAATGCCCCTCCTGACATGCCAAATGAAAGAATATGTCCATTCTTGCTTTGGATTCTATAAGCGTAAGTCGCCAGGGGATTTATAGCACTGGAACTCCCAATTTGGTCATTCATCATGGATATTCCGAAAGCCGACCGTAAATTATGGACATATTCTGAGGCTTGCAGATAATATACTTTGGGTGCACCTTCAAAACCAATCCATTGCTGTCGGGTATTAGAAAAAATATAGAAATAATCTGTGCGGGCAATGAAAGCAGGGTTATAGCTTGCCCTGTTGTACAGCGATGTAGACATCCCAAAATCTGCTTGGGAAAAAGTATAAATACTTTGAGAAAGCAAGAAGATGAGTATGGTATTTTTCAAAATCTTTAGCATATCCCCAATTATTTAACCAAAGTTAAATACCCTCTTTTTAATATTTCTTTCCCAAACCTATTGGAATATTTCACTAAATAGAAATAAGTATCAGGATCTACCGGTCTACCCCTGTAGTTGCCATCCCAGCCTTCTGAACCTTTAAATATTAAGGCTCCGTGCCGGTCGAAAACTTCAACATATAAGCCTTCCATAAACCTGTCGTTAACTCCATCGTTGTTGGGCGTGAAAATATTTGGGACAAATGGAATAATGTTAATTATATCTGTTGATACTGCCTGGCAACCAAGACTGTTTGTGGCGGAAAGTAAAACAGTATAATACAAGTCTTTGCTCAATATCTTATATGAGTGTGAGAAAGAGAGCCTGTTTTCTGTGGAACTGTCTCCCAGTTGCCAGGTATAACTGACACTCTCTTCAGGAAGTGTTTCGAAATAAACATCGCTATCCCTATTGGTAATAACTGAATCAGACATTGTAAATTCAGCTTTTGGAAACATAGAGTAATAAACTTCCTGTATATCGTTTTTAATACATCCACGCTTGTTGATACCCTGAACTGTCAGAACTGTATTGGTGTCAACAGTTATTGATTGGGATGTGTCACCGGTATTCCATAAATAGGATACTGCACCCTGACCAGTTAATTCAATTGGTTCTCCTTCACACAC
Source organism: Bacteroidales bacterium (assembly GCA_050295515.1). GTDB lineage: Bacteria > Bacteroidota > Bacteroidia > Bacteroidales > UBA10428 > UBA10428. Next base: position 5,019 of record JBNKPU010000178.1, on the reverse strand, counting down.
TACTGTATCACCTGTTATGTTTACTTCCCAATAAGGTTCCTCGATGATAGACCATTTTATAGTGTCAGAAATACAGTTTGTGCTTGAATAGCCCAGCATCCAGAAATCTCCTCCAGGAGCCCCTATTACCATAGAGTCAACATCTATGCCGGTATTCCATTCATACCGGTAGGCTCCATAGGGCTCAATTGTGGCTGTGCCCCCCGGACAGTAAGTAGAATCTCCAGAAATACCCACCAATGGTTTTGCAAAGGACTCAACATCCTTTGTAAGGGTGTCGCTACAACCAGATTCAGGACTAATAACAACTAGTGTTACAGAATGCATTCCTGATGTTTCAAAGGCGTACTTATGACTCCCTTCATAGGAAAACTCTCCATCGTGATAATCCCAGAGATAAACCAGATTGCCTCTGTTTGTTGTTGACGAATCCATAAACTGGACTTCATTTGTTATACAGTCAACAATTGAATCTCCAAATGCAGCTTTAGGATTATAATTATAAGGGGTTGAGCTTAGTGTAAGTTCGCAACCGGTCTCAGAGACCATATCACAGGAGTATTTTGTGCCTTCCATAAAATCTTCCAGAATCATCACCTGAAGTGTATCAATAGTTTTGTCTGAGTCATCCCTCCAGGTATAACTTTCGAATCCTGGAGGAGCCTTTAATACTGCTATTGTATCCTCCCCACAATCCTTGACACTGATGTCACGAGGTTGACACTCAGCAACAAAGTATCCATATCCAAAGTGACAGGTTTCGGCACAATCAGCAGTTACAAATTCAACAGTGACAGTTTGTCCTCTATACGCATCAAGATCTACGCCAACAGTAGTCCAGTCTCGCCACATCACTTGATCCCCGGCATCTGAGGTTATAAATGTAAAACCATTGATACTTTCATTAGAGGCATACACTATATAATTGGCACAATCATCAATAGTGTCCCCATTGGAGTCAAAAAGGGTCAAATAGAAACGGGGTTCATAAATATCAGCTGAGTTGTCATGTCCTGAAGCATATTCCAGGACAAGGGCATATTTTAATATTAAAAGGTTGTTGCTCTCACTAACATCAATGTCATACCGAAGGCTTTGGTTCCAGCAACTAGGATTTAATGTATTGCATCCTGCAGGAATAATATCACCTAGTCTGGCAGAATACTGGTAGCCATAGGGGATCTTTTTTAATTGAAAATTTGTGTTTTCATCATAGGCTGTTATGTCAGTCATAATTTTATGCCTGGGAGAAACCAAACCTTCAACAGGAAGGGAGTTAACTTCAGGATGTTCCCAGCTATATTTCCAAGTATAACCGGTCCAATTATCAAAATTACCATTGGCGAAATTGAGGTTTGCACAATTGTTAACCTGAGCATAAATGGGAACTGATATACCGGTAACAAACAAATAAATTGTTATAATATGCAAAAAATTCTTCATGGTTTTGTTTGGTATTTAAAAATAGTAAAAAAAAGAATGTGTGCATTAATTTACTGCCAATCAATTTACAAGGCAGGCATATTTTTTGATGCTTAACAGGACAAAATGGTTGCCATTTGGGCAATGAAAATAACAGGATTCAATTTGTTCAGGGATTCATCCATGACTATGCTGGTTATTCAACATAAGACCTTATTTTGATCATTGTATCATACGGTCCCCATTTTAACATTTTAGTGATAAGTTTTAAGGGGATTGCCCCTCCCGGGTTATAGCTGCCCTGCATTGTAAAACGGACTTGGTTCTGGTCCAGTGTTTCTATAATGAATTGTTCTTTGAATTCAGTGACCTTGAGAGCCAAAGGTTTTGTATCAATATCCAGGGATGAAGCCTTTGTATTTACTGTAATTTTGCTGCTGTCTGCTGCCCATTGAATAGTAAGATGCACAATCGCATACCGGTTTCTTGCCGGCCAGGGTACATCAAAATAACAATAATAATGATAATCTTTATTTGGAATTGAATCAATTACTTTTATTTCAGAGCAATAATTCACCCAATTCGGATAATAGGTGAAATTTGTAAGGAAATGATATAAACTATCTCTATGAGTATTTATTATCCCAATTGATTTGTAATGAAACATATTGCTGTCCGGGGCTTTTGTAAATACTTTAATCTCATTTTGCTCAAGGACCTTATTCCATTGACAATATGATGGTGCTGAAACAACGGATAATAGAATGTGAATAATGAATAATTGCCTGTTCATTTGATCAATACTGAAAACCAATAATTGGGTTGTTTTAAAATAATTTTTAATTTATGTATTATTGTGGCTGAAAAAGTAATTTTGACATAAAAAATAGTTAAAGGCTACAAATCAGCTTAATAGCATAGACCCAATCGACCAGATTATGAATAAGCTCTCCAAATATAAATTTTTTGTTCCTGAAAATGATAAAAACCTTCAGTTCTCCCTAAACATCGTTTATATTTTTGCAGGTATTGTGCATCTATTTTTCCTTTTCGCATTTATAAATCTTGGGGTAGTTGAGATGCAAATAGCCAATTATTTTTCCCCAATGCTTTATAGTGTTTCATTTCTTTTAAACAGAAGGGGCAGATTGGCAATTGCTGCTACTATTGGAGTCTCCGAAGCTGTGTTCCATGGAGTGCTAAGTCTTTTTTATGTAGGTTGGGAAGCTAATTTCCATATTTATATAGTTCTTGTCTATTTCCTGATATTCTTTATCTATAAAATCAAAGTCTTATACAGGGCATTATTTGCCATTATGGTTACTGCCCTCTATAGTATTACGTATTACTATGCTTTACACCTGGGTCCAAAATATGAATTGCCACAGTTGTTTATAACGTTGTCGGGAATAGCAAATATATGTTTTGCCGGAGGAGTACTCAGTGTTTTTGCAATTACTTATTCTGTGTTTATCCGGCAAAATATTAGTTTGTTAGAATATGCAGAAAAACAACAAAGGACTTTAAATGCCCAAAAAAACAAGTTTTTCTCTATCATTTCCCATGATTTGAAAAATCCGGTTACTGCTCTTGATGGCTTTGTAGGACTTATGCTAAAGAATTTTGACAAAGTAGATGATCCCAAAAAAAGAAAGTATTTGATCCAGGTACATAATTCTGTCAATGATCTTAGAAAATTGGTTGAAAATTTACTTGAATGGTCCAGCTCCCAGTTGGAGAATATTAAGGTTGTTCCAGAAAAAGTGCAAGTAAGCAAAGTATTTATTGAAACAAAGAGCCTACTAGATCACCAGGCTTTCCAAAAAGAGATTTCCATTGATATAGAATGTGATGAAAGCCTATGGGTTAGGGCAGATCTTCAGATGTTTAAGGCAATATTGCGTAATTTGGTTTCAAATGCAGTGAAATTTACTCCAAGCCAGGGGAAAGTAAAATTAAATGCAAGCCATATTGGTGAAAATGTTCAGATAGAGGTTTCTGATACTGGAATAGGGATGCCTGACGATATGCTGCCTGGAATTTTTAGTCTTGAGAAGAAGAATATAAGGTTTGGAACTGATAATGAAAAAGGAACAGGATTAGGTTTGGTTGTGGTCAAAGAATTTGTTGGTAAAAATTTTGGAAGTATTGAGGTAATTAGTAAAGAGGATGAAGGAACACAATTCCTGGTTCAATTGCCAGCTGTATAATAGCTACTTTGTTAAATTTTGTCCCTCATTAAAAAATCAGATCAAAAGTTATTTTTGCGCACTCTAATTAGTTCATTGGATTTTAAGCAATGATATTACAGCTGTTTCATTGTTAAAGTTTAATTTGCAGTAATATATTCCAGCTTCAATTTCAGACGTATACCAGATGATGATATTTGCTCCAGACTCCAATTTTTGATTTTTCAACCTTTCGACAACCTGTCCATGGCTATTATATATTTCTACATTACCATATCCTTCATCTATTGAAAAAACTTTAATATGTACAATATCAGTAAAAGGATTTGGGTAGCTCTCTATCGACAATTCAGCTATTATGTTTTCTAATTCATTCTTTTTAAAGTTTGAACTATCTTCTTTAACAGTTATATAATCTGGTTTTGTGTTTGTTGATGTTCCATATGCATTGGAAACTTGTAAGGATACCGTAAATATGCCAGGTGAATCGTAAATATGGACTGGATTGGCAACATTCGATTGAGTTCCATCGCCAAAGTCCCACAACCACCTTTCTGGGTTATGGGTAGATAGATCCATAAATTCCACTGTTAACGGAGCAGTACCTGATATGGTGTTTGACCCAAATTCAGCTTTTGGTGCAGCCTTTGTTGTGCTTGCACTTGTCATTGCAACGGGTTTTGACATGCCGTGTGTTTCCCATAAATTGAATAAAACTTTTCTAGCATCTTTGGTGGTGATTTCATGACGAAGGATGGTTACATATTCCTTAGATAAGGTCTGGCAATACAAATTTGCAGAAATATTTGTGTTGCTTTTTGGTAAAAATGCACCAACAAGGATAATACTCGATACTACCCATACAAATCGATTTTTCCGGGTCAATATATCAGAGAATATTCTTCTAATCTTTTTCATTGCCCCAAGTTCTAATAAAGATCATAGCAGATGACCAAACCCAATATACGCAATGTAAAAGTTACAAAACCAAATGGGGTGAAATCAAGAAATACTTAGCTAAAATTATAGGGTATCAGTTATTTATATTCAATCTTAATACTATGTGGGGCTTGCAGAAAAACACACTTTCAGATATCTGTTCAACTTTTTAGGTGCAAACAATTTTAAGCAATATTGAAGAATTCCTTGCAGTTAAACCCGGATTATGTATTAGAACTTCGTTATGAAGGTTGAAAATGCAATAATAGAAGGACTTGGTGAGATGAACCATAGCACCGCTATGGTGCTTCGAAACATGTAATTGAAACGACTTATATTGAAGCAATTTTAATATGTAATAACCTGAGTTCGATATAAAATTAGCGAGCTCAAATTTCAGTAAATGATTGATTTACAATATAAATTTTTGAGACATAGCGAGCTATGGTGATAAAATTTAGAGCCGTAA
>JBNKPU010000177.1:0-7767 GCA_050295515.1 Bacteroidales bacterium | reverse complement strand
GGCTCTAAATATTAGGTTACCTTAACAGCTAAATTCATCTAATTATTTCCTTGTGAACTATTTACAAATTTAATGTCCTATGAATTTCTAGTTCAACTGCGAAAAAATAAATTAAGCATGTTCTATATAAAAGTTGGATGTTACAACTGCCCAAAAAAGAAAATAAACATCATACCACCTTTAAAAGTGTTGTTTCCTTTATTAATATTATCTTTGCTGGTCAATTCTCAGTTTGAAGAGTTTTCAGTAGCAAATGAAGAAATACGATACTTTAAAGCCTTATGGCAAAAGACAAGGCGATTTTGATAAACGATATCTCGAAATGGCCAGTACATGGGCAAAGAATTCTTATTGTGTACGAAGACAAGTTGGCGCCCTTATTGTAAAGGAGAGAATGATTATCTCTGATGGGTACAATGGCACACCTGAAGGTTTCGAAAATGTATGCGAAGACGAAAGTGGCAAAACAAAGGCCTATGTATTGCATGCCGAAGCCAATGCCATAACCAAGGTTGCTAAAAGTAACAACAGCAGCGACGGTGCTACATTATATATTACAACATCTCCTTGTGTCGAATGTGCAAAATTAATCATTCAGTCAGGCATAAGAAGAGTGGTTTATAGCAACCATTACCATTCGGATGAAGGCGTGGAACTTTTAGAAAGAGCAGGTATTGAAGTAGATTTTATGCAAATTGATTAAGTATGGAAAAGAAAAACCACATTCGGATTTATATGCCCCTGATAATAGCAGCTTTCACCGTTGGTGGAATGTTTATCGGATTCTATTTTAACGGAGGAAATAACGAGAAACAATTAGTGATATACCCCCGAAACGACAAAATCACTAATATCATCAACTATGTTTCGGACAATTATGTAGATGCTATCGATAAAAAAGGATTGGTTGAAAAAAGTATTCCTAAAATTCTGGAAGATCTAGATCCTCATACGCAATATATTCCTGCCTCAGAATTTGAACAGGTCAATGAACCTTTACAGGGCAATTTTAGTGGAATAGGGGTGCAGTTTAATATGCTTAATGATACCCTGATCGTTATTAAGGCTGTAACCAATGGTCCATCTGAACGTGTTGGAATTCAATCGGGAGACCGATTTATTACTGTTGAAGGCGACACCGTTGCCGGAGTTAACCTTCCAAGCGATTCGATAGTCAAACGGCTTAAAGGGCCTCGAGGTACTGAAGTTACTGTTGGTGTGCAAAGGGCAGGTGTTAAAGATTTAATAGAGTTTACCATTGTTCGTGACCAGATACCCCTTTACAGTATTGATGTATCGTATATGCCAACGAGTAATGTGGGCTATGTACGCATCAACATGTTTTCAAGGACTACCTTTAACGAATTTCAACTTGCTGTAAACAAACTACTTGGACAAGGCATGGAAAAGATCATTGTCGACCTTCGTGGAAACGCAGGTGGACTTTTGCATATTGCTTACCAAATGGCCGACCAGTTTCTTGGCGAAAATCAGCTCATTGTTTACACCGAAGGAAATGCAAGGAAACGTGAAGATTATTGGGCTACTAAAGGTGGACTTTGTGAAGATATAGAAACAGTTATCCTGATTGATGAAACTTCTGCCTCTGCCAGTGAAATACTTGCTGGAGCCATTCAGGATAATGACCGTGGAATTGTCATTGGAAGACGCTCCTTTGGTAAAGGCCTGGTGCAAGATCAGCAAATGTTGAACGATGGTTCTGCCATACGGTTGACTATTGCAAGATATTATACGCCAACAGGACGAAGTATTCAAAAACCTTATACCAATGGAATTGAGGAATACAATAGAGAACTAACAGAAAGGTTTAACCATGGCGAATTGCTCAATGCAGATAGCAACGAATTTGCAGATTCCTTAAAGTTTACAACTCCGGGTGGAAGAACGGTTTACGGAGGAGGCGGAATAATGCCAGATATCTTTGTGCCACTTGACACATCGGGTGTGACCAATTATCTGGTGAATGTCAGAAACCGTGGTTTAGTCTATCGTTTTGCCCTTGAGTATACCGACCAACATAGGGAAAAGCTGGCATCCTTTACCAACCTGGATGAGTTTATTGATTATTTGAAGAAAAAGAAAATCATCAATGAGTTTAACAAGTATGTTACCAAAAAAGGAATAACATTCAATAATGCTGAGTTTAAAACCTCTCATGAAATTATTGAAACTCAACTCTATGCATACATCGCCCGCAATATTTTTGATAATGAAGGATACTATCCGATTATTGAAAAAATTGACAATACCCTTCAGGTTGCTATCGAGGAATTGAACAAAGGGATAGGCCTGGCTGTAAAATAAGTATATACTTTATTGCAATACGGTGCAAACTTATACAATTGAAGATTGGCTTCCTACATCTGCTAAGGAGGTGCAGGGGCGGGGCTGGGATGAACTCGATGTAATATTGTTTTCAGGCGATGCCTATGTAGATCACCCATCTTTTGGTGCAGCAGTTGTTGGACGGATTATTGAATCTCATGGATTACGTATTGCCATTGTTCCACAGCCGAATTGGCGTGATGATCTCCGCGATTTCAAAAAGCTGGGGGTACCCAAGTTGTTCTTTGGAGTAACATCTGGCTGTATGGATAGCATGGTTAACCATTATACAGCAAACAAACGACTCCGATCCAATGACGCTTATACCCCTGATGGAAAGGCCGGTTTCAGACCAGATTATGCTGTTACCGTCTATACTCAAATCCTTAAAAAACTTTATCCTGATGTTCCGGTAATAATTGGCGGCATTGAAGCTTCGTTGCGCAGGGTAACACACTACGACTATTGGAGCCACAAGCTAAAACCTTCAATCCTGTTTGAGTCGGGTGCAGATATGTTGGTATATGGCATGGGAGAGCAGCCATTGTTAGAAATTATAAGGTTGCTGGAAAAAGGAGTGCCTTTGCATTCGATGCACAACATTGCCCAGACAGCCTTTTTACAGTCCAAAGCAGAGGAATTGCCTAAGGTAAAGCAATGGAAAGACATTGAGATTGCATCACATGGCGACTGTTTGAACGACAAAAAAATTTATGCATCGAATTTTAAGGTTATTGAAGAGGAATCGAACAAGTGGCAGGCCCGCAGGGTCCACCAGGTAGTTGAGAATAAAAGGGTGATTATCAACCCTCCATACCCTCCAATGAAAGAAGGCGAGCTGGATGCTTCATTTGACCTGCCATTCACACGCCTGCCGCATCCTCGATATAGCAAAAAGGGTGCTATTCCTGCCTTTGAGATGATCAAATTCTCCGTAAACATGCATAGGGGATGTTTTGGTGGTTGCAGCTTTTGTACTATTTCTGCCCATCAGGGCAAGTTTATAGCCTCCCGGTCGAAACAATCAATCCTTAAGGAAGTTGAACAGATAACCATGATGCCCGATTTTAAGGGTTATATATCCGACCTGGGCGGACCAAGTGCCAACATGTATAAAATGGAAGGTAGAAACCTGAGCATTTGCCAACGTTGCCGTCGTCCTTCATGCATCTACCCAACGGTTTGTGACAATCTCAATACAGACCATTCTGCCATGCTGGATATATATAGGTCAGTTGATAAAATGAACGGGATCAAAAAATCATTTGTAGGCAGCGGTATCCGCTATGATATGCTTCTTAATGACCATGCCCCGGAGAATGAAAAACAGAGCCATAGAGAATATACCCACGACCTGATTGCCAAACATGTTTCAGGAAGGCTGAAGGTTGCTCCGGAGCATACGACACAGCAAGTATTGAATTTGATGCGAAAGCCTTCGTTCGAACTGTTTAAGAAATTCAAGAAAAAATTTGATGTCATTAATCAAAAGGAAGGGCTCAACCAGCAGTTAATTCCTTATTTTATCTCCAGTCATCCAGGTAGCACAGAAGTTGACATGGCTTCGTTGGCAGTAGAAACCAAAAGCCAGGATTTCAAATTGGAACAGGTACAGGATTTTACACCTACTCCGATGACGGTGGCCACAGTAATCTATTATTCCGGCTACCATCCATACACCCTCGAAAAAGTGTATACTGCTCATAGCAAAGATGAAAAGTTGAACCAACGCATGTTCTTTTTTTGGTACAAAAAAGAACTCAGAAATAAAATAGAATCAAGGCTTAAAAAGCTCGAACGTTTCGATATACTCGCAAAATTGTTTGATAATGACCCTAAAAAAGGCAAGAGCGATCAGAAGTTTGTGCCGCATCATGGCAGGAAGAGCAAAAATCGGATACGGAAAATCCGTTAATATTAATGAAATCGGATAAACAAAAAACAAACTGCTGCCCGGGCTATTCCTTTTCGGGCAACAGTTGTTAGTAATCTAATGTTGTTACTTGATCACATACCTAAACTGAATATTAATTCTTTCTTTTCAAAAATTTGAACTGTTTGTTTTTCCTTTATTTATTTCATCTTTTGTTTGTTTTAGTATTTCTTCAATGTCATCAACAGATAAATCATTTTCTTTTGCAAAGAAAGAAGCCATTGAAGGAAAGGAGTCATTAAAATATTCCTTCATTAGTTTGGTTAAGTTTCTTTTTGCATAAGTTTCTTTTTGAACCAGGGGATAAAAAACATAGGTGTTTCCATACGTTTTGTGACTTGCAAATTCTTTCTTTTCAAGAATTTTAATCAATGTGGATACTGTATTATAGGCTGGTTCCTTGTCTTTAAACTCATTCAAAATTTCTCTTACGGTAGCTTCTTTTAGCTTCCATAAAATTTGCATAATCTCCTCTTCAGCAGTTGTCAACTTCATCTTAAAAAAGGTTTTGTTTATTTATTTTTTAGCTCTGCAAATACTTTTAATCTGTCTTCAAATGGTTTGGTACTCATACGCCATCCACGTGCTCCATTTCCCTTAAAGTATTTTGCATTATGGTTAAAAGTTTGTTCTCCAATATACATGTTATCTATTATCTCTCCAGTCCATACTTCATTCCAAGGCTCACCTATTGTAATGGTAACAATATTATTTGCGTATGTAGCAGTAAAGTCAGTATGGCCTTTGGTTCTGTAATTATATTGTATCCCGGATATTGTTTTTGTTTCAGAATTGTATGTTTTAAAACTAAACCATCCTGAAAGAGTTGAAGTCTGTGTTTTTTTGTCCCAAAGCTCCCAATAATATTTTTCGTCTTTAATAAAAGGAATGGATTTGGCTATCAAATCCTCTGATTTCGGTCGATAATTAGGCATTAACTCACTGATATTCACATGTTCTTTTAATTCAAATGTAATTTCTGTATTTTGGGCCAACGAATATTCTCCGGTCATTTGACCTTTATACACACCATTCTCAATTGAAGTTACTTTCCAGGTTTCATTCCAGGGTTTTCCGGTATAAATTTCAATTTGGCCATCGGAAACTTTTGCTGTTACAGATATATCAGAATATTGAGTGAAATTATTTTGACTACCATGCCAAATATCTTTATCATCAATGCCATAAAATGTGAATGTCCCGCGGCAGAAGAAATTTCCATTAATGCGCGAAATAAACTGGTATACTTTGTTTAGTTCAAGAGTTTCAGCATTGTCAGAACTGATATTAACATCGTTAACTGAAACCTTAGAACTGCTTGTTTTATTTGAAAAAGCAGATAATCCTATAACAACTATTGGAACTAGTAATGCTATTTTCCATAGAGGCATTTTCTTTGTATTCAAATTTGTCATCATAACTATTCGTTTTTTAATGAATGATTTATGTAGAAAGCTGGCTATTCCAAGATAATGCATGCCCAGGCTACCTTTGAGCAAGGTCTGCAGGTATAATTGTTTGTTAAATCCCCATTTTATTACCCCATAATCTGCCAAATACTCATGGTTTTCCTTAATTTCATGCTCATACACCCAAACAAAAGGAATAAACCAAAAAAGTGGCTTTAATATCTCTAATAGAAAAGAATCAAAAAAATGAAGCTGTTTACAATGTTCTGTTTCATGTGCGATTATTTGTTGATACTCTTCTGATGAATAATAATCAGGGTTGATAATTATGTACCAAAGAAATGAATATGGATGTTTTACCTTTTGATTTAAACATAACGAAACGTCATTTACCTTCTTTCTTTCTGATTTTAGAATAACTCCAATTGTTCTAAATATCTGAAGGATTAAATGGAAAATAAATATTGTACCTACCAGTAAATACATCCATTTTAGAAATATGTTCCAACGATCAGCTGGCACAGCGGCTATCTCATTTTCGTCTAATTTGATATTCGGAGGCGTATTTACTGAAGATTCAATTTTTTCTTGCTCCAATAAAAGCATGTTACTAGCGAAAATCGAATTGTCGTTATCGCTATTTGACAACCATTTATGTGAAATAATTTCTTGAGGACTTGTAAAGGGTACACACACTTTGATGGTTGGTACAAGCAATGAAAAAAGAAGTGCTGTCAGTAGATAAAAACGGTTAAAAACAATATTTTTTGCCCGCTTAATAAAGATTCGATAAACTAGCCAAAAAAGTGCCAGAGATAAACTAAAGTTGATTGTATATAGCAAGATATTTGTTGACATAAAAAGTTTAGATAGAAGATTTTATCACAAACATACTAAAAAATTAGTAGATATACTAAAAAGTTAGTAGATTTTTTAAAAAAATGCTGAATTACTTGTTATTACTATGTATCATAGAATTGAAAAAACTCTTTTGAATTGACAGGATTAAAAACAGTCATTCATATTTTCTTCATAGTACAAATATCATATAGTTTACTAATTACCTTTTTAATAATTGAGATTGTAAAATCAGAAAACCTGAGTATTTTTATATAAAAATTACAACTATGGCATTAAGTGAGAGCGCTGGAAAACTGAAAGAATTGATTAAAAAGGCTATTGAAGACCATCTGATTACCCGTGCAGAACATGACAGCATCATGCAACAGGTACTTGAAGACAATGTAATAGATTCACAAGAACAAGCCTTACTAAATCAACTGCAGGATATGATTGCAAACAAAACCGTTAAAATTATTCCCTAATATAATTATTGGATTAAGAATATAAGTGATTAGGATTGTCAATAAGATTGGGACTAATGCTTTAGCTGAAGAAATTTTTATATGGTAACAATTCTGATTGCCTTTCCATAAGAGGCATGTGTAATTCATTAGTAGTCAATACAGATGGAACTCCAAACTTACTGCTTCCAACTTCATGCTTATAGCTTCTATACTTTAAGGTTACTCCCTGTTTAATGTAATCCTGAAAGTAGTGCCTTTTCCAGGTTCTGAATTGGAAACAAAAATCTTGCCTCCATGGTATTCTTCCACAATCCGTTTAGTAAGGGACAGTCCCAAACCCCAACCCCTTTCTTTGGTTGTAAATCCGGGTTTAAATATTGTTTTGTGCTTGCTCCTTGGTATACCTTTTCCAGTATCGGCAATATCAACGAAAATGTATTTGGTACTATCTATAATCGAAATAGCAACTGTACCCTTGTTATATATAGCATCTATAGCATTTTTACACAGGTTTTCAAGTACCCACTCAAACAGCGGCACATTCAATGGTACTACTACCGGATATTCTGGTAATGAGAGTTTAAATTCAATTTTATTGGATGAACGAGTTTTTAAATACTCCACAGTACTTTCAATAACTGGTATGAGGTCTTCGGGATGTAGTTTTGGTTTTGATCCAATTTTAGAAAAACGCTCTGTAATTTTTTCCAGCCTGCTCACATCTTTACCCAACTCACTAACCATCTGCTGGTCTTCTGAACTGGACTTCAAT
>JBNKPU010000176.1:0-9874 GCA_050295515.1 Bacteroidales bacterium | reverse complement strand
GAATGCTGTAGAACGTTGACAATATAAATAGATTGGCTTTTTCTTGCACTTTCGTATCGGTTTATTATAAACATAACTAAAAGCTAAAAGCCATGCAAACCACTGGCTGCCAATTCATTTATATTGTCGTGTTGTACGCTGCCTTTTATTTTAATCTGTATCAAAGAAATTTGTTTAATCACCAAATGAAACAATATCCTCATTATTAATAACAAATGTGTAATTTGATTGTCCTCCGTCTCCCCTTCTATCACCGCCAGTAACCTCAAAAGACCAATTTATTCGATTTAAATAATCCTTTTCAATTTTCATTGAATCATTTATTGTTAAATTTAATGAATCTGCCCAATACAAAAAATCATCTCCTCTATCCTCTGCAATCCCTAAGTCCCCTTCTTGATGGATAAGTTGTTTTTCTTTTGATGGAATTTTAATCTGAGTATCATTTACCCTATCGTTGAAATACACTAAAACATCGTAATCAGATTTGTTATCAATATAATATAAGTCCTCTTTTCCTGGGTCACAACTAATTAAGAAACCTATACATATGATTACAATTAAATAAAATCCTGTTTTTTTCATAATCGTTAAAAATTTTAATTAAAAGCTTAATACAACTATCTTGATGCAAGAATGTCTTGTAAGGTTGCGTACAACTACCAAATAAATGCAATTGCTTTTATTTCTGGTATATCAGTACCTTTTTATTGTGCTAAAAAATATCAATTAATTATCTCTATACCAAACATATAATCGACATTAGTTGACAATAAGCGTTTATAAACCACTGCAAACGTCTAAGATGTATTTAAATATTGCTATCCAACAATGCTGCATGTGGAAAAACCGTCGCAAATTCGTCATGCAGAATTAAGCACCTGAATTTGACCTATTTATGACACACTTAATCCACTACAAAGTTTAGATTTGTTTTTGTGATATATCACAATCTCACAAGGAAGTCCCAACCAACACTAAACCGGTACTTCTCTGACATCAATAATCCTAACTAAAAACAAATCTTATGAAAAATGGAATTATCTCAGCTATAATCCTATTACTGTTTGGATTTCAAATTGCAGAAACCCAAGCACAGACTTCCAGTGCAAGCGACAATCTGATTGCCCAACCTATTCCTGACCGTACTGTCGCTTACGATATTAGCGGCCAGGGAACATCCCTGCCCATCACCTGGGGACTTGACCTTGCATGGCTTAGCGAAGGAAATATTCGCAGGGGACTAAGCTTTATGGGATCTGACAGGGTCGATGTTGTACGTTCATCATTTATACCAACCGATCCTATTGTTAATAGTGCCCTAACCGGGGATGCCCTAACAAACACCAACCTACGCCTGAGTATTATTGATGCCTGGCTGGGATCTCACACCCAAGTGGTACTTAATTGCGACCACCCTTCGATCGATGCATCCTTCTCTGGTAATGCATCTGCATGGGCAGAACTAATAGATGTTACTACCCGGATGCACCAGGATATAGGCCGCACAGTAATAACAGTTTCTCCCTTTAACGAACCGGATAATGCAGCAACCGGACAAGGAACAATTACCGACTTCTACAACATTGCAGGGGAATTAAGAAACAACTCCCTATTTAATAACATACGTATTTCTGGAGGCAATACACTAAACTGCGACGAAGCATTAAATTGGTACAACACTTTACAGGATCGTTTGGATGAAGGCAATACGCATCAACTCGCCGGTAGTTTCAACAGTTATGCCAGCTTTTATCAAGCAGTTAGGGCCAATGGGCACCATGCTACCAACGACGAGCTCCACAATGTTATGGAAGCTATGGTTGGTGTCGAATATGGACTGCAAACCGGAATCTGGTGGGGAACTGCCGAACTGGCCCGGGGTGAGTTTGTAAAAGCCAGCGATGGTGTAAGGCTGGGCTATGCCGAACATCGTTCCAATTGGACTGCCGCATCGGTTTACCGCAACCTCGATGGTAAAATACAAGCATTTGGAGGTACATCGGAACGACAGGCTGCCACAACTACATACCGATTTGTATCGACCGAAAGGGATGTCTATTACGATGGTTATGGCCCACAACGCGAATATACCATGGTAATGCCAGGAGGTACTGCTTATCAGACCGGACAGACCAATGCCGAAAGAGTCGTAAATATCACCTGGGGTGACGATATCCAGCCTGTAATCGACGGACAATATATCTTGGTAAACCGCAATAGCGGAAAAGTAATGGAGATTGCCAACGGATCTTCTAGTGCAGGAGCCAATCTACAGCAGGGCACCTATTCCGGTGCAACCTACCAACAATGGAACGTAACTCCTGTTGATTCACGAATTGGCGGCGATTTCAGCTATTTCACCTTAACAGCATTAAACAGTGGGCTATCTCCAGATATTTTAAATTGGTCGCTCGATGACGGTGGCAATGTAGTAGTCTATGACGATACCAAAGGTACCAACCAACAATGGTACCTCGAATATGTAGAGGATGGCTGGTTTTACATTCGCAGCCGACACAGTGCAAAATGTTTGGATGTGCACAATGCCAGTTCTGCCGATGGAGCAAATATTGTGCAGTGGGATCCTGCTGGAGGCACTTACCAACAATGGCGTTTTTTACCTGTTGGAGCATCCATCGAGTTTACTGCGCCTGGTGCTCCAAGTAACCTGACAGCCACAGCCAATGCAGAATCAATTCAGTTGGACTGGACAGCAAGTTCTTCATCCGATGTTGCCGGATATACCATATTCCGTGCTACTTCGTCGGGAGGCTCATACAATACCATTGCTCGCAATGTTACCACAACCTCTTTTGTGGACAATACAGCAACAACAGGTGGACCCTATTACTATGTTGTTAAAGCAGTGGACAACTCATTGAACCGCTCATCGTACTCCAATGAAGCATCTGCCACCCCAACAGGCAATAATGCTTTGGTCGCTCAGCTTCAATTTGATGGCAGCACACTCGATAATTCAGTGAACCTAAACCACTGTGCCACTTATGGAAGCACATCCTATGTAAGTGGAACCGTTGGATCTGGCGCCATATCACTCAATGGTTCAGATGCCTTTATACAGCTGCCTGCAACTGTGGCCAACCAGCAGGAAATTACCCTTGCAACTTGGGTTTACTGGAACGGTGGCAGCTCATGGCAAAGGATATTTGATTTTGGTAACAGCCAGGCACAGAACATGTTCTTATCGCCAAGTTCAGGTTCAGGAGAATTACTTTTCGCTATCAAGAATGGTGGTTCTGAACAACAGTTAAGCTCCTCTGCACTTTCGTCCGGTTCATGGATACACGTAGCAGTAACACTTAGCTCATCTGGTGGAAGCATGTACATGAATGGTGCCCTGGTTGATGAATCAAGTGCTATTACCATTAGTCCATTGGATTTTAAACCAGTATTGAACTATATCGGCCGTAGCCAATATCCAGACCCATTGTTCAACGGATATATCGATGACTTTAGGATCTATAACTATGCCCTGTCATCAAGCGAAGTTGCCGACCTTGCAGGGAATCCCAACCCAGAACCAAGTACAGGCATTACTTCGGGCAATGTTTACCAGATTGAATCGAAATTATCAGGAAAAGTCATGGATGTATTAGGGTCAAGCAATGGTAGCCTGTTGATCCAATTCGACAACTGGAACAACGACAACCAAAAATGGCAACTTAATCAGGACAGCGAAGGATATTGGGGACTGATACCACAAAATGCAACAGGAAGGTCAATGGATGTACCAAGCTGTAGTTTCTCTAATGGGCAACAACTGAATATTTGGACAACTTACGGAAACGATTGCCAAAAATTCCAATTGGTCGAGGACAGTGAAGGTTATTACCAGATCCAAACATTTGATGGTTCGAAATGTGTGGATGTAAATGGGGCATCGCTTGACAATCTGGCCGAGATTATCCTTTGGGATTGCCATTCGGGAGACAACCAGAAATGGAGCCTGATCGACCTGGGAGTAAAAAATGCTTCGGAACCTATGTATTTAAGTGAGGGCATAAGCATCAAGACCTATCCAAATCCGGTAGAAAACAACCTGAACATTGAAATTGGAAACTACAGCGGACAGGTATTGGTTGACATATACAGTTTAGATGGCAGATTGGAAAAACAAGTTATCAAGCAAGTTGACCAATCGGGGTACCTGGCAATTCCACATTGGGGATACCAAGGACTTGGACTGGTAAAGGTAACTACCGACCAGGAAGTAAAAATCTTTGAAATAAGCTTTTAGTGTTAGTTTATAATTAAGGTTAGTTAAATTTTCGCATCCATCCCGATCCTGCAGTTGCAGGATCGGGTTGATAGCGGATGCCTGTTGGACCCTCCTATAGGTCTTTTGTACACTCAAGGCACTGTATTTACGCCCGTTTGAACCCTCAAACAACCAATATTCCAGTCTGTAAAAAGTTACCACCCAAAAATGATGCGGGTGATGCTGCACGAAAACCTTTGAACCGACCGTAGGGAGCTCAGCGAACCGAACGCAGTGAGCTCATGTCTGATAAGGAGTAACAAAGCTAAACCCATAAAAATTACACACATTATTGGCGGTATGTGCTTTTATCCAAATAAATCTCCTAGTAGAAAAGCTATCATTGCAATAGGTACTATAATTATCAATGCAGGTAAAATCAAATTTAAAATTGACTTTCCAATCGATAATTTTTGGACCTCAGAAATACCAATAATAAATATTACCAATGTCCAAATACCAAGTCCAAACTCAATTATTAGAGCTGTATAAAATACTATAATTGATAATAATCCACTGCTATAAATATCTATATCACTTCGAAAAATCCCATTTCCAAACAATACAATCTGTGGGATTAATAAAGCCAGAGCAACTATAGATGGAATCATGGCATGTGAGATCATTCTCAGTAAAGAGTTTGTATCACCTTGTCCTTTGAGCCATTTACCAGTCCAACTCATTAAGGCGGCATAAATATAATATGATATCCAGCCAAGTAATCCACCTAAAATTATACATAAAACCAAAACAGCTAATAAAGACATATCGTCTCCCATATTTTTGGTAGATGCTCTATCAAATGTTCTTGAAATCCCAGCAAACACCAGTAAGATATGAACATATTTATCATATCGGTTGTCATTTAAAAATTTGAAAACCAATCGTGGTGAAGTCCAAATTTTAGTAAAAATATCTCTATCTGTTAATTTTAATTCGTTTTCCTCTTTTAGTAAATTTTCATCTAAATTCATGATAAGTTATATGTTAGTTCAATGTTTTTTATTGAAGATAACGTGCTGCGTATAGGAGGAGTGCGGGAATTCGAAGCTCTTCACTATCAACATGCACCGTTATTTTATTAAATGCTATTACCATAAATATAGCACTTTCCCCCGCATTACTTCTATACGCTGTTGTATGCTAGTGTACATTTATCAAGGACAATCTGTTTCGAATTTCCACAAATATAAACTGTTTTCTAATCCATCTATACTGATGTGACAATGGTATATAATTTATTTTGTTTTTGTGGGTGGACAATCGTATTGCCAAATATACCTATGCATGTAATTGAAGAATAAGTTGAAATATCATTCCTACAGAAATACATTGTAAAGGATTTAATCTAAAGCTATTTCTTCGATATCAAGTCCAATGTTTAGTGTCCAGGTTATAGTTTTTGTACTGGTTGTTACACCATTGGGCAAAGTATAGCTTATGTTAATGAAATAATCACCGGCGGAAAATGAACTGAACCAGTTATCTAGAATTACACTAGCCCAATCGGGAACGTCTGAAACTTGAAAATATTTTGTGGCTAAATGCTGTTTGGCAATAAAAAAATCTTTGTTTGCGATATAATTGTAAACGCATTTAAACTGGACTAGCTGCGACTCAATCTTTGGGGCATTGTTTGCCTCGATTTGCTCCTCTGTGAGTTTGTTGTTTATGGTGTCCTGCAAAATACAAAATGCGTTCAGAGGGGGTATTGGTATGTTTTCATCTAGATCAATATTGTAGTCATTAATATAAGAGTAGCTGAATAATTGACTAATTGCTTCTGAGTTTAACATTTCTTTTCTGCTAAAACTAACTTCATATTTATCCATATTCTTATAAATAAGTGGATAATGAAATCTCTTATAATAAGGAGTAGAAGGATCAAGCTCAAACCTTATCAGCCCAATAAGTGGGATCATTTCGAATTCATCGAAGCACTCAGGAATATCGGAATAATATCCATAAAGAAAATGTACACTTGGATAGACATAGTATCTTAAAGGGATTACATCTCCAACTGTCTCCATTTTTTCTTCAAAGGTATTGTAGGCACTGGTCCTAAAATAGATCTCATAGATGATTTTTGAGTCTGAGTTGTTGCTGTTTAAAATTTGCAGCTTGTAGATGCTTTCGTTATCAAGATTGGAAGGCATGGAGTAATTTACAGTTTGCTCATTGGAGTTGTAGGTAGCAACAGATTCATAAGTATACCCTGTATTGTTAGTAATGCTTAACTTAAACGGAGATGTTTCCTCGGTTTTTGCATTTTCGAATAATTCGTTCTGAGGAAGTATGAGCTTAATAAAACCTTTATCATATTCACCTTGCAGGAAGTGGTATTGCTTGTCAAATGGATAGGAATATTCAACATTGGACTGTTCAATCTTTTCAATGGACACTTTATCTGTCTCGAAGGTTGAACTGTTGAAAATATCGGGGCTGTTTTCCGGACGTATAAAATTGTTGTCGCTTTTAACTTCCCAATGGCTCATCACTTCAATGGTGACTGTTGAATTGGGCAGAAATGGACTGTTTGGGGTCAGGACAGTACTGTCATTGTCATTGTTCCATGATGCCGTATAAGTAACCATTTCATCGTTTTGATAAATATTGATGTAATCCACAATCAGACGATAATAGATGCCTTCTTTGAAATAATTAACAAATGCCCTTTTGGGATGGGTAAATTTTACTGAAACATACTGATCAACACCTATATTTGTACTGTTATTTGATGGTGTTATCATTATTGAAACATCATCATAAAGGTAATTGAGTGTTTCTTCTTTATTGGTACATCCTAAAATAAGTAAAAGAGAAAGAGAAATTACTGGTTGAAAAATCGATTTCATAATTTTCTAATTAAAACTTTTAAGGTCGCAAAATTAACAATATTTTATTCGCTGTTAATAATTTAGATTGTTCTGGGATTAGTATTCTATTCGTTCTAATATTATTTTGTCTTTTCTTTCAAATCGAATTAATCCTTTATTGCCAGAAATGAATGTTTTTACTGGTGTATCGTTGTTAATTTCATTTATTTTATCAGAATAATCTACTTCTATTATGTCTTCATATTTTATTCCTCTGACTGTTAATGTATCATAGAATTTAATATTTGCGTCAACTCCAAATTCAACAATCTTTGTGCCAAAATTATAAACCAGCCTGTCTCTTTGGTTCCATTCTATTTCAAGGTCAGTATTTTCAACATCTGCTCTTAACACAAACATGAAAAAAAATCCGTTTATTGTTGAATTGTATGCTACGCCAAAAGTCTCACCCCATGCTTCGCCATCTGTTCCCCATTCACTGAAGTAATGATGCGTTGTATACCATATGTTTTGGTCGATATAAAACTCTTCTGATATACCAAAATTATCAACAAATTTCAAAGTTGTAATCGATGTGTCAATTTGGTATTTTCTTGCTTCATCACTGATATAAAAAGTTCCTTCAAGGTCTCCACCACAACTATTTAATAATAAGGGAAGAGAAAAAACATAAATCAGCTTAATTGTTAATTGTAAATGTTTCATAATTTGACATTTCAAGTTGAATCAATCCTAAATTATTATAATAAACAGACATCGGTACTAATACGGATGTATCGTTAATATGACTCTCGAAATTTCTCATAAAAACCTTATAATACATTTGACTATTAAGAGAAATAGAGTCATAATAAATTGTTTGGGTTATTGAATCGCAAATAAATTTTGTTAAAGTATCATATGGAAACTGAATAAAATGTCTGTAATTGATTTCCATATTTAGGACTTGTGGATAGTAATCACTAAATCTTGTGCCGCCCAATGAAAACTCTATATGAAACTTTGGATAAGTAGATTCTAAAATTGTAGTTTTTACTTGAAATGAAAAATAATCACTCCCACAACAGTTCCATTCACAAAAATCATGGTATTCTTTCCATTCAATTTTATCCTCAATTACATTAAAATCAAAAGTATAACCATTTGAATGAATAAAGTTAACTTTTTCTCCATTTGAATAAGGCAATAATTCCAATTCATCAACTGTCAACTCATATCTGGCTGTTTCTATTGAATCCTCTCTGCAACACGATGATATTATTAAAAACAATATCAATGTTTGAATAATTCTTTTCATATTTTAGTCAATTTTCATTTAGACGCCAAAGTTGTACCAGAGGTTGCGTTAATTTGCACACATCAGTTATAATTAATTCTACATTTTCTGATGCTGTCAAGTCAACATACATTTGAGAGTAGTCCGATACCTTACTATCTTCTTCTGTAAACTGGACTCCCTTAAGTGCTGCAAACAACGAAGTAAAGCGTTGTTGCCCATCTAAAACAAAATTCACGTATTCTCCATCTTTTGGTTCTGGCAATTCAATATTTCCAAGATTTCGTACAGCTCTTATTGAAGATAACGATAAATATATGGGTAGTGGCGGACTTTGGAGAAATTGGCTATCAAATTGCAATGAATTTGATGTGAGCTACAAGCTTTGATACTAGTGGATTCTCCGCCATTACCTATATATAATGTTGGCAGTAGTATTTTCTATTCTATTTTTCAATTCAAATTCCGTTCTTTCAAAAGTTCTTCCAATTCTTTATCTTTTTTCGAATTATTTACCAGTCTATAAATTAAAAAAAAGTGGAATTAACAATGGAACTATTATTGAAACATTTTTTTTATAAATCGAGGCTACAATGCCAATAAAAAAAATCCCAGCAAGAAATCCAATCAATGTAGCATTCAATATTTTCCTTCTTTTCAATTCCTTTTTTTCATTTTTTAACTCTTCGTTAGTCAACTCCGATAGATTCTTTTTTCCCATTAGTCGTATTTTTAGTTTCTCTATGGTTTTCAAAAACTTCAATGGCAGACTTTAGGATTCCAATAAACCCAATTCCCAATACAATAATTCCAAAAGACACTTCCTGAAAAATTGTATTGGAAGCAAGAAAGTATCCAAAAATACCAAATGTCAATAATGAAAAAACTAAGAAAGCAATTGCAATTATGGCTATCTTTCCTTTTTTTGGATTTTTCCATATTCGTTTTTCGAACTTAAGTGAAGTTTTTTTTGTGTCCTGAAGTGCTGCGAAACTGACAGTTATCCCAAAAAATATTAAAGAATAGTTTAGTTTAGTCCAATCTGCATCTCCTTTTGAAAGGGAAACTACAAATGGAATATAGAACCACACGGCTACTACAATTAATGGATACTGTAAATAACTTATGATGTGAAATATTCGTATTATATTCTTCATTTTTTGGTAAACTTTAAATCATAAAGAAGTATATGTGTTGTTGTAAAAAACTATTCTAATCAATCTAATCTTAAAAAGTGTAAACTATGCATCTTAAACATTTGTAGAACAGTGTGGTTGACCGATTTAATATTACTTCCATCGGTGGCGGTATGGCCAGTAAGGGATTGCGGGCGATTCTCTATCAAGACTGTATGTTTGTAAAAGCATAAGCAAACTTGGTCATCTTTGTTGAGATAAACAAATAAACAAAAAAACCAATTGCTTATGCTACAGACAAGAAAAGAAATATCCTTTAAAGGACAAAACATTTATGTTGGGA
>JBNKPU010000175.1:0-49659 GCA_050295515.1 Bacteroidales bacterium | reverse complement strand
AATTGCTTCAATATAAGTCGTTTCACTTACTTGTTTCGGTTATTCATACTCACTTTATTTTTATTGCATTCATGAACTCCCTATGGTCGGTTCACCATAGCGGTGCTATGATTCATCTCACCAAGTCCTTCTATTTTTGCACTTTCAACCTTCATAACGAAGTTCTAATACATAATCCGGGTAAATGGGGCTGAGCGCTAAGAAACAACACTGAATGTGTGGTTTTAGCGAAAAGCCAGCTTGTAGAACTGATACTTAAAGAGTAGTCCGTCAAAAGTATTTTTGTTTTAGGATTTGGTCAATAACAGCATTGGATAACCTTTGTTTACAATGACATCCTTAGGCTAAACCCAAATTCGGTTTCTGAATTTTTATAATAATTGGAAACATACGGATCATTGACATCACGTCTAATGTAGAACTGGATATTTACACGTTGGCTTAAAACATAATCTGCGGTTAAATCCACTGCAACTTTTCTTGCCCCGGTAGTTGGCGTATCATCGGCCTCATCAACCAGTGAGCGAATAAGTGTAATATTGTCCCTGATGGTTAAGTCGAACCTTACATTTAAATCGCTTTTCAGGACCTTTTTTCCTCCACTTGCAGTTTGAATGGGTAACTGAACATCCTTAAATTTATAACCAGCGCCAACTACAAAGTCTTTGTTACGGCTTTCAGTAATCTGATTGTTGTTTAAGCTTAAAGACACCATTCTTGTTCTGGCGAGTTCAAATTTAGTCAGTAGGCTGTTGTGCCATGTCATATCGAAAGCAATCAGAGGGCTTAACTGTTCATTAATTGATACTGAGTTAGGCTGGTACATTGCAATAAAGTTAAGCTGGTTGTCGCGCATTAAGCCTTCGAGGTCAGCAGGTGTTTCATAAAAATTAACATTTGTGGCATAGCCGTTCACGTTATAGGTTGACTTGTACGAATGGGTCAAAGTAATACTCTTCAGGAATTTCTGGAAGAATTTAAGTTTGGACAAGCCATCAAATGTAACTTTCCAGTTAGGGGCTATTGTCCATGGGAATGGATTTAGGTCTACTTTTCCCGGATCCTTGTTTGTATATGCAGCAAGGAAAGAATACATGAGTACCTCAGATGAGGTTGATCCATATCCATCTGAATATTCAGGTTCAATATATTTATTTTGGCTTCTTATATAATTTTCATTTTGGCTTTTTTTCCCGATTAGCCGTCTGGATATTTCGGGCCTAATATTTTTTAAACTTTCATAAGCCAGCGAAGACCAATTGTTTTCTTTTGTAACATCTTCAAAGGCAGTTCCTATTGTAATTACAGACATAGAAAAGGTCCCGCCTCTATATAATGGGCCAATTGAGTCCAGATAAGGATAAAAGTTTTCTTGTGAAGTATGCGAATGACTTCTTGTGCCAGTAATATCAATTCTTAGACCTTTAAAAGGTTCATATGTTGTCCTGAAATTAAAGGTTTCATTCACCGCATAAATATTTGGCTGGTTGAAAAACTCATAATTGGTAAGCCAACCATTATCATATGCTGTGTGCCCAAAATCGGTATCCTGCCATCCTAAGACAAAAGGCAATCCTGGCGATCCGTAGAAATTGTCCAGGTTAACACCAAATAAATCTGTTTCAGGCATGAAACCGGGCAGCATGGTTGATGAGGTTACACTATAGGTAGCACTCAAGTTTTTAAGGCCCAACAACATTCTTACAGAGTTTTCGGTAATAAACACTAAAGGATTTTCTCCCCTTTCAATTTTTCCAATCACAGTGACTGTTATACCAGTAAGGTCTTCTTCAGACTCAAGAGAAATCTTATTTTCATTTTCTATTGTAAATGGCAGTTCAATTTCCTTTCCTTCAGAGTCTATTACCTTAATGGTTATATCCTCTGTGCCCAACCTGTGTATTATGCTTTTAGGTTTATCTTTGTTAACAAAGGTTTTACGTGTATATTCAACAGTTTTGTAACGCTTTTCTGTTTCCTTTTTGCCTCTGCCTTTTGATTTGGCATCCAGTTCTTTAAAATATGGCACCTTATTGTAAAGGTTTTTCAGGTTGAAATTACCATTTAAGCGGATGGAGTTTGAATTTTTAAGTGTATGCCCGGGCATATTATTATTATTGTCATATAACCGGGGGCCCCTGGTCCAGTTTAATGTTGCATCATAAGATGCCCTGATATTGGTCCAGTTGAGAATTGGAATTTTATTTAATGGTAAGGTATACTCCAATCCCATATTTTGGTTAAACTGCAGATTTCGTCCACCGTTTCTGATATTTGTCCACACACTGTCTTTCCAATGTTGGTTGTTAGGTTCAAACCAGTCGCTAGCCCTGTATATACTGTCGTTCGGTTCATCAATAATTGCCCTGTTTGTGGCTTTGTAGTTGAATTTTAAGGCTCTGGTAAAATCCCAACGCAACGAGTAGTTTCTGTCCCAATATAATCCTTTGCTGGTTGTTGGTTTAATAATTAATTGAATTTTATCATCATATACATTCCGAAGTTTCATAGACTGATAATTCCGGTCGAATTTTGTCGAAAATGTAAAGGCCGAAGGTTGATAATTGAAGTTGAAATCCCTGATTATCCTGAACGCAGGTTTTCGAACAGCTTTCATTTTACTAAATGGAGTAACAGGTTTTGGCCTGTTGTTGAATACATAGTTCAAACTCGCCCCATATTTTCTCATTTTATTGTATTCTGTACTGTAATCCCGCATTTCAGTTAGCGAATATGTAGCAGTAGCCGAAAGGTTTGCAGGAGAAAGAAACTTTGCTTTTTTAAGCTGTTTGTTCCAACGGACGTTTGTGAGGTTTATACTTTTTCTTTCAGTCAGGTCCCTCGATTCTTCTTTTATTTTCTTACGTTCAGATTCAGAGGCTCTTGCTAATGCATCTTTTAATTTGATATCAGGATCTTTTGGATAGTATTCAGGGTTGATTGTTGTATTGCTGTATCCAACAAATAATGGAACAGAAACCTGCGCTTTTTCAGGGAAAAATTTACCCAACTCAAGGTTTGAGGTAACATCAATTTGATTTATTTCTTCTTTTTGCCTTTGTTCGGTTGTTTGTTCAATAGATCCAAAACCTGGTTTACTTGTAGCACCTGCCATACTCACTATACCCAGATCTGCCAATTTTGCCTGAAATTGTCCGGTGGCAGCCCAACCCCCTTCATTATTAAAATCGGTCAACCGCAGTTCGTTGAACCACACTTCTGCCGATTTTGCTTCTCCATCGTTTATAAGTAAAGTGGATTCGTCACCCGGGTTCCTGACCCCTAACATAATTTGTCGTATGTTACTTAAATTAGGGCGTCCTTTAACTTTTATTTTATTGGGACTATTTCCAATATCACCTTCACCAAACTTCATGATGTTCTTCTCAAAGATTGTTTGGTAATTGATAAATCCTGTCTTATCATTATCTACAGCTTTGTCCCTTTCAACTTTTAGTGCAACCAGGTCTTGCAGATTCAATACGATAGTGTTCTCATCTGGCCAGACATCCCTTAAATCTCCATCGTCATCAATATTATATATACCAGGAGGAGTAAGCTTTAAAGGAACTTCAAGCTCGTAATAGTTATTCTGATAATCGGAGCCAATACGAATAAAGGCTGTAAGCTCATTATCACTAATATCACCATCAGCAGCATCAGGAAGTGCTTCGGCATGAATAAACATTTTAAGCTTCTTATATTGTCTAAGGTCAAGTTGTGTTGTTTTGAATACAGCACGGGCATCACTGTCTTCCAGTTCATGCACCTTGATCAACAACGACTGCTCATTCAATTGCTTTACCTGCGGTTGGTTGGGGTCTGTTACCCTGTCTATTCCGGGGGGTAGTACATAGTTTACTGGCGTCTTATTCCCATTCTCTTCTATATTTACCGAAGAAACCTCAAAGCTTGTATTGTCATAGCTTTCAGAAATTGTAGGGGAGGATTGATACACATCTTGTTTGTACCTTCTCCATTCGCCCCTTATCAGGTCAAGTGTTCCAAAACGTAATACAATTGGTTCCTCGAAATCAGTTAGCATAATTCGCATAAACCGGATAGATTTAAAATCCTCGATATCACCGATCTTGTATTGGTAATCGTCCAAAGGTATCCTGAACTGGTACCAGGTAACAGGTACTCCATCACCATTGGTTTCTCCCTCAATCTTATCAACAATGTAATTTGATCCTACAGTTGATAGCCCATTCTTAGATATATCTACTTCGTATTGGTAATAAGTCTCAGAAGTATTCAGTGTATTATCATCATTTAAATCTTCTATATCTGGTGTAATTCTATTTGCTTCAGAATAATCGGTATTGGCACCAGCAGCAGGTGAATTGTTTTCAAAGCCATTGTAATTTTTATACCTCCTGGTTATATTGTCTCCAGGCGATCCATCATGTTGATCGCCTAAATAATATTCAAAGTTATCACCTGAAGGATCATCGAACGATTCAAATTTATCACCAAACCATTTTTTCTCATTATCATCATTCAATCCATCAAGTCCAATATCCTGATATGCCCTCTCCTCTGCACCTCCTGCAAAACCTGAAACAAGGTCTTTTCCTGTGGGTATGTAGCCCCATACAGTAGAATCGACATTCTTTAGTACATCAGAAGTTGGCAATCCATTTTCAAACGATTTCTCATTGTCTCTCAGGATATCTTCTGATATTTCACCAAAATGAAAATATAGCTTTCCGCCATTGTTATCTTCTCTTTCAACAAATGGGTCCATCATCCAGAATTCAATGAATTCAATATTTGCTGTCTCAAAATCACTCATAACAATCTCCCGCATAATACCTGCCCAATTCTCTGTTGGATTCGGGATTGTGTTGTCTGAAGTAATAACATCGGGATTAAAGTTATAAGGTCCCCTTTCATTGGGATAATACGCTAGGTTAAGTACCGAAACCCGACTTTGGAACCCTGGAATATCATCATCCTTGTTTGGAAAAATTTCTTTCTGATAGATCTGCCTCACTTCATGACTTGTATTGTCAACTCCTCCAGGACCGAAATTGCCATAAAATATTGGATCAATAACATACCAGGCAAGCTTTGCCCTATTAAAGCCTGAAGCTAAACCTGGCTCGGTAGCTCTTGTAAATAACCTAGTATCTTTTAAATCGTTTGGTGGGCTACATAGTGTCCATGCCGGAAATGTTTTCAATTCAATCTTGGTCTGAGCACCTTCAAAGTCATCGATGTAAGCAATGCCGTGTTCCCCATTTTGGCTGATCATTTTAGACTGTCCCGGAATCAATTGTGCAAATTCAGCATCAAATGCTATACTTGAAAGTTCCTTGGTCTCCAAAAATGGTAGTTTGTCGATCATACTTGTCAACAATTGCGATTCGGTCCTGTATGAAGTGTTAAGTCCCCAAATAGTATTGGATATTGGTTCATCACCAATATTTACTTTTTGAGTAAGTGGTCGTTCGGTAAGTCTTAAAATGGTTCCTCCAACATTAAAGTTTTCAGAGAACTGATAGTCTAAATGTGTCCCGAGTAAGGTTTTAGTCTGTAAGTTAAATAAGGGATTACTCTCCAGTTTCACCTGGATCGGGGTTCCGGATTCTGCCAAACCGGGATTGATGATTTTTACACGGCCAAGTGTATAATCAACTGTATAGTCAACATTCTCGGTAAGTTCACGTCCACCAGCCATTACAATAACAGAACCTCTTGGTATATTCATGGCATTCAACATAATGTCAGAGCTGGATGATGAGCGATACCGTCCTTTAAGCACAAATTTATTTTTCTCGGCTAATTGTTGGGCTTTAGTTTGTGTTGAATCATAGAGTTCTTTGAAAGCATATTTTTTTGCCACACTTTGCATGTCTTCAGGATTCCTATCGGTTCCATTTGCCAGTGTGTCATACAAGTGCTGCCCAAAAGGTTCAACAACTGGAAAGATTATTCGGCCATTCCTTGAATTGATTGTAATACCTTCGATATAGTCAAATAGCCCGTCTCCTTCACGGATTCGTTCATTTCTTGAGTCCAGGTTGTCAAGCCTCAAAAGTGTTAGGTAGGTTTGTTCCCAGATACCTGAGTGCAAATATTTTGATTCCTCGGTCAGATAGTTTGTTGCAACACCGGTATTATCGTTTCTATACAGGATATCCAATACGAACCCATCCCTGCTAACCTGATATGCACCTATGGAGTAGATATTTTTCATCATCAGGTCCCAGTTTTTGTATTTGGGGGTTTGGGTTGTTCCTTTTAAAAGTTTTACAATAATTGCATTCGGAGCGTCTATTTGAGTAGAAAGCTCACCAACATAATATTTCTTTCCCTTATAGGTGTAGGCAAAAGCAACTGCTAATATTTCATCATTGCGCATGGGTGAGTTCAGAGAGATATACCCAAGCTCTTTATTTACTGTATATTCCCTCGATGTCAATCGTCGGGCATTGTCAAGGTATTGATAGTCGCGCCCAATGGAATAGGTATATAAAGGCTCAGAAGCATTAACAAAAGCTGCATTTACTGAACTTAAATTACGTACAGAAGTTTCTTGTGCTAATTTGCCATATAAGGTGTTTAATTCGTTTGATGTAGGTTGATTTGGGTTTTCATTGTTGATAATAGTCCCACCTACGGACTGGATGTTTGGTGAACCTGCAGGGTTATAACCTTCACCAATATCCATAACAGCAACAATATCCCTGGATTCTTCGTAGTTGTTCTGTTTATTTACAACCCAGACTTCAATTTCGTCGATTTGAAGCTGTGATTCAATATACGGGAGATTCTTCATCCATATATCATAGTTGTCACGAAAGAAATGAGAAAGAAAGAAGTGCCTGTTTACATCATACTGGTCCACGTCAATTTCAAATTCTGTTTCCTGGGCCCCTCCCTGAACATTTATTGAGGAAGATTCGCTTTTCTGATGGCTTAATATGGTAGAAACTCTCAAACGGCCAAATTGTAATTCGGTCTTAAGTCCAAAAAGACTTTGGCTACCTGTTATAAGAGACCCTGGCAGAGAAAAGGACACGTCTCCAGCTTCAATTTTTTTTATGATTTCATCCTCCTTGCCAGAGTATTCCAACTTGGTTTTATTCTCAAAGTCAAATGTTGCTTCAGTATTGTAGTTTAAGCCAACTTCCATTTTATCACCAATGCTACCGGTAACATTCATCATAATTTTCTCTTTGAAGATGAACGATCCATTTTTCTGGTTTCTTACCGGAATGGAAGGGTTTTCATTATTTGTAAAAGAGTAGCCAAAACGCAGCTCTGCACTACCTTGTGGAGTAATTTTGATTCCTTCGCCACCAAATACTTTATCGATAGATTGATTGCCCAGGCGTAATCCCCCCAAAAAGGTTGGGCCGCTACCTGATTCTTCTTTTGCTCTTTTCTGCCAGTATTGTGCTTGCTTAAGTCGAGCCTGATATTCAGAATATTCCTCGAAACTCATCATGGATGGTCTTCTATAGTCAAGGCTTCCAATCTTCTCATTTAGAATATAACTATTGGTCTCAGGGTCGTAAACTACTGTTTGCTCAATGTTTGTAGGTGGTAAAAGCAAAGGCGAAATACCGTATGTGCCAAGTGGTGGATAATCGTACTGACTCTCCAAGGGATATCTTAATCCTGATTTTGAGGTGTCAGGAGGTGGGGTTTCGGGGTTGTTGGCACTGACTGAAATTGAAATGAAACTTAGAAGCAAAAAGGAGAGTTGGATCCTTCCTAATAAGCTCAGCTTCATGAGAAATTGTATATCTGTTTTTAATTTGAGCACGCTTTTTTCTTTAATCTACAGTACTTTAAGTGCTTGTTTGATTAATTCTTCAACTGTTATTTCCGGGTTCTGGGCCATCAATTTATCAATTGCCTTTTCAATTCCTTTCTTTGAGAATCCTAAAACTTCCAAAGCTGATAACGTTTCAATCTTCAATGTATTGTTTGAAAAGGTAAGGATTTCTTCATCTTCTGATTCAACAGTAACTTTATCTTTTAAATCGACAATAATCCTTTGGGCAGATTTTGCGCCAATACCCTTAATGGATTTGAGCTTATTAACATCTTCATCCAGTATTGCCCGCTTAACTTCTGGAGCTGGCATAGAAGATAGCATCATTCTGGCTGTATTTGATCCAACTCCAGAAACTGATATTAATAGCCTGAACATTTCACGTTCGTTGACTTTTGAAAATCCAAATAAAACATGGGCATCTTCCCGTATGGATTGATGGAGGTAAAGTTTGCATTCTTCTTTGCCCTGTAGCTGAGAAAAGCTGTTAAGTGAGATATGAATGAAATAGCCTATGCCATTGTTGTCAATAATAGCATAGGCAGGAGTTAATTCTGTTATTTTACCCTTAATATATTCGTACATGTTAAGTAGGAGTGGTTGTATTTAAATTTCTGAAATATCGTAAGATTTTAATGGATTAGAAGTTATTTCGGCTTCATTTCTTCTTGACCTGAAAATATCGCAGGCATAATATATAGCTTTTCTGAACGAATCTGGAGAGGCTTCATTCTTTCCTGCAATCTCATAAGCTGTTCCATGGGCAGGTGAGGTTCTGACAACATTTAGGCCAGCTGTGAAATTAACTCCACCATCATGCGACATGGCTTTAAATGGTATGAGGCCCTGGTCATGATACATTGCCAAAACACCATCAAATTTTTTGTATGAATTTGCTCCAAAAAATCCGTCTGCAGGAAATGGTCCAAATGCTAAAATATTCGATTCTTTTGCTTCTTCAAGTGCTGGTATAATGATTTCATTCTCTTCTTTACCAATTAAACCATTATCGCTAGCATGAGGATTAAGACCCAGAACAGCAATTTTTGGTTTGCGAATACCAAAGTCAGTTACTAAGGAGCTATTCAAAATCTTTATTTTTTTTAAAATTTTTTCTTTGGAAATCGATTTTGATACCTCGTCAATGGGTATATGGCTTGTTATAACACCAATCTTGAAATAATCATTGATCATAAGCATCAGTGCTTCAGAGGCTCCAAAAATATCCTGTAGGTATTCTGTATGTCCGGGGAACTGGAAATTTTCAGATTGAATTGTTTGCTTATTGAATGGGCCAGTAACAAGGACATCAATTTTTCCTTCGGCAAGGTCTTTTGTGGCTTTTTCCAACGCCATAACTGCAGATTCACCAGCTTGTTGGCTTGGTTTTCCGAGTTCTACCCTTACATTTTCATCAATACAGCTTATAATGTTGGCCCTTTTAGGATTTGCTTCTTCTGCAGTTCGAATGTTATTAAAACTGAAATTGTCAATATTAAGTGCCTTTCGGTGGTAAGCTGCTACTTTGGCTGAGCCATATACTACAGGTATGCAAGTGTCAAACAGACGGTTGTCCATCAAAGCTTTTATCATGACCTCATAGCTTATGCTGTTAATATCGCCTTGCGAAATCCCTACTATTATCTTATCGTTTTTCATTTGTTTAGAATTTATTTTGAAGAGGCCTGAAAACCATACTTTGGGCTAATCTTGTTTTTTTTTGTTTGAGACAATTTACCTTTGTCCATTACCAAATACAATCAGTAGAATTGTATTTTGTCCTTCTTTTTTGCCTTCATTCCTGAAATTTTATATAAAATCAGGGAATTAAAACATTGGCTACACTTCAAAAATTTGCTAAAAATAATAAATTCATATGACATAAAAGGGCTTGACTCAAACAGATATTAACAGCTGCCGATAAAAAAGAAAAGGTGTATTCAACAATACACCCTTTAATTATTATCCTAAATTATATTTTATTCTAGTGACACAATCTCAGTTTAGGTTTATTCCTCTTCGTCTACAATAAATTGCAAAGAATAAGCAATAGCTTCAACTTTGCGCAAGAGGTTTCTTTTTTCTTCACTTGGAGCAAAAACAAATCCTTCTGCTGTAACTATGCGTTGTCTTTTCTTATCGTATTGTGTAATACTGACAAATGGTCCTCCCATGGCAGCTCCATCTCTCATGTGCCATAATCCCCTCATTTCAGCAGTATATAGGTCTCCATTCATGCTAAATTCCTTTAAAAATACAGGAAAACGCTCTTCTGTTGACATGTATGAATCCTCAATAGCTCCTTCAACATTCTTTTTCAGGAAATCATTCCTCTTCTTAATAAGGTAATCTTTAGTAAATGTATTTGTGTCGGTATATGGGTAGTAATATAGAAATATACCTTCCTGAATATCCCGGTATGCACTATGTAGCCAAATAAAATTATTCGTGTCATAGGCAATGTTGAAACCTTTAGGCACATCAAGTTTGACATGGTGTTTGTTTTCAAGTTGTCGTTGAATCTCTTGATTGAGACTTCCTTTAAAAGTGGCAAGCAACCTTTCTCTCTCCTTGTCCTGGATTAACTCCACTATTTGATCGATTACAGTAGGAAGGTAGGCATCAAATTCTTCCTGAGTATGAGCCATTACTGATATTACAACTTGAGGTTTTGCCCATACATTGCTCTGTATCACTAAGTTTTTTTTGTAGTTAGGACCAATCTGGACTACCAGGATGTTTCTTTGACGTTTATATGTCTTATCAAAAAAATTATGCGAAGTATGCAGTATATCAAATGTTGGCTCATCCTGAGGCAATGCCGCAACCGGTTCATTAAACCTTTCACGGATGATATCACCTGATTTTCCATCCCAGTATCCATCAGACATAACAACAACAACATTATTGGCATCACCCCTAACTTGTTGTAAAAAAGTATCTGAGCTATTGTGTTTGCAGGAATATATTATGGGTATCAGTAAAATGAGAAATAGGGCATAAGTGAACTTATTCATAATTTTTTCGGATTAAATTTTTATTATAGCATCAAATATTTTGCCAAATGACCCAGGAAAAAGACTTTTTATTCCTTTTTTATCCAGATTATTAGAGACTGTCCTGGGTAAATGTCATTGCTGTCTATTTGGTTCCATTTTTTAATTTCTTCGATTGTGCAATTATAGTTTAGGGCAAGTTTATGAAAAAAATCTCCTTTTCGTACGACATGGGTGGTGCATATCATATTATCCGTCTCTAATAAACCGGGCTCAAACAAAACAGGCTTTAAGCTATCTATTAATGGTTCTTTTCGAATAAATTCATTGATCTTATTCGAAGGTAAAATTAAATATAAATATTCTTGAAGTTTTGGTATATAATCGCTTTTATACCGGGGATTTAAGTGCCTGATCTCAGCAACTTGTAAGTTTAATTGTTGAGCCAAGTCTATGAGGTTAATTGATCCTGCTACCCAGATTGTATCTACATCATTAATTTTTATAGCCGGGACCCGGGAATTTATTCCATGCAATTTGTAATTTTCAAAGAGGTAATTGAAAGCAATAAAAGCGGGGACATATTCTGAAGATTGAAAGGGCAGGAATTTGCGAAGCTTCCAATAGTCGGTTTCGCCACCAGAACGCTCAATGGCCCTTTGGACAGTGCCGGGCCCATCATTATAGGCTGCCAGTGCAAGTTCCCAATTGCCAAATATGCGGTACAAGTAGCTTAAATAACGGCAAGCAGCATCGGTAGATTTATAAACATCTAACCGGTCGTCAATATATGAGTTTACCTCAAGGTCCAATAAATTTGTGGTACTGTATAAAAACTGCCATAAACCCAATGCGCCAGATCTGGATTTTGCCTTTGGATTTAAACCAGATTCAAGGCATGCCACGTATTTAAGCTCTAAGGGCAAATCATATTTATCTAAATAGGATTCGAAAATTGGAAAATAGTAGTCGCTTTTTTCCAGCATAAACTCCAGTGAATTCTGTCGTTCGTCCAGATAAAGTTCAATATAATGCCTTACATCATTATTGTATTTTAGGCTTATAGGTGTTATCTGATCCTGCCAATAAAGCTTTTCTTCATAAATATTGCAAAATTTGCCAGCTTTACGCGGAATTGATTTTTGGGGGGTGGGATTTGTCCTATTTGCACTCGAGTAGATAAATAGGATAATAAGGGTAATTATAGCCAATAAAAAGCCTCCGGAAAAGTCTAAAGTTTGTTTGTAGACTTTTCGAGGAAGGTCTGATATGTTTTTGATTGCAAAGTACTTATTTGGGTTCAGTATCTTCCTGAATTGATTTTTTTGAGTCATTATTAGCAGTATCCTCTGGATCTTCTTTTGATGCTTTTTTAAACTCTCTCATACCCTGGCCTAGGCCTTTCATGAGTTCTGGTATTTTTTTTCCTCCAAAGAGCAACAATAATGCCAGAATGATCAGGATTATTTCTGTTGGTCCTGGGGAGAATGCAATAAATGAATTCATAAATATTAGATTTTAATCTTGATCAAAGATAAATTAAAACAATTAATAACCACCATTCTAATCAAAATTAGCGGCCGGCAATAGCACGGTATATATCGTTGCCATTGGCGTAAAGCAACAGGAATAGCAACAATACCATTCCCACTATTTGTGCATATTCCAGGAATTTCTCGCTTGGTTTTCGACCAGTAACCATTTCAAACAACAGAAATATAACATGACCACCATCCAAGGCAGGTATAGGCAAAACATTTAAAAATGCCAGCATAATAGACAGAAATGCTGTTATTTCCCAAAACGACTGCCAGTCCCATTCGGCAGGGAAAAGGTTACCTATTGCAGCGAATCCTCCTATGCCCTTGTGAGCCCCGGTTTTAAAATTAAATATAAGCTTAAACTGGCCAACATAGCTCACTAATTTTTCCTTCGCATGAATAAAACCTGCAGGAATGGATTGCCAGAAGTTATATTTATGAGTTTCAAAAACCAACAGGCCAAGTTTGTTCAATGATTCTAACCCAGCTGCATGTATCCCAATTTTACCATTTTTGTCAATTTGCAGGCTAATTTGTTTTTTCTCATTGTCGCGTATAACTTCAGCTGTTATTGTCTTGTTTTTCAGGGTATCCAATATGCTTGGAAACTGATCATAATACATTGCATTTACCCCTGCTAAACTTACAATCTGATCTAGCACTTTTAGGTCTGAATTTTTATTGAGTGAGCTGTCAGAAAATTCAGCAACAATAAAAGGCAACCTGGGAGAGATAAGCAAGGCTTTGTTTTTAATGCTATGGGTAGATATTGTACCTGCAAAATCTATAGGGATTTCTAGTTTTACCTCTTTTCCATCTCTATCAACAATCATGCTGCCACCATCAAACAGATTCATCAGGATATCGGAGAACTTTTCTGGTTTTTCCTCATTAATGCTAAGTATTTTATCTCCAGTTTGCAGTCCGATAGTATTGGTAATTATTGTGTCATTCACCCAAATTCCACCGGTCATGTTTTCTGTTGGAAGATAAGAGTCGCCCCATTTAAATAAAATGAGTGTGTAAATGATAAACCCAAGAATAAAATTTACAATTACACCACCAAGCATGATCAATAACCTTTGCCAACTGGGCTTACTTCTAAATTCATAGGGTTTTGGGGGCTCTTTCATAGCTTCTTTGTCCATCGATTCATCGATCATCCCCGATATTTTAACATATCCTCCCAATGGAATCCAACCTATGCCATATTCGGTGTCTCCTTTTTTTAATTTAAAGAGGGAAAAGCCTGGGTCAAAGAAAAGGTAAAACTTTTCTACCCTGGTTTTAAAAAGACGGGCAAAAACAAAATGTCCAAGTTCGTGCAATACAATTAAAATTGAAAGTGATAGCAGTAATTGCCCGATTTTTATTAAAATGTCCATTATATAGTACTAAATTTATGTCTATTGAAAAAGTATGCAAAAATAAGATAATTAATTGTCCTATCGTAACAACATTTCAAAAGAATTGTTAAATGAGTATCTCTGCATATGTTCGACTTTCTTTATCAGTCTCTGCGTACTCCTTTAATGATGGGTGTTTTATGAAATCTATATGCAGCATAGTTTTTTCAATTATGTCAGAAATTTCAAGAAAGCCTATTTTTTCTTTTAGAAAAGCTTCCACAGCCACCTCGTTGGCTGCATTCATGATACATGCCATGTTTCCGCCCTTTTTCATGGCATTGTATGCCAATTCAAGGTTTCTAAATAATTTTATGTCAGGTTTCTCAAAGGTTAACTCAGGGTAGTCAATAAAATTGAACCTTGGAAAATCAGATTCCAGTCTTTTCGGATAACCCAAGGCATATTGTATTGGCAGTCTCATGTCAGGCAGTCCCATTTGAGCCTTCATTGAACAGTCCCTAAACTGAACAATGGAGTGGATTATAGATTGTGGGTGGACAACTACATCGATCTGATCAGGTTCAAGTCCAAATAACCATTTAGCTTCAATAGCCTCAAGTCCTTTGTTCATCAGGCTGGCAGAATCAATGGTTACCTTATTGCCCATGTCCCAGTTTGGATGGTTCAGGGCTTCCTTTTTAGTTGCATTTTTTAATTCGGCAAGTGTTTTTCCTCTAAATGGGCCTCCTGAAGCAGTTAAATATATTTTTTCGATTGGATTTTGGGCTTCTCCTGCCAAGCATTGAAATATTGCTGAGTGTTCAGAGTCAACAGGGTATATTTCGACATGGCGTGTTCTGGCAAGGCTGGTTACCAACTCTCCGGCAACAACCAGGGTTTCTTTATTCGCAAGGGCAATTTTTTTTCCGGCCTCAATAGCGCTAATTGTTGGGAAAAGTCCTGAATATCCTACCAGGGCTGTTAAAACAATATCGATACTGTCAATCGTTACTACTTCGCGCAATGAATCTTGGCCTGTCATAATTTGTATGGGCATTCCATCCAGGGCGTCACAAACTTCGCAATATCTTTCTTCAGCAGTGATAACTATATAGGAAGGTTTGAATTTGATAGCCTGCTCAATAAGTAGTTTTGAACTGTTCTGTGCAGTTAATACTTCAACCTTAAAAAAATCAGGGTTTTTTTCAATAACATCCAGCGCCTGTGTGCCAATCGAACCTGTTGATCCTAGTATTGCAACACCTTTCTTCATTCTTTTAGGTCATCAATTAAAATGAAATATAATCCTCTGGATCAAGTGAGACACCATTGTACCAGATCTCGAAATGTAGGTGAGGGCCTGTAGTGAGCTCGCCGGAGTTTCCAATAATGGCTATAGGTTCTCCAGCTTTAACAAAGTCACCAACCCGTTTAAGCAATTCTGCATTATGCTTATAAATTGAAATTAAATTTCCTGGATGCTGCACCTGGATAACCCAACCTGTTTCCAAGGTCCAGGTTGCCATGGTTACTGTACCATCCAGAGTGGATTTTACTACTTCATTTACACCTGAAACAATATCGGTACCATAATGGTTGTTGCTTGTGTTAAAAGAATTTGTTACTAATCCCTTTACCGGAGGGAAAAAGTGCAATTGTGAAATATTGGCAATTTTGTTCCTTGCAGTTACGAGGGACAATGTATATTCAGAATTTTCTTCGAACATTTGTCGGATCATAGAATCTTCTTGTGTGCGGGTAAAGCTTATTTCCTCATAGCTAACATTTGAGTCTTCTGTATTCTCAAAATTGTCAGGCTCTTCACCGGAAATTAATTTTTTCATATTGTTAAAATACCTGTCCCTTCTTTCTATCTCGAGTATTAAAGAGTCTGTTCGAAGGGAGTTCTCATGAATTGTTCGAAGTGTAGTTTCATCAGGATACCCAGGTATAAACTCCCTGACCGGAGTGTAGGCAATTATGGATACAATAATGGAGAGAAAAATGATCAATACACTACCCACTAATGCAAACACATTCAGTCTGGAAAGCTTCAGGTTTAATACTTCCTCATACGTTTCGTCCCGATAGATCGAAAGACGGTATTTGTATTTAATTTTTTCAAAAAAGGTGGTTTTTCCCTCTTTTTTAGCCATTTGGTTTTATTTGAATGCTTATTAGAAAGCAAATGTAAAAAGTTTTAGGAGAACTTTTTTCGAGTCAGTAAACTATTCTTTAACAATGCTGGTTATTATTTGTCATTTTGTTTAAGGATTCCTCTGATCTTGGGCCTAAAGGCTTAAAGCTTATTTATTGAATTGCATTCTGGGTTTTTTATTGGGGAAAAATTTATACCCATAGTGGGGACTGTTTTCATTCGAGTTGATAAGGCGAAGGGAGTGTGTTGCCAATTAATTTTTCGTGATGACCAATCAGAAGCAAGTAATGAAATTGTTGTGTGCAAATGGGAAAATCCAATGCTTTGGGCTGATATCGAGAAATTAGAAAATGGAGGGAGTATTCCTCATTTATTGGGGATATATTTCTGGGTACAATACTGTAGATATTGTTGTTGTGGGAGATGAGCAGATTAAGGATGCTTTTGCCCACCAGAAATAAGAACTGGAACTAAAAGGTAAATTGTGTTTAAACGAAGCTAAAAAAATGAGGGAAGAAACAAATGAATATAATACCACCTTAACCAATTAAGGTGCAATGGAAATGGGGGACGATGCCAAAGGGTATAAAATTAGTTAAGTTTTGGGCGTATTTCAGAATTGAAAGTTTTGAGAGGACAAACTGGTGGGAGATAGTTTAAATTAAAAAAGGCGTAATTGGTTATCCCCCCATAAAGTTGGGTGATTGTCTTCGAATTTGCGCAATACTTCCATGATTATGGCCTCACGCATGAATTTTGATTTGTTTCCAACCTTGAATTTCTCACAGTAATGATTAATTGCATTCATTTCCCGCTCATTGAACATGATTTGTTGGCGGTTTACTCTTCTAAGCCTTGTGTCTTTTGTTTTTCGGTGTCTCATAATAAAGGTTACGCAAGGTTTTGATTCGAAAATACAACTTAAATATTAATATTGATTCCTTTAGTTTTCAACAGTTTCGGGGGTTTTTTGACTGGTTTTGATCTGTTCGAAAATCGCGAAAATATGTAATCCTTTCATAATTAGAAGGTAAAGAAAAGACCCAATTCAAGAATTATTTTTTAATCGTGCTGTTGATAAGTATTATTCCAGTTTCCCTACCTGAAACAATGTTTTTATTCCAGAGACTTTTATTAAACCAATTGCAACTGATAATCCCAAAGACACAAGTGTAATTGTGCCAATGGCCAATATCCAGTTTAGGTTGGTTTTTGATATCAGATATGCTGTGCCAATAGATAGTGCTAAAAATACTACAGTCTTGGCCAATACTAATAAATTTAAAGGAATGCCAAATTTCTTCCTTACATACAAGTAGTGGAACAAAATAGTAAAACTCTGTGCAGAAGCATTGGCAATTGCAGCACCGATAACTTTATACCTGGGGATCAATAATAGGTTTAGGGCAATGCTGATTATTGTTGCAATAACCGCCATTGTATTTAATCCTTGCATACTTCCATTGGCAGTTAGTAGGGCTCCATAGGTATAACTAAAGCACATGCCCAAATAACTAATGATTAAAATCAAAAAGGTGTTGGCAGATAGTTGTATATGGTCTTTGTATAATAATTCAAAAACTTCGTAACGATAGAATATTATAGCAGATAGAAAGGCAAGCGAAGGGATTATTAATGTTATACTGGCCAATCTGAGCAGTTGTGCTATATCTTTTTTATTCCTGATCAAACTGGCAAAAGTAGGTAAAAGGATAAATGAGAAAATTAAGGCATAATTCGACATAAAATCAAGAATCCTAAACCCATGTGCAAAAATACCTGCCTGTTCCTTTCCATCGGGGAGTAAAAACCGAAGCAATATTGAGTCAATGCGGTAATAAAAACCCATGAGCAAAACAAGTGTGGCATAAGGCCTGAGCTTTTTTATGACAGGCATATAATTGCTTAGGACATTTCTAAAACGGGGAATCCCGGTTTTCTTTATAACGAAGTAAAAACTTATTACAAGCGTGATTATATAGGCGGTAGTCTGGGCAAATACAAACCATTCAATTTTGAAAACGGTTTTGTACCTAGGCAATATCAATAGGGCACCACAGATTATAATCATAAATAAGCGGTCAAAAACTGAAACAAGGCTCTCTTTTTTAAAAAGTTGCAAACCTCCAAGATTTGAACGGGTATACATTATAAGGTTTGCCAATGACTGGTTTACAAGCAGCAAAACAAGTATTCTCCATTCATTTTTGCTTTGTGGAAGAAAAAGTCCTGAGATTGATAAAGTCAGGATAAAAAAGAAGATTAATATAAACTTAAGTACTAAGAAATTTGAAAAATGAATGTTTGCCCGTTCTGGTTTATGGGCTATTTCTTTTCTTGTAAAGTTTTCAATCCCAAGATCTAAAATGATCTGAAAAATCAAGACCATGTTGAGTAGGGCAAAATAGCTCCCATAGGTTTCGGTCCCTACGGTGTTTTGAACAACCCTGTCTATGCCAAATACATAGATAGGCTTAATGATTAAATTAAGGGCGAGAAAAAAGGATATGTTCTCTAGGAAACGTTTTTTCAAAGTGGTCGATTTTTCGTCTACAAAAATAGAAGATTTCTTGTACTTCTTAGTATCAGTAAAGAGTTATGGTAAATTGTTGTGTTTATAAGAGATAAAAATTCTTATTTTAGGCATCAAAACAGATATTGGATTGTTAAAACTACATTTTAAAGAAAACTGCATAGAAGCCGGTTGCGATGAGGCCGGTCGGGGGTGTTTGGCTGGACCGGTTGTTGCTGCAGCAGTTATTCTGCCCGAAGATTTTAATAATGCTGTTTTAAATGATTCTAAGCAGCTATCGGAACCTAAAAGGTATGAATTGAGGACAATAATCGAGGAAGAGGCTATTGCTTTCGCTGTGGCATTTGTAGATAATCACGAGATTGACCAGATTAATATTTTAAAAGCTTCGATAAAAGCTATGCATTTAGCATTGGAAAAACTTGATCCACAACCAGAACATATCATTGTTGATGGTAATCGATTTTATCCCTACAATAAAGTTCCGGCAACTTGTATTATTAAAGGTGATGCAAAATATTTTTCTATTGCCGCAGCTTCAATATTGGCCAAGACCTACCGCGACGATTTTATGAAAGCATTGGATGTCAAATATGCCGCTTATTGTTGGGGAAAAAACAAAGGTTACCCCACTAAACAGCACAGAAAAGCCATAAGTGAGTATGGTCCAACTGAGTATCACAGAAAAACCTTTCAACTCCTTGATAAACAAATGGAAATTAAATTCAATGATTAAATATACTATTGCCATGAACAGAATTATTTTAATCTTTTTTAGCGCGATTCTGCTTTTCTCGGTAAGGGTAAAAGCAGATGAGGGAATGTGGTTGTTGCCCTTGCTACAAAAGTTAAATTATGCAACCATGAAAGAAATGGGGCTTGAATTGACACCGGAACAAGTATACAATATCAATTCTACAAGCCTAAAAGACGCCATCGTAATTTTTGGTAGAGGTTGTACTGGAGAGATTGTGTCCTCTGAAGGTTTATTATTGACCAATCACCATTGCGGACATGATGAAATCCAAAATCACTCTTTAGGTGAGGACAATTATTTAAAAGATGGCTTTTGGGCGATGACACGAAAGGATGAACTCCCAAATCCCGGACTTTCAGTTACTTTTTTAGTCCGTATCGAAGAGGTTACAGATCGGGTATTGAAAGATGTTACTGACAATATGCCTGAGCAGGAGCGTAATGCTGTAGTTTCAAAAATTTCTAAAGATCTGGAAGCAAATGCAGTTGAAGGCACACATTATAATGCCAGAGTCAGGTCATTTTTTGAACGCAACAGGTATTTCTTGTTTGTGTACGAAAAGTTTCTAGACGTTCGTTTGGTCGGTGCTCCACCAGAATCCATCGGAAATTTTGGCGATGAAACAGACAACTGGATGTGGCCAAGGCATACAGGAGATTTTAGTATGTTCAGGGTATATACCGGACCTGATGGAAAACCGGCTGAGTACTCTCCTGAAAATATTCCCTTGAAGTCCAAATATCACCTGTCAATTAGCCTAAAAGGAATTAAGGATGGAGATTTTACCATGATTCTTGGAAATCCTGGTACTACGCAACGATATATATCTTCTTGGGGATTAGAGGAAATTTACAACATAAC
Organism: Bacteroidales bacterium; assembly: GCA_050295515.1. Classification (GTDB taxonomy): domain Bacteria; phylum Bacteroidota; class Bacteroidia; order Bacteroidales; family UBA10428; genus UBA10428. Next base: position 29,672 of record JBNKPU010000175.1, on the reverse strand, counting down.
AAATCCAAATAGGATCCAGGTCCGTGGTGCCAGGCAGGATATTTTAAAAGAGGCCATGTATGGCAATGAGAAAATCAATGCAATGTATTCTGCAAAATATCAGCGTTCTTCAAACTACTGGAAATACTCTATTGGACAGAATAGGGGCATTAAGCGTCTTGATTTGATCAATAAAAAACAGGCTGAAGAAAAGGCTTTTCAGGATTGGGTGAACAGCGACTCGAACCGGAAGGATCTTTATGGCAATGTACTGGATGATATTGCATCTTACTATAGCTCACGAAAGAAAGCAAATAGTAACCTGCAAAAAATCCAGGAAGTTTTTTATAGGGGCATAGAACTTACCAATTTGGCTTTCGATATCTTTGATGTATATAAAGCATTGCAGGAAAATGCAAGCCAAGAGGATCTCAAAAAAACTATTGAAGCATATAAAGCAATAGCAGATGAGTTCTACAAAGAATATTATATGCTCCTTGATAAAAAGGTTGCGGTTGAATTGCTTCAGTTGTATGATAGTATCACCCCAAAGGAATATTTGCCTGAGGTATATAATTTGATCCATGATAAATATAAGGGCAACTATCAAAAATATGTTGATAGACTTTATGATAAGTCAATTTTTGCTGATCAGGACAAACTAAACAGTTTTTTGGCCAACCCAACACTTGGGGTGTTGGAGAAAGATCCAGGTTTTCAATTGTTTAGAGATATTGAAATGAGGAGGTATGTTGATATTCAGGTGTATAAACAGGATAAAGCAAAATTTGACCGTGCAGCTAGGTTATATATGAAGGGTAGAATAGAAATGAATGCCAATAAGGACTATTATCCGGATGCCAATTTTACAATGAGGTTATCCTATGGACGAGTAGGTGATTACTCCCCTTCAGATGCAGTTAAGTATAATTATTACACCACACTAAAAGGTGTGATGGAGAAAGAAGACTCCTTAAATCCTGAGTTTATTGTTCCTGAAAAACTTAAAGATCTTTATACAAAAAAAGATTATGGACCTTATGGAGAAAAAGGGTATATGCCAGTATGTTTTACCTCAAACAACGATATTACCGGTGGGAATTCAGGCAGCCCTGTATTAAATGGTAAGGGAGAGCTTATAGGCCTGGCCTTTGACGGGAATTGGGAAGCCATGAGTGGTGATATTGCTTTTGAACCAGAAATTCAAAAAACAATTAGTGTAGATATTCGTTATGTCCTTTTTATTATAGATAAGTTTGCAGGAGCTAGTCATTTAGTTGAGGAAATGACAATTATCAACTAATAATGTAAAAAGTATTTTGTTTATTTGGCCTCCATAATTTTATGGGGGCTTTTTTTTAGAACTTAATGTAAAATTGGTACCAATGGAAATTCAACTCGTCAATATTATAACAAACTTTATGGTTTTGTTTGCGGTTATAGATATTACCGGATCAATACCAATAATTATTGATTTAAAACAAAAAAACGGAGATATCGGTCCGCTTAAGGTAACCTTGTTTGCCTTAGCTTTAATGTTATTGTTTCTGTTCCTTGGGGAACCTCTGTTAAATTTATTTGGTGTCGATTTGTCTTCGTTTGCCATTGCAGGTTCATTGGTACTGTTTTTTATAGGTCTGGAGCTAGTTATGGGAATTGAATTTTTTAAGTACGAAGGTAAAAAGACCTCTGCGATTGTTCCTTTGTCCTTCCCTCTTATCGCTGGTGCAGGATCTATGACTACACTTATTTCATTAAAGGCCGAATATCATATTGTAGAAATAATCATAGGGCTTGTTCTGAATATGGTATGGGTTTTCTTTGTGCTCAAAGCAACCCATTTTTTTGAACGGATTTTTGGGGAAGTAGGCATACAAATCTTGAAAAAATTCTTTGGTATTATTCTTTTAGCAGTAGCAATTCGATTATTTTTGTCAAATACAGGAATTCAATTGCCTCACAATGCCCCATGATATAATAATTTACACTGACGGAGCAGCAAGTGGCAATCCGGGACCAGGTGGCTATGGTGCCGTTTTGCAGGCTGGAGCTCATTATAAGGAACTCTCAGATGGGTACCGCTTAACCACCAATAACCGGATGGAGCTTTTAGCTGTTATTGTAGCACTCGAAGCCCTTAAAAATAAACCCAGCAATGCGACTGTTTATACAGACTCGAAATACGTTTGTGATGCAGTGGAAAGAGGTTGGGTTTTTCAATGGGAAAAAGTTAGGTTTAAAAAGAAAAAGAATCCAGATTTATGGATCAGGTTTCTTGAAGTTTATCGGAAACATCATGTCAAGTTTAAATGGGTTAAAGGACACGCAAATATTCCAGGCAACGAAAGATGCGACCGATTGGCGGTGGAGGCATCTCAAGGGAGCAAATTGAAAAAGGATTTAGGATATGAGGAGCGGATTGAATAGGGTATTGGAATAGAAAAAAATTTGTATATTGAGCCAAATTCAATACGGGGAAGTAATGAGCAAACCGGAGGAAAAACTTTTTCTATATTATAAAGGCCCCATATTATATGATACCATCGGATATCTGATCTCCGAACTCAAAGAGAAAATGTTCGAAACGCAGATTAAGCAATCACTTTATAAGAAAGTTTTGATGGTAATGATCGAAGCATTGGAAAATGTTTTTAAATATAGTGAGCATTTTGATATGGATAAGTCAATTAACGATAACTACCGTCCTGAGCTTTCGATTTTGTGTTCAGAAAATACTTTTACTATTACCTGCTCAAATCCAATTAGAAAAACTGATATTCCCAAACTTCGGGAAAAGCTTGATTTCATCAACAGCCTTGACAAGATGGGCATAAAAGACGAATATAAAAAAACAATAACTGACGGACATTTTTCAGAAAAAGGAGGTGCAGGCCTAGGATTAATTGAAATGGCAAAAATAACCGACTCAAAACTGGACTACCTGTTTACTACAATAAATGATTTGTTTGATTATTATCGATTAACCCTTAATATTAAATGCGGTTGAAACATGAAACGATTAACAATAAGTTCTACTGAATATACACCAGCAATTGATTTAGATCCAGAGACTATGTCAATGAGGTTTGAGGGAGTTTCCCGTCCGGAAAATGTAGGATTGTTCTATCAGCAAGTAATCGATTGGGTCGATGAAATTCCAAGTGAGATCGAGAAGCAGGGAAGTTTTGATTTACAAGTTTCCTTTAAGCTGGAATATTGCAATTCAGCAACTCAAAAATATTTTCTTGTTTTCCTTGAAAAACTGGTCGATATCAGGGAAAAAGGGTTAAAACTTTCTATCACTTGGCAATACGACGAAGGAGATGATAAAATGCTGGAAGATGGTGAGGATATCTCAGATGCAATAGGTGTTGATTTTAATTTTGAAGCTTTCTGATTTTTAGCCCTTTATCCGGTTTCGAACAAATTCGTACAATTCCGTGCAAAATATTTTCATTTTTTCTTGGTGTTAATGCCATATTATCAAGTATATAGATAATGTTGGTATTGTTGTTGCATACATATCGCGACTTAATTTTTATTTATGTTTTGGAATTTCATTAAAGGTACATATAGAAGTCTTGCTGCATACAAATCATTTACGGCAATTAATATTTTGGGATTAGCAGTTGGTATTACATGTGCCCTTATAATCAGTCTTTATGTAATGCACGAGACCAGTTACGATAAATTTCATAGCAACCCGGAACTGATCTACCGTATTACCCTTGACGGAAGCATAAATGGGATTGAATTTAAAGGAGCTCTTACTTCAGGTCCGTTATCTAATGCTATCACACAGGATATAGATGAAGTCGAATCTTCAACCCGTATAGTTAAATTCGGGGCTTGGTTAATTGCGAAAGATGATATTCGTAACAACGAAGACCAAATCTTGTTTGTAGACACAAACTTCTTTTCATTTTATGATGGGTTTAAGCTAATTTATGGTAATCCCAAAACTGTTTTTATTAAAAAAAACAGCATTGTACTTACAGAAGATGTTGCAATGCGTTACTTTGGGAGACTTGATGTAGTTGGTGAAAAACTTAAAGTTGAAGGCAATCGATATTTCATTGTTACAGGTGTGATGGAAAATCCCCCAACCAATACGCATATTTTATTCGATATGCTAGGAGCCTTAAATACCTTCGAGAAACATGTTCAGTTTTGGACGTCTAACAAGTGTTATACCTATTTTAGGTTAAAAGAAGGAAAAGATATAGCAGTTGTCGAAAGCAAACTTAAACAGCTTGTCCCAAAATATGTGCTTCCTGAACTCACTGAAGTGTTTGAAAGTTCTTTTGAAGAGAGTGACAAATACGATTTTAAGGTACAAAAGGTCGAGAATATCCATTTGTACTCTGGTGTTGAAGGTGACATTACACCTGGTTCAAAAGTAGAATATATATATGCCTTTGGAATTGCAGCTATTCTAATTTTATTGATTGCCTGTTTGAATTTTATGAACCTTTCCTCAGCCAATTCAATAAACAGGTCCAAAGAAGTTATTTTACGTAAAGTTACAGGAGCACATAAACATGTGCTTGTAATTCAGTTTTTGGTAGAATCTATTGTCTATAGCATGCTCGCAATGATTGTGGCGCTAATACTTACCGAATTGATCTTACCTGCTTTTAACCATTATTTGAGTCTCAACCTGGAATATCACTTTCTTGCCGACCTTCCGGTTGTTATCATAATCTTCGTTCTTTCGGTTATCCTTGGTATTCTGTCAGGAATATATCCTGCCTTGTTTATATCCTCATTCGATCCTGTAACCGTTTTACAGGGTAAACTTGGCGAAGGTTTAAGGAACAGTAAAGTCAGGGCGGTTTTTGTAGTGTTTCAGTTCTTTATTTCAATTCTGATAATTACACTCACATTAACCATATATTCTCAGGTTAAGTATATGCTTAACAAAGACCTGGGCTTTGATAGCGAGAATGTTATGGTGATCAGAAGATCTGATGCATTGAAGATGAACGCAGATAGTTTCAAACAAGACCTTCTATCGAATGAAAATATTCTATCTGTTTCTAAGTCTAACTCTATTCCGGGGAGGGAGTTTGCAAATAATGCCTTTAAGATCCAGGAATTGGATAACCAACCTCCAATACTTTTAAGTCAGGTTTTTGTGAATTACGATTTTGGAAAAACTTATAAATTGCAGCTGGCAGAAGGGAGGTTTTTTAATCCTGATATTAAAACAGACTCTTTTGCCTGCCTGATCAACGAATCGGCAGCGAAGGTCATCGGGCTGAGCTATCCTTTGGGCTATCATATAGAACAGCCATCTCATTATAAGAAAAAGGAGTTTGCTTTCCAAATAATTGGTGTTGTTAAGGATTTCAATTTTCGTAGTGTTGAGCAGGAAGTGGGACCTTTGGTAATTTGTATGCGCAATGAAAATTTTGAAGGATATATCAATGTCAAGATAGCAGGTTCAAATATAGACAAGACGGTAGACTTTATTAGTAAAACCTGGGAGAAATATTCGCCTGAATATCCATTTGTTTATTTCTTTATGCAAGAAGATTTTAAGTCAAATTATAACCCTCTTATGAAACTAGGCCGTGTTTTTCTCATCTTCTCAATTTTAGCCATTTTTATTGCTACTCTTGGTCTATTTGGTTTATTTTCCTATGCCTTAAACCAAAGAACCAGGGAAATCGGTATTAGACGGGCTCTTGGAGCTTCTGGTTTAACCATGATCATGATGCTTAGCAGAGAAACTTTTAAACTGGTATCAATTGCTGCTATATTAGGTTGGATAACCTCATATTTTCTCGGGAATTATTGGCTAGGGACTTTTCACTACCATATCAACTTTAAGCCTGTGTTTTTTGTTTCATCTTATGTGCTGGTGCTATTCTCAGCTCTATTTGTTGTTGTTTACCAGGCCTTTCGAAAGATTGCCGAAGAACCAGGGACAATTCTAAAATATGATTAGTTTGAAGAAATGTAAAAACATGACTCTTTACAGATTGTTCGGTTCGATTTTACAGAAATTAGGAATATTCGTCCAGAGGTTCAATTACTACGCGAAAATCTGCAGGTTTGCAATGGTTTGGGAATGAGGTTAAAATTATATCTACTCCTGTCTTTGCATATGCTTCAACATTTTCGACTGTTATACCTCCAGCAGCAGCAATTTTAATATTTGAATTGTTTAACCTTATTTTTTCTATAAGGTCAGATATATTCTCCGGATCCAGTTTCTCTAGTTGAATAATGTCCACATTAGTCTCGCTGAGCATGAGTGCTTCTTCTACATTTTTTGCTTCAATAGCGATGGGTTTTCCTCCTGCTTCTTCTTTGATCCTGTCTATGCGAGTAACCATGTTTTTAAGCCCTCCATAAAATTTGATGTGATTGTTATAAAACATAATGTTCTCAGATAGGCTTAAACGGTTGAGGTTTCCGCCTCCTACAAGTACAGCCTTTGCTGCAATCTTTCTGGTATAGGGTATTGTTTTCCTTGTAGCCGTTATAAGAATATGTGGATTAATAGCCTTGGCTTTTTCAACCATTATGCGGGTTCGGGTAGCAACTCCAGAAGCATATTCCAATAAGTTAGTTGACACTCTCCAGATTGTATGTAAATGTTTTGCCAGACCTTCAGCTTCCAGAAACTTTACATTGCCTTCAATATATTCTCCACTTAAAGTTACCAATGTAGGGGTTATGTTGAATTTTGAAAAAAAGCGCATAACCTCTTCGGTGCAGCAAATAACAGTTGGATCATTGGTAAAAAACTGGATCCGGGCAATCCTGCTCCCAAATTTTGCCAATCGGGTAGTCGTATCGAAATAAGGGACATCCTCAGATATTAAGCGGTCTAGTTCGTCATCAGAGAAAAATACCATATCTATTAGCTTAGTTGAGAGTTATTCAATAATTTATTTAATTTAAGAAAAAAAATGGAATATCACCAGTTTTAATGGCGATATAAAATGGGGGGATTTTTATTTCTACTAGTATAGTTTTTAGACAGATTCTAATTTCGAAATCTGCTCATAAACAAAATCCTTCAAGAACTCGAGATTTGCAGCAAACGCAACCATTTCCTTGTCAGTCAGGTCAGGGGTAGAAACTGCATCAAAACTGCATAAATCCATACAGTTGTCAACCTTGTTGAGGCTGTTTAGTTGTTCAGGTATTGTGCCATAAAGTGTCTTTACTCTTTCAATGAGCCCACTTGTTGAGTGCCCACTTACAGCAATTCCTTCAGCCATTAAAAGGGCCACAAGGTACTTTTCAATAACCATGGATCCAATACTGAACAAAACCTTATTGCCCAGTTTCTTTTTCTTTTTCATGTTGGCATCTACAATTTTGAAATAGCTGTCTGCTTCTTTTAAAAAGGGAGTAAAATTTTTCATAAATGTCTTTCTCTTATTTAGCTGTGCAATTAATATCTGGTTGAAGATAGATACTGGTTTGATTTTTTTATGTTAAGTCAACTGATAAAACAATTCAATCACTTCATTGCCAGGAAGGTTGTCTTTTCTGATTTCTGAGTGCATTTTAACTTGTTCAAGTAACGATGCCGCATTCTTTTTGGTAAGTGACAAACCGTTCTTACCAAAGAAGTCAATCAGGGCATTCATACCACTATGTTTTCCAAATACAATATCCAATTCTGGGTCTCTACCTGTATCAGTTTCTTCGATAAGTTGATAGGTATGTTTATTTTTTAAAAGAGAGTTGGCATGTATACCCGATTCGTGGCAAAATACTTTTCGACCGGTAATTGGCTTAGAGTCATGTATCGGTCTACCTGATACCTGTGCAACATATTCAGAGATTTCTTGCATGTTGTGAAGGTTTAAATTGCTTTCAAGTCCAACAGAATATTTCAAAGCCATGGCAATTTCATCTATAGGAGTATTTCCGGCTCTTTCACCTAAGCCATTAATAGTTGTGCTTAAACTTTGTGCGCCCGAAGAAATGGCAGCCAGGCTATTGGCAGTTGCCATGCCCAGATCGTTATGTCCATGAAATTCAAAATTGGTTGTAGGAAAATCCAATATCAGTTTTTGAAACAGAACTTGTGTGGAAAATGGATTTAGACAACCTATGGTGTCTGCAATCCTTATTCTGTCTGCATAAAATCCATTTGCAAGGTTAATGACATTCTTCAGGAAGCCATAATCTGCTCTTGATGCATCCTGTAGTCCTATTGCTAAAGTATTGAAGTGGTCTTTTGCCCTTGAGATCAACTTGGGCATTGTTTTGTACACCCAATTTTCATCTTTGCCTAAGGCTTCTAATTGTATTTTGGAAATCGGAAAGGAAATATTTATACCGGATGTACATGTTTTTATTGCAGCATGAATGTCATCTTCAATTGCCCGGCACCAACTCAGAGTTTCATAGTTAAAACCTGATGTTGCGATATCCCGCATAGTGGCAATCTCAGTTTTCCCCATTGCCGGAGTTCCTATCTCAGCTTCGTGAATACTTAGACTATCCAGCATTGAAGCAATGTGGACTTTCTCAAGCGGGCTAAAGCTGACACCTGGTGCCTGCTCTCCATCCCTTAATGTTGAATCGATGTACCAAACCCTCATAGTGCAATTTTTAGTTATAGAGCGGGTATTTTACAATTGTTACTTTTGATCAGTTTTTATTTAATTCCCCGCGACTAATAATACGATTTAAAAAGCGCCCGGATCGCTTTTGGCTTCATGCTCGAGGATCCTCATTCCAGTATTGATAGTTTGTCAATCAATCATTGAGCTAAAAATTCCCCGGGCGCCTTTAATTTTTAATCAGAGATGATTAATTCTTCAAATGCTTCATTTTCTTCCAGTGAATCAAGAATTGAGTCTATCTTTTCCTCAGAATCAACTTCTCCATACCAATAATTGTTTGGTTGAATTACCATTACTGGTCCCTGGGCACAAACATTCAGACAAGCTGTGCTTGTCACTGCAATGTCCAGTCCACGGTCTACTGCTTCTTCCTGGATATACTGTAATAGATTAGAAGCACCCTTTTTGTTGCAGGCACCTTGAGCATCGCCTGCCACCCTAAACGAGTTGCATACTAAGATGTGAAATTCCGGCTTTTTCATAGTTTAAAAATTTATAGTGTTATTTTTTTTTGTTGCCTCTTAATGCCCTTGCCGATTGTTACACAAACGATTTGTCCTTTAAGTCTTTGATTGACTCGATTTCGCCATTGGTCACAAAAGGAACTATACCTCTTTCCAGAAATTTGCTTGCTGGTTTTTCACCAATTTTTTGTGTGTAAATTTTTTTGCAATCAGAGATCATGGAAAATACAGCTTCAAATTTATCCGCATCAAATTCATGGTCGGGATTGTTTCCGCAATACTGTTGAATATTCCTGATTTCTTCCAGGCAGACATATTTTTCTGAAATTTTATAAATCAAAACGCGTTCAGCTTTTCCAAAATGAGTGTCAACTGACCTGCCGTCGTTTGATGTTATTGCAACTTTCATTTTTATTTTGCTTTAAAATTAAACTCAGCTGTAAATCACCCTGAGTTATGGGGTGAGATCCCCGGATCTGCGCTGCGCTACGTCCGAGGATGATGGTGTAGGAATGTTAGTTTGAAAATTCATTAATAATCCCCCACACTTTTGCTCTTGCACCCTCCTCACACTCACTCTGTTTAGCCGCAGCCTTGTGCATTTCCTGAGCAGCTTTCTCCACATTTAAAGGCATCAGCTTTTTTGATTGTCCTAAGTACCTTACCCTTGTAAACCACATCTAAACCGTTGTCAATCAATCCTGTCATTTGAATGACCCTGATGCCAGATGCTTGTAACACTCTTACCGGACTTGGTCCCACGCCACCAGCCAGCATAGCCCTGCAATCTTTAAGTGTTCTGCTGAGATCCAGCCAACGCCTTTCGCCAGCTCCTGTTGAAGGAGCTTCTCGTTTTTCTACAAAACGGTAGCCTTTTGGTGATTCTCTATAGATAAAAAGCTCCCTGGCTTCACCCAGATGTTGGTTGACCAACATACCCTCAAAGGTTGCTACAGCAACATATGGTCTTTCCTCTTCCGGATTAGTTGGTTTTCCCGCATATTCCTTCAGCATGTCCATAGCGCCTTTATAATCCTGACCAAGCAATCCGGCAGCATCTGCCCTGCACCGTGAACAATGAGTCATTGGTTTGATATGCTTAATTACTTTTGCGCGAATAGCCTGTACTTCCTGATGTGTAGGTTGGTTCAAACTTTCAAAGGGGGTATTTTTTGTTGGGTAAAGTGGAATACAGTTCATGACATCGGCTCCCAGTTCTGCTGTTTTCTCAGCCACTTCTTCAATATATGCATCGTTGACGCCAGGAACCACAATGGTATTGATTTTCACAATTATTCCTTTTGCCTTTAGCAAGGGGATGCAAGCTAGCTGTTTCTGGATCATGATTTCTCCTGCTTGTTCTCCCCGATAGACTTTTTTATCAGACCTGACCCAGTGATAAATTTCACCCAAAACATCTGGACGTACCGAGTTGATTGTGATTGTTACATGCGATACTCCATACTCAGCTATTTGGTCGATATAGGGCTCCAGATTAACTCCGTTTGTTGACAGGCAGGACAACATTTCTGGAAATTCCTCATGAACCAACCGCAAAGTTTCAAGAGTTTCTTCCGGATTCGCAAACGGATCTCCTGGACCAGCTATACCAATAACAGACAGATTGGGCAGTTTTGTTTTTAAATCTTTTAAATATGCTATTGCCTGTCGGGGACTAAGAACAGAGCTTGTTACTCCTGGACGGCTTTCATTGACGCAGTCATATTTTCTGTCGCAATAATTGCATTGTATATTACATTTTGGAGCTATAGGTAAATGCACTCTTCCATGTTCGCCTTTTGCTTCCTTGTTAAAACAGGGATGTTTACTTATGTCTTTCATAGTTGTAAGTGTTGAGATTACAGATACTTATATCCTACTGATGATTTTTCTTGTTTGTACTCCATAAGCGCATTGATAATTCTATCGTACAGCTCCTGGGTTCCTCTATAATTCAGGTGGTGTATGCGTTGTGCCCCAAACCTGTCATGAACAGGAAACCCTACACGCACAAGAGGTATATTTAGTTTTCTGGCAATATAATACCCTTTACTGTTTCCTATCATAATGTTAGCATCGAGATCTTTGGCAATGTCGGCCAAATCTTCAAAATCCATATCATCGCCAACGGCCTGTACATTGCTTGCTGCTGAGCCTCCTATTATTTCTTTCAATTTACCACTGTATCCACCGGTAATGGCCAATACAACTTCAATTCCAGTTTCAGAGAGAAATTTTGACAAACCAATAATGAAATCTTCCTCACCGTAGATTATTGCTTTTTTGCCAAACATAATCTTATGTCCATCCACATATGCATCGACCAGTCTGCCCCTTTCCTTTTCATACTTTTCCGGCATTTCTTTTCCGGAAAGTTTTTCCAGTATTTTAAAGAAGTTATCGGTTTCTTTTATTCCTATAGGCATACCTGTTTGGTGGTTCATTACTCCGAATTTGAATTCAAGGTATTCACCCGCTGTTTCGGATTTTTGAGATGGTTTGCGAACCCGTTGTGATAGACTGCCTTTGTTAAAGATGTATCCCAACTCGATGGAAGCATAAGCATTGGCACTTTCAATAATCTCAGATACCGGAGTTCCTCCATCAGGAATCCTTTTGTATTCTTTCCAGCTTGGATTATCTACAGATTCGCTATAATCAGGAATCATTGAATAGTTCAATTCAAAGTCATCAAAAATCTCTTTCAGGTGCCTAAGGTCTGCAGGAGAAACAAAACCTGGAAACAAGTTCACCCTGTCGATGCTATTGGACTTTTTTGCCAACCCTTTAACCAAGCTCTTAACAGTTTCATGAAATCCGTCGGCATGGGTACCCTGGTAGCTGGGTGTGCTGGCATGTACCATTTCTGGCAATTTTGCTTCTTTGGTTTTTGCTTTATAAGCTGAAAGTATCATCTGAACATCGTCTCCAATGGTTTCACTCAGGCAAGTTGTTGCAATTCCTATCAACTCAGGGTTGTAGGATTTGATAATATTGCTGATTGCAATATCCAGATTTTTTTGCCCGCCAAATACAGCAGATTCTTCGCTAAAACTTGATGAGGCTATATCGAAAGGCTCGCGATAATGACTTATCAGGTATCTTCTAATATATGTAGCACAACCTTGCGAACCATGAATGATCGATACGCATCCTTTTACCCCCTTATATGCCAATGAAGCACCCAGAGGTGAGCATAGTTTACATGCATTTCTGGTTGCTGTGTAATCGGTTTTTTTATGCTTTATTCCATCTGCCATACTCTAAAATATTTGTCCCGAAAACCCGGGGATGATTATTTGAGTTATTTGACTCCTCATTTCCCCTCCAAAAAAGGAGGGGAGAGGAGTTCACAGGGGATTGTATTATGTAATATCTTTTTTTCTTTCGATAAACTGCCAAACCGGACTGTTTACCGAAGCATATACTTCTTTGGCAAAATTGATCATACCTTCATAACCTGCCAGGGCTTCCTTTCGCTCATGGTTATGGTCGCAAAACCCAATGCCCATCTTAAAGGCAATAGGCCTTTCTTTTACGCCACCTATTAAAAGGTTGGTCCCGGTTTCCATAATGAAAGTCGACAATTCATTCGGATTGGTGTCGTCCAGGATAATAGTGCCTTCATTGCAAAGTTCTGTCAGCAAATTGTAATCGTCTTTGTTGCCGGTTTGTGAACCGACAATAACTGTTTCAACACCTAATAAGTTTAAAGCTTTTACCAGCGAGATGGCTTTAAATGCTCCACCAACATATATTGCAGCCTTTTTGCCTTGTAAGCCAGGCCTGAATTCTTGAAGGGCTGGTAACAGTCCGCTCAACTCATCTCTAACAAGATCAGTGCTTTTAGTTAGCATTTCCTCATCTTTGAAGAAGTTTGCTACTTCATACAATGCATCAGACATATCCTCTATTCCAAAATAGGATACTTTCATAAAGGGTATGCCATATTTTTCTTTCATTGTTTTTGCCAGGTGCATCATTGAGCCTGAGCACTGAACCACATTAAGAGATGCCTTATGGGCATTGCAAATGTCTTTAATTCTACCATCCCCTGTGATAGTAGCATTGATTTCAACGCCAATTTTTTCGTAATAATCCTTGAGCATCCATAGCTCACCAGCCAGGTTAAAGTCGCCCAGGATATTGATTGATTTTTTTGATACTTCTTTGTCGTTGCGCGTTCCAACTAATTTAGCTAGAGCATCGCAGGCAATTTTATATCCATCTTTTTTCGATCCCTGAAAACCTTCAGATTGCACAGCAAGTACTGGTAATCCTTTCTCTTTTTCTACTCTTTTGCAGATTGCTTCCACATCATCGCCAATCAAACCTACAATGCATGTGCTATAAACAAAGACACCTTCGGGTTTTAGTTTGTCGATCAACTCTACCATCGAGGCATAGAGTTGTTTTTCGCCACCAAAAACAATATGTTTTTCACGCAGGTCAGTTGTATAGCTGTTCCGGTGCAATTCGCGACCAGATGACAAAGAGCCACGGATATCCCATGTATATGATGCGCACCCAACCGGGCCATGAATAATATGGAGCGCATCTGTAACCGGGTAAAGCACAACTCTGGAACCGCAAAAGACACAGGCTCTCTGACTTACAGAACCAGCTAAACTTTGTTTTGCACAATCGATTTCAGTTTTTTCACCTTTTCCTTTTGTTAAAATCTGGTTCTTCCTGTCTGTAAGTATCGAGCCCATGTCAATCTGGTTTAAAAATAGAATGAAAAAAAGTATGTGTAGTCCCCCCGGCTATACCGGGGGATGTGAGCCTAATTAAGATGTTCATCTTTTTTGCCTATCCTTACCTTTATTTTTCCTGAGCCTGTCTGTTTTAGGCATAGGCATTTTAGAGGTGTAGATCGGTTAAATGCTCTCGAAATTTAAATCCTGACCTTACATTGTGAGTTCAAAGCCTGCTTCAGTACTTTCAACATCTTGTTTTTCCATGAAAAGTTCAAGGATTTTTTCGACGATTCTGATTCCACCCATATATCCAGCTGTGGGGAAATAACTGTGACCAATCCGGTCGAGTATCGGGAAGCCCATTCTGAGAAATGGGGTATTCTCGTCTCTTGATATATATTTTCCATAAGTATTTCCGATTAAGAGATCAACAGGTTCGTTTTTAATCCATTGGTGAAGCAAAAACATATCGGCACCTTCTCCATTTTTGAATTTGGCTTCTGGTACTTTTTCTTCAAGAATGGCTTCTAGTCTTTTAGCCATAATCTTTCCGGGTGTACCTGAAACAATGTATACTGGCTTCATGTCCATATCCACTAAGAATTCAACTAATGGAATCAACTGATCTGGATCACCCCAAAGAGCAACACGTTTGCCAGCCAGATATTGGTGCATATCACTTATTACATCAATCAGTTTTCCACGCTCATCACTGATTTCTTCGGGAATGCTTATCTCTGCGGCTTTTGCCAATTCCAAGATGAAACGGTCAGTTGCTTGTATACCAATTGGTAAGTCTAACATGTCAAAAGGCACTTTACATTTGTTTTCTAATGTAATGGCAGCGTCTTTTGTTGTCCAATGACCAAGTCCAAGGCTTTTTTTACTGTCGCCGGAAGCAACTAGTTCCGAAATTGATGTGCCACCTTTGGGATACATTTTAAACTCCCCTTTTAATGGTGTGTCTACAACATCTGAGGTGTCAGGGAACATGATTGTTTTAGCACCCATTAATTTTGATAGCCTTTTGATTTCTCTCATATCAGATGGTTCAACCCAACCTGTTATCAGGTTTACGAAATCGGTCTTTTTGCCTGTAGACTCAGGAAAATATTTGGCAATTCCTTTTACCATATTCGAATAGCCAGTTACATGCGATCCTACATAACTAGGAGTGTTCGCATATATTACATGTTTTCCCAAAGGTATTTTACCATCATCGCTTGCTTTCTGGATAATCTGGTTTAGGTCATCGCCGATAGTTTCAGATAAACATGTACTGTGAACTGCAATTACCTCTGGTTCGTAAATAGAGAAGATATTGTTTATTGCCTGAAGCAGGTTAGCCTGTCCGCCGAAAACTGAAGCTCCTTCAGTAAATGAACTGGTTGCTGCCATAATTGGTTCTTTGTAATGTTTGGTAAGTGCACTACGATGGTACGAGCAACATCCTTGTGAGCCATGACTGTGGGGTAGACATCCGTGTATACCTAAAGCGGCATACATTGCACCAACCGGTTGACAGGTTTTTGCCGGGTTAATGGTCAGCGCTTTTCTTTCTATCGATTCTTTTGTTGTATGTCGTAATAACATATTCTTGAATTTTTTAAAGTTTCTCCATTTGAGTAAAAAGGGCTGTCCCGGTTTTACTCTCAAAATTCTTCCTGATGGCAGGTTGCAGTCAGGGCACCTGGGCCCTGACTTTTTCTCCATCTCAGGGATTGGTTCCCGAGAAATTCGGGAGTTTGTGAATATTCAGAAGGTTTTTATGCTGAATTAGAATTTTCTTCTGCTAATAACCTGCATCTGCAAATTTTCCTACCAGTTCAGGCTCATTTAGCCATGGAGCTTTTACTTGTTTCCAGATATTTGCATTCACCATTCTGTCAATTTCTTTATAGAAATTTATTGCTCCCTTGAATCCTGCATAAGGTCCACCATAGTCATAACTGTGCAGCTGCTTTAATGGTACACCTGTTTTTTGAATGACATATTTTTCTTTTATACCGGCGCAGAATATTGCGGGCTTATAGAACTCAATCAATTTTTCAGCTTCCCAGTGCGAAATATCGTCGATTACCAATGAATTTTCTTTCATTTCTGGCATCATTCCATCGTAATCAGAGAATTTATAGCCTTTCGATTCAAGCTCAGATTTTTTAGCTACAAGATCCTTACGATAATTTTTCTCATCCATTACTACATCCAGTTCCTCAATGTTCCTGCTGTCAGCATCAACTTTAATCTCTGGCAAAACTTTACGGCCTTCGTAGTCGTCGCGGTGGGCAAACTCATATCCTGCAGATACTGTTTCCATACCCATTTCTGCAAATAGTTCCTGGTAATGGTGAGCCCTGGATCCGCCAACAAACAACATCGCCAACTTGCCCTCTGTCCTTGGTTTGACATCTTTTGCTACTGCTTTCACTTCTTTCATCTCGCGCTTGATAATTGCCTCAACTTTAGCTTTCAGCTCTTCGTCTTCGAAGTATTCAGCAATTTTCCTTAATGTTTTAGCCGTGGCATCTGCGCCAATAAAGTTTACTTTGATCCATGGAACACCAAACTTAAGTTCCATCATCTCTGCTATGTAGTTGATTGAACGGTGGCACATAACCATATTCAAGTCAACCATATGGCTGTTTTCAAAGTCATGGATTGATGAGTTGCCACTATAAGTGGAAACCAGTGTAATATCTAGCTCTTCAAAGTATTTCTCTAGCACAAAAGCATCACCACCGATGTTGTATTCGCCTAATAAGTTAACCCTGTATTTTCCTGGACGAACTGTGTCATCAAGGCCCACAACATGAGTGAAGATGCCGTTGTTGGCAATGTGGTGACCAGCAGACTGGCTAACACCTTTGTAACCTTCGCAACTGAAGCCAAATACATTGATGCCTAGTTCTTTTTTCATGTCCCTTGCCACTTGATGGATATCATCACCGATTAGACCAATAGGACAAGTTGAGAAGATCGCCACAGAATGTGGTTTGAAGAGTTCATATGATTCGCGTATAGCTTGAGCCAATTTCTTTTCACCACCGAATACGATATTTGAATCCTGCATGTCAGTTGAGAAAGCATAGTTCATGAAGTTTTCTCCATCGGGTCCTGCATCGGTTTGGTTTCTCCTGGTTAACCAGGCGTAGAAAGAACAACCGATTGGGCCGTGAACAATGTTTACAATGTCACGTGTTGGCCCCAGAACCACACCTTTACATCCTGCATAGCAGCATCCGCGTTGGGAAATGATGCCGGGTATTGTTCTTACATTGGCTTGGATTTCAAGCTTTTCATCAGGGTTGTTTATTATAAGCTGTTTGCTTCTTTTTTTAGATACCTTATTGGGGTATTTCGCCAGTATTTCTTCTCTTAATTCCCTTGGATCGGGTAATACTGTATTTGATTTTTTATCTGCCATAACTCAATTTTTTAGTCGAGTGCAATGTCTCCTGGTTCTTGTGTCCTAATGCTAATAGCTTCAATTGTTGGAACCACGAAAATTTTTCCGTCTCCTGGGTTTCCAGTCTTATTAGCTTCAATGAGAGTACTGACTGCTTTTTTTACTTTGCTGTCAGGAAGAGTAATAGATATTAACCGTTGAGGCCTTAACCTGGGCTGCTCACTTAGTAGGGCAAGAGCTTCGGGTTGATCGTTTTTTGCTCCTTCCATTACTTTTGCATCCCATTTTCCTTTGCCGCGGCCAAATACTTTTCCGGTAGCAGTGAACGAAGGTAGCCCCGCATCTGACATGGCTTTCTTGGTTTCGTTCATTTTGTCTATCCGGATCATTGCCATAATGGTTTTCATCTTTCTGAATTTTGAATGTTAATGACTATAGTTCTTTTGTTCCACGGCTTATCGTGTATGCTTCGTCTACTGGGCTAACAAATATTTTTCCATCCCCAAATGCTCCTTTATTACCTGTTTTTGCAGCTTCTAGAATTGTCTTGACTACAAAATCTTTGTCTTCGTCTTTTACTACAGTAATCAACAATTCTTTTGGTAATTCATCGTAAGTAATATCTCCTACTTTTAATCCTCTCTGTTTTCCACGGCCTACAACAGGAACTTTAGTGATAGCTACAAAACCAGATTCGAATAATGATTTCATCACAATTGCTGATCTTTCTGGCCTTACGATTGCTCTTATCATTTGCATTTTATAGTTCTCCTTTTATTTTTAGTTTGTATTATTATTAGCTAATTGAAGTAGTCAGACCTATCTAGCCATAAAGTCTTACTACTTTTCAGAGATGATCCCCTAGTTCAGAATCCCGAAATCAAGTAGAAGTTTTTCTAATTCTTCAATCTCAAGAGGAGTAGGGATAATGGTTGTTTTATTTTCGTCAATTTTTTTGGCAAGAGCCCTATATTCGTCTGCCTGGCCATGAGTCGGATCATAGTCTATAACAGTCTTTCTGTTTATCTCTGCACGCTGAACCATGTTGTCACGAGGTACAAAGTGGATCATTTGTGTGCCCAGCTTCCTGGCCAATTCTTCGATCATTGCTGATTCATTGTCAACCTTACGGCTGTTGCAAATCAGTCCGCCTAATCTTACGTTTCCGGCCTCGGCAAATTTCACGATACCTTTACAGATGTTGTTGGCAGCATACATGGCCATCATCTCTCCAGAAACTACAATGTAGATTTCTTCAGCTTTACCTTCGCGCATTGGCATGGCAAAACCACCACAAACAACATCACCGAGTACATCGTAGAATACATAGTCTAAATTTAAATCTTCTTCGTAAGCACCTAATTGTTCCAATAGGTTAACTGAGGTAATAATACCACGGCCTGCACAACCAACACCAGGTTCTGGACCACCTGATTCTACACAACGGGTTCCACCGTAACCTTCTTTGATGACATCATCAAGTTCAACATCTTCACCTTCTTCGCGAAGTGTATCCAAAACTGTTTTTTGTGCAAGACCACCAAGTAATAGACGAGTTGAATCTGCTTTTGGGTCACAACCAACCACCATTATATTCTTGCCTGCTTCTGCCAGCCCGGCAACTGTATTTTGTGTTGTAGTTGATTTTCCAATTCCACCTTTACCGTAAATAGCAATTTTTCTCATTTTTTTAGCCTCCGAATTTTTATTGATAATTATTATTTGTGTTCGTGCCAAACCCTTTTCTAACAATGTGCCACGAATTAAAAGTTTGAATGAGTTTGTGTGTAAGAGGCAGTAAGTCAGGGAGTAAAATCTTGAATAAAATATTTGTTCTGTTTTTTCTGTTTGTTTTTTTTACATGAGGGTTGTATTAATTCCTGCATCCTACAGAAATGTAGGAATTTGAATCAATCTAAGATTTTGGAAAAAACTTAATGACTAGGTGTATTCAAAAATTACTTTTAATATATTCACATCGAAATGACTTTACACAAAAAACCATGAGTTATGTTAAAGCTCTAGTAGACCAAACTTCCTATTCTCTATTCTATATATCATACAAAAGAGTATGTAGATATTTCAGAGTAGGTATCCTACTTCATTCTATGGGGCTGGCGGGGCTGATTTTATTTTGGTTTATGGGTGAACTGGCTTTGGAAATGTTGGATGAAAAGAGGTATGTTTTGTTTTTATTGTATGGGTACTTGTCGGTTTATGGTTTTACGCTTCCTTTTTTTGCCGAATTGGATGTTCGGAGTCGTTATCAAAATTATAAGGCTGTCAAAGACCTTATACATGTCCATGGTTTTCAGGAGCGCATTGTAAAACCATTTCTACATTCACGTTGCCAGCGCGATGCCATTATAGTGGCAGCCAAAGATCTTGGATGTCAAAGCCAATTGTGCAGCATATATAGTAAGGCTGGTTATAGATGGTATCACATTTTGCCGGATTATACCTATAAAAAACCAAAAATGTTTCTTACAAAAAAATACTGGGTCACTACTTTATTCGCAAAGAAATACAGCATGAAATATTTTTTATGGTAAAACAAAAACTCGAAATACAAGATGTATCCCTTAATTATGGCAGTAAAGAGATATTAAAAAGTGTTTCTTTGTCAATGGAGCCGGGTAGGATTTTGGCACTTATTGGTCCGAACGGTGCCGGAAAAAGTTCAACCATGAGAATTCTGGCCGATCTTGTTAAGCCTCAATGTGGATTGGCAATTTATGGTAACAAGCAAATTGAGTTTAGTGCCATCAAAGACTTTACAGGATATTACATTGAAATACCATCGTTTTATAAATTTCTTTCTGCCCGGCAAAACCTGAAAGTTTTGCAGAAAATAAGACCCAAGGGCGGATCAACAGAAGAGCTTATTCATATGGTTGGGCTGACAGATGCAGCTGACATGCCAATCCGTAAGTACTCAAAAGGTATGAAACAAAGGTTGGGAATTGCCCAGGCCCTTATTGGAAATCCAGACTTTCTAATTCTTGATGAGCCTTTTGATGGACTTGATCCTGAGGTAAAGCAATTTTTAATGGACCTGGTTGTACATTTAGCAAAAGAAGAAAAGAAAGCTATATTAATTTCTTCGCACCAATTAGATGATATGGAAAAGATAGCTGATGATGTGGTGCTTATTAACCAGGGTGAAGTCAAGCTTACGGGAAATATTAAACAGCTATTGAAGCAAAAACAAAAAGTAAGGTTTTATTTCCTTGATGCAGCAAGAAAGAATGCCTTGGAATATCTTAAAGGGCATGAAAATATATATTTAACCGATGAATATATAGAAACTATACTTTCTTATAAGGACACTGAAGAATTGGTGAAGGAATTGGTCGGCATTGGCGCTCCTCCTGTCCGAATTGAACATGCAAACTTTTTGCATGAAAAATATTTTGAGCTTGCAAAATGAAAGAACTACTTTACATAGAATTGTACAGGTTGGTAAGGCAACCGCGCATATGGATTACTTTTGGAGTATTTGCCATTATTATACTTTTGATAAACTTTGGCCTGTACCTACAGGGACCAGAAATGCTTGATATTTTATTGCAAAGCCTAAAAAGCCAGTTTTTGATTCAGGGTAATATTTTAAATGGTTATCTTATTGCCTTTGTTTCGTTAAATACTTTATGGATACATATACCCATATTGCTGGTAATAGTAACAGCAGACATACTCGGTTCTGAGTTTGAAACAGGTGCCATCAGGAATTTGTTGTGCAGCCCAATAAAAAGATGGCAATTGATTGTTTCAAAATTCCTGGCCGCTTTTCTATATATTTTATTGTTTATGGTGTTTACCGGAATCCTGATTATGGTGCCGGCTTTGTTGATTTTTGGCAAGGGTGATTTGCTTGTTTTTCTTGAGGGGCTTCAGGTGATATTAGCTTCGGAGGTACTTTACAGGTATATTCTGGCCATTGGTTTTGGTACTCTTGGTATGCTTACTTTTGCATCTATTTCAATTATGTTGTCGGTATTTTTACGTAATTCAATTGCAGCAATTCTTGCCTCTCTGGGGTTACTCATTTTGTCAACACTTATACAGACATTTGGTTTTGGAATATTTGAATCGTGGCAAGTCTTTTTATTTACACATCATATGGCTCAGTGGCAGCTTTTCTTTCTTAGGGAAATACCATATGCAGAAATAAGCAAGTCTGTCATAGTTTTAGTTGTCCATATTTTAATTGCTTTAGGATTGAGTGTAATCAAGTTTAACAGAATACAGGTTACAGAATGAAACAATCATAAATTATCATCTTTTAAATTTGCGTAGAAACAGGATTATAATTTATGTGATTTACTGCTGTTGCTTGCTGTTATTGTTTGCAAGCTAAATGGAACATTAATAAACAATGAATTCAAATTTTTAACAGATGAAAAAAATGCATTTTCTATTGCTGCTCTTTATTCAACCAGGACTTTTTGCCCAGGATATTAATCATTTGTTGGATAGTGTAATGAGTTCTGACTTGTTTAGCAAGGGTATTGAATTTAATGTTATTGTACATGTTGATGTTCCTGGTATTCATATGCCTGATAAAACTGTTTTAGTAACTATTGATTCAGATGGAAAATCGAAAATAAAAGGGGAGGGGCTGTTATTATTGCCCCAAAATGGAATCTTGGGGCAATTTGAAGAATTCAGGAGTACACCAAACCAGGTTATCTTGCTTGGGAATTCTGCCGATACAGTTTCGTACAAGATTGTGTCTCTTGAATCCAAGAGTGATTGGATTACAGCCGATGTGTTTATTAATAAGAGGCTAAAACAATTAATAAGGATGGAAATCACAACAAGGAAATATGGTACTTTTGTAGTTAAGCATAACTATTCAGATTATTGGTATCCCGATTCTACCCAGGTTGAGTTTAAAGCCTTGCCGGTAGAGCTTCCCTTGAAGTTTATGGGTAGAAATTCACAATCAGATTATAAGTTGGAAAATGGTCAGGATATAACTGGCAGAATAGTGCTGAGGTATTCAATGGAGGGGCAATTTGAATAGCAATAGGCTGCCACAATTTTTTTTAATGGAGTAATGGCATATTTAAAAGAAGTAAAAACATGTAATTTGTTGGTGAGCTTTAAGAAATTGTGTTGGTTGTAAATATTAATTCCTGACGACAAAAAACGAGTTAAAACAACAGAAGTTATAGGGATATCTGTAAAAACACAAAAGAGTGTTTTTTAATTGCTCTATTACTTTGTTATTAAAACAGATATAACTTTTCTCTTGTTTGTTTCGTAAACTGGAATAGTCAAACCCAAAAACATATCAATGATGAAAAGTCTAAGTTATTTTTTCGTGGCATTATTTTTCTTTAATTTTTTAACAATTCGCCTTGTTAGTGCGCAAAATGATTCCGTTACTGTTGGTTTTATCATGGCCAGTACATTTAATGACAGATGGCTGAAGGACAGAGATTATTTTGTAGAAGAACTTAATCATCTTGGAGGTAAAGTTGTTGTTGTAGACTGTTATGACCAGGTAGAAAACCAAATCAAAGCCGCAAAGGAATTTGTAGAAATGAAAGTTGATGGTATTGTTATTGTTGCAATTGATGCTGTTGCTTCTGGGGCAGCAGTTAAAATAGCCAAGGATGCAGGTATTCCTGTTGTTGCTTATGATAGGATGATACTAAAGGCACCGGTTGATTACTATGTCTCCTTTAACAGCATTGATGTTGGTGAAGAAATGGCAAAAAAAGTAACTGATAAATTGGACAAAGGCAATATACTGTACCTGGGAGGCCCATCAGAAGATTATAATTCAATGCTTATAAGGCAAGGTGTATTTAATATCTTAAACCCATTGAAGGATAAATACAAGATTAGCTCTATACAGGCTTCAACCTGGAACCAGTTGGATGCATATCTTGTTTTTCAGGATTATCTTTCCAATAATAACCCGATGCCTGATGCAATTATTTGCGGAGCAGATGTTTTGATTAGGGGGGTAGCTGACGTATTGCTAGAAAACAATAAAGTAGGTTCTGTAATCTTAACCGGTCAGGATGCAGAGCTTGATATCTGTAAAATGATTACTCGTAATGAAGTGGAGATGACCATATATAAGCCAATTGAAAAATTAGCAGAAGTTGCTGCAGAAGTAATTTGGAAAGAAATTCATGGAGAAGAAGTTCAAGCCTCCACAAGTTTTGAAAACGGCATGAAAAAAGTTCCGGCTATCTTACTTAAACCTGTTGTAGTAACCAAGGATAATTTAAAAACAACAATAATTAAAGATGGTTATTACACCGAAGAGCAAATCTATGGCCAATAAATATCTTGATTGCAATAATTATTTATTTGGAGCTGGTTTTAAACCGTTTAGGATCAATGTTGTATTTTTTGATCCGAAGCCCCATTATTCTTTCTGTTATTCCTAGTTGATCTGCAGTCTTTGCCATATTTCCCCGTTTAAGGATCAGGGTTTCAATAATCATTTGCTTTTCAACCCGCTCAAGGATTGCACTTAAAGTTCCTTGCGTTTCGGTGCCTGAAGATGTGGCCGTTTGTAAGGTTGGGGGTAAATTGTGCGAACGCAATACACCATCGGAACTCATAATGCAAGCTCTTTCGATGCAGTTTTCCAATTCCCTGATATTACCGGGCCAATGATACACCATTAACATATCTATGGCAGAAGAACTGATTCGTTTTATTTCTGTACAGTTTTCAAAATTGCACTTCTGGATAAAATGATCAACCAGGGCCGGTATATCATTAATCCTTTCTTTCAAAGGTGGCACATAAATTGGGAAAACATTCAACCTGTAAAACAAATCCTCCCTAAAATCTCCTTTTTCAATAGCTTGCTCTAGGTTGCGGTTTGTTGCTGCTATAATCCGAACATCGGCTTTAATAGGTTCTCCTCCCCCAACACGTTCAAAGACCTTTTCCTGAAGTGTGCGCAGTAATTTCACCTGAGTAAGGGCAGGGAGGTCCCCAATTTCATCTAAAAACAAAGTTCCACCTTCAGCCAGCTCGAACCTGCCCTTGCGTTGTTTGTCTGCGCCTGTAAAAGATCCTTTTTCATGCCCAAAAAGTTCACTTTCAATTAGCCCCTCCGGAAGTGCCGAGCAGTTTACCTTGATTAAGGCCTTATCTGCCCTTGGGCTGTTATAGTGTATAGCATCAGCTATCAATTCTTTGCCAACGCCACTTTCTCCCCTGATTAACACCGTAGCATTTGTATTTGCAACACGTTCTATGAGCTTATATACTTCGTGCATTTTACCGGAGTTCCCAATCATTTTTGAAGAAATAGATTTCTCTTTCAATTCAAGGTGTAATGATAGGTTCTCTTCACGCAGCCTGTCCACTTCTTCCATTCTCTTTTGCCTGGAACTTACGTATTGGGCAATCATGCCGCCAATTATGGTAAGGATCCTTACATGCTCGCTCAAGTCAAGTTTCTCATGGTAGGCCAGGTCCACGCTCAGCGTTCCGGTGATTTGATCTTCGACTTTTACTGGTACGCAAACAAAAGAGATGTGCTTGCGGTCTGAAGTCAACATTTTTGATTTGGTCTTATTCAGATAGGTTGAGTCCTTTAAAATTTTGGGGATAATGATTGGCTCACCAGTTTTAACAACCTTGCCAATTGCCCCCTCCCCGATTTTATATATCCCCCTTGCTTTGGCTTCATCGCTGAGGTTAAAGCCTCTTTCAATCAGGATATTTGAATTTTCACGGTTCAGAATGGTCACAATTACTCTCTCGGTAGACATATATTGGGCAACCAAGGCAAGTATGGCATCAAGTCCCTGCTTAATGTTTTGTGAATTATTAAGCATTTGACTAATCTCAAATAGCATTGGCAATTCTGAACTGCCATAGCACTCTCTGCCTGATGAGGCGCAAAATATTGTTGAACCACGCATAACCAACCTCCCTGTGAAAATTTATACTACAAAGTTACTGCGATAATATTTAAAAATAAGGGGGTGTATGTCAAAAAACACCAATAAAAATGCAATTTATATTGTATAAAAATAGGGCAGCATTAAATAATGTAATAAAAAAGAGATAATATACCCAAAAAATGGGGGGGGGTAAAAAATATAATTTATGATTTTGAGAGTTTGACCTACTAACGAACAATACTTTTGCAACCATAGCATAATACCTAAATGGTCTAAAGAATCAACAAAATGAAAGGGCGCAGCTTCTTGCTTCTTTCCTACATTTAATAATACTTGCTCCAGAAATGCATTGAGGGGGTCCCTTCTTTAAAGCCTAGACTATCATACAGGTGCTGGGCCCCTGGGTTGTCCTCTCTCACCTCTAATGTTAGTTTGCCACAGCCCATTTCTTCGCCTTTTTTTATGACATTTTCAAGCATAGCCCAGCCAATTCCTTTTCCTCTTTGAGTTTTTAATACAACCACATCGTGTATGTTAATAAATGGTTTGGCAGCAAAAGTTCCAAAACCAATAAAGCAATTGACCAAACCTACAAATTGTCCATCCAATTCGGCAAGGACACATAACTTGTTGCAGTGATTTCTAAGACCTTCAATCAATTTCTTTGCGCTATCAGGGTCATGAACAGTAGAGCTGCCCATTGGATCTTTCATATAGTGATTCATGAGGTTAACAACGGCTTCGCAATGTTTTTCGTTATAAAAATCCACTTCAATAACTTTAATCATAATGTGTTTTTTCACAAATATGAGAAAAAAAGTTCGATCGAAGACTGTGCTCATTAGCTGAAAGTGTGTCAGAAAGAATATGCATCCTGATTCCAATTTTTAGGTTAAATCCCAATCTAAGCCTCGATTGTAGCCCTATGGTATTTAACTCCTGACTTTAAACAAGAAACTCTTTCAGATTTTGACCAACTCATTACTTCAAATCACTATAAATAGATATCTTTGTGACCGCTTTTGATACAGATAGATGTTGAATGGAAAATATTAGGAATTTTTGCATAATTGCCCATATCGACCATGGGAAAAGTACCTTGGCCGACAGACTTTTGATGAAGACCCATACGCTTACCGACAGGGACTTTCAGGATCAGGTGCTGGATAATATGGACCTTGAGCGTGAGCGTGGTATAACCATTAAAAGCCATGCCATTCAGATGGATTATGAACAAGATGGAAAGAAATACTGGTTAAACTTGATAGATACTCCTGGCCACGTCGATTTTTCTTACGAGGTGTCGAGGTCTATTGCAGCTTGTGAGGGCGCACTGCTTATTATTGATGCAACACAGGGAATTCAGGCTCAGACAATTTCCAACCTTTACCTGGCCATTGAGCATGATCTGGAAATAATCCCGGTATTAAATAAAATGGACATGCCTAGTGCAATGCCAGAAGATGTCAAAGACCAGATTGTGGATCTAATAGGCTGCGAAAGGAATACTATCATCGAAGCTAGTGGAAAAACAGGTATGGGAGTGGATGAAATCCTCGAGGCAATTATAGAGCGCATACCTTGTCCAAAAGGAGATCCTGAAGCACCTCTGGAGGCGCTGATCTTTGACTCCGTTTTCAATTCATTCCGTGGAATTTTTGCCTATTTCAAAATCGTGAATGGGACTATCCGAAAAGGAGAGCGTGTAAAGTTTTTGGCTACTGGTAAAGAATATAACGCCGATGAGATTGGTGTTTTAAAGATTAAACCACATCCTCGAGAAATGCTAGAAGCAGGCGATGTAGGTTATATAATTTCAGGCATAAAAACAGCCAGGGAAGTTAAGGTAGGTGATACTATTACTCATGTAGTAAAACCATGTGCAAAAGCAATAGAAGGATTCGAAGATGTTAAGCCTATGGTTTTTGCAGGAATCTACCCTGTTGATTCAGACGATTATGAAGACTTGAGGGCTTCCATGGAAAAACTTCAGTTGAATGATGCTTCTCTTGTTTTTGAACCAGAATCATCTGCTGCCCTAGGTTTTGGATTCAGGTGTGGCTTTCTTGGGCTCTTGCATATGGAAATTGTACAGGAACGTCTTGACCGGGAGTTTAACATGGATGTAATTACCACAGTTCCCAACGTTTCTTTTAAGGTATTTACAACTAAAGGAGAGGTGATTGAAGTACATAATCCTTCTGGTTTGCCAGCTGTCACCAATATTGATTATTTAGATGAGCCTGTAATCATTGCCCAGATTATATCCAAATCAGAATATATAGGCCAGATCATGAACCTTTGTATTGACCGGCGTGGTACTTTAAAGAATCAGTCATATCTTACCAGTGACAGGGTAGAGGTTACTTTTGAAATGCCCCTTTCAGAAATTGTTTTTGATTTTTACGACAAGCTTAAAAGTATTTCCAGGGGTTATGCATCTTTCGATTATCATCAGTCTGGTTATCAAAAAGCAGATCTGGTCAGGTTAGATATATTACTGAACGGTGAAATGGTAGATGCTCTGTCTGCCCTCATACATCGGGGCCATGCCTACAATTTTGGCCGCCGGATTTGTGAAAAGCTTAAAGAATTAATACCACGTCAACAGTTTGATATAGCAATACAAGCTGCAATTGGAGCCAAGATTATCGCCAGGGAAACCGTAAAAGCCGTGCGTAAGGATGTTACAGCAAAGTGTTACGGAGGAGACATTACACGTAAAAGAAAACTGCTCGAAAAACAAAAGAAAGGAAAGAAACGTATGCGGCAGGTAGGAAATGTTGAAGTGCCTCAAACTGCTTTCCTGGCAGTATTGAAACTTGATTAATATTTGTTCTTATATATTAAAAAATCCCGGAACTCACTTCCGGGATTTTTTTATTAAAAAAAACCTGCAATCAATTACTTGCCATTAGAAAACCTTTTATAACTTTCAGTTCATAAATTAAAACCTAAATCAAATGAGAAAATTAGTAGGTGTTTTTATCTTATCTGTACTTTTTGTTGGTATAAGTTATTGTCAGCAACCTGATATTTCAAAATCTATACTGAAAAAAACAGATGTCGAAAACTTCATCAAAAACTTTAAATCTGTTCAGTCTGAACTTGAACAAGTCGGCATTGAATACGAAGCCGAAAGCAACTATACCTCATTTGCCGATGCTGTGGACAATCTTGAGGAGGTGAATGGTGTTGTTAAGAAGTATGGATATTCCGATGTAAATGATTTTTCGATCAAAGTATGGGCTATTGCTGCATGCTATGCTTCAATAAAAATGGATACTGAAGGACAAGTAGAGTTCGAGAAGTCCATTGAGCAGATCAGGAATAATGAACATATGACCGACGAACAAAAAGAAGATGCCATAAAAAAAATGAAAGAACTTATTGGCTCTCTGGGAACCGCCTTCACAACTCTTGCAAACAAGGATGATATTGAAATTGTGCGCCCCTTCATGGACAAGCTTGATGTCGTTTTGGACGAATAGCTTATATGTTATCTTAAAATTCATTAAACCATAAAATAGAAATCGATGACTTCGCACGAATTAGATTATGAAATAAAAGGGCACGATGTCCAGCTAGTTGAAATAGAACTCGATCCTCAGGAAACAGTTATAGCAGAAGCCGGAGCTATGCTTTACATGGATGAGGGTATTTCCTTTACTGCAAAAATGGGAGATGGATCCAATCCGTCCGAAGGGCTTTTCGGAAAGCTTTTGCAAGGAGCAAGTAGGGTTATTACGGGAGAAAGTCTGTTCCTGACCCATTTCACAAATACACATATCGGCAAAAAGCGGGTTTCTTTTTCAGCGCCTTACCCGGGAACAATCATACCGTTTCATCTTCCTGATTTTGGAGGGGCATTAGTTGTTCAGCGAGATACTTTTCTGTGTGCAGCATTTGGCACAAAAGTTTCTATAGAATTGAATAAAAAAATAGGTGCAGGGCTATTTGGTGGTGAAGGTTTTATTCTTCAACGCCTGCAAGGCGATGGACTTGTTTTTGGGCATGCTGGCGGAACAGTAGTTGAACGGGAGTTAAACAATCAAACGCTTTATGTAGATACTGGATGCCTTGTTGGAATGACAACAAGTATAGAATATACCATTTCAAAAGCCGGTGGATTAAGGTCAATGGTTTTTGGTGGCGAGGGTATCTTCTTGGCCAAACTATCGGGTACAGGTAAAGTCTGGCTACAGTCTATGCCAATCCGTAAACTGATCAAGGCTATTGCCCCACATGGCGGAAATGCAGGAAAAGGACAGGCAGGTGGCTTGTTAAGGGATATTATGGATAGTGGGAGGTAAAAAGTGATCCTTATCTCTGATCAGTAATTGACCTTTAGGAAAAGGTTGAGACTGAACATAATAAAAGTTTGATGTTTGATTTCAGATACTTAAGAACTATATAGCTTCGAGCTTTATTTATATAAAAATAATAATACGGTAGGAGTGGACTCCTGCCGTTTTTTATTCATAAATATTTTACTAACCTGAGTTCGATTAAAATTAGCGAGCTCAAATTTCAGTAAATGATTGATTTACAATATAAATTTTTGAGACATAGCGAGCTATGGTGATAAAATTTAGAGCCGTAAATCGATTATTTAATGAAAAGCTATGAAT
>JBNKPU010000174.1:0-6733 GCA_050295515.1 Bacteroidales bacterium | reverse complement strand
AGGCTGTTTGATTGCGCCAATTTACAGTAATGAAATCGATAAAGAAAATGAGTTTTTATCGCAGTACCTGAGTTGGACCAACAGTATTATTACCCATGAGGATATTTCCATTAACCGCTTTATAGAATCTCCAATAGTTTTTGAAACCTTAATGTTTAGAAGCAACCTTATATCACAATTTGGTGATTTTACTGTTGGAGATGCACCTATTGGTTTCGAATTTCTGCTGAAATTGCTGGAAAATGGAGTAAAAACATATAAATTACCTGAAACCTTATACAATTGGGCTTTTTATCCCGAACGAATAAATGTAATTGGAGATGCCACTACAGAGCAGGCATACTTTGAACTAAAAAGTACCTACCTAAAGAAATGGCTTGCAGAAAACAATCCTTTTTACCCCAATGTTGCAGTTTGGGGTGCGGGAAAAACTCCCCGGCAAAGATTCTATGCTCTACATGAGATTGGATTACAACCTAAATTCTTTATTGACCTGAGATCCAACCCAATAAAAAACGTAATACAGTTCCAACAAATCCCTCCAGCTGGTCGCAACTTTATTTTATGCTATGTCTCCAACCGTGCTGCCAGGGAAAAAATAAGATCATTTCTTGTCGAATTAGGCTATATTGAAGGCAAAGACTTTCTCTGTGTAGCCTGATAAACTTGGAATACATACTCCTTGCTGTAGTATCCCTAAAGATTTTATCTAATTTGAACAAAGTCTTGCCACCTCCTGTTTATTAGAAAAAAATTAATGTTAATACTACTTTCACCAGCAAAGTCACTGAATTTTAAAACTGACAGTCCTACTCATAAGTTCAGCGAACCAAGGTTTCTAAACAAATCGGTAAAGATTGCCAATACACTAAAAAATTATTCTCCAGCCAACTTAAAGGATTTAATGAAGGTAAGTACCGGACTAAGTGAATTAAATTACCTAAGGTATCAAAAATGGGAGATTGACCATTCAGTGGATAATTCAAAACAAGCTCTGTTTGTATTCGATGGTGAAGTATATAATGGACTCGATGCGTATTCATTGAAAACAGAAGATATCAATTTTGCTCAAAAACACCTTCGCATATTATCCGGACTCTATGGAATATTGCAACCTTTGGACCTCGTTCAACCTTATAGGCTGGAAATGGGCTCACCCTTGAAATTCGGGCAATACAGGAACCTCTATCAATTTTGGAGTAAACAAATCAATAAAGCAATAAACGATGAACTTAAGGAACAAAAAAGTAAAGCTTTGATCAACCTGGCCTCAAATGAATATTCAAAAGCTGTCATTTTAAAAGAAATCTCCAGTAGGATAATAACTCCTGTATTTAAAGAACTTAAAGGTGATGAATACAAAATCATTACTGTTTATGCAAAGAAAGCTCGGGGAATGATGACCAGGTATATTATTGAAAACAAAATTGAGGACCCGGAACAAATCAAATTATTTGAATTAGGAGGATATGCATATAGCGACAACCTATCTGATGAGAACGAATGGGTATTCACCAGATAGTTTCCACAAAAAATAAACTTAACCAGCAATTCTTTCCCAGGTAAAAATTTTAAATTATTTTTGCACCCTTTTAAACAGGCAGAGACAAAACATCCAATTCCTTAAAATAGTAGTAAAAGTTGATTCCAAAAGAAAACTTTTAGATAGACAAATATGGATCTGTAATGAGAAAATATTTAAACTTATTCGATTTTAAACAACAAGTTAATTACAAAAACGAAATCCTATCTGGGTTAACAGTGGCTATTGCCCTAATTCCAGAGGCTGTTGCATTTGCATTGATTGCAGGTTTATCACCATTAACAGGTCTATATGCAGCATTTACTATGGGATTTGTAACATCTATCCTGGGTGGTCGTCCGGGAATGATTTCGGGTGCAACAGGTGCAATAGCTGTTGTTATTGTTGCCTTGGCAAAGTCGCATGGACCTGAATATATATTTGCTGCAGTAATAATGGCTGGATTGTTACAGATTGCCTTTGGAATGTTGAAATTGGGTAAACTCATCCGCCTGGTCCCACAATCGGCAATGTTTGGGTTTGTGAATGGATTGGCAATCATCATATTTATGTCTCAACTCGACCAGTTTAAAATCAAAGGAATAGAAGGTAATTTAGAATGGATGCATGAAACTACGCTTATTGTTATGCTCTCGCTAGTTTTACTGACCATGCTGATAATATGGGGATTACCAAGGATAACAAAAGTCATCCCAGCTTCATTAACTGCCATTGTAGTTGTATCACTAGTTGTTATTGGTTTTAATATTGACACAAAAACAGTTGGTGATATTGCATCCATAAAAGGTGGATTCCCACCTTTTCATATCCCTAAAGTCCCTGTCTCATTGGAAACGCTCCAGATAATTTTCCCCTATGCTCTTATTATGGCCGGTGTTGGTTTAGTCGAAAGCCTGCTAACCCTGAACCTAATTGATGAAATTACCGAAACCAGGGGTTGGGGCAACAAAGAATGTGTTGCACAGGGCACAGCAAACATGGTCACCGGATTATTCTCAGGCATGGGTGGATGTGCAATGATTGGACAAAGTCTTATTAACGTATCATCGGGTGCCAGGGCCCGTTTGTCTGGTATTGTGGCTTCTGTTATGCTCCTGGTCTTTATTATGTTTGGCGCCCCATTGATTGAAAAGCTCCCCATGGCAGCATTAACAGGATTAATGATCATGGTATCGATCGGAACATTTGAATGGGCCAGTTTAAAGACCTTCAATAAAATGCCAAAAACCGATGTTGTTGTAATGATATTGGTTGCTGGCATTACAGTATTACTTCATAACCTTGCTCTTGCAGTTTTAGTGGGTGTAATTATTTCTGCATTGGCTTTTGCCTGGGAACATGCTACAAAAATCCATGCAAAAAGATACATGGATGAACATGGAATAAGACATTACGAATTGGAAGGTCCCTTGTTCTTTGGATCAGTAAGCTCCTTCAGCGAAAAATTTGAAGTTCAGACTGATCCACAGGAAGTCATCGTAGATTTTGTAAACAGCCGTATTATTGACATGTCTGGCATCGAGGCCATAAACAAGCTTACAGAAAGATATCGAAAAAACGGAAAAACACTTCACTTAAGACACCTTAGTCCCGATTGTATCAGACTATTGACAAATGCGAAAGATCTTATCGATGTAAATATAATGGAAGATCCCACCTATAAAGTGCTGATCAACAAAATGCCAAAATCATAAGGTTTTGTTGAGAAATGCAAAAAGTATTTTACTCGACATAGAGCACCAATCCTTTTAAATATTCACCTTCAGGATGGTAAATATTTACGGCATGATCAACAGGTTGTGAGAGCTGGTGCAATATACGTACATTACGACGGGCATTGGCTGCAGCTGCAAATACCGACTTGCGGAAATTCTCTTTTGAAACCACTTGTGAACAGGAAAAAGTAAACAAAATACTTCCAGAGCGAATCTGTTCCAGGGCAACCTGGTTCAACCTTTTATATCCTTGAAGGGCATTGTGCAAAACATTTTGGTGCTTGGCAAAAGCAGGTGGATCAAGAATTATCAGATCGTATTTGTCCTTTATATTACTCATGAACTTGAAGGCATCTATACAAAAAGCTTCGTGGTCAGAGTTGGTAAAGTTTAGCCCTACATTCTTATTTACCAGGTCAATTGCTTTCCCTGAACTGTCAACAGAATGCACTGTTTTGGCTCCTCCACGCACTGCATAAACCGAGAAACCACCAGTATAACAAAACATATTGAGGACATCCCTTCCTTTGGAATACTTTTGAAGCAACTTCCTGTTTTCGCGCTGGTCAATAAAAAAGCCGGTTTTTTGACCAGCAGTCCAGTTGACCTCAAAGTTCAATCCATTTTCTTTGACAACCTCATTGCTGTTTTCACCCATCAAAAACTCATCTTTAACTTCGATAGGAGCTTTATTGGGCATAGTAGATCCACTTTTATCATAAACGGTATGCAACCTATCCCCATAAATTTCTTTAAGAATTTCTACCAAAGTATTGCGCATGAGATACACTCCTACAGAATGGATCTGTAAAACAGCGTTACCATTATAATAATCGATAATTAGCCCTGGAATACCGTCACCCTCACCATGAAACAACCTGTAAACATTTGTTGTTTCAGATTCTGCCAACTCCATTTGTTTACGGAGTTTATAAGCTGAAAGCAATTTTTGTTTCCAAAAGTCATAATCGGGTTCAATATCCTCAAATGAAAATACCCTAACAGTAATAGAACCTATTTGATAATGACCCAAAGCTAAAAATTCATCTTTGTTGTCATACAGGGCAACTATTTCACCTTCTGCCGGGTTTCCATACATTTTTTTTATTGCTCCTGAAAACACCCAAGGATGAAACCTCCTCAAAGATTGGTCTTTCCCTGATTTGAGTACAATTTTAGTACGTTCTTTGACCATTATCAATTTTTAAGTTTATTGTATATTTCATGGCAAACCCATGCGTCTGTAGCTGCATATTCTATTTGGGCAGGAGAAAGCACGTCTGCTTCCCAGTTTGATGTTTGTTGTCTTTTGCTTATTCTAAAGCCCAGAATATTGGCAACAAGTTTTTTTAGTCCATTGTCTTCAATTCCAAATTGGTTTACATATTGCTGAAGGTCAATAAAACCTTTTGGCTCATGTTCTCTCAGCTTCCTGAGTGAGACAATATCATCATGAATAGCAACTCCGATTTTCAGTACCTGCTCATCAGCAAGAACTTCGGCCAATTCAGGTGGAAATCCTATTTTATTTAGCCTGAATAAGTATACTCTATTTGAAGTACCCAATTGGAGCAAGGAAACATCATAAGATTTACCTTTCTTGAAAGCAGGCCTTGTCTCAGTATCAAATCCCAACAGCTTCTCTTTTTTAAGTTGGTCAATAATCTTATAGAAGTTTTCCATCTTATCGATATAAAACACCTCTCCATTAAAGCTTTTCTGTGGTAAGATTGAAATTTCCTCTTTTGTAATAAAAGGCCTGAAAGACTTATCACTCCTCATCGCTGTATCCCTCCTGCATTCTGGAAATTAACCAGTTTGTTGTATCAATGTTATTGTAATCAAAATCACCTGCTTCATTTCCGGTAGCTGTTGTTTCTTGTTCGCTATTTAACTCAACAACAACATATTTTAAATGATGTAATACCCTAAGTATATTTACAGTCCTTTGTCCCCAATATTGTTCAAATGCCTGTCTGCACTCCCACAATGCATTGATCATCACCTCTTGTGTGCCATCTCGAAACTGCATAATAAAATCCTTGATATCCTGATAAATATCGGCAATATACTCAGCCATGCTTAACTGTGCCGGTTCATCATTTTCTTGTCTTAAGGGGTCAAAAACTTCATCAAAATAATTGTGTTCGCCAAACTTGGCAAGCAGGTTGTTTTCTATATACTTATAGGCATCTTCAGTTATAAATTTTTCATTGAAAGCATCATAACTTTCTTCAAAGTCAGGAAGCATTGTACCTTTCAAATACAACAAAGGCAATATCTTATGGGCCATTTCAACAAAATTTGCCAATGAGATATTTTGCGAGCTTTCAATAAATTTGCAAAACTCATTCGCAACTGTTACAAACTCAATAACATTTCTTGAAAATACCGGACTACTCTGCTCTTCCATCACATAAAAATTTTTGCAAAGTTATGGGTTTCCCTTAAATATTAAAAAATAATAGCAAAAGAAGCTCAATCAGATTGGATTATTGTTTGTTTGTTTTCATTAACCGTCCCTCATCATCATATACAATCAACTCCTCATCGAGCATCATTCTAACTACATAAGAAATAACTTCAGAATCAAATTTCGTGTTCTTAAAAATCTCTTTGGGGTGCAGAGACTGGTCTTTAAGTATTTTTTCCAGTTCTTCACGAATTTGGTTTATTTCATTTTCTGAATACACAATGCCTTTCGACCTGCAATAATCACATTGCCCACACTCCTCGATATCATCCTGGCCAAAATACTTTAGCATGGTAATTACACGACACTCTTCAGAATTAAATGCATAGTATTCCATGGTCTTTAGCCTTTCATCCATGCGTTTTTTTCTTTCCACATAATTCTCTGGAGAAATATACACAGACTTGTCGGGCAACCTTTCTTCAGTAAAAACAACCAATGCTGTTCTTTTTCCCGGAATATATTGAATAACATTCATCTTGGCCAATCTCACAAAAAATTGATAAACCATATCCCGGGTCAATCCAGCCCGTTTTGCCAAAAGCTCTTCACGAATAGGTGTGTACTCAGAAAAAAGCCCGGTATATGAACGTAAAACTAACTTTATAAAAGCATCGAATTTTTTATTGGCAACTTGAAATTTGTATAAATCATCCCGGTTTATGGTAAAATAAATCCTTGATTGATTAAGCATTTCATCGGTCACCTCCAAATATCCTTGTTGCTCAAT
Organism: Bacteroidales bacterium; assembly: GCA_050295515.1. Lineage (GTDB taxonomy): Bacteria > Bacteroidota > Bacteroidia > Bacteroidales > UBA10428 > UBA10428. The sequence goes on along the minus strand of JBNKPU010000174.1, from coordinate 272 downwards.
AATTTTAAGGGCATTAAAGGTCTGAAGCGGATTTAACTTGTATGCCCTGACAAAACTATGGAGATCAAAATCAAAGGCTATTCCCTTGCCGCCACCAATGGGTATCTGAAGATAATTGCATAGAGCATTGTATACTTTTTTTATGAATTCAATCTCAGGAAAGTTATCGGTCAACCTTTTCTTTAGGGTTTGCTTATCTCTTCCACCTGAAAATAGCACAGCAAATGCCTTTTTCTCATCCCGTCCAGCTCTTCCAGCCTCCTGAAAATATT
>JBNKPU010000173.1:0-7216 GCA_050295515.1 Bacteroidales bacterium | reverse complement strand
CTTTCTATTATCAGGTTTGGCATATCTCTATTTTTCAAAACCAGAACAAGCAACAATTGCCACAATTAATGAGCATATTAAACCAGGCACCCAACAAGCTGTTTTAACGCTTTCCGATGGAAAAACCATTGAATTGTCCAGTCTGGCCGAGCACGAGTCCTTGAAGGAAAAAGGTGTAAATATCAGCCGCACTGGCAACAAACTCGCTTATTCCGGCGACTCCCAGGACAACCACAAGGAATTGGTTTACAACGAACTAAAAACACCTTACGGCGGCGAATATAACCTAACACTTGCAGATGGCACAGAAATCTGGCTGAATGCAGGCTCATCTTTAAAGTTCCCAGTTGAATTCTCAGACAGTACCAGACAAGTATTTCTTGAAGGCGAAGCTTATTTCGAAGTTGCACATAATGGCAAACCTTTTATTGTGAATTCAGGCTCTGTTGACATTAGGGTTTTAGGTACTTCATTCAATGTTTCGGCTTATTCCAATGATGCTGATATTGTAACCACATTGGTTGAAGGTAAGGTAAGGGTTGAGATTGAAGATGATACAGAAAGCAAAACAACAACTTTGTCTCCAAACATGCAGGCTGTTTTCTCGAAAGACAACACTAACCTTCAGGTAGAAATTGTAAATACAAGACAATATACTTCGTGGAAAGAAGGACAGCTTGAATTTAACAACGAAAACTTGGAAATGGTAATGCGCAAGTTGTCTCGCTGGTATGATTTTGAATTCAACTTCGAGAACGATGCCGCTATGCATTACCACTTTACAGCAAGGTTCAGTAACAAGGAAAAAATATCGAGCATTTTGGAAATGTTAGAAATGACAACCGAAGTGAAATTTGAAATTAAGGAAGAAAATACGATCGTAATCAAATAAAAAATGGGAGATGCTGCAACATCACCCATTATGTTAAACTTTTAAAGACCAGAAATCTTTAATAATCATTCAAAATTATGAAAAATTTGACAGAATCCAGCAAAAAGGATTGGATGTTTTTGAAAATGAGGACAATATCAGTTATCATTTTAGCATGTATAGCATTAACAGCAGCCAGGGCACAAGACAATCTGGTAAGCCTTTCGGCAAAAGCAGTACCGGTAGAAGAGATAATAAATGAAATTAGAAAACAAACCGATGCCAATATTATTTACAACCATGAAGAGCTAAAAAAATGTGGTAAAGTATCGGTTGAAGCAAAAAACATTACCATTGAAGAAGCATTGACCCGTTGCTTTAAAAATTCACCCTTGACCTATAAAAAGGTAAACAACACCTATGTTATTACCCCAAAAGACGAAACAACAATACCAGAATTAAAACAAGAGATGCTCACCCAGTCTTTAAGGGGAAGGATTATTGACAGGGACCTTAAATCCACCCTGCCCTTTGCCAATGTCGTAGTATTAAACACAAAACCACAGCTTGGTGCCACAACAGATGTCGATGGCAATTTTACTATTGACAACTTACCTGTAGGAAGGTATTCCTTACAAGTTTCTTATGTTGGCTATCAGGAAATAATAATGCCTGAGATCTTAGTTGGTTCTGGGAAGCAAGTAGTTCTCACCATTGAATTAACAGAAAAATCAGAAAACCTGGATGAAATTGTTGTAAACGTCAGAAAAGGTGAAGCCTCAAATGAGATGGCCACGGTTAGCGCAAAATCTTTTAGTGTGGAAGAAACCAAACGCTATGCAGCCAGCTTTTGTGATCCAGCCCGTATGGCTCTGGTATATGCCGGGGTATCAACCAACGACGATTCTTCAAACGAAATTATAATAAGGGGAAACTCACCAAACTGGATGCTATGGAAACTTGAAGGAGTTGAAATACCAAGTCCCAACCATTTTGCCGAAGAAGGGTATACTTCGGGTGCTGTAAGTATTTTAAGCAGTAATATGTTGGGTAAATCAGACTTTTATACCGGAGCCTTCCCAGCTGAGTATGGAAATGCTTTATCGGGAGTATTTGACCTCAAACTCAGAAATGGAAACAGTGAAGAAAGAGAATATAGCGTTCAAATGGGACTGCTTGGTGCTGAGGCCTCTATTGAGGGTCCTTTCAAAAAAGGCTACAATGGCTCCTATCTTCTTAACTACAGGTATTCAACCTTTTCAATACTGAACAATCTTAATATCCAGATAAATGAAAATGAATTGCCCAATTATCAGGACTTATCCTATAAAATAAACCTTCCAACGAAAAAAGCAGGCATATTCTCCCTCTGGGGCATTGGAGGAAATTCGGATGTTCTAAGTGAATTTTTACCAGATACTGCACAAAACCAAAAGTTTGAGCATGGCTCGAGCGACTACACCACATACGGAATGTATGCCACTGGGATCAAACATACTTATTTCCCAAGTAAAAAATCGTATATTAATACTGTATTTTCACATGCAAAAAGCTATAGCTCAGAGACATTTGACACCATGGGATATACCGGAGACTTAAGCGGAAAACTCTTTGACGACCTGCAAAGCAGCTCAATCAGGCTTGCAACAACTTACAATCAAAAGGTATCAGATATTTTAACTTTTCGGACTGGTGCGGTAATTAGCCAGTTGAGTTATGACTATTTTTCAAAAGATGCTGACAGTTTGAACGGATGGACAACCAATGTCAACAGCAATGGAAAAACAAACGAATACCAGGCTTTTGTCCAAACTAAAGCAAAATTCTCTGACCGCATATTTTTAACCGCCGGCTTACATTTTAATCATTTTGCTTTAAACAACAATAGTAGTATTGAACCCCGGGCCGGTCTGGAAGTTAAACTAAACCACGACCAAAAAATAGGTTTGGGCTTTGGAATTCACAGCAAGCATGCAAACCTTCCGGTTTATTTTGTTGAATTTGAAGACAACCAAGGAAATGCTTCTTACTTAAACAAAAGCCTCGACCTCACAAAATCAACACACTATATTGCTTCTTATGAGAAAGTTTTTTTCGCAAGCCTGGCTCTAAAAACAGAAGCTTATTATCAAAGCATATCAAAGTTGCCTGTGCCTAACAATCCGGATAAAATTTACACCACTGCATTTGGAGGTTTTCACCCAGACGACACGCTTGCTAGCATAGGTACTGGAAGAAATTATGGCATTGAACTTACAATCCAGAAATATTTTACCAATAACTATTATTTCCTGATATCTTCTTCGCTTTACCAATCAGAATATAAAGCTGCTGATAATGTTTGGCGAAATACAAAGTATAACTCAAACTATGCAACAAACTTTGTAGGTGGAAAAGAAATCTACTTTGGAGAAAACAAAATGCTAAGTCTGAACGGTAAGGTAGTGTGGACCGGTGGCAAAAGAATTTTACCGATTGACCTGAATTCATCAATAGAAACAGGTTATGCAGTCTATGACACAGAACGGATGTATGAAGAAAAGGCAAAAGATTACTTCAGAATCGACCTGGGTGCCAGACTTCACTTCTTCAAATCAAAGGTCGAACATATCATTATGCTCGATATCCAAAACGTAACAAACCACTTGAATACCTGGGCACAGATTTATGACATCGACAACGAGAAGGTTATAGATTATCCTATGGCCGGACTTATTCCAATCTTAAGCTACAGAGTTGAATTTTAGACCAATCCATTATCTATAAGCACTTTTAGGCCACTAGTATTTAAATACGTAGGCCAAAAAAAGATTGTTCCATAAAAAAAATAAAACAAAGAATTATGCCGTTTTTTTACGACACCTTAAAATTTATGTCGTATATTTACGGCATAATTCTTTTTTAATATGACAAAAATTCAATTATTCGAACAGGAACTTCAGGACACATCAGCAATTTTTAAAGTACTGGGGCACCCTGCACGACTGGCAATATTAAAATATCTTGCAGAGACTAAAACCTGCATTTCTGGCGACATTACTGAAGAACTTCCCTTAAGCCGCGCCACTGTCCATCAACACCTAACAGAACTAAAAAAGTTGGGACTTATCAAAGGAACCATAGATGGGGTAAAAACTAATTATTGCCTGGAACCAAATTCAGTAAAAGGGATAAAACATGTCATTGAAATTTTTCTTGACCTACTTGAAAAAGGAGCTGACGAATCTATTTGCTAATTAATGTGTTGATATATAAATCAATAGAAACGAAAACATGAAAATATTAATCCTTTGTACCGGGAACAGTTGTAGAAGCCAGATGGCACACGGGTTCTTACAATCATTTGATAAAAACATAGAAGTTAATTCGGCTGGAACTGAAGCCTCTGGAAAACTCAATAAAAAGGCTGTCCAAGTCATGGCAGAAATAGGCATTGACATAAGCCATCACACCTCTGACCCTGTAACCAAGTACCTAAACGATGAATGGGACTATGTGATCACCGTCTGTGGTGGGGCAAATGAATCCTGTCCGGCATTTATTGGAAAGGTAAAACACCGCCTGCATATCGGGTTTGATGATCCCTCGCATGCCATAGGCACTGAAGAATTTATCCGGAGCGAATTTATCCGTGTAAGGGATGAAATCAAAGAGGGATTTCTCTCTTTTTATTTAAAAGAAGTGAAACCAAAACTATAATTTGTATAACCAAAAACTTAGAAATCATGAAAGCAAAAGATTTAAAATTAATTGTAAAGGACAAGTACGGTGAGATTGCCTCACAAAGCAAAATCCAAAACCAAAGCTCATGCTGCGGAAGTACAGCATGTTGCGAGGACGTTGATTATACCATATTTAGCGATGACTACACTCAACTGGAAGGGTACAACCCCGATGCCGACCTTGGACTAGGCTGTGGCCTACCAACACAGCATGCTGGAATTACAAAAGGTGACCATGTTTTGGATCTTGGGTCCGGTGCAGGAAATGACTGTTTTGTGGCACGTACCATTGTTGGTGAAGAAGGAAGAGTAACGGGACTGGACTTTACCGATGCCATGCTAGAAAAAGCAAATGCCAATTTACAAAAGACAGGATTCAAAAATATCAACTTTGTTAAAGGAGATATTGAGGATATGCCTTTACAAGAAAACAGCTTTGATGTGGTAATCAGCAACTGTGTTCTTAACCTAGTACCTAATAAAAACAAAGCTTTTCAGGAAATATTCAGGGTTTTAAAACCCGGTGGACATTTCTGCATTTCCGATATAGTGCTGGACGGGCATCTTCCTGAGAAACTGCTGAAAGATGCCGAAATGTACGCTGGGTGTGTTTCTGGCGCCATGCAAAAAAGTAAGTACCTGGAAGTAATCAAACAACAAGGCTTTTCGAATATCGAAATCAAATCAGAAAAACACAGCATAATACCTGATGACCTGCTCCTGAACTACCTTAGCCAGGCAGAACTTGAGCAGATGAAGGCATCAAATACGGGTATTATTAGTATAACTGTGAACGCAACTAAATAATCAAATTCATCCGTTCAAATTATGGCAAACAATACTAAAAGAATTGGTTTGTTTGAAAAATACCTCACAATCTGGGTGGTCATCTGCATAGCCATTGGAATAGTAATTGGCTATTTTGCAGGTGGCCACATAGATTTCCTTAGTCAAATGGAAATTTTTAAAGTCAACCTGCCTGTTGCCCTACTGATTTGGTTTATGATCTACCCAATGATGCTGCAGGTCGATTTTTCTAAGATCAAAGAGGTAGGAAAGCAACCAAAAGGCTTGTTCTTGACCCTAATTGTTAATTGGTTGATCAAACCATTTACTATGGCATTTTTTGCATGGATCTTTTTCACCAAACTATATCATGCTTTTATTTCGCCTGATGAAGCTGGTGAATACATAGCAGGAGCAATTCTTCTTGGAGCAGCACCCTGTACTGCCATGGTTTTTGTTTGGAGCTACCTTACCAATGGCGATCCGAATTACACTCTGGTTCAGGTATCTGTAAACGATTTAATTATTCTAATAGCATATATACCAATTGTAGGTTTGCTCTTGGGATTAACGAACATTACAATTCCTTATGATACTTTGGCTGCAAGTATAGTTGCCTTTGTGGTTATACCCCTTGTTGCCGGTTACACCACACATAAGCAATTAGTAAAAAAGAGAGGGGAGAAATGGTTCAAAGAGAAATTTCTACCACGCTTTAAACCAGTATCCATTATTGCCCTTCTTTTAACTTTAATCTTATTGTTTGCCTTTCAGGGCAACACCATCTTAGAAAAGCCTATAATTATTTTATTGGTAGCCATACCTCTATCCATTCAGACTTATTTAATATTCTTTTTGACTTGGTTTGGCGGAAGGGCATTAAAACTATCTCATGCAATTTGTTCTCCGGCATCGATGATCGGTGCCAGCAACTTTTTTGAATTAGCGGTTGCTGTTGCCATTGCTCTGTTTGGCTTAGAGTCGCCTGCAGCTATGGTAACCGTTGTAGGCGTTTTGGTCGAAGTCCCGGTTATGTTATCGCTTGTTGCTTTAGCAAACAAATGGAAGTATTAACCTGAGTTCGATATAAAATTAATGGCTCAAATTTCAGTAAATGATTGATTTACAATATAAATTTTTGAGACATAGCGAGCTATGGTGATAAAATTTAGAGCCGTAAATCGATTATTTAATGAAAAGCTATGAATTTCGCTTATAAATACCGATTTTCTGCGTCATATTTGCTTACCATAGCCCGCTATGCTTTCGCAAACATTCCTTGAAACTCAATATTTATAAGCGATTTGAGCCATTAATTTTATATCGAACTCAGGTTTGTACCTTTTGTGATAATCTTCTTTCTATATTTGGTGTAAGTTATTAAGATGTTTTTGAATTTGTTGAAATCCAGTAGTTTGAATGATTTATAAAAGCCGTATTCGCTTTTTATTTCATTGGAGTTGTAAATAGACAAATCATAATGAACAAATTTATTAATGTAGTTTATATTGTGATGATTTAATTGTCAATCAATAATGTGTTGTTTTCGTTTTATCGGTTTCGTTTTTTTGTGCATTATATTACCTGATATTTATGCCCAAAAGCCCAGATTGGGAGACCCTACAGGGAAAAGTTCAGAAGAACTTGATACTTTGAGTAGGAGAAGTAAAAACACGAATTTTCTGATAACCCCATATGTTGCTCCAACATATACCCCTGAATTGAAGTTGTTAATATCGGTTGGAGGCTTAATATCCTTTAAAGTACAACCTAAAAATCCTTTAGTTGAAAGGTCAAGTATCCCTTTTTCAATAGGTCAAAGTACAAATGGGGCTAC
>JBNKPU010000172.1:0-51545 GCA_050295515.1 Bacteroidales bacterium | reverse complement strand
AGCTGTTGTAGCTGTCCAGAACAAATGTGACCTTAACATATCCCACATAAAAAAAACCAAGGCAAAAAACAATAAACTTGAAGTTTACTTTGACTACCAGGGGGCAAAAATATGGACAGACTATACTCTAGAGGTCAAGGGCAAGTTAGTAGCCTTTACAATCAACAACGAGGTGTTTGATATGACTCTTATGAATGCACAGATAAAAACAGGAGCTTTAATAATAAGTGGCTTTTCTGATGATGCTGAAGTCAATAAATATTTGGAAATTTTTAATTCACAAGAATAATCCCATAATAAAACTTCAAATGTATGTAGGGTGCCTGGAACTGCTTCTTTATACACAAAAATAGCATGATATACCCTGTGCTTTTACTTAACATATACAAAACGCAGTTGAAGATACAGACCATTAGGGAGAAAAAAAACAACCTGGACATTGGGAAAAATTGCCAAAACAAAAGTAGAATTTGGTGAAGCTAGAAATATTAGAACATCATATTTGAGCTTTTTTCTCGAATAATAGAATTATCCTTTATAAATTAGCATTTATGGATAAGCTCTATGCTATAGGCGACATTCATGGCTGCTATAAAACCTTGCACAAGCTGTTTTCTAAGATCGCTCCAAGCCTGACCGACAAAATAGTTTTTCTGGGTGATTATATTGACCGTGGACCAGCAATAAAACAAACTCTTGATTTTTTAATCGGTTTAAAGCAAAAAGGATATCAAACCGAATACCTGTTGGGCAACCATGAATGGTTTCTACTAAACACCGTGCAAAAACCCAGCCAATCTAGAGCATGGTATTTAAATGGAGGAATGACAACCTTAGAGAGCTTTGGTATTGATTCAGCCAGCAATATAAATCCATCCTATCTTATTTTCTTTCGCAACTTACAGCCATACATTCAGCTTGATGAATTATTGTTTGTTCATGCCGGATTTAACGATAGTATTGACGATCCTTTTAGCGATTTAGAAACAATGCTCTGGACCCGAAATGAAATGTACATGTCAAAAACGTTGAGGGATAAAACAATCATCCATGGGCATACCCCTACACTTCGGGAAGAGCTGGAAAGAAAAGTGAAAAATAATAGTAATGTGCTAAATATTGATACCGGATGTGTTTACAATTCCAGACCTGGTTATGGCTATTTGACAGCCATTGAACTTAGGTCGATGACAATACATTCTGTCCAAAATTGCGATTGATCATATTGCTGATTTTGATTGGAACTAAAGCTCATGTTTAAATTCGTTTCATATAAATGTTCTGCAAAATACTGTCTGCAAGACCTTAACATACTTATCAACATTTTATGAACTGTCCTATTATAAGATTGTGTAAAACAAAACCATCAAAAATTGGCAAACAGCTCATTTAAGATTGTATTTTTGAAGCCCTTAAACCAAAATAATTAATTTTCATAACTTTCAGAATATCAAAACAATGGCACAAAAGAGACAGTCGAAACCAACAGCAAACTCTCCATTAAGCTATGACCTGGGAAAATTGCCCCCGCAGGCTATTGAACTTGAAGAAGCTGTTTTAGGCGGTCTCATGCTTGAAAAAGATGCTGTCATCGAGGTAATAGATATTTTAAAACCTGATAGTTTTTATAAAGAGGAGCATCAACGAATATTCTCTGCCATAATTAATTTGTTTTCGCATAACAAAGCCATTGACTTACTTACAGTAACAGAGCAGCTAAGGCAAGACAAGGAATTGGAAACAGTTGGCGGTCCTGCCTCCCTGACCCAGCTCACAAATAAAATTGCCTCAGCGGCCCATATTGAATTTCATGCAAGGCTTATCCAACAAAAATTCATTCAGCGTGAATTGATCAGGGTTTCAACCGAAATCCAGAACCGTGCCTTTGACGAGAGTGTAGATGTAAACGACCTCCTGGATTTTAGTGAAGGGGAACTGTTCAATGTAGCGCAGGGAAATATCAAAAAGGAAGCTGCAAAAATGAGCTCTTTGCTCAAAGAGGCTATTCAGCAAATCGAAGAAGCTTCTAAACGTGAAGATGGTTTGGTTGGGGTTCCGGCAGGTTTTACAGCCTTGGACAGAATGACAAATGGCTGGCAACCAGCAAACCTGATCATTCTGGCTGCCCGTCCTGCCATGGGTAAAACAGCTTTTGTATTGTCAATGGCCAGAAATATGGCTGTCGATCACAAAAAGGGAGTAGCCATATTTAGCCTGGAGATGTCATCCATCGAATTGGTCAACAGACTTATTTCTTCCGAAGCCGAACTACCTTCAAGCAAGATCAGAACCGGTCAGTTAAATGAAGAAGAATGGCAGCAACTTGAATACCGGGCCAGGCGGCTGGAAGATGCACCTATATTTATCGATGACACACCTGCCATTTCAATTTTCGAACTCCGGGCAAAATGCAGAAGGTTAAAAAGGCAACACGACATTGATATTGTAGTTATTGACTATCTGCAGCTTATGACAGGTCCTCCGGAATCGAAAGGAAACAGGGAACAGGAAGTAAGTAGTATCTCTCGTGCCTTAAAAGGAATTGCCAAAGAATTGAACATTCCAATTATATGTCTCTCGCAGCTAAACCGTTCGGTCGAATCCAGGCCAGACAAACGCCCGCAGTTGTCCGACTTACGTGAATCTGGAGCAATTGAACAGGATGCCGATATTGTTTCGTTTATTCACCGTCCTGAATATTACGGTTTTACTGAAGATGAAAATCAAATGTCATTACGTGGTGTTGCTGAAATTATTTTAGCCAAACACAGAGCTGGGTCAATTGGCGATATAAGGCTGAGGTTCCAGGCTGAATTTACCAAGTTTGTTGAGCTGGAAGACAACTTTATCGGAGGACTGGATGACAATTCCTCTGATGAACCAGTGGTACAAACCTTCAGGTCTAAGATGAATGAAGTTCCCGCAGGAGGAGGCTCAGATGACAGTTCTTCAAATGATGATTTGCTAAACAACAGGGGATTTTCAGAGGAGGTTCCCTTTTAAAAGCTCTAATTCATCATAAAAGTATATATGCCTCTCCTTGGAAATAGGATTATTGGATGCCCATGATTCCGCCAACAGGTTCGTTTGTAAAATCGTCAGTAACTTCAACGTTACTTTTATTCATGGCCCTGTCACGGATATAAAATTCAAGCCGCATTGTATCATAGGGCAGTTTGGCAGGAAATAAAATACCAACCCTTACTGTTCCTTTTACAGTCTTGTTTTGCCCAACCCGTTCAAGTTTATCGCTATAAGGAAATTGTTGATGAAAATAGTCCGTGTCAACATAAAGGGTGTCTTCAAAATACTCAACTATGGTAGTGTCTACTTTCTCTACAACTTTAGTATAGGTGGTGTCCTTCCATACAGTATCTACTAGAATTGAGTCAGCCCAAGAGGAATCAACCAATATTGTCTGAATACTCAATGAATCCCTTGAGACATATCCAAGACTATCTGTAGTGAAGAACCTTTCGATATAGTCTGCACCCACTTTCTCAAAAAAATGTATAAATATGCCATACTTATACTCAATGGGCAATGACGAATCTGCCTGATCTGCATCATACACTCCTAAGTCAGCATCTCCATCAATAAAATCAAATTCCAATACTCGGGTATAAAGACTTTGATCAAGTTCTTCGTTATATATGTAATCATATTCGAAACTTTTAAACTTGATTTCAGGTACCGGAGACACAGGCTCTACTTTTATGCAAGAAGACAAGAAGAAAACAAACAAAAATACAGGAAAAAGCTTCTTCATAATATCCTAGGTTTTTATACCAGATGATTAGATCGATTAAAAGGTTGCTATTTCTTCCTCATAAAGATACGTATAGGAACTCCTGTAAAGTTAAAATTTTCTCTTAATTTATTCTCCAAATATCTTTTATAAGGATCCTTAACATATTGTGGCAAATTGCAAAAGAAGGCAAAAGATGGTGAATGAGTAGGCAACTGTGACACATATTTTATGCGGATATATTTTCCTTTAGTTGCCGGTGGTGGATTATCCTCGATAAGTTTGAGCATAACCTCGTTGAGTGTCGATGTTGGTATTTTTTGGATTCTGTTGTGATAGACTTCAATGGCTGTTTCCAATACTTTATGGATACGCTGTTTGGTTGTAGCCGATGTAAAGATGATCGGAATGTCTTTAAACGGAGCTATTCTTTCTTTTACTTTTTCGATGTAGTCACGGGCAGTATTGGTCTCCTTTTCTACCAGGTCCCATTTATTGATTAATAATACAATACCTTTATTATTGCGTTTTGCTATATCAAAAATAGCCAGGTCCTGAGATTCAACACCAAGTGTGGCATCCAACAACAACAAACAGACATCGGAATTTTCAATTGACCGGATGGACCTGAGTACAGAATAGAACTCCAGATCTTCATGTACCTTTCCTTTCTTTCGGATTCCTGCAGTATCTACCAGGTAAAAATCGTGGTTATATTTATTGTAGCGGGTATAAATAGAATCCCGGGTAGTACCAGATATAGGGGTTACTATATGCCTATCTTCATCAATAAGTGAGTTCAATAAAGAAGATTTTCCAACATTAGGCCTTCCAATAATTGCATATCTTGGCAAATCAGCCAAGTCATCATCTTTCTTGCTTTTAAAAGAACCTACAAGACTATCCAAAAGCTCGCCGGTTCCACTTCCATTTATAGATGAAATGCAATAGATTTCCCCCAGGCCAAACTTATAAAACTCATGAGCATCATATTGACGGTCAGAATTGTCAACCTTGTTTACTGCAAGGAATACAGGCTTATCTACTTTACGTAAAATTGCCGCAACTTCCTCATCCAAATCAGTAACTCCGGTCACAACATCTACCAAAAAAAGAATACTATCCGCTTCTTCCAATGCAATAAGTACCTGTTTTCGGATCTCCTCTTCAAAAATATCATCAGAATTATTAATGTAACCACCTGTATCAATAACTGAGAATTCATAGCCATTCCAAATAGATTTGCCATAATGCCTATCTCTGGTAACGCCAGCCACTTCATCAACTATTGCATCTCTTGTTTCAGTCAACCGGTTAAAAAGTGTTGATTTACCAACATTTGGCCTGCCTACTATCGCAACAATATTTCCCACTTGTTTATATTTTAATTGATATGAAAAACCCCTCTGTTAATTATACTTCATAGTCAACACAAGCCCTATCAAGTTTAATTGATTTTAAATAACCAACAACTTTCATATGCTCAGGATGAATAGCATATGCTTTCAAATCTGCCATGTTATCAAAACTTGTATCAAGTATTATGTCAAAGTTTGTATTGTTTGCTCCTATATGGTTTAATCCTACAGAAATGGATCTCAATGCATCTACTTTAGTTTCCAGATCCAAAAGTTGCTTCTTAAGAGAATCAAGAATGTTTTCCTTTTCTTCAGATGAGTAGCCTTCATCCAGCTTCCACATAACAATATGTTTGATCATGATAGTTTTCTTTTATTTAAATGTTGGTAATCAGATATTATATAAGGTGATCAGATATCACTGATTTCTATTAAAAACCATGCAAAGGTAATAGATTTGCACTAATCTTTACAGCAATTTATCCATCATATCCAAAGCGTTTCAATTGCTGATCACTATTTCTCCAGTCCTTTTTCACTTTTACAAACAATTCCAAAAAGACCTTTTTATCTAAAAATTTCTCAATGTCCTTTCTGGCCAGCGTTCCTACTTTTTTGAGCATCTCTCCCCCTTTTCCTATTATAATGCCTTTCTGGGTGTCGCGGGCAACATAGATAATTGCAGATATTCGCACCAGTTCTTCCGATTCCTTGAAAGATTCCACATCAACCTCTACCGAATAAGGAATTTCTTTCTGATAATTGAGCAATATTTTCTCCCTGATAATCTCAGAAACAAAAAACCGCTCTGATTTATCAGTCAATGTTTCTTTATCGTAATAAGGAGGACCTTCAGGTAAATTTTCAAGAATTCGATCAAACACAGTCGACAGATTAAATTTTTCAAGAGCAGAAACGGCAATGACCTCAGACAAGGGCAACATGTTTTTCAAATCCTCGACTTTCTTCATTACTTTGTCTTGCGTGGATATATCGATCTTGTTAAGAATTACCAATACCGGAACTTTACTTTTTTCAAGTCTGCTGATATATTTTTCATGTTTGTCAGCTGTTTCGACCATATCTGTAACGTACAGAATTATATCAGCATCAACAAAGGCAGTATTGACAAACTTGAGCATTGATTCCTGCAACTTATACTTAGGATCAAGTATACCGGGCGTATCAGAATAGACAATCTGAAAGTCTTCACCATTTACTATACCCTGAATCCGATGCCTTGTTGTTTGTGCTTTGGATGTTATTATTGACAAGCGTTCGCCTACCAACTCATTCATCAAGGTCGATTTTCCAACATTGGGATTTCCCAGAATATTAACAAAGCCGGATTTATGTGCCTTTTTATCCATTGATTTTTTTTTTGCGAAGATACTATTCCAATCCCCAAATTACTTCGGTTTGAAAAAAAATACCAGCGAAATACAAGAAAAAATATTTTTTGGTGTCTTATAGATAAATTAACTTGACAAATGTTGTCGATAGTACAAAAAGCATTATCATCCAGGAATGGAATATAACTTATTCATTGAGCAACTCAAAAAAAGAGATGACAGGGCACTTGAAATACTGGTAAAAGAAAACCAGGAACAAGTGTTCAGGACTTGTTTGGGGTACCTGCAAAATGAACATGATGCTGCAGATTTAACTCAGGAGGTCTTCCTAAAAGCAATGGAACGGCTAGATCAATATAAAGCGAACTCAAAAGTTTCAACCTGGCTGGTCAGAATAGCCATAAACCTATCTCTTAATTATATCCGAGACAACAAAAAAAGGCTTATGCAAGTTGATATTAGTGATACCGATATAGAACAGGAATCTAAAAGCAGTTTCCAAAACAAAGAGATTAAAAGAAACTTAAGAAAAGCTATTTATAAACTGCCTGACAAGCAACGGTCAGTTTTTATCCTGAGTTATTATTTAGATTGCTCTCATAAAGAGATTGAAGAATTAACAGGGTATTCAATTAGTTCCATTGAATCACTTCTCTTCCGTTCAAGAAAGAAACTCAGGGAATTATTAAACGATTTTTATATCGGTTTAAAAAAATAACGCAAGTTTTTAAAAACAATAGTGTCTAACTAATAAAACACAATAAAATGAACTGCAAGGAAATAAACATATGGCTAGATCATGCAACACCGGATGAATTATTAAATCCGGATAAAGCCAGAGAAGGACATATAGCAGGCTGCAGTTCCTGTTCGAAAAGTCACCAATTACTAGTACAAGCATTTATAGTAATTGACAACCAGAAAAATACGACTCTGGAAGATAATCAAGCTGAAGCTATCATCAAAAGCTTAAAAAACAACCAAGTTTCCATTGCAACAACAAATCCGCTATACAGATTAAGCAAACTGGCTGCAGTAGCTGTAATTCTATTGGGATTAACTGCAGGTTTTCTTGCAGGAATACTATTTTCGGTTAACACACCGTCTGATACTACAGACAATTGGTCAACTGAGTTTTCCATGCTTTCAGAAAATGAGGACTATTTAATATCAATATTTGACTAGTCATGAAGAAGAACTGGATTATCATAACACTGTTTTTTTTACTTGCTGTAAATGCTGCCTTTTTAGCAACATTGATTATACAAAAAAGCCGTATTTCAAGTCAAATAGAATTTAATGCCCAGAACCCCGAACGTCCAATGTTTAAAAACAGGTGGAACAACTATCACAAATTGAGATTCGAAGATCAATTGATCCTCGAATTGGGAATGGACAAAGAACAGGCACAGCAATTAAAAGATTTGAGCGTTGAATTTCACAGCAATAAAAAATTGCTAAACCAAAGAATGTTTGAGTTAAAAAGAGAATATACACATGCGGTTCTTGTTGGAGAAGCCGATGAACTATATCTTGATGAACTTGCCGATAGTCTGGGACATTTGTTGACAAAAAAAATATTGTTGGATTTCAAGCATTATGAAAATATTAAATCGATTTGCAGGCCAGAACAAGCCCAAAAATTGGACAGTTTAGGCCGGATACATATGCATAAATTTGAAAATATGGGGTACAGAAGGCGCCATGGTGCTCCACAAGAATAATCATTAAATATTTAAACAATGAAAACAGATAAAGTAAAAAACAGGATGCTCCTATTAACGGCAGCAATGTTATTTTCGGTGGGTATAATGGCCCAACAAGGAACAGGACCCAAAGCTCCTGGAGAATGCTGGTTAGCAAATTATATTCCAGATTTAACCGAGGAGCAAAAAACACAAATTGAAGATTTGAGAACACAACACCTTTCAGCTATGCTTGAAAACAAGGCGAAAGTAAGAGTGCTTCAGGCAGAACTTCATCAATTGGAAATTGCTGAAAAAGCTGACTTAAACAAGATTAACGGAAAAATAGATGAAATTTCAGCAGTTAGAAGCTCAATAGCAAAAGAAAGGAGTAAGCACAAACAACAGGTTAGAAAGCTTTTAACTCCCGAACAAAGGGTTATTTATGACAGTCACCGGGGACCCGGAAGAGGATATGGAAATGGACCTGCTTGTGCCAACAGAAACGGCAAGAGACAGGGACAAGGTTATGGACAGGGGCAAGGTTACGGTCAAGGACAAGGTTATGGCCGGGGACAAGGAAGAAGAGGACCTTGCTACAATTAGAGTCGAATTTCAATAACAACAAATAGATAGGGCTAAAAAAAACCGGGGTACATTTAATGTATCCCGGTTTCTTTTTTCAATGAAGTTTATTCCGTAATTCGATCAATTTATCAACAATTGAAGGGTCAGCAAGAGTTGTAATATCTCCAAGATCTGACGTGCTTTGAGCTGCTATTTTCCTCAAAATCCTACGCATAATTTTACCAGACCTGGTCTTTGGGAGTCCGGGTGCCAACAAAATATGGTCAGGTGTGGCAATCGGACCAATATGGTGCCTGACTTCATTTCTAAGTTCACCAACAAGTTCCCCATTTCCTTCAAAACCATCTTTTAGAATAACGTAGGCAAATACACCTTCACCCTTAATGTCATGCGGAAATCCAACAACAGCAGCCTCTGAACAGAAGGGGTGTGATACAAGTGCATTTTCAATTTCCGCTGAACCAATGCGGTGACCAGAAACATTCATAACATCATCTACCCTACCAGTTATCCAATAGTAGCCATCTTTATCTCTTATGGCTCCATCACCGGTAAGGTAATAGCCTTTAAATTGCCGTAGATATGTATCGATAAACCTTTGATGATCTCCTTGTATTGTTCTGGCCATAGCGGGCCAGGGTTTTTTCAGGGCCAATAAGCCTGTGGCTTCTACCTCTTTAATTTCTTTGCCTTGTTCATTTAGCAAAACAGGCTCTATTCCAAAGAAGGGCAAAGTTGCAGATCCTGGTTTAGTAGGAATCGCAGCGGGAAGTGGAGTAATCATTATTCCTCCTGTTTCAGTTTGCCACCAGGTATCAACAATAGCGCATCTCCCCTCTCCTACTACATCATGGTACCATTTCCATATCTCAGGATTAATCGGCTCACCTACCGAACCCAACAATTTTAAAGTTGAACGGTCATATTTTTTAACAAAATCATCCCCCTCGCGCTGGATTGCTCGAATCGCAGTGGGTGCAGTATAAAAGTGGGTGATTTTAAGCCGTTCGACCATCTCCCAGTATCTCCCAGCATCCGGATATGTGGGTATACTCTCAAACAAAACTGTTGTACCTCCGTTGGCAAGAGGACCATAAACCACATAGGTGTGTCCTGTAATCCATCCAATGTCAGCCACACATGCATAAATATCATCTGTATTGTAATTAAAAACATATTTATGCGTAAGGGCTGCGTATAATAAATACCCCGCTGTGGTATGTGCAACACCTTTTGGTTTTCCAGTACTTCCCGATGTATACAATAAGAATAATGTGTCCTCTGCATCGACATGTTCAATAGGGCAATAGGGGCGTTCTTTCTCCATAGCCTCCTGCAACCAAATATCGCGATGGGGATAGAAAGGAATCTTATTCCCGGTTCGTTTAGCCACAAATACATTCTTAATGCTTGGACAGGCTAAAACCGCCTCGTCAACCGTACGCTTTAATGCAATCAGTTTTTTGCCACGGACCCCTTCATCAGCAGTAATCACAGCTTTGCATTTGGCATCGTTAATTCTGTCCCTGAGAGATTCGGCACTAAACCCTGCAAAAACTACAGAATGTACTATTCCTAGGCGGGCACAGGCTAACATCGAATAAACTGCTTCCGGTATCATGGGCATATAGATTGCTACACGGTCGCCTTTTCTTAATCCATTGTGCCTTAAAACATTGGCCAGACGCGATACTTCACGTTGCAATTCACGGTATGTAATCTTTTTTTCATTGCCAGGTTCATCTGCTTCCCAAATAATTGCGATTTTTTCACCATTCTCCTTGACATGCCGGTCTACACAGTTCTCACATACATTTAGTTTTCCACCTAAAAACCAGGATACCATCCCCTCTGAAAGATCACAATCGTTGACATACTGGAATTCATGTTGCCAATGAAGCATCTCCTTAGCTTGAGATTCCCAAAAACCTGTATTGTTTTCAATACTTTCCTTGTACAGCTTCTCATACTCTTCAAGGGAACCAATATAAGCTTCTGTAAAAGCTGAACCTTGAGGTTCATACATATTATTATCTTCTGCCATTCTTATATAGTTTTACATGAATTGTCGGATTAGAACAACTAAAGTCTATTATTTGATATCCAAATAAGTGAAAACAATAATAATGAATTATTTTTATTTAATCTAATTTAATCATTCCGAGTTAGGTTGTAAACTTTCAATATAGAGCATAAAGGCGAAGAACATACACGTGATATTTTTTTATTTGAATCCACTAAATCTAAGCATTTGAAGGCATCAAATGATGTGGTCCTTTCTCTTAGAGGCAAGAATTCTGGGATGGCAAAATGATACATAATCCGGCACCCCAAAAGCATGGCAACACCTATTTACTTTACTATACAGAAACGAACTATAAAGGTGAAATGCTAAGCTCAGACAATCCAACAACCTCTTACTCAGTATTCAAGTTAGACGCCCACCAACATGAATGAATAGGTCTTGTTACCTCAAAAAACGTCTCACAAAAGACTTGCTTTACCAAGCTGTTGTAGTCCTTTTAATTTCAGTTTTTTGCATCCAATTGCTTCTACTTATTATTATATAAAATAGTAATTACTAGAAAATCTATTCAAACCGATCCTGATAATATAGCTGAAATTATCTAAGTAGAGCATTTTGGAACAAGACTAAATGATGCAATTGAATTTAAAATTGCTCTTGGAGGACAAACAGGTAAGTTTACTTTATATGTTACAGCAAAAGGACCAAATACATATAAAGATTTTACGGTACAGTTGAACAAGCTAGTTTAGTCGGGCTGGGCCGTTGGATTGACGAAACAGACTAGACTTCATCATCCCGGCTACCAGTATAAATACGCCATTTGTCAATTGCTGCCTGCATATCCTGAGGCAATTCCGATTCAAAAATCATTTCCTCACCCGTTACAGGATGTATAAAACCAAGGGACTTTGCATGCAAAGCATGTCTGGGCAATGCTGTAAAACAGTTATTTACAAATTGTTTGTATTTTGTAAAAGTGGTGCCTTTGATAATCCTGTCACCACCATATTTATCATCATTAAAAATCGGGTGCCCAATATATTCCATATGGACTCGTATTTGGTGTGTACGGCCAGTTTCCAAACGGCACTCAATGAGTGAAACATACCCTAAATGTTCCAAAACTTTGTAATGTGTTACAGCATGCTTCCCTGATTCACCTTCTGGATAGACACACATTTTGGTCCTATCCTTAATACTTCTGCCAATATGCCCTTCAATTATCCCTTCTTCTTCATCAAATCCACCCCAAACAAGAGCTACATATCTTCTTCTGGTAGTCCTGTCATAAAATTGTTTTGCCAGTTTATTCAATGCACTCTCGTTCTTGGCTATCACTAAAAGACCAGAGGTGTTCTTATCAATACGGTGCACTAATCCTGGCCTCATTTCCCCACTTTGGAAAAGGGGAACATCTTTAAGGTGATACAACAGCCCATTCATCAGGGTTCCTGTATAGTTCCCATGACCGGGATGAACAACCAACCCCGGTTCTTTATTTACAATAAGTAAATCATCATCCTCATAGGTAATATTGAGGGGGATTTCTTCGGGTATCAGTTCAAACTCTACTGGAGGGTGTGGAAGAACGACAGATATGGTATCTTCTGGTTTAATCTTATAATTTGGCTTTACAGGCTTATCATTGACAAAAATATTTCCAGCTTGGGCAGCTGCCTGTATCTTTGATCGTGAAACATTTCCAAGTTTTGCAAACAAGAATTTATCAATACGCAACAAACTCTGTCCAGGATCTACCTCAATCCTATGATGCTCAAACAACTCACTACTTTCCTCACTATTCTCGAGGTTGTCTTCTAAAATATCCTCAGCCAAACCTTAATCTTTTTTAATAAATTTCTGGGTATATACCTTGTTGTTGTTTTGGTTAATAAGACGAATTAAGAACATCCCGGGATTTAAATGTGCAATTTCAATCCTTTCACTATTGATTTTTTCCTGATAAACAGTTTTGCCCAGGATATCAATAATCTGTATTGTATAGTTGCTTATTTCACCTGCAAGCTGCTCTAAGGGTAAAGTTATGTAATCTCTTGCAGGATTAGGATAAATATTCAGGTATTCAGGCTCAATGGTTTCTTTGATTGGTGTAAACACCTTGTGATCAAACACAGGCCGGATCATAACCGTACCTGAAGGAATTGAATATTTAGGGATAGCCCAACCTGTACCACTGTTAAAACGCATCTTTTGTTTGTTATTGACGCTAATATCATAGCCCAAACTCAAGAAGTCTGTACCATATTGGACAAAACCTACAAAAACAGTATCAGGAACTATTAAGTCTTCTTCAAGTTGAATGCGCATAAATTCATTAAAACCCAATGTAGTATCTGGTTGATATCTAGGAAAAGTATCAATATGACCTACTTTAGGATATAAAATTTCATCAGGATAAAGTACTTCATTTTCGATCTTACATGACCAAATAACCGGAGTAAATTCCAGCTCACCATGGGCATTGTTACGGGTCTTTGCAAAATAAAAATCAATGGCCGACAAGGTGTCAGGTCCAGTTTGAGGAGAAGAAAAGAAAGTATAAAGTTGAGCAAACTGCATGGTAACCCCACCATTTCCTGGAAGGCCGAAACTATATTCGGCGGTACCATCATCCATAGCGTAATAATCCAGGAATTTTTCCACTAATATGGCTGTATCATTATATTCGTATTGTGGATTATTATCTGTAACAAAACTCGCCATGCGTAAAAAATGCCCGTATTTTTGACCCGGGTCATATTCATACAATGGATTTAGGCTTTCTCTAAAATCCCTGACAAGCACAGGTTCATGTGAACTCTGAGTGGTATCTGTAACATTTAAAAATTCCTGTTTCCCTTTATAAATATTAAATGTTTCACCAATTCTTTTTACATCAAGTGCATCTGTTTTTTCTGGAAAAATGGTGCGAATCTGCATATCTATTGTAGCTCTTCGCCCACCATTACTGTATCTCAAATGATCCCAGGGTATACTATAATAGTCTTTGTGTGTTTGATCTATTAAATCAGAAAAAGTAATGTCATTCAAAGCCTTCATAGCATTTGTATCAGGTACTGCCCTTAGCTGAACGTAATCGATATGCCACATATCGCCATTGCTTAGTGCACTTTCAGCGTTGCCAGGAGCAACTTTTTGGTCCAGGGACGTAACATTCGTAAAGCGGAACATAAAACTGTCGCTCTGCATATTTGCGGGAATATCAACAATTTTCTGATCAAAAGAGGTTGATGCATACCCCTTAATAGACCAAACCGATTCCCAGGTAAGCGAATCCTTATTGAAAAATTCCAGGTTCAGTGTATCTTTCAACTCTGGAGCATCACCTTTTCCTCCTGCCTCTATAAAAAAGGATAAAAATAAGTTCTCAGAAACATCAGATAGATCAATTGGAATAGACGTAAGTGTATCTGAAGGAGTAAGCCTTTCGTCTACAGCCCAAACATCACCATTCTCATCAACTGCATCGAGTGTTGCCACCCCAAGACTGATCATTGAATCGGCATAAGCAGAATTGATGAATGCATAGTTGTCCTGCCAAAGTGCCGGATTAGGATATACGGATTTATAGTAATAATAGAAGTCATCAAAAAAGTAATGTGTTGTGTCAGGGTAAGGAGGTGTAAAAATACTTTTTACAGCAGTAGACTTTAGTCTAGATTCCCCAGCTTTTTTTAATTCCTGGTTATATCCTAATCCTTTCACAATCTGCGCCGAAAGTGGGACAGAAAAACTAATTAGGAGTATTGTTGATATCGTCAGTAGTTTCTTCATCATCATCTTTTGGAAATAATAATTCCTCTGGTTGTTCAACCATGGGCAATTTAGTTGAATCGTTAGTTACCCAAATTGTAATCGTTGAACCTAAAGGAACTAATACACTAGCATCGCTTACAGGTTTTTGTCTGAATATTTTTGGTAATAATGTGTCATTAGTTGGATCAACAGAAGCATCGGGTACAGTATAGCCTAAACTGAACAAAGCATCGGCAAGCAAAATTTTCGCCTCTTCTTCTGTTAGGCCAATTAAATCAGGAACCTTTGCTTTTTCATGTCCAAGTCCTTTTCCCAAAACCAGATCGATATAGGTTCCTTTTCGAATAGAGTCTCCTGGCTCAATCACCTTTCCGTTAACACGCTGCTCCAATATAACATTCCGGGACAAATCGTAACGATATGAAAGCTCACCCAGCATCAAACCAAAGGATTCCAATTTAGCCTTCCCTTCTCTTAGGGTCAGTTCTTCTAAGCGGGGCATAGCTATTTTTTCAGGAGCTGAGGAATTTATAGTAAAGAATATCTTTCTGTTTTTCTTTACTAGTTTTCCGGGTTTGGGATGTTGGTCTATTATTTGGCCTGGCTCTTTTTCTGGCACATACAACGAATCGAAAATCTCATATCTAAAATTACGATTCTTTACAATAGGAATGGCCTTTTCTAAAGGCATGTCAATAAAATCATTTACTGCATATGACCTGTTATGCCCAGTGTAAATCCGCATAAATAAAAAAGTGAACAGGAAAAAAAACAGCAGGATACCGAATGCTATCCCAACGTTTTTTAAAAACACTTTGCTAAAAATAAAATTAAGTATTGCTTTCATTAAGCTTCTGGTTTACGAATACTATAACGAGTGAACAAAGATAAAATTATATTGGAGATTGCAGATTATTTATATGAGGAGATACCAACACAAAAAAACAAAAAAAAAGGAAGGCAAATGCCTTCCTTGGTCAAGTATCTTAGAGAAACACTACTTTCTTCTAATTTCGTCAGAAACAGTCAGTTTTTTTCTTCCTTTAGCCCTTCTGCGTGCTAAAAGTTTTCTACCATTAGCAGTTGACATTCTTTCACGGAACCCGTGCTTGTTTCTTCTTTTTCTTATCGATGGTTGAAATGTCCTTTTCATCGTATGCTGTTTTTTTTATTTGTTCGCCTTTTTTTGGAACTGCAAAATTAGATGTTTTTAAATAAAAATCAAATTTTTCTAAAAAAAAGAACAAGATAAATCATTAATATAAGTTTTATGCTCAATTAATGCCTGTCAAATATATTTGAACAGATTGTTCTTGTTATTATTACAAGTGAACAAAACCAGTTATATTTGCTCCTGTACAAATTGTTAACATAAAAATGATTTCAACCCGAAGAACTTCTATATTTTGCTTGATTTTTTTTATCGTTTCGACCTTTATATCGAGTTGTGCCCATAAACAAAACAAAATAGACACAACTCCTGTCGAAGTAAATATTGTGAGATTTGAAAGGGAGTTATTTAAATTGGACATATATAATCTTGCAGCGGAATCCAGAAAACTTGAATCAAAGTTCCCGGAGTTTTTCCCGATATATACAAACAGGATAATTGAAATAGGTGACATCTCTCAGGAGTGGTTTAGCGAGGCTTTGACTCGTTTTGTTACAGACCAGGCTATCTATGAAATCAACTCACGCGTACAGGAAGTTTTACCCGACCTGAGTGAGCAAAGAAAGGCAATTAATGAAGGATTTGGACGCTTCAAGACCCTCTTTCCTGATCGTGACATCCCTACAGTCTACACTTACATATCTGGTTTCAATCAGACTTTTGTATATGCCCCGGGCATTATAGGTATTAGCCTGGAAAAGTTTCTTGGCCCCAAGGATCCCTTATACGATAAAGTATACCCTCCAATTCCGGAATACCAGCGAAGAAACATGCTCCCCGATAAGATTGCGGTTGACATGTTGCGTGCATTTATCTCTTCAGAGTTTGATTACAAGCCAGAACAGGATAACCTTTTAGGCCATATGCTGCACGAAGGCAGGATTATGTACATGTTAGATCAATTATGTCCAGATCAACCTGACACCCTTCTGTGGGGGATTGGTAATTCCAAACTTGATTTTTGCAATCAAAATGAAAAATTTATGTGGGTTTACCTTATTGAAAACAAATTGCTTTTTGAGAGTGACAATTTCAGGATAAGCCAATTTGTTGAAGAGGCTCCGTTCACTAAAGACTTTGAAAAAGATTCTCCAGGAAGAGCTGCTGTATGGATTGGCTATAGGATTGTGGAAAGCTACATGAAAAGTAACCCCGAAACGTCCTGGGAAGAATTAATGACAGAAACTAATTTTCAACGAATTTTAAATGAGGCGAGGTACAATCCTTAAACAATAAAATAACTTGAGGAAATACAAACATGTTTTCTTTGATCTTGACCGCACCTTGTGGGATTTTGATCAAAACACTACTATCACCCTTTATGAATTAATAAAGTATTTTAAACTGGACAATATTGTGCCAGATCCTCAGAAATTTACAGTACAGTATCACAAGTACAACGAGGAAATCTGGGATCTGTACAGGAAAAAGCAAATTAGGAAAAACGATTTGCGTATTGAGCGCTTTCGAAGATTGCTTCACGAATATGAAATATATGATGAATCCATTATTCAGAATATTTCATCCTACTATATTGAACATTCTCCCCGGAAACCAAAGCTACTTGAAGGAGCAAAAGAAATTTTGGAATACCTTGCTCCAAATTACTCCTTGTATATTGTTTCAAACGGTTTTTATGAAGCCCAGCAACAAAAACTCATCTCTAGTGGGATAGCAGGTTATTTCAAGAAAGTTTTCACTTCTGAAAGAATAGGTGACTCAAAGCCTTCGCGATATTTTTTTGAGTGTGCCATAAAAGCATGTAATGCAAAAAAGACTGAAAGCATTATTATTGGGGATGACCTGGAAAACGATATTAGAGGTGCTATGAAATTTGGCATAGACCAAATCTGGCTGACCTCTGAGAGGGGAAATTATGAGTATGAACCTACTTATAAAATAAAAGAACTTAAAGAATTAAGGGGGATTCTTTAACTCACTGTTAATCAGTGGTAGTTTCTGCGTTTAAGGTTTACGACCTTACTGGTCAATAGTTTATTGCTTCTATTGTCCTGGATGTTCATAATTACAATCTGCTCTTTAAATTCAGACAAATCAAGCTGTGTGTCTGAATCAAGGTTTTTATAAACCTTAACAGATTTCCCCCAGTAATCGACAAAACGAACCTTATAAGGAGAGGCATAGTTTGTTGTGATTTGCACCTTACAATCCTTTAAATTAGTTGAAATATTAAAGGATATACCTGGTGATTCAGAATTACTGAATCTTTTAACTTTTTGAATTTTCACCTCATTCTCCTTGCCCTCCTTATTGGTTTTCAATGCCAGGGTCTGATTATCTTGTGCGTATAAAACAGCACATAAAAACATAAATGCTATCACGACTAATAAATGCCTGAAAGATCTACCTGTTTTCATTTTAATGCAAAAAAAATTAAGGTAATAGTATTATACACTTTCTATTACGTAAATCTATAAATGAGGTTATAAATATAAGATAGAGTTATCAACAAAAAGAGGAAGTTCAAAACCTGGCACTATAAGATATGCCTATCCTAAAAGAGCTGCCTCAATATTTGCAATATTGAGGCAGCTCTTCTAATTTTTAGTCTTGAATATTATTCCTTTTGATAATCTGTGCTGAGCACAAAGAATTCTGTACGTCTGTTCAGGAATAATGCCACTTCCTTCAGGTCATCGTCTTCAATAGTTTTGATGAATGACTCCGTTAGCTGTTGTCCTTCCTGTAAGAATGGGTAGGCTTCGTGATCTCTGGTATCAACAATCTTTGGTTTAGATTCGCCATACCCCTTAGGTACAAGACGCTCTTGAGCAATTCCTTTTGATATTAGATAATTTACAACAGATTGAGCCCTGGCTTGAGAAAGTTCATTGTTATAATCTTCATCACCTCTTGAGTCAGTATGTGACCCTAACTCAATAATGATGTTTGGATTGTCGTTGAG
This sequence comes from Bacteroidales bacterium, assembly GCA_050295515.1. GTDB lineage: Bacteria > Bacteroidota > Bacteroidia > Bacteroidales > UBA10428 > UBA10428. Next base: position 32,911 of record JBNKPU010000172.1, on the reverse strand, counting down.
TGTTTCAACAAGTTTGTCAAGTGACACCATTGATTCGGGTCTTAAGACATCGCTGTCAAAATCGAAGAATATATTTTCAATTGAAATTGGTTTGTCAATTGGCGACAGATATATCTCCGTTGAAAAATCCATACTGGTTTCTTGCGACTTGGTGGTTTCGCGTTCCTTGCCCTGAAGATAATTTTCTTTTTTAGCAATAAACAGATAGTCAGTCCCCGGTTTTAGCATAAACTTAAACTCACCTTCCGTATCAGTTGTTGTTTCAAGAGTTATACCATCGCTTCCTACTGATTTTACTTTTGCACCTTCAATAGGTTCATTAGTTTTTTCATCTTTAATAATACCAGTAATGGAAAATTTAAGAGGGGGCAACAAGAAGGTATAGATATCATCGCTCCTTCCAGTCCTGGACGAAGTAAAAAATCCAGCTTCGCGTCCTGATTCAAAAGTTATTCCAAAATCATCTCCTGAAGAATTCACAGGATACCTCATATTTTCAATTTTCCAGGAACCCGACTCATCTTTTGTTGCCTTATAAATATCATATCCACCCATTCCAACATGTCCATTTGAAGCAAAATAAAAGCTGCCGTCTGCATGCACATAAGGGAATGCCTCATCATCGGAAGTATTAATAGGCTCTCCCATATTTACGGGAGAACCAAAATCATCCCCTATTGAATTCCTGGTAACCATCCATATATCAAGGCTTGGCTTGCCATCTGTACCAACCATACTGCCTTCCATATCAGAAACAAAATAAAGTGTGAGTTCATCCTTTGAAATAGCTGGGTGTGCAACAACCAAAGTATCTGATTCTATTTCTAATTCTTTAGCATTTTCCCATTCTCCATTTTTCAATTGAGAAACATATATTCCGCAACCACTTGTTTTATTCGCTCTTTTCAGGCAACGGGTAAAATAAAGACGGGTGAAATCTTGGTTTAAAACTGGTGCTCCATCATCATATTCTGTATTAATTGCATCAGATAATGGCACAGGAGAACTCCATTTGCCTTTTAAATCAACAGTTGTTTCAAAAATATCGGAAAAGCCTTGACCAGAAACCCCATGTTCATCATTCCCAGTTGTCTCTTCTCTAGCAGAAGTGAAATAGAGAACCCTAAAATCCTCCCTGGCAAATGTGGGGCTGAAATCATCCAGTTTAGAATTAATAAACCTCATCTCTTCAACAGTATAGCCACTCGGATAATCCATCCATTCCTTAGCAAGGCTACAGGATTGGATTCCATCATCAGCCCTTGGATCTGAAGGCACCAATTTTTTGTAAGCCTGAAATTGTGCCTTTGCCTCATCATATTCCCCATTCATTTTAAGCATATTTGCATAGTGCAAATATGCAACCGGGTCACTATAATCCTTTTTAATTGCCTTACTATACCATAACTGGGCTTTTCTGGGTTGATCTGTTTTTCTATAACATTCAGCAATATGAAAAACTATTTTGGCTTTCTCCTCTTTATCTGTAATGCTTTCATAAGCCTCTTTAAACAAATCAATAGACTTAAAATACTCCCCTGCATTATAGGTTTGATAAGCCTGTACATATTTTTTATTCTGGGCCAAAATATTGGCACTAAATAACAAAATCAGACTAAAGGTTGATATTCTTGTTATCAATCTCATAAAAACTAGTTTTTCGATATGAGCAGTAAATTTAAAGGATTTTATATTAATAACACCCTAATGTTATTAACCATTCCTGTGTGAATAACTCAAAAAAAGCTAATTTATTTTGGAACAGTACTATTTTTAACACCCCCATCTTTCTTTAAATAAAAAACTGCCGATTAGAATTGATTTTAATGAGCTCGCCAAAAAAAATGGCAGATAAGATTCAACATCCCCTTAAAAAATCAAGAGTTATTTACATTTTTTAACGTTTTTAAGTCAATTACCCCAAAATAATAAGGCTTACTCAATGTTTTTGTGTCAATTTCTAAAAACACATCCCTCATTTTTACACCTGAATCTATTTTTTGTTTCATAATTTAATATTTTTAAATATATTTGCATCAGAATTTTAAAACTTATAATCTATAACCGAAAATTAGCTGCGATATGAAAGCAAAATTAGAGTACATTTGGCTAGATGGTTACAAGCCAACACAGACAATGAGGAGCAAAACATTGATTGTTTCAGACTTTGACGGCAAATTAGAAAGTTGCCCAATGTGGTCATTTGACGGTTCATCAACTGAACAAGCATCAGGTAATGCTTCAGATTGTCTTTTAAAGCCTGTTTTTGTTTGTCCTGACCCAGATAGGAAAAACGGATACTTTGTTATGACTGAAGTTTTAAATGCAGACGGAACTCCACACGCTTCTAACGGTAGGGCAACTATCGAAGATGATGATGAAGATTTTTGGTTTGGTTTTGAACAAGAATATGTATTGTGGGATCTAGACCACCACACGCCACTCGGGTTCCCAGCTCCTGGGTACTATCCTCCACCACAAGGTCCATTCTACTGCTCTGTAGGTGCAGAATTCACTGTTGGGCGTAACATTGTCGAAGAACACCTTGACCACTGTATTGAAGCCGGATTAAACATTGAAGGTATCAATGCAGAAGTAATGAAAGGGCAGTGGGAATATCAGATTTTTGCAAAAGGTGCAAAATCAGCTGGTGACCAAATTTGGGTAGCCCGTTATATAGCTGAGCGTGTTGGCGAAAAATATGGTGTACGTGTTAACCTTCATCCAAAACCTGTACAAGGTGACTGGAACGGTTCAGGTATGCATGCTAACTTCTCAAACGGAAAAATGAGAACATGTGGCGATGAAAAAGTTTTTACTGAGATTTGTGAAGAATTTGGTAAATTCATACCAGAACATATTGCAGTTTATGGAGCTGATAATGATATGCGTTTGACCGGACAGCATGAAACCCAGTCAATCGACAAATTCAGCTATGGTGTATCTGACCGTGGTGCTTCTATCCGTATCCCAGTAGGTACAATTGATAATGGTTGGAAAGGCCGGTTAGAAGACCGTCGTCCTGCTTCAAATGCAGATCCATACAAAGTAGCTGCTCGTATTATCAAAACTGTTAAGAGCTCAGGTCACTAAGAAAATTAAAATATACGTTTCAAATGAAAAAGGCTGCGACATGCAGCCTTTTTCATTTTGCAGCGAGTTGAAGGGATCACCTCTATTAAAAGGGGTATCCCTTCTCTTCTTTTTATGCCAACAATAATAATCCTTGTAAGATAGACGAATTTACCTTCTTTGATATAAATCGAACTTCTCAGTTTGCATGTTCAATTTTATGAATTGAACAGTATCGATATTAGTTTTTTTATCCGATACCAGATATGGATATTCATACGGATTTAAAGTATCAAGACTTACAATAAAAAACAGGTTGACATCCCAACCTTAATCAAATTTGGTACTATTAAAAGTTAGACTAATGAAAATATTGACAGAAGTCCAAAGTTTGTTTTACATAAGTTAGAAAAAGAATCTTTCATTTATCAAATTCAGCTAAAACGTTGTTCTATATTGCCGTTAACAATTCATTCTACCTTGTAAATAACATTTCACTATATTTAGGCAATGGCCACATTTCATTATCGACAATCCTTTCCAGTCTATCGATGTGATATCTGATTTCTTCCAGATAAGGCATTATTTCATTGGAATAAGCTATAGCCCTTTCTCTGGAGGATTCAATTGTGTTTGCTTTTTTTCGTCCCTCAGTCATTTCAATAACTTGGGATTTTATCATCGATGTATGTTCAGAAATTTGTTTAATCAGTTCCAAACGTCCCGAGGCAATCTTGCTAAATTCAGAGCCAAAGATATCTTTCAATCCTTTAACATTTTCCACCAACCTGGTCTGATACTTAATAGCTGTTGGAATAATCTGGTTAATTGCTATTTGTGCCAGAACCCTCGATTCGATTTGTATTTTCTTGGCATAATTTTCATACCTGACCTCTGTTCTTGCTTCTAATTCCTTTTCATTAAACACTTTATTCAGTGTAAACAATTTTTTTGATGACGGTAAAAGATAAGCATCTAAAGCTTCTACAACATTTTCGACAATCGACAGCTTGCGCTTCTTGGCTTCGTTCTTCCATTCGTCTCCATAACTGTTCCCCTCAAAACGTATTTTCTTCGATTTAATAATAAATTCCCTGATCACCTGAAATATAGCTTCATCTTTCTTAACCCCTTGGTCAACCAGCTTATCGACAAACCGCTTAAATTCTTTCAGTTCTTGGGCTACAGCCGTATTAAGAACTGTCATAGCAGAAGCTGGATTAGCAGAGGCTCCTACAGCACGGAATTCAAAGCGGTTTCCTGTAAATGCAAAAGGTGATGTTCTGTTTCTGTCTGTATTATCAAGAAGAATCTCAGGTATTTTTCCTACATCAAGTTTGAGTTCAGTTTTCTCATCTGGTGTCATTTTCTTACTGGAGACACGGGCTTCAAGGTCATCAAGCATTTCTGTAACTTGTCTTCCTACAAAGGCTGATATAATCATAGGAGGAGCTTCGTTAACACCTAATCGATGTGCATTTCCTGCTGAAACAATAGCTGCCCTTAACAATTCCTGATGCTTATATACAGCATTTAGTGTACAAACAAGGAAACTCAGAAACTGCATATTCGTTTTAGGCTTAGCACCTGGCGACAATAGGTTAACTCCGGTATTTGTCATCAGAGACCAGTTATTGTGCTTTCCACTACCGTTAACTGCCTGAAAAGGTTTCTCATGAAAAATCACCCTAAACTTATGATGCCTTGCAATTTTCTTCATCAAATCCATAGCCAAAAGGTTATGGTCAACCGCAAGGTTGCATTCTTCATAAATAGGGGCCACTTCATATTGATTTGGAGCAACCTCGTTATGCCTTGTTTTAATTGGAATGCCTAATTTATACCCCTCAATTTCAAGTTCGCGCATAAAAGCACTTACCCTTTCAGGAATAGAACTAAAGTACTGGTCATCAAGCTGCTGGTCTTTGGCTGACTGGTGACCAACCAATGTCCTTTCACAAGCAACCAAATCTGGGCGGGCATTAAACAGGGCTTCATCAATTAAAAAGTATTCTTGCTCCCAGCCCAAAGCTGCCCACACTTTAGTAACATTTTTATCAAAATATTCACATACAGCTGTAGCAGCCTTATCTACTGCTGTTAGGGACTTTAATAATGGTGTCTTATGGTCGAGGGCTTCACCGGTATAGGATACAAATATAGTCGGTATACAAAGCGTATGGTCAAGGATAAACGCAGGAGATGATGGATCCCAAGCGGTATATCCGCGCGCTTCAAATGTGTTTCTTATACCACCACTAGGGAAACTGCTGGCATCAGGTTCTTGCTGTGCCAACAGGGTACCCGAGAAGGATTCTATTAGCCCTCCTCCTTCCGCAAACTGAATAAAAGCATCATGTTTTTCAGCTGTGCCATCTGTTAATGGACTAAACCAGTGTGTATAATATGTTGCACCCAAGTCAAGGGCCCATGCTTTCATGCCAACTGCCACCTGTTCTGCAAGTTTCCTGTCGATTTTAATGCCTTTTTCAATGCATTCCATCACACCTGCGAATGAATCCTGCGAAAGGTACTCCTGCATGGTTCTATTATCAAATACATTTACCCCAAAATAATCAGAAGTTTTTTTCTGCGGATATTCAATATTAACGGGCTGACGGTTTTGAGCCTCTTTTAATGCATAAAAACGGATTTGGGCCATCTACTTGTATATTTTTAGTTTTGGACTACAAATATAGAAAATTTAACAGGCTGTGGAGCATCCCTAGCCTTAGTTCTTACAAATTCAAATTTTGGAATATCAACAAACAATTATTTCTCAGCGTAATAATGATAAAACCATGGTATCGTTTCAATGCCTTTAAATAAATTTTCAAGAGGATAATTTTCGTTTGGGGCATGTATGGCATCCGTCTCCAAACCGAACCCCATTAAAACGGCTTTTATTCCTAAGACTTTTTCAAATACAGAAATCACTGGTATACTGCCTCCACTTCTTACTGGTACTGGATCTTTTCCAAATGTTTTATGAATAGCTTTTTTAGCCGCCCCAAGCTCAACACTTGCAAATGGCAACACATAAGGAGTGCCTCCATGAAGGTACTCTACCTTAATAGTGAAATCATCCGGAACTAAACTACCCAAATAGCTATTAAACTTTTTGGCTATATCCTGAGGGTCTTGATGGGGCACCAGTCTCATACTTATTTTTGCATAGGCCTTTGCAGGTAATACTGTTTTTGCTCCCGGTTCCGTATGCCCCCCCCAGATACCGTTTAAATCACATGTGGGACGAATACCTAAGCGCTCAATTACTGAATATCCTTTTTCTCCTCTGCCTTGTTTCAGACCAATATTCTCAAAAAACCGCTTTTCATCCAGGGGAGCTCTATTTAATAACCTTCGTTCATCTGTACTGACTTCCTCAACCTGATCATAAAATCCGGGTATAGTTATTCGACCATCTTCATCAATAAGCTTATCTATAATGCTGCACAAAACATTGCATGGATTAAGTATTGATCCACCAAACAATCCTGAATGCAAATCACGGTTTTGTCCGGCAAGTTCAATCTCAAAATAAGCAAGCCCACGTAAACCTGTTGTTATAGAAGGATTATCCATTGATAACATTGCTGTATCAGAAACCAGAATAACATCTGCTTCGAGCAGTTCCTTGTGCGCCACGCAAAACTCTTCTAAAGACTGCGACCCTATTTCCTCTTCACCTTCAATAATAAATTTAATATTACATGGCAATTTACCTTCCACTACCATATACTCAAATGCCTTTATATGCATAAATAGTTGACCTTTATCATCATCGGCCCCACGTGCAAATATCTTTTCATCCCGTATATCCGGTTCAAAAGGAGGTGTTTCCCAAAGTTCAAGAGGCTCAACTGGCTGAACATCGTAATGACCGTACACGAGCACAGTAGGTAGCTTGTTGGACAATATTTTTTCGCCATACACAATTGGCCAGCCTTTAGTAGGTAAAACCTCCGCTTTGTCTGCACCAGATTTTAGCAAGGCGCCACAAACAAACTCAGCGGCTTGTTGCATTACTTTTCCATTCTGGCTATCTGAACTAATTGATGGTATCCTGATCAATTCAAAAAGTTCTTCAACAATTCTGCTTTTATGCTCGCTAATGTAAGTTTTTATACTTTCCATACTTTAAATGCAACATTTAGTTATTTTATATAGTCTTTAGACAAAGGAAAATAGTAAATATAATATTTTCCTCATTCAAAAAAACTCATTAATTTGGCAAAGTTTTATTGGCAATACATAAATTAAATACCTAATAAATTATGAAAGCTTTATTTGTAATTCCTTTTTCTATCCTATTGAGTACATCTGGAATATTATATGGACAAGATGATATTTATGACATGCCCGGAAGCGCTCCTTATTCTATCTATATGGGATCCAGTATCGGATTAAATTCACCAAATGGTTTTCTTGGTTTTTATGTTGAAACTCCAGTAAGTGAAAAACTAGCTCTTAATGGACATTTGGGTATCGGAATATGGGGTCTTAAATATACACTAGGCGGAAGGCTATACAAACAATATCCATCAAAATTGTATTATTCAGCTAGCTTCTCAGGCAATTCTGGAATTAATAACATGGAATTAGAATTGGAAACTTCGCCTGGAGAATCCAATATAGTACATCTTGATCTGAAACGGGCACAAACCATAAATCTTAGTATTGGCTACCATTTTTCTTTTGTAGAAAACAAATTAAGAATAAACATTGAAAGTGGATATGCAATTCCACTAACCCCAGATCCGTGGGTAATTACTGACAATCAAAGTATTACTGACCTATCCAACAACATGTTGGATCTAATATCCCCCGGCGGTCTAATACTCTCTATTGGTTTATCAATTGGATTTTTTCAATGAGAAACATCTATTTTTTTGCTTTAATTTTTCTGACAAATATTATTTTAGGTCAGGAACAATTTCCTCCCCATATAGATTGGAAGACAATTAAAACAAAAAATTTCCAGGTTATTTTCCCTAAGGAAGCTGATAAAGCTGCCCAAAAAGCCATCAATTATTTAGAGCATAGCAAGTATTATGTTGACAGTTCTTTAAAAGTCCAGAGCAAAAAGATACCTGTATTGCTCAATAATCAGTCTGTAATCTCCAATGGTTATGTTCAGCTTGCTCCACGATACATGTGTTGGTATCTTACACCTCCCCAAGATGCATCTACAAGCCTGGAGGGAACTGATTGGATGTATTTATTGGCGCTTCATGAACAAAGACATGTTAGCCAATATGAAAGGTTAGACGATAATTTTACAGATTTCCTTAGTGATTTAACAGGTGATTTTGGAAGGGCTTGGGGCATCAACATATCAACCCCTATTTGGTATTTTGAAGGGGATGCCATCCATTCAGAAACCTGCAATTCTCTATCTGGTAGAGGAAGAATGCCTTTTTTTATGCGGGATTTTATGGCAATGGAAGACCACAATATCAGGTACTCCTATAATAAAGCATTATTTGGATCATACAAAAACTATACTCCCAACCATTATAATTTAGGCTATATCCTGGTAGATCATATCAATAGAAATTATGGCGAAGAATCCTGGGATAAAATCCATGAGCGAACTACTAAATATTCCTTTAATCCTTTTATCTTTTCAAGAAGCCTGAAACTTTGTACCGGATATAACCTAAAGCAAACTTACAAGAATGCCCTTGATGAATATAACTCAATTTGGCAATCCAATGTTGTCAACAAAACTGATCAAAATTATGAAAGGATCAAAGGAAATAGCAACGCTAAAATAAGAACGCATTATGTAATGCCTCAATTCCTATCTGCTGATTCGATCATAGCTGTGAAGTATGGATTCTCAGAAAACCCGACTCTGGTGTTATTGAACCAAGGAAATGAAATATTCATTAAAGAAATTAGTTATATTGATCGCATCAGTGCTAATAGCAACATCATAATCTGGAACCAGGATTTTTATGATATCAGATGGTTACAGAAGTCATATTCTGACATAATGGCCCTGGATTTAACAACTGGTAAAACAAACAGAATAACCCACAACCAAAAGCTTTTTGCTCCAGTACTTTCTCCTAATGGCAAAATGATAGCTGCGATTGAGTTTTCTGCAAAAACAAATTGTTCCTTAATAATTTTGGAGTATCCTTCAGGTAAAGAACTTAAAAGATTTCATTTAGAAATGGATGAGTTGGCCCGAATGCCAAGTTGGAGCAAAGATTCAAAAAAATTGGTTTTCACCGTAACCAAAAATCAGGATAAAGAAATTAGAGCAATTTCTGCTGAAAACGGCCAGGTTTTATTTTCACAAAACTTTGGCATTGAAAATGTGACCAATCCGATATTCTATTTCAATTCTATTCTGTTTAATTCCCCTCTCAAAGGTATAGACCAAATCCATGCCATTGATATGGAGGATAAAAAAAGATATCTTGCAGTTGAGAGCAATTATGGAGCTTACAACCCCCAGGTTTCATCAAGGGGCAAAATTGCTTTTCAGGAATACAACAATACTGGATTTGCAGTATGTACAAAAGATGCAAAACCTGGTGCATGGAAAGAAATAAAAGTTAAACATATTGAAAGTGAAAACTATTTATACAATATTACACCTATTAAGGCCAATGCCTTGATGCCAGAAGATATGAACGACAGCGTTTACTCTGTATCTGATTATAGCCCATTAAAAAACTCCTTCTTTTTTCATAGCTGGCAACCAACTTTTGGCTATAGAAGAATCGGGGCTATGGCATATTCTAATGATGTATTGAACAATCTCGATTTGCAAGCTGGGATAGATTATTATCCCAAGGAACAGGTTCACAGGGAATTTCTATCCATGCAATACTCGGCATTGTACCCAGTTATTGGGGTTGAATTAAGTCATGGCGACAGGTTTGAATTTAACCAAGATACTTCTGTCGATGATTATATGCATATCTATGAAAATATTGTTGATGCAAACCTCACATTGCCCTTTGTACTTGCCAATGGTGTTTACACTACTAACTTAAGCATAAGCGGAGGACTCCTTAATAGCAGAAAGCATTTTTATCAATATGAAGATTCTGTAGATTTTTCGCCTGATTTTAACAGTACTTCCCCCTATTTCTCAGTTGACTTTGTCAGGCACAAACGATTGGCTTACCGGGATATCTATTCTCGGTTTGGACAAGAAATCAGTTTTAGATATATAACATCCTCGATCAACAATTCAAACAATGATAAACGGGGAACACTCTCAGGTAAATTATTTTTCCCGGGAATGTTCAAGCATCATTCATTAAGGATCTCTGCTGGTATTGAGATGAAAGAAAACCCACAACTTGAAAGTATATATCTTTATGACACACAACTTGAATGGGTCAGGGGATATGACGATTTTCATTATGATTATTCGCAACGGCTTACTGTAGATTACTCCCTCCCATTAGCATATCCTGACTTAAACCTTGGTTCTGTCCTTTACCTCAAACGTATCCATTCTTCGGCATTTTACGATATGGGTGTATACAGGTATTTCTCCGAAGTACACTCTCCTTCATCTGCTGGGATTGACCTAAATTTCGAATTTTTCTTGTTCAGGTTGCCTATTCCATTTGAAATGGGGGTACGGTACGCGCACAGGCTTGAGGATAACCAAAGCCGAATTGAGATATTGATATTCAGGCAAACTCTTTGATTAGCCAGCATTTAGCAAAGCTTGAGCTGCAATTTCAAGCTCTTTGTACCAATCCTCACCAAAACGTTGTATTAGTGGGTCTTTCAAGAACTGGTAAACATATAAACCTTGCTTCTTGCCATATGCCAGGGCAGGTTTGCAAATATCCCATACATCATAATTAACAGCAGTAAAGGTAGGGTATTTTTTTAGCCGAATTGGGTATAGAAAGCATGAAACAGGTTTACGAAATGTTGTTTTTCCTTCAAGAAAAGCTTTTTCTATACCACATTGTGCTATTCCTTCCTCAAATACCACATATGCACACTCCTTATCTCCAATTAAAGGGGTAACATTGTCATTTTCAACATCAATTATCCAGGTTCCCTGCTCATCAACAGCAGCTCTTCCTTCTGGTCGGATATAATCCTTAAAATTTGGATATTCCTCTTCTAGAATTGCTGTTTCCTCATCAGTAAGCGGGGCTCCTGAATCTCCTTGCACACAACATTCACCTTTACATTTTGCCACATGACAACAGAACTTTTTTTCTATTACATCCAGGCTTATAAGAGTTTCACCAATTTGAAGCATTTTTACCTCTTGTTTCTTCACACTTATTAATAATTACATTTAAGCAAACACACATTGTCAAACCATAATGGCATATCAAATGTATTGGCAAATATAATTTTAATTTCAAAGTCAACACTTAACTTAGCTGACGAAAAATCAAAGCAGTATAAATTATAGTAGGCTTACCTCCCAAAAAAGCCTCTAAAAATAGCACAAATAACTATTGATGTACATAAGGAAATGTCATCCCCCATACTTAGTGAAGATGTCCAGTTAAAAGTCCATTTGGTTTGCACACACCTTGAATAGGTATCTGAATTTTTCAGTTTATAGGTTTTTAGAAAAAATCACAACATAGGTGCTATACATATAAATAATTCAGATATATAATTTATTGGTAAAAACTCACAGTACTAATTTTTTGTTTCAACCCCTATATTCATCATGGTTACAATTTATACATTCTTTTTCAATTCTAAGTTGTACTCTTGAACCGAAAACGGTTTCAGGAACTCTTGAACAACTCTTTTAATGAGGTTTGTATATTTAGTTTATCATTAATATAGTTCATGGTCATTTCATTTTATTTTTTTTAGTATTTTTCCGGGCTATTAAAAAAAGTGATGCAAACAAAGTTAGTTGATAGGATCTGCTCTATTAAACCAGCTGAATTGGCTATTCTGGCTTATTTGTTGTATACAACATTGCTAATTGTTTTTTATCATCATCAGATTGCTGGACCACTGCACTTAATCGTTATCAGGATCCTTCTAACTATAGCCCTTTTTATTGTCTCACAAGTTGACCAAAACAAAACAGTTGCATTTGTTCGGCTCTTCCTTCCTTTTACTTTTCTAGGATACCTGTATGGCGAAACCCATCTCTTTAACACAATCTTTCTGGGAGATTTTTTGGATCATTTTTTCGCAAGACTTGACCAATATATCTTTGGCTTCCAACCCTCCCTCAGATTTTCCGCTTTTTTTAATCAGCAACTAATAGCCGAGATTATGTCAATAGGTTATTTTCTATTTTATCCATTAATCATAATTCTCCCTTTCCTTTTATTTATTAAACAAAAAAGAAACTTGGCCGACTATTCTTCATTTATTATTCTAAACTCTTTTATTGTTTTTTTTATACTCTTTATTTTTATTCCTGTTGCAGGACCACAATACTTTTTTAATGCAGAAAAACTACCTGTTATAAATGGAGGAGCTTTTACTAAATTAATCAGGATAGTGCAAGAAGTAGGTGAACGGCCTACTGGAGCTTTTCCAAGTTCTCATGTAGGAGTTACCCTAATTGTCTTGCAACTAAGCTGGAAATATATCCGCAACCTGTTTTATCTCCTTTTACCTGTAGCTTTTGTATTGATCTTGTCAACAGTATACATAAGCGCTCATTATGCAGTAGATATTATTGGAGCCTTTATTTTTGCTCCATTTATATATGCATTTTCAAATTACAGTTATCATAAAATCATGCTTAGGCCCATTTATAAACTACAACTATGGCTATCTCAATTCGGGAAGTAAAGACAAGACGGGATTTAAAGTGTTTCATAAAGCTGCCTGCCAAAATACATAAGGATCATAAGAATTGGGTTCCGCCTCTGTATATGGACGAGAGGGCTTTCTTCAATCCCAGAAAAAACAAATCTTTTTCTTATTCAAAAACTACCTTGTTACTTGCTTATAAAGAAGATGTAATAGTAGGAAGGATAATGGGTATAATAAACGAGATATATAACAGCACCCATAATATTAACGAAGTTAGGTTCTGTCTTTTAGAAACATACAATGATTTTGAAATTGCAAAACTATTGATCCATGAAATTGAAATGTGGGGAAAAAAACAAAGCATGAACAAACTTGTTGGTCCCCTGGGATTTTCTGACAAAGATCCACAAGGATTACTCATTGAAGGTTTTAAATATAGTCCTGTTATTGCTACAAACTATAATTTCGAATACATGGTTGAGTTCATGGATAGATATGGTTTAACCAAGAAAGCAGATCTGGTAGTATATAAATTAGATGTACCCGACGAAATACCTGAATTTTACAAAAAGATTAGTGAACGGACATTTAGGAACAATCCAGAACTAAAACTGGCAACCATAAAAAACAAGTTGCAAATAAAACCCTATATTAAGCCAGTTTTCAGATTAATCAATGAGACTTTTAAAGATATTTATGCTTTTTCTCCATTAAGCGAAAAAGAAATGGATGAACTTGCCGGAAGGTACCTTCCTGTATTGGATCCAAAATTTATTAAAATCATCGAGAAGGGTAAAAAGCAAGTAGTGGCGTTTGTCCTTGCCATGCCGGATATAAGTGAAGGTGTGAAAAAATGCAAAGGAAGGGTTTTGCCCTTTGGTATATTCCAGATCATGCGGTCTCAGAAAAAAACCAAACAGTTGGACCTGCTATTGGGTGCAATTCGAGAGGACTATAGAAACACAGGACTTGATGCAATACTGGGATCTGCAATTTTTCAATCGGCAAAAGAAAGAAAAATTGAATATATAGACAGCCACCTTGAATTGGAATCCAACACAAAAATGAGGGCTGAAAATGAAAAAATGGGTGGAGTCGTTTACAAGAGGTTCAGAATCTTTGAGAAGAACATTGAGTAAGTCTGTTTATTGGTTATTTGCTCTGTTTTCCAAAAAAAAAATGATAATTTTTAATTAGCCTTTCGATAAAAAGAAAAAAGGGTTGTCCTAAAAAAGACAACCCTTTATTTATTTGTCAAGCTCTGTATCTAAGAGCAGCGAATCAATCTTAGTTAGTTTTAAACACCTTGTAAATTGATGTAGAACCGTTAGATTCAACTTTAACAAAATACATACCGGCATTTGTCACACTAACTTTTTGAGTGCGATTATCTCCGATGTGTTGATACACAACTTTTCCTGTAATATCGAGAACTGTTACTGCATCTACAGCCTCAGTTGATACTATCATGAAATTCTCATTGAATACTGTTGGGTAAACATTAACTGTATTTTCCCCAATATCCTCAACAGGTCCGATAAAATCGAAGACAACCCGATAAGTTTTCGTAGTTGAGCTATCACCAGCTGTCACTAATATCGAAGTAGTTCCAGGTAGTCCTGTAGCAGGTGTAATTACAACAGTAGATGATGCTGCATTTGCTGTTGCCGCTACTGTTGGAACCAAGGTGGTTCCTGTAGCTACCTGGTAAATATATGAGATGTTTGCAGGATCGAAACCATCAATAGTTGTTCCATCAACTGTCAGGTCAGAAAGTGTTGCATCATCATATCCTTCAAATGTAAATAAGATAGAATATGTGTCTATTGTAGTACCATCCTCTGCTGTGACTTCAATGGTTGTGGTTCCAGGTATTCCTTCAGCATTGGTAATCACAAATGTAGCCCCACTTACAGCGACTGCATCAACCGTTGGAACAGTTGTTGTTCCTGCAGGCAAGTAATGGACATATTCAGTTACATCTGTATCAAATCCTTCTATTTGACTTCCATCTACCAATAAATCAGTAAGTTTCGCATCTGAAGTTGGTTCAAATTTAAAGATTATATTATAGGTTACAGTATTTAAATCCTGTGCTGTTACAACCACAGTTGCTGTATCTGGAATTGTTGTAGCATCAGTTACAACAGCTGTTGCACCAATAGCTTCATATTTAGCTGTTGCCGTTACTTTAGGCACGGTGGTTGTTCCAGTTGGATATTCAACTACATAATTCAAGGTATGCGATGCAAAACCAGCTATTGTTACCGAGTCTATCATAAGGTCTGATAAGGTAGCATCTGAAGTTGAATCATCAAGTGGGAAATTCGCATATCTTATGGCTATTGTTTGTTCATCCATTTCACCACTATAAATATTGTATTCCAGTACTTGTCCAAGCCATGTGTTATCCGCAACATAACCAGATTTACAAAGGTATGCAAGACTGTTGTCAAGATTCACAATCATGTTGGCATCAGAAACCTGAACCGCTCCTGCATAAACACCATCAAGATAAAAAGTTAATGAATCGTAATTAAGCACACTTACAATATGATGTTCAGTTCCATCATCAAGAACACTTGTACTAGAAACACCATCCTCTGATGACCAAGGGGTAGATGGATTCTCGCAACTTATTGCCGCTCTGGATTTTAACGAGGTAAAATAATAATCGTTACCAAAGTCTCCATTAGTTTTTCCAAAATAGGTAACCATACTGTTGGAACTGTTAGCCGTGGTCATCTCAGACACTAAATAAACTTCTAATGTAATAGAAGGATAAGTATTTATAGCTATTTCATCAGCAGGAAATGAAATATAATCCCCATTTACTGAAGCTATATAAGCACCTTGATATATTTCACCGCCGTGTACAATACCATGGGCACTACCCTCCTGATCCTGAGCTGTTCCGTCTTCAAAGGTATATGAATGCTTAAGGGTTAGAGGGGTGTTTACCACATAATGGATTGTATAATCCTGTGTATATGAGTTGTCAGAACCAGCAACAGTAACAGTTATTGTACCCATTCCATCAGATACATCAATGGCTCCGGTACCTGCTAATACAGATGATGCAGCATCATGAGGAGTAGCGGACACATTCAAGGTTGTGGTACCAACTGGCAATACCGCATTATAATCTGTAATAAATATATCGAAATCAGGATGTAGTGAGCCTACATCTAGTGTAAGATCAGAAAGATAGGTGTCGTAAAGTGGCGTAACATTTTCAGGTTTCGTTATGTTCCAAATAGCAAGGGTATTGTTGGTATCTTTATCAGAGTAAACACCTCCATAAACATTGTCGCTGCTGCTTCCCATATATCTGCCATCCAGGTCTTTTTTGATCACAGATTCGATCCTGAACCTTCCTGGTTCAAATTCGGTGACAATAAACTGGCAGCTGTCCAGGTCAGTTGTCTTAGTATCTGATACATGCAGATCATATAAAGTGTTGTCATCTAGCGTGATATACCTATTATTTCCGCTTTTCAGGAAGTATTGGTTAGCAGCGCTACCATCCTCCGCCATGAACAACTGGTTAACTGAATCCTTCAGGGCAGGCAATAGCTGTAAATAAGTATTCTCACCTTCGGTAATAACCAATCCAGAAGATTCATGTACGAAACTATAGAGGTTTCCAGGTCCGAATTCTGAGACATAAAGGATTAATTCATAATCTTTGGTTGTGTTCCCGTCCTCAGAAGTAACTGAAATGGTAATTGTGTCAGACCCTTGAGACAAGTCGATTGTTCCATCTCCGGTAACAGATGCTCCAGACCAAGCTTTGTTTGCAGTTACATCAACAGATGTTGTTCCATAAGGCAAAATTGCAGTATACCCTAAAGTGTCCGGATGGAAATCATTTAAAATAACTCCCGTAGATAAATCTATAGACGACAAATTAGCTGACTCAGTTCCAGGATTAACATTGATAGCTACCTGATATGTTTTTTTATCAACGCCATTAACTGCTGTGACTTCAATTGTAACATCAATACCTATATCTGTAAAATCAACTACACCATCAACAATTGGATTTCCCAGACCATCTGCCATAGTTAAAGAGGCATCAAAAACAGTAGTTACTGCATCAAGGGTAAGACTTGTAATACCGTAGTCAACATTAATTACATAGTTTTCTACTGTCGGATCAAAGTCAGGACTTATTGTACTGGTATTCGTAGTTATGCTTGAAAGAGTATTGTCAAAATAATCGGTCCCCATAAAGTCGACATAGTTATTATAAATGGTTGTTGCATCTAGCTCACCTTCGTAAATATTGAACATATCAATAGCACCCACCCATTTTGGATCAACTGTATATCCTCCACGACCTATCCAGGCATAATCATTTAACAAGGCTGCAATACTATTTCCCATAGTTGCCAGGTCTGTTGATCCTGTAAGCTCTCCATCTATATATAAAGTAATATCTGTAGAATTGATTATCGTGACCAGGGTATGCTGTCCACCTAATGTTATAGGGTTATCTGCTTCTACCACATAACTTTCAGTATTCCAAGGTGAAGCTTCATCAACAGTACTTATACCGGCTAGTGTACCACCATCATTCCGCCAATGGTTTGGGGTTAAAAATGTTCCATATGCTCCATAATTATTAATAGAACCACCAAAATAATAAAGCATTGCATTTCGAGGTGCGTCTTCACTATGACGAATATATGCTTCAAAAGTAATGGCACTATAGGTATTTATCGCTATATCTGTTGCAGGCAAATCAATATACCCATCATTTTCAGCGATGTAAGCACCATCAGACATGTTTCCCCCAACTACTGTTCCATCTGCACCACTAACAACATCTGTAGCAGTACTGTCGTCAAAGGTGTAAGAATGCATCAAGACCGGCTGTCCAAATGCTACTGTCGAGCAAAACAAGCCCACTAGCATCGCGATCTTCCAAAATTTAAAATGTAAGTACTTTTGTTTCATATTATTCAAGTTTAGGTTAATGTTTTATCACTAGTAAATAATCGCTCAATGTATTTATTATCTCAAATAATCAATGACAACATTTTCGGCTTTTACGCGACACAAATTCGTCAGGAAATTCTATTACAGTCTCCATCTTCTGGTCATTCTGATTATAGTAGCCCGGAGTGCACAACAGTCACTTTATCACAAAATAAATGAAAAGCCCTTTTATTCTAGCAAGTTCAGATCAATCGATTTTCTGACACTTATTTTGCAACACAGAGGGCATTTATTGATCATTTAAAACTGATCTTTAAAATTCTAGAATATGAATGTTATGTTAATATAATAAAAAAAACGACTAGTTGAAAACACAATATACTCTTTTTAGAGATCCCTAAACATAAAAAGACCTATACAAGCATAGGGCAAAATGAAGTGGAATCTTTGCATAATTCTTTATTTTTTAGTAGATATAGGATCGGATAAAAGGAGCCATACATGCTGGGAAATTCCTGTTCCTTTTTTCCAGTTGTTGCCTTTCTGGTCTGAATGGTCAACCTGTATAGCAATTAGGTTTTCTTTATCGCACTTTAAATAGGGGGTAATGTCGAACAGAAAAGACTCTGAGGTGTCAGAATTGGCTCCGAGATAGGTTCCGTTTATATATACTGCAGCATTTAAATTGTAATTTTCGAACTGAACTATAATACGCATGTTTTGCCAGTCAGAGGGTAAAATGAATTTCTTTCGATACCAGCCAATATAGTCCCGGGAAGCTCCCTTTTCATCTATCCTATTTGCACCCAGGGTTTTGTCAAGGCTCCAATCATGTGGTAGGTCAATACTCTGCCATAGTTTGTCATTAAAATCCATTTTAAACGCAGCCGGAACATCTCCTTGGTAAAACCTCCAGTTTAAATCAAATAGTTGCTTGCGCTCTGTAAACTCCTTATCGCGCGAACAGGCAAAAAGACCCGAAAGCACAATAAAAAAAACAACAAAATTTACCCGGACACGAAATACCATGAAACACACTTTAAAATTACTGAATAATACATTGTATCAAAATCACTTCAAAAAAAACAGACCCTTTCATGCTTCAGGAAATTTATAGCGTAGATTAATATAAAAACCTGATCATAATCTTATAAATTATGCTTTAATTGTGATTAGAATTAATGCATGAGCAAAACTAGGCGAATTGAAAATAATACCTTTTCTCAATCTCGTCAATTAATACTTAGAAATTGAGCAAACTCATTTTTCATTGTTTTTTCATTATTTTTATAAATTATCTTTAGTGCCGAATAGATTTAAGAGACAATGAGAATCTTTAACAGTTTTTATCTTCTGATCTTCTTTTCTTTGGGCTTGTCAAATTCAGCCGCTGCTTTTGAAATAGAAAAAATTGGTTTGGATCAGGGCTTATCAAACAACAATGTTGTCAGTACTGACCAGGACAAAGAAGGATTTATCTGGATTTGTACCAAAGATGGGTTGAACAGGTTTGATGGTAACACATTCAAAGTTTTTAAACATTCAAATAATGACCGAAACTCTATTAGTAGCAATGTCCTAAACTGTGTTTATGCTGATAAATATGATGATATTATCTGGATAGCTACGGAAAAAAATGGACTGGATGCATACAATTATAAAACCAATGTCTTTACACATTATACACACGACTATAGAGGGCTAAACCCCAATACACTTATGGCCGATGGCATCACCCATATAACTAGCGACAATGCTGGCAATTTATGGCTGGCCACCTATCAGGCTGGAATAGACTATTTTGATAAAAAAACAGGCAACTTTACTCACTATAACCAATCCAATGTACAAGGACTTGGATCTGATTACAATTGGTATGTATTGTATGATTCCGATGAAACCTTATATATTGGGCATGTCACCGCTGGATTTAGCATTTTAAATCCAGCGACCAGGACAGCAGTAAACTTTAGACATGATCCAAACAATCCCTCATCCTTACCAGACAATACTGTTACATCTATTTTTAAAGATTCTCAAAATAACGTTTGGATCGGAACCAGAAACGGATTAACTCTCTATGATACGGAGACTTCCAGAATGATTAATTTTAAAAATGACCCGGAAAATCCAAATTCTTTATCAAATAGCTTTATTCAATGTATTACTGAAACAGAAGATTCGTTATTATGGATAGGCACAGAAGGAGGCGGTGTAAACATATTGGACATCAAGGGTCTTTCATCAAAACCCGACCCTAAGACTGTTCATTTCAGGCGAATACTAATTGGAGATACCCCTGATGGGCTTTCCAGTGGTTCAACACAAAGTATTTTTATCGACTCATTCAGTAATATTTGGATTGGAGGATTAGCCAGTGGCATAAATTTTATTCCCTGCAAAGAATCCTATTTTAAAAAGATCAGCTATCTACCTATTATTGGGAATACAAATAGCCTAAATGCAAAAACAGTTCCCGGCTTATGTGTTGATCCTGACGAAAATGTATGGGTTGCGAATGCTGTTGGTGGTATATGCATCTATAACGGAAATAAAAAGATCAAACAATTCACTGCCATTAATAATAATCCTATTCGCCAATCGATTAATTATGTTTATTCTGACAATGAGAAAAATATTTGGATTGCAACTGATGATGGCAGAATCTACCAATATAAGACCAAACAGGAGAAGTTTCTTCCTCACCTATCTTTCGATCGCATTAAAAACACACCGGTTTACAACCTCTTTGTAGACTCAAAACAAAATCTCTGGGCAAGTACAGATTTAGGTTTGCTCAGATATAACCTCAAATCACGCAAAGAAGTGTTTTACACTACTTCTAATGCATCATTAAGTGATGATAACATAAGGGTAGTTGCAGAAGATGCACAGGGAAATATTTGGGTAGGTACCCTCGGTGGTGGCCTTAGTGTTTTTGACCAGCAATTTAACTTAATCTATCAATACGGGAATTATTTTGATTTTTATAGTGTCAAGGATATTTATAAAGACTCTAAAGGCAGAATGTGGGTTGCCAGTCAAAACGACCTCTTTTTATTTATTAACTATAACAGTAATTCCGTAATACGTATTGATGAAAGTACTGGTCTTTTTGAAAACGACATCAGGGCAATTATGGAAGGTAAAACTGCTGACGAGATTTGGTTGACCACCACCAATGGAATAAGCCATATCGACTTAAACACAATGCACATCAGCAACTTTACCAGTAGCGATGGGATATCACGTGGCGACTATATCCATAACTCCAAGGCAAAAACCTCCAATGGGGTAATCTATTTTGGGTCGCAAAATGGAATAACTTTTTTTAACCAGGAATTAGAGAAACCTGCAGATATTTCCCCTAAAGCTGTTATAACTGACTTTTTGGTCACAAACGACAAAAGGAACTTAAACGAGTTAATCAATATCCCCTTTTCTGATTCCATCCATTTAACCAACAATCAAAACACTTTTCAGATATTTTTTAATGTACTTGACTACTCTCTATCTCATAATGTTGAATTTGCTTTTCAGTTGAAAGGGCTTGACGATGGCTGGTATCTAATCAACCATGACAAACAAGTAACTTTCCGAAATCTTAAACCCGGTAATTATACATTTAACTTAAAAACATTGTTAAATAACTTAGAAAAGACTGGTGAAATTACATCCATGCATATTCGAATTAAGCCCCCTGTATGGCTCTCGTGGTGGGCTAAAATTGGATATTTATTGCTGGTAGTTTTGATCTTTTATTATATCGTTACATTTTACAAGAATAAATTAATCATAGAGAATGCTCTGCTGTTTGAAAAGAAAACCAGACAGCAGGAGCATGTTTTAAACGAAGAAAAGATAAAGTTCTTCACCAATATTACGCACGAACTTAGAACCCCAATGACGTTAATTTTAGGCCCATTGGAAGATTTAATGTCAGATGCTGCAATACCTCCTGAGCAGGCAAACAAACTAAGTTCTATCCATAGAGTTGCCAACAGGCTACTGCACCTGATAAACCAGATATTGGAATTCAGGAAAACAACTAACAAAAGCAGGAAACTTAGAGTGTTAAAGGACGATATTGCAAAATATATAAGAGATACAGGATTGAAATACAGCGAACTCGGAAAAAAGAACAACATCGAATTTAAGATTTCGGTTCCTGACAAAAAAATTGAGATGTTTTTTGATCCTGAGGTAATCACCTTAATACTGGACAACCTCTTATCCAATGCATTCAAATACACCCAAAAAGGAACTGTTGAACTTGTCCTGAAAAATTATTCCGAAAACAATATTGACTATACAGAAATAATCGTTTCAGATACTGGATTTGGCATTTCAGAACAAGATTTACCTCATATCTTTGAGAGATACTACCAGGCAAAAAAAGCATCGTATCCCATAACAGGTACTGGAATTGGACTCGCCCTTGTACAAAACATGGTTGAATTGCACGAAGCCGAAATCAGTGTCGAAAGTACCTTGAATGAAGGTTCCAGCTTTAAAGTAAGGTTTTTGACATCCAATAGTTATCCGGATATAATTCATATACATCCAAATGATGATCAGACAGAAGAAATTGTAGGGGAAGAAGATGGAAGAAATCTTATTCTTGTCATTGATGACAACCAGGAGATTGTTGAATATATCCACGATTGCTTGGCTGATACTTATAAAGTTATCTCAGCAGAAAACGGCAAGGCTGGTTTTGATCTTGCTTGCGAAAAAGTACCAGATCTTGTAATCAGTGATATTATGATGCCAGTAATGGATGGTATTCAAATGTGCAAAAACATGAAAAAAGATGTCCGTACAAGTCACATACCAATTATACTGCTAACAGCTAAAGGAGGATTGCAGGACCAGAGTGAAGGATATAATGCTGGTGCAGACTCCTATCTTACTAAGCCATTCAGTGGCAGTCTGCTCAAAAGCAGGTTAAAGAACATACTCGATTCAAAGAAAAAAATGTCGACTGAATTCAACTCAAAATTCAAAGACAAACAGATGCTTTTTAATGAATCAATAAACCAACTTGACAAAGAATTTCTGGAAAAATTGACTGCAGTTGTAGAGGAAAATCTCGAAGATGAAGAAATGAATATTTCTCAAATTGCTTCGGGACTTAACATGAGCCATTCAACTCTTTACCGAAAAATAAAAGCATTGACTAACTTAACGGCAAACGAATACATTAGAAAAGTTAGAATTAAAATGGCTGAAAAACTACTGCTGACCAGTCAATATACAATTTCTGAAATCATGTATAGAATTGGCATTAACAGCAGCAGCTACTTTAGGCAATGTTTCAAAGATGAATTTGGAATGAATCCAAGTGAATACCTCCAAAAACTAAAAAAGGAATAGCTTTTATTATTTGTCTAATACAAAACATTCCACCATTAAGTTAACAATGCGAATCTAGGGTTAATTTTTAAAGTTATTAAGGCAGCAGAAAGTCTACCGAAAGCATGAATTATCAAACCTTTAGTTGACCTAACCTTGCCAGCCTTTTGAATATCCACCCTCTCAATCAACCAGTCAAAGATTGCTTCAATTAGTTGCCTCATGCGTGATACAGCTGTAGAGAATAAATCATCGGCTGCCTTTAGTCTTTTTTATAATTGAATCAGCCATTCCCTTAACTCCTTTAACAGGAGTGTACATTTCTGAATTTTGTCCTATTATCATTTGTCGATTAATGTCTTGGTCCATATTAATCTTATCACCAAAGAATGTCCTGTTTTCAATAATTTAAATCCGGATTATGCATTAGAACTCCGTTATGAAGGTTGAGAATGCAAAAATAGAAGGACTTGGAGAGATGAATCATAGCACCGCTATGGTGCTTCGAAACAAGTAAGTGAAACGACTTATATTGAAGCAATTTCAATATGTAATAGATTTTCTAATGCATATTCCGGATTAAACAAATTTTTTCTGTTGTTATACAGCGTTTTATGTGACTTTTTCAATATTCCTCACCCCTTGATTCGTATTAATTGTAAATTATTCGCAATGCAATTTCAAATAGAGCCAAAAAACCAGTCAAAGTGCAAAAAAAAACAATTGGATTTTTTTTTTGCAGTTCACTTATCCGTCATCAAACATCACACTCATTTAGTTGATTTTCTGCCTTTTAAACCCAGTTGTCAAAAACGTGCATTTGCTGCATTTGTCAATTTTCAATCAAAAATGGTGAATTCGTGACTGTTTTTGACGGATTAAAGAATACAGATCTTTTTAGTAGGAATTATATTAGCCCAATATAAATTAGTTGAATTGAACAGTTTTACCATAACTATTAATTTCACATGAAAAACACATTCCAATTAACATGTAAATGTTGTATTTCTGGATTTGGATTTTTCAAGAAAAGGAGTGCCAGAATAATATTATCCGTAGTACTATATACATTATTATATGGTATACAATCATTATATGCGGTAAGCACAGAAACTGTTGAGGCCCTAATAGATGAAACAAGGGTGCTCTCCGAACCTATAGAGTTGCACCTGACCTCAGAAGTTGCTCCTTTGGTTAACAGTACTGTTTCTTTAAACCACGTAGATGCCTGGCTATTTTTTGACAACATCAAGCCTTCAGTTGTAGTCGACAGTTTTGGGTCAAAAATCCAAATTTCCGGCTCACCACTTAATATTGGAATAAATGCCCGAGTGGCAATCTATGCGCATGGTGCTGTTGTTATGCCCCATGGAGCGTCTTTTAAACCTTTAACCGTGTATAATGAAGAAGGTTTTAGTGGTGACTCGATGCAAATGTATATTCATACCTATTATAATAATTTAGGAAATATGAATAATGCCATTAAATCTTTTAGGCTAAAACGTGGCTATATGGCAACCCTGGCAAGCAATTCCGACGGCACTGGTTATAGTAGGGTTTTTATTGCTGACAAGGAAGATCTTGTAGTTAGTACTATGCCTGGCTTGCTGGATGCTACAGTTTCATTCATTCGTGTATTTAAGCACCAATGGGTAACCAAAAAAGGGAAAGCCGGATGGAACCCAAATGATATAAATGCTACATGTTATTACGATTGGAATATTGGTGGAGGTTCCTCATTAGATTTTGAATACGCTGCAATTCGTCAGAATGCTGGTTGGCCTTCTTGGACAGCTATCAATGCAAAAGAAGATATTTCCCAACTTTTAGGTTTTAACGAGCCCGATCGCCCTGACCAAGCAAATATGACCTTCCAACAGATGATTGATATCTGGCCCTCTATGATGAATTCCGGATTAAGAATAGGATCACCTGCATATTCAAATCCATGGAGCGATATTGGTGGGAACTTATTTGATTTTATCAATACATGCGACGAGCTGAATTACCGGGTTGATTTTGTAGCACTACATTGTTATTGGGGTGGTAAATCGCCAATAAATTGGTACAACGACTTAAAATATATACATGAACAAACTGGCCGCCCATTATGGATCACAGAATGGAACAATGGTGCGAACTGGACTTCTGAATGGTGGCCTGATCAGTATTATATAGAAGACACAAATGACAAAGGTGAATTAGTGCAGGTTATAGTCAGACCTTTAACAGATGCATCAGCACAAAAACAGTTGAATGATATTAGTGGTATACTAACAGTATTTGATACCGCAAGTTTCATTGAACGCTATTTTATTTATGATTGGGTAGAAGATTGCCGCGCAATGGTTTTCGCCGATACTTTAACCCCTGCAGGTAAATATTATGCAGCAAACAAATCTGAGTTTGCATATAACAGTATTAATGAAGTAACTCCTGGTTGGAATTTCAAAGAGCCTGAATTATCTGTTAGGTACCTCAGCTTTTCTGACTTAATCCGTGTTGAATGGTTGGACCCTAACGGAGTATTCAGCAAAGAATATATTCTGGAGCGAAAAATAAACAATGGCAGTTACGATACAATTTATACTAGCAATGATATTTCGAAGTTATATTATATCGATGACTTCGACTCTACAATAAGTGGTAATGTAATCTACAGGTTGAGTTTGCTGACAAAGGAAAATAATTTCTTATACTCCAATGAGATTTCTTATTTCCAAACTGCCAGTACCGGTTCCTCTGACTCCATTCAGGCTGTCAAATTCAAATTGGATAATTCTGAATGGACAACTGCCTTGTTTGCAAAAAAATATACAGATGAACCTTTGGTGGTGTTAGGGATGACTGAATTTAACAATACAATTCCTCTAACTCAACGTGTTGGTAATATAAATACATCATCATTTGGTGTTTTGCTGGACCCTTGGGATTATTTAAATGATCCTAAATTAACAAAAACTGATGTTGTTTCAGCCCTATCAATACCTCCTGGAAGGTATGATTTTGGAGGGCTGCAAGCAGAGGCTAATCTTATTCCTGAAGTGGCTCGCGACTGTGTGTTAGTTACTTTCGATCAACCTTTCTCTGTTAAACCATCTGTCTTTTGCTCTATTTTAACAAGCAAAACATCATTTCCCTTAATTGCTGCTATTCGCAATGTTACAGAAACAGGATTTGAAGTTTATCTTAAATCAGAGGAAGCAGTAAGCAGAACAATTTTCCCCGAAAAAGTGAGTTTTCTTGCAATTGAACCAGGCCAGGGAAATATTGGAAACAAACGCATTACAGTAGGACAGTCAACTGATGAAAACCTGATATCGACACTCGCAATAGAAATAGAATATGATTCAACATATAGTGATCCTATTTTCTTTGGAGGATTGTTAACAACCAGTAACGACTTTGCGTCCACAATAAGGTATTATAGCGCTGGAGAAAATAAAATAAAAATCATAAAGCAACGCGAATCTTCGGGTGGCACCTCAAGTAGCCAAGAAGAACAGTTTGGATGGATGGTCATGGATTTAGCAGAAGGACAAACTATTGATACTATTGATACAACAACAACATCAAAGGAACTTCGATTAGAACCATTGGACTTTTATCCAAATCCGGCGACCGATTTAGTGTACTTCAATTTTAATCAACAAACAAATGTTCAGATCATTGATATTACAGGACATATAATACGAAACGAGAAAATATTACACGCTATGGATATTAGTTCTTTATCTTACGGATTATATATGCTTAAGATTGATGGACGAGCTCCTGCAATACTAATTAAACAATAGTAGCTGATGAATACAAATACAGTAGTAGCTGCTAATTATGAAAATATGAATCTAACAATTACTAAACCGATATTATTCAATAAAAATAATTTCATGCTATTTGGGTAGAGAAAGTTTAGCTATAGCATAAATACTGAGCATTAGTAAACAATTTTTATCCAATATAGTAACCTACAATAAGTTTTAAAATCGACACACACAATGAAAAAAGGATTTTGGAAACATTATTTGCGACATTTTCAATTAGCAGGGATCCTATTAGTCATAGGCATATGGTTTGTTTCCTGTAAGGATGATGAGCTTGATTATGATCACGTCGAGCCGGAATGGCTTGGTGCAAGTATTTATGATTACCTGAAGGATAATGGTGGTTATACCTACTATACAAAGCTTATCGAAGATGTTGAGTACACTTCTGTTTTATCTAAAACCGGAAGTAAAACGCTTTTCGTTGCAAACGATACTGCTTTTGAACGCTTCTTTAAGGATAATAAATGGGGAGTAACCAGTTACGATGGCCTAACTCTAGCACAAAAAAAGCTGATCTTGAATTTTTCAATGATCAATAATGCATTCCTTATCGAAACGCTTGCCAATTATTATAATGGAAGCCTCCAAACAGGAACAGCTTTGAGAAGACGTACAGCTATTTCTGTTCTGGACAGTATACCATTTGAATCTGGGGACGCTCTCCCAAAAAACTCATTTTGGGATTTTTACCGTGATAAAGGTTTGTATGTGTTAAAAGATGCTACTTCATGGCCTATTGTTCATTTTCTCCAAAGTAACCTGGACAATGCGGGAATCAACGACAACGATTTCAAGTTATTAACAGGTGAGGACCGTGAACTTAATGACGCGCATATTTTCAATACTAAAGTTGTAATAAGGGATATAACTTGTAAAAATGGTTATATACATGTTTTGGAAGATGTTTTGATTCCGCCGGTAAACATGGCCCAACATTTACATACCAACCCTAACACTCAACTTTTCGCAGGATTGTTAGAACGCTTCTGTGCTCCATACTATAATGCTACACAAACTGAGGATTATAATAAAATCCATCCTGAAAAGATGATTGACTCCATATTTGAATGGAAGTACTTTTCATACATGAGAGGAGAAACTGAGTATCCAAATGGATCTTCAATCAATGAAGAATTATTGTTGCCTTTTGATCCAGGAAATAATGAACTTGGAAATGATGCTGATTTTGGCACTATTTTATGCCCTTCAGATGCAGCAATGCAAAACTATTTTAATTCAGGAAGTGGAAGTGTGCTTAAAGAAAGGTATGGTACATGGGATAATGTTCCTGATGATATTGTCATGCTGCTTATTAGAAGACATATGAGAGCATCCTTTATTGAATCGGTTCCTGCACAGTTCGACAAAATGAATGATAGCGAGAACTCCCCTATTCCGATCAACTCCTCAGATGTGTCGGATACCTATATTGGATTAAACGGAGTTGTATATCAAACCGAAGCAGTATACCCTCCTGATGATTATGTTTCAGTTTACGGACCTATATTGTTTAGCGATAAAGCCAAAGTTTTTAACTGGGTAATCTGGCAGAATGACTACCGGCTCTATTTGAACTCATTGGTTAGCCGTTACAGTTTATTTGTACCAACCGATGAATTCTTTGTAAATTATATCGACCCAATTGCTTATGCCAAAGATATGAAAGCTGTTTTGAAATACTGGTATAATACAGAAGAATCAACTGTTAATGCTACAGTTTACAGTTATGATCCAGAAACCGGTGTGGTTGGGGATTCTGTGAATGTGATTACAGACAAAAATTTCCTTGCAAACCGCTTGCTGGACATACTTGATTCCCATATCGTGATAGGTGATGTTGAATCAGGCTCACAATATTATTTCACCAAAAACGGTAATTCCCTAAGAATCGAAGGTTCAGGAAGTTCATTAAAAGTCCAGGGAGGCAATGATATTGTGCAGGGAGTTTCTGCAAATGTTGTACCGAATGGCTTATATAATCAAGAGAACGGAAATACTTATTTCATCGATAAGCCAATCCAAACCCCTCTACAATCGGTTTATAAAGTGTTGAGTGAAACACCCGAATTCAGTGAATTTTTTGCTCTTCTTGTGAATTTTATAGGTTCAGGCACAGATATCTTTGTTAAGAAAACCAACTATTACGGTATCGACTATAATATTAAGTTTTTCAACACATTTAATTATACAGTTTATGTCCCTACAAATGAAGCCATTCAACAGGCTATTGCTGACAGTTTAATCAGTAGTTGGGATCAGATCGATACAATTGCAGACCCCATACTAAAAGAGGCAGAAATTAGTAAACTGGAACGGTTCCTAAGATATCACTTCCAGGATAATTCGGTCTACATCAGTGGCGATCCGGTAAATGCATTATACCAGACTGCTACAATTAAGACCAATGAACTAGAAACAAATTTTGGAACTTATAAAGATAAATATTACAGGCTTGGTATTAGTGGTGGTGGCAATAGCCTTTCTCTGACGACTGAAAATTATGGAACTGCAAGTGTTGTAACAGACAATGGTTTATATAACATAATGACCCGCGATTATACCTTTAGTGGTAATCCTCAAGCATATAAAGAAGCTGATGGATCAGGTACAGGATTACCTTTTGCGAATTCTTCTATTACAACAGCTTCAACAGCAGTTATTCATCAAATTGATAATGTTTTAAGGTTTGAATAAAAAGACTAACTATATGAAACAAGTCCCGAAATTTAGGAACGGTTCCATACAACCATATAAAAAAGATTTAAGTATGAAACTTAAAATATTAGGAACAATTCTCCTGTTTTATTTGCTAAAGCCTTGCTTTTTATACGGCCAGGCATCTGAGAAGGTAGTACAAGGAACAATTACCTCTTCAACAGATGGGGAAACCCTTGTTGGTGCAACTGTTGTAGAAACAGACAGCAAAAAAAGAATTGTTAACGCTACAGTGACCGATATTAACGGACAGTATGTGTTGAAAATCAGTAATGCTAACAATAAATTGGCAGTCAGCTTTATAGGGTTCATTACTGAAAGTGTTGATATTGGTACCAAATCAAAAATTGATGTAGTACTGGATGAAGACCTGAAAGAGATCTCCGAAGTTGTGATTACAGCTGAGAAAAAGCACTCTGATGGTACTATGGTCATCCCACAAAGAGAGATTTCAACTGCTGTTCAGACACTGGATACCAAATCACTTGAAGGAATTCAGGTTACTTCTATCGATGATGCCCTCCAAGGTAGGATTGCCGGTTTTGATATTGTTGCCAGTTCTGGTGACCTTGGCGCAGGAACATCTATGCGGATCAGGGGAACAACCTCCATCAATGCCAATACACAACCTCTCATTGTTGTTAATGGAGTACCTTTTGAAACTGACGTTGACCCTAATTTTGATTTCTCGTCTGCAAACCAGGAGCAATTCGCCAATATGCTGGCTATTAACCCAGATGACATTGAAGAGATTACCGTATTGAAAGATGCAGCTTCTACTGCTGTTTGGGGATCGAAAGGTGCCAACGGTGTACTGGTGATCAAAACCAAAAAAGGGGTTGCAGGAAAAACACGTGTTCAGTATTCTTATAGGTTGACAGGAGCTGTTCAGCCTCAAGGACTGAGTATGCTAAACGGTGATGATTATACCATGTTGATCAAACAGGCTTATTTTAATCCGGAGCAAAATGAGTATGCAGCCAATGTTCGTGAGTTCTTATATGACCAGTCATTTTCTGAATACGAGAACTTCAACAACAATACCGACTGGGTGAAAGAGGTCACACAAACAGGTATCAAACACGATAATTATCTTACAGTATCAGGTGGTGGAGAAAGAGCCCGTTTTAGGGTTTCTACAGGATATTTGACCCAAACAGGTACAGTTATCGGACAAAAACTGGACCGGATTTCTTCCCGTGCCTATTTAGATTATTCGGTATCTGACCGGATTAAGTTTATTTCAGAACTGTCTCTTACTTATACCGACCATGATAGAAGCTGGAGAGCTGAACAATCCGATGACAGAAACCTACCGGATGAATTAAGCATACTTTCAATTGCCTATCGTAAAATGCCCAATGTAAGTGTTTATCAACAAGATCTGGAGGGCAACAATACCGATGTGTATTACAATATTGACAGAGAATCCAATCTTGAATATGACCAACGCAATTTGAGAAACCCTGTGGCCTTGGCAATGCTTGCTAAAGATAATTTAAAAAACTATCGTATATTGCCGAAGTTCAGTTTACAATATGATCTATTGAATCCGGAAGCGACCTTGTTACGCTATAATATGTGGGTTTCATTTGACGTGAACAACGACAGAGTAAATAAATTTCTACCCTGGGAAGCTTCTAATGTTGCCTGGAACAGCCATAATGTGAACAGAGCGCAAAGTTGGGATGTGGAGAATATGACTGTTATGGCGGATAATAACCTTACTTTCATACCTAAATTTAATAATTCCAACCATAAAGTGATACTTTATGGAGCCTACCAGATCCGTACCGGAAATAAATCATTCATGGGCATGGAGACCACCAATCTGCCTTCCGGGGAACTTGTAGAAACTTCTGTACTAGGATATTTAAGTATCTTAAGCTCGGGGGCACCCTATGAATACCGTTCGAATGGTTTAACGTTCAGAAGTCATTATTCATATAAAGGCAGGTATATTCTTGATGCTACATTGCGCCGCGATGGAAGTACCAAATTTGGAAAAAACAACAAATTTGGTAATTTCCCGGGATTCTCTGTTAAATATATTCTTTCTGATGAAGCATTCATGCAATTTTCACGCAATTGGTTGACTATGTTTGCCCCTCGTATGAGTTGGGGTATTAGCGGTAACCAACCCAGAGATGAATACCTGCATTTCAGTCGGTACCAAGCTTATGGTCAATATATAGATATGAATGCTACGCGTCCAACATCACTACAACTATCCGGTTTGAAATGGGAAACAACTACTTCCTTTAACTATGGCCTTGACATGATTTTATTTGATAAACTGGTATTTGACCTAAACATTTACAACAAACGGACTGAAGACCTTTTGTTTGAGAAGCTTAAAGTACCAAGTTCTTCAGGGTACGGTCTAGTTCCCTGGCAAAATGTTGGTGTTATGGACAACAAGGGGTGGGAATTGAATTTCTTCACCAACAACCTAATTAAAACAAATGATCTAAAAATCGATTTCAACTTTAACCTTTCTAACAATATAAATACGATTGTGGAGCTTAGGGAAGATGTGTTGGCCATTTACAATTATGATTTTGATTATGAGAATGGTTTATACCTGAACCGTCTGCAGGAAGGAAACTCATTTGGGTCGGTTTATGGGTTTAAATACAAAGGAGTATATCAATACAATGAATATATCCCTGGGGAACAAGAAAATGCACCTGTTGCAAGGGACGAAAATGGAACTGTGTTTACCGATGAAGATGGAGATCCTCTTCCCATGTATTTTGCCTATGGTAAAAGTAATGAGTATGAATTTAAAGGTGGAGATGCCATCTATGAAGATATCAACAGCGATGGTAATATAGACGAACTGGATATAGTATATTTAGGTAACTCCAATCCGAAAGTTAATGGAGGTTTCGGCACAAACATAAGGTATAAAGGGTTTGGATTCACGACTTTCTTTAATTTCAGGTATGGGAATAAAATTGTAAACATAGCCCGTATGGAAGCCGAAAATATGTTTACCCTACATAATCAAAGCACTTCAGTGAACTGGCGCTGGAGAAAAGACGGTGATGTAACTAATATGCCTCGTGCACTTTACCGGTATGGCTATAACTGGCTGGGCAGCGACCGTTATGTTGAAGACGGATCATTTTTACGCCTGAAATATGTAACGTTCAACTATACTGTTCCTAAAGTCAAACTAACAAAACTAAAACTTCAGTCGCTTAGTTTTTACTTGACCATAAATAATTTGTTTGTATGGACTAAATATACGG
>JBNKPU010000171.1:0-33245 GCA_050295515.1 Bacteroidales bacterium | reverse complement strand
GTATGTTGTGTCGGTGGCTGCGCAGTTGTCCGAGGCCGAAGATAGGTCGAACTCAGCGGCGCTGACCACGTACGTGCAGTTTGTGTTTGTCCCAACAACCTGGTCGGCAATGCAGGTGACAGAGGGGTTCACAAAATCCCCTATCGCCACAGCCATTGTATCGCTCCATGTACAGCCCGTTGCAATAATGGTTTCATGTACTATCAGGAAGGTATCTGAAGCAGGAGTGGATGTCCAGTCTACGGTAACAGAATTTGTATTATTGATTCCACCCTGGAATGTACCACCTGAAATTTCCCATAAATAACTATGGGTTACATCGTTTGTTGTTGAATAAACTTCCCCGGTAGCTCCCGGACAAACAGTATCTGTGCCAGTGATAGAAGGGGTAGGATGAGCTGTGGGTGTGTTAATAGTTATTGTTTCCGAAGTATTGTTGCAAGTTCCATTTTCTGTTACCTGAACATTAATGGTTCCACCAGCACCATTCCAGACAACAATAGCTGTATCATTGTTATTGCCATTAATTAACGTGCCTCCACCTGTAACTGTCCAATTGTAGCTGTCAAATTTAACCGGAAGGGTATAAATTGTTTCTACATCCTCACAAACATCTTGTGGAAACTCAGAATGAATGCTTTGAGAACCTATGCTATAAAATGTACTTGGTGAATTCTGGTTGTTGTATTCAGTAAGAATCCAATCTGCAGATTTATCAGATGTTGATAACCTGACCTCATCGACCAAACCATTAAAGAATTCATCAATACCATTTCCGTATGTGCCAATATTAGACATAGTGGGAGTACCACTTTGAGGAGATGCTGTTGTGCTTCCAAATTCTATTCCATCAATATAAATCTTATGATTTGTAGTACCATCGTATGTGTATACATAATGGTGCCAACTATTTATTGATGGCATAAAACCTGCATTTGCAAGTGCACCTCCTCCACTCACCCATACGATTGCATTTGGAGGCCTGAATCCTAATTGGACGGCACTACCCACAATTGAATTGGAAAAAATATTTTGGATTGTGGATGGCATTGAAGTATAATAAGCCCAAGCACTGATTGTTTGAGAAGCTTGTATGTCTGGAATACCTGTTAAACCAAGATTTATAAAGTCATTAGAACCATCAAGATCAATTGCTCCTGCAATTAATCCAGCAATGGAATCAGTAGTTGTCATGCTACCATTTGCAGTTCCATTATTAGTATTCGCAGTGGCATCAGGAATCTGAGGAGCAGTACCACCAGGGTTTCCACTCATATGCCAAACACCGGAGAAGTCAGAAATCCAAACACCAGTTTTATTTTCTGCAGAAACAGAAACAGATGGATTTCCATAGAGTATTTTAAAAATGGTATTACTAGTTGCTGACAATATAGGGACCCTCACCCAGGCAGTAATTTCTCCTGTTACAGGATTATAATATTCAATTTCATGGTCGAGCTTATACCCATTTGTATCGGTAAATACGATATCAAAGCCATTGGCATTTTCAACGTACCCTCCATTGGTAACAGTTCTTAAATCAGGATCGGTACGGTTGATCAGAACAGGGAAGTTGCTTAGGGCATAGGTCCCGGATACCCTGTTTGCATTTATTGTAATCTCTTTTTCGTATGCATAGCCAAAGGAGGACAAAGGATCAGAGACTACTAAGGTTGCAGGGTTGCTTTCCTCTGTACCACAAGCAATAGTAACCTCACACGTGTAACTACCAATATCATTTGTTGTTACTCCAGCAATTGAGTAGGATGACATTGCTGCACCACCAGCAATATTACTGCCATTTTTCTTCCATTGGTAGTACGTTGCGGTTTCGCTAATGGCAACATCAAATTGTGCTGGTTGTCCAGTACATGTTGTTACATCAGTAGGTTGTGTTGTAAAGTTAAAGTCACAATCGGTATCACCAAGTCCAAAATCAGTTCCTGTACTTGTAGCAATTCCTGATGTAATACCTGTTCGATATACAATTGGATCATTAGCAGAACTATGTGTGCCACTGGTAGGTGATTCCCAGGTGCTGAGATTTGGGCGCTTAAGTACTCTGGTAGCAGAGTTCATTGCATAATTATCAAATCCAGTTGCATCTAACTCAATATCAAAATTTGAACTTGCAAAACCACTGGAAGCTATGAAATTCCAATAACCATCATTAAAAACGGCATTAACATTTAGTCCATTTTCGGAAAAATTAACAGTACCTCCAGGAACTGATTCATTGAAAATGCCTGTAAGATAACCAGCAGCATCAAGAGTATTAACACCAATAATTGCTGTATTATTGTAAGTGTTTCCAACAGGGTATCTATAAGTTCCTGTCCCGGTAATATTCCTGGATAAGTTTCCAATTACCCAGCCATCGGTATATGATAGTGCATTTGCAGTACCTTTGCTTAGTGTTAAGGTATTAGCCCCAGTGTTAACATTTCCTGATAACATGGTAATTTGGTTTGTGGCCAGTACATCATCGTTCAGGATTAATTCACCACCGGGTTTATTAATAGTTAATCCATAAAATGTTTCACCTCCAGTGTTGGAGATTGATTGGTCATTTGAACCACCAAATGTTACAGTTTTGTTATTATGAGCAAATGCACTAGTAACTGTCCAATTACCATCTACTTGAAAACTTCCTAGAGCAGTTTTAGTCCCTGTTCCGGAAAGTTGTAAATGGTAATAGGCATCCTGAGGGGTAATTATATCCTGGTCTCCATTACGAGTATAATTGAAAGTATTATCCGTATAAGAGGCAGCCAGATATACACTATTTGAGTTTGTTCCACTCCAGTTCCAGGTGGCATTGGCTAAATTGTGAACTTGTTCAGACCCCCCTGTGTTTAAGAAACCTCCATTCTGGTTTATTGTTCCATTATTATTAACACTAACGTTATTATTATCATTAAAATCAATATCACTAATATTTATAATAGCACTATTTGATACAGTAGTACTAATGTCATTATTTCTATATTCTAATAAGTTTATATTTATATCATTAGAACCTTCAATATTTAACGAACCATTTGTATTATATACTCGTATGTCATCTATTGTAAAAGAGCCATCATTTGTGATCATTGAAGTAGCTCCATTATCGTAAAATCTAATTCTTGCACTAGTATTACTATTTTCTGATAGTACTGCACCTGATTTTATATTTAGGCTTCCAGAATTATGTACTCTTAGATCAACACTACTACTAGTCCAAAGCAAAGATCCACCAGAATAAATAGTTACGTCCATTACTTCAGCATCACTACCAAGAGTTACATCATGTTCAATAAATACTTTTGAAGATGCATCAGGAATACAATTACATGATACACCATTCGAATCATACGACCAAGTTGTTCCTTGGTCCCATTGTCCATTAGCAATGGAGTAGCGAGTAATTTGATTAAAAGCTGTAATTGAGAACATAAATAACACAAGCACAAAAATCCCCCGCACCCAAAATTGACTTTTGAGGGGAGATGTTAAATGCCTGTTGTTCATGCGCTTATATATTAATTTGCATTCCAGTGAGAAACAGGTTTTTATTTATATTCGCAGGCTATCATTAGCCCGGTAAACAACACTCATATTCTATAAAGCAAACTGCTAAATTACAAAACAATAGCATAGCTTTTAATAGCACAGGTTCTAATTTCTACGTTAAATCAGCTAATTAGTTCCAAATATGGGGGATAATTTGCAGATTAAAGTGCAGTTATCCAATTAATTATTAAGCTGATAGTTGTCTGTGAATCAAAAACTTTTTGATGCGTATAAATAAGTTCTAAATAGGCTTGCTCAAAAACTCAGCTTTTACCCAACTCGCGCGCTTTTGCAAAGCGTGCGCCTTTTTATAACTTTTCTATTTTAACATCACCAATACCTCCTGCATAATCATAAGCCGAGGAATATTTATAGTCCTCTACTACTCTCACAATTTCTCTGCCCATGATGTAACTGTATAGGTTATAAAATATAATCCTTCAGGATTACGAACTTTGTATCTTTCAGACATTGGTTGGATTTGATGATAGTTAAATATAGCAATTTATGATTGAGTTATGCTACTTTATAGCATTAGAGAGGACGCACGCTTTGCAAAAGCGCGCGAGTGGAGGAAGGCAGTTTGGGGCATGAGGAATAAAGTTGTTTCAATCTTTCTATTTCGTAATAAAAAAGAAAGTGCCGTTTTTGTCCTCAAGTCCGGAAATTCGCCCAAATTGAGGGACTTGTGCAGTATGCTTATACATCACAATCGAAATTCTTTCTGCAATAGCATCAATAGGGATACAATTTGCAGGATTATTGGCCAGGGCATTGGCAAAAGTCTGCGCAAAGAGCGAGTTGTCCATGGCAGCTTCGTTGCTTGAAGATGTTAGCACAAGTGCAGATTTTTGAGAAATCAGCTGTAGATCGTTGCAAGAAGCCAAACTGTTGTCGCCACGCATGGCTACGGCAAATCCTTCGCCGGCCTCGCAGGCATCGCTTACGACCAATACATGGGTTAAACTTGTGTAACTGTATAACGAGGCTTTTAAAGCATTGACATTGTAGTATGTATATTCATCGTTTACCCTGCCATCGTTGGGTATCCAATATCCTGTATTGCTTATGTTCTTTCCGTGGCCTGCATACCAGATCAGCAGGGAATTTACATTGTTGCTTACAATCAGGTCGCGCAAATCGAGGGCAAAAAAGCGCTCCATCTCTTTTTTTGTCATGTTTTTTTTATGCAACACTTTACTGATCTTATAACGCATAAGTGCATCCTTGAGTTGGTATACATCTTTTGATGTATTGCTCAGGTTTGTGAATTGTTGGTATTCTGAATTCTCGATAATCACCACCCAGGTTTTACCCATCGGATTATTTTCAGTTAAAAGTTGCCCGTCTTTTGAAAATTCATAAACCTGGTTCTGTTTATTGCCAAAGGCATCAACAGCTGTAATGGTAACCTTGTTGCGATTTTGGATATCGATGGTAGCTGTAAACCGCGGATTATAGTCCCCGGGAGCGAAACTGGCATTTACTTCATCAATTTTTATTTCGCGAATTGTACTATGGTCTTCAATTCTACCCTCGATGTATAGCGTGTTGTCTCCAGGTTCGAGGTGGATAACATGGTCGTCTGCTGCAAGGGGCGAAATTAATGCAATAACAGGAGCTTCAGTTTCGATATGGGTTACCGGGTATGATTTGGTCGTGATGTTGTTATAGGTATCATTTGCTGTTATGGTTACGTAATCCAGATCTTTGGATGAGAGTTCAATATTAAATCCATAAGTATCATTGTCCAGCTTTTTGACCTCTACCAGTTCATTGTTTATTTTCAATGCTTCAAGAGCAGATTCTTCCTGTATTGTCCCTTCAACTACAATGGATTTTTCGAGTTCTTTAACTTTAATTTCCTCTTTATCGTTGAGCAGGTTTTCGGCCAGGAGTATCTGTGGTTTGTTTTTTTCAGTGCCAAGCTCATATATTTTTGACTGAATGACCTTTAAGGCAGAATCTGCCCCGGAATTTTGCTCCAGAAAACCGGCATATGTTTTATAATCACTTAAAGCTTCCCGGGTTTTGGCTAATTTTTCAAAAGCTTCGCCCCTTAGGTGGTAAGCATTTTCCAGGGTATCGTTAATTCCAAGGGCAAGGGTGAAGTCATCTGCAGCATCGGTATAAAGGGCATAATCAAATTTATACCTCCCTCTTTGCATATAGAGTTTCCAATTGTTTTTATCTATCGATATAGCTTTGGTAATATCCTCAATGGTCTGCTCCGATTCTTTCATGTAGTGGAAGGCAATGCTTCTGGTCAAAAGGGCCTGGATATTCTCAGGATCGATCAATAACAAAACCATCGAACAGTTATCAACGGCATAATCATATTTGCCTTGTTCAATTTGTATATCAGCAAGTTCAAGATAGGCTTGAGCCAGGTTATTGTCGCGTATAATTGCTTTTTCAAGAGCTTTGATGGCTTCATCAATTTTATTGGTTTGATGTGCACTTGCCCCTTTAAAATAATAGGCAATGGCCATATCTTTTGCCTTGATGGCTTCGTCGGCAACCAGATACGCTTGTTCAAATTTACCTTCGTCGTATAAAATCCTTGTTTTTAACAATAGAAGGTCAAAACTTTTCGCTTTAACGGCAAGCCCTTTTTCCATGCAATCTTTGGCCCCAACAAGAACATCTTTTGTATAATAAATGTCTGCAGCTTTGAAATAGTTTTCGTCTGGCATATATCCCAGGGCAGCTGATTTTTGGTAATTTTTTGCTGCCAGGAGGCTGTCTCCACTATCGAACTGAACAGATGCTTTTAATTGATAAGGGCGCCCATTTGTTGGCTCAACAGTTATCGCTTTGTCAAATTCCTCAAGGGCTGCTTCTACCATTCCATTGGAAAGAAATTGTTCGCCTGCTTTAATATATTGCTTGGCATTTTGTCCTTCCAAGGACAAAACTGAGGCTGAGACGAATATAAATATGAGAAGAAACCGGAACATGTCAGTTTTAATCTAGTTTTTTGGTGCTGTGACAAATCTACAAAAACATTGCCAAACTACCCCTTATTTAATTAACGGAAAATAGATGTCTTTTGTTCTGTAAATTAGAATATTATCCATATTCTTCCTGATCTTTTTTAAATGTGGGGATTTGATGCAAGATTCCAGGGGCAAACACGACGAATTATTCGTTCAGATAAATTACCAGGGAATCGTCAAGAATAGACTTAAAAGACTTGTAATTTGCATGCAAATCGGGGGCTTTTATACCATCTTTAAAATCCTTGATGCCTTTAAAAATCCTGGCTTCGTCCCAGAGGTCCTGTTTAATAAATGACTGGAGTAGCTTTTCTCCACCTTCAACAAGAAGCGATTGAATATTTCTTGAATACAATTCTTCCAATACAGATGAAAGACTATTGTCGTTGAAACGAATGTGTATGAACTCCAGGTTCTCAGAAGGTGTTTTTTTGTTCTCTGTAAATACCAGGGTGGGCACTTTACCATCAAAAATCCGGGCAGAGCTCTGAATTCTTCCACTTCTGTCAAGGATAATCCGCACTGGAGAGGTGCCGGGCCAAAACCGGTTATCCAACCCAGGATCATCATAGATAACGGTATTTGTCCCAACCATAATGCTTTGCTCTACAGACCGCCATTTATGCACCAATATCCTGGAAATAGGATTTGAAATCCAGTTTGGACCAATTGGGGTACCTGCCTCCCGCTTAATATCGAGGTATCCATCTCTGGATTCGGCCCACTTCAATATAATATAGGGGCGCTTTAGTTTATGATAAGTGAAAAACCGTTTGTTTAATTCGTAACATTCATCCTCCAATACCCCAACAACTACCTCAACACCAGCCCTTTTCAGTTTTTCAATTCCGCTACCTGCCACAAGCGAATTCGGGTCAACGGTCCCAATAACTACTTTTTTAATGTGGTGTTCAATGATCAGATCGGAGCATGGTGGTGTTTTTCCCATATGAGAACATGGTTCCAGGCTAACATACAGTATACTTTCAGGGAGAAGAGTCTTATTTACAACAGAATTTATGGCATTTACTTCAGCATGAGGGCCTCCGTATTGCATATGGTAACCTTCACCAATAATATTTCCATTATGTACAATAACAGATCCGACCATTGGATTTGGAGCAACTTGGCCTTTACCGTTTCTGGCCAAATCGATGCATCGGTGCATATATTTAGTGTCGTTTTGCATTTGCCCTTAGTTTCTTTGTAAAAGTAGTCATGGAAGCACTAAATTTGACACAAAAAGCAGAAAAAGATTATGTCAATTTCTTTAGCAGAGTTTAAAACACATTTTAATAAGAGCTTATCGGGGCTATATGAAGAACCAGAACTTGGGGCGCTTTACCGACTACTTTTAGAACATTTTTTAGGATTTGACAGCATTCAGCTCGCACTTCATGCACAAAGGATCCTTGAAGAGTCTGAACTTCAGAATTTGACTGTCGCTTTGAAAAGGCTTACCCGCTCAGAACCCATTCAATATATACTTGGTGAGGCTCATTTTTATGGACTAACCTTCAAAGTTAGTGAGGGAATACTTATTCCCAGGCAGGAAACTGAGATTTTGGTCCATACTATTATTCATAAGGCAAAAGGAGAATACAAAAGTCCGAAACTGCTTGATATTGGAACAGGAAGTGGGTGTATCGCTATCGCCTTGCAAAAAAACATTGCAGGTAGTTCTGTTTTTGCTGTCGATGTCTCTGATAAAGCGTTGGAAATTGCAAAAGCCAATGCCCAGCTGAATCAATCACAGGTACATTTTCAAAAATTGAATATACTTGAAACTCCTGCCAATACCAGCATAGGTCAATTTGATATTGTTGTGAGCAACCCTCCGTATGTGTTACATAGCGAGAAAGAGCAAATGCACAGGAATGTTGTCGATTTTGAACCTGAACTTGCACTTTATGTAAATGACAATAATCCATTGCTTTATTATAAGGAAATAACTGGCTTTTGCAGAGAACATCTAATAGAAGGTGGAACCCTTGTGTTTGAGATCAATGAGAAATTTGGATGGGACATCAAATCTTTGATGGAGGAGAATGGATTTTGCAAGGTGGAAATTATCCAGGACCTGAACAACAAAGACAGGGTTGTATTGGGCATAAAAAAATGATTTCCTTGAAACACAGCTATCCTTATTTTTTCTAATTTAGTTCAGATGAAAAAACCAATATCAGATACTGAGGCCCTTGCCCGTCTTCAGCATTTATGCAGCAAAAGTGAGAAATGCCGCCAGGATGTTCGGGATAAATTGAAGCAATGGGCTTATCAAGGCGATTTTGAAACTATAGTGGACAGGCTAAGCGATGAAAAATTTGTGGATGATACCCGTTTTTCTGAATCCTATGTAAGGGACAAAATCAGATTTTCTGCCTGGGGGAAAAACAAGATCCGGTATCATTTAAGAGGAAAGCGGATTTCTGATGAAACTATTGAAATGGCTTTAAACTCAATATCAGAGGATGATTACAGATCCATTGTCCAGAAAGAACTCGAAAAGAAAACAAAGTCGATAAAAGAACAAGATCCAATCAAAACAAAACAAAAATTGCTTGCCTTTGCTGCACAAAGAGGCTATGAAGCAGACCTTATTTATAATTTGGTCGACTCTATATTAAACAAGGATTAGGTGTTAGATGCGTGGCAAATTAATGGCAAGCTCCAGAGCAAAAACAAATCAACATAGCAAGAAG
Source organism: Bacteroidales bacterium (assembly GCA_050295515.1). Classification (GTDB taxonomy): domain Bacteria; phylum Bacteroidota; class Bacteroidia; order Bacteroidales; family UBA10428; genus UBA10428. The sequence goes on along the minus strand of JBNKPU010000171.1, from coordinate 23,989 downwards.
TAATAACGCCTCGTTGGTTCTTAGTGTATAAGTCGGAGTGCAACTTCTTCTCAACGATCAAAGTCGGTCCCGACTTGCCATTACGAAAGCAACTTTCGACATGGATGAAGTTTGTAAAGTTTTATCTTTTTTTGGAGGTTTGTCATGTTCGACGAATTAGATTACTTAACTTGTATATTTAATTGTTGTAACTTTATTGTTTAACCGGATTTTACTATAAAACATTAGATCATGAAAAAAGCATATGTACATTTTGCCACTGGTTTTGAAGAGATAGAAGCATTAACAATAGTCGATGTTCTGCGGCGTGCAGAAATTTCGACAGAAATGGTTTCAATTACTGGGCAAAGACAAGTCACAGGAGCTCACGGCATTAAAATAACCACCGACATTGTATTCGAAGATGTTAATTATGAAGAAAGTGCAATTGTTATTCTCCCCGGAGGAATGCCTGGTTCAAAAAACTTACAGGATCATAAAGGATTAGCAGAAGTACTCAAAAAGAAAGCTTCCGATAAAGAACTTATCGCAGCAATTTGTGCTGCTCCAATGGTTCTTGGAGGACTTGGAATTCTTGAAGGAAAACAGGCTGTGTGTTATCCTGGTTTTGAAAAACATCTGAAAGGAGCCGATGTAAAGAGCAGCTTATCACTTAAGTCTGACAATATAATTACTGGGAGAGGACCTGGTGCAGCCTTAAATTTTGCTCTTGAAATAGTCAAGGAGATTAAAGGAAAAACAACTGCAGACTCATTGGCAGAAGGCATGATAGTTGAAACCTGGAATTAATCTCTCTTGTATAGATGCTGCATTAAAACAACCATCTTTTTAAAATATTAAGCATAATCCTTTTATCTGTTGTGGGAAACAAAGAAACAGATTAGCCTATTCTTTCGCCATAGTATCTTCTGCATAGGCGTATGGAAAGCCCCACAATGTCAGATTCTTTAGAGCACTAGCTCTCTTTGACGGGTTCGTTTCGGTTGCTCTGTTGTTCCTCCACCAACAAGCATTACAGCTATTTTAATCATTCTACTTCCTGGTGAATTTATTGACTACCTGAAATACAATCTTATTTTGCCTTTTTGGACGACCTAATTGTCTTTCTCCTTCTCCAAATACTTCCGTCTAAGTTAGACTGGGATATATACATTCTTTTTCACCTTTTTATTTGTTAAATATATCTTAATACACACGGGAAATAAGTTAACCTATTAATGCAGGTTATTTTATGTAAACCGCTGACATTCTGTTGATTTATATATATTCAGTTGCCTTGAATTAATATGAAATATCTTATCGTAAGCTATTTAGTGTTTTTTCGATCATATTATTAGTTTTAAGTGTTTTATATCTATATTTCGAAAGAATAAATTAATATATAATTAACATTAGAAATTGCGTATGGAATAAAAGTATGTATTACTTTTGTATCAGAGATTTTACATTTAAAGCGTGTGTAATTATGATCAAACTAAACATCGCGGTACTACGTGTACTGCTGTTCACAATTTTATCGGCTACTGTAGTTTCAGTTAACGCCGGAGGTATTCTAAGGGTAGAACCTGTGTTAGAGTGTGGTAAAGCAAAAGCAGTAATTAGCTTTTCCAACTTCGAGGCAAAAAATGCTGTTATATCTATTGAAGATATGGACAGGGGAATTGTTTTTTATCAGGAAAATATTAAAGACGTATCGGATTTTGCCAAGGTATTTGACCTGACATCGTTAGAAGATGGTACTTATGTAATCAATGTAAATGCGGGAAATGAGGTATTTAGCGAAACAGTGGAAATTATTGATTCTGAGCTTTCGGTTCTGGATTCCAAAAAACTGTTGAAGCCAGTTTTCAGGGTTGTAGATGACATTCTGTTCGTGAACTTCCAAAAAGGAAGTTCAGATTTTCACCGTATAGATTTCTACGATAATACTGGAAACTTTTTCAGTGATGATCTTGGTTCTACTACAGGAGAAAAAAAATACTCAATGGAGAAACTCCCAAAAGGTAAATATGTAGTGTCTGTGAGTGGATCAATTGGCAGTTTCACCTACAATTTTGATAAGGATTAGTTTTTTTTCATACCGAATAGGTATCTATCTATTCTCTTTAGTTTTATTTAGTTAGGGTTAGTAAACCCAGGCTTTCCAAGCCTGGGTTTTTTTTGTCCAAATAAATTCGGTTTGTTCTCCTATCGGTCAATCAATAAAATTGTAGGCATACTCTTCGAAAAAACAGTATACTGCTTCCAGGTATGATGATCCTGGATTTCTTAAAATATTTCTAATCGAGCTGGTAATATAAGTCAGGCATAAAGTCCACTATGCATTCTTCGAGTGTATTCAATTGTATCTGTACTTTTGTGTTATAATCAATTTCGAAGCAAGCTTTTTTCGGATTCCAGTTAAATTTGTTCAAATCCAAAGTTACATGCGGAGGAATATTATGGTAGCAATGCCTGCAACCATATTTTGCCTGGATAATCTTCAGCTTTTTTCTTTCAAGGTCATCTACACCAAAGTATTCATTGCTTTTAACAGAGCTTTGAAGTATTATGCGAAATTCTTGTTTTGGATATATAAGCCGTGCACTATAGTGAGTCATTGTTTAAGTATTAAGTGAGTAAAATAAAGTGTTGCGATATTACAGTTCCATAATAAAAGGAAGGGGAGACAAAGAGAGCCTTTTAATATACAAAAAAATTGCGCCATTGTCAAGCAAATCCTCAATACTTTACTGTTTTTCCACTTGTTTATAAATAGTCATTATGACAATAAATAAGATTCCTTTATATTTATGGACAATTTAAAATTTGGACTATGCCTGTAGCTAGGTTGGATAATGTTATCGATCCCTTATCAGTTGACTGTGTCATTTTTGGTTTTGACGAAGCAAAGCTCAAAGTTCTATTGATAAAACGAGCTGTTGCACCAGAACTTGGAACATGGGCTCTTCCTGGGGGGTTTATTCGTTATGATGAGGATATTTCAGATGCATCGATGCGTGTTTTAAATGAACTTACAGGTGTTAAGGACCTATATATGGAGCAGCTTGGTGCTTTTGGTGAATTGGACAGGTTCCCCGGCAGAAGGGTTATAACCATAGTATATTATGCACTGGTTAAGCCTGGTCAATATAAAATAAATGCCGGGCCCAACGCCAGTGACGCAAACTGGTTTGATTTGAGAAGCCTTCCCCACTTACCCTTCGATCATGAGGAAATAATCCAGGCAGCACTTGCAAGGTTAAGGAGGCAGGTTAAATATAAACCAATAGGTTTTAATTTATTGGCAGATAAATTTCCACTCCTGCATCTTCAGGAATTATATGAGGCTATTTATGGAGTAGAGTTTGATAAGCCTAACTTTCGCCGCAAGATCATGAAAATGAATTTATTGGTGCAACTGAATGAAAAACAACGAGGGGTCCCGCACCGCTCAGCAAGGCTATACAAATTTGATAAAGAGCGGTATGATAAATTAACGGATAAAGGATTTATTTTTGAGATTTAAATCAGTAAGGCTGTACTTATAGAAAAAAGCGGACTGAAATTGCCAATTTTATGTCCGGCATCATTACCAAACCCTTCAATTAAGCTTTTTACACAATATTTTATATGAAAATACATACCATAGAACCAGGGACTTTTAAACTCGATGGGGGGGCAACATTTGGGGTAGTGCCAAAAACACTTTGGAGCAAAGTATATCCGGCAGATGACAATAATCTCTGTCTTTTTGCACTTCGATTGTTGCTTATCGAACAAGGAGACCGCAAAATATTGATTGATACCGGAATCGGGAACAAGCAACCAGAAGATTTTTATAAATACTATTTCCGCGAAGGCCATCACTCTATTGAGAAAGCTCTGCAAGACAAAGGTTTTGCACCAGAAGAAGTTACCGATGTAATATTAACCCATCTGCATTTCGATCATGTAGGAGGGGCAGTAAAACTGGATGAAAAGGGCAATTTTGTTCCGACTTTTCCAAATGCCAATCACTATATAAGCAAAAAACAGTGGGAATGGGCATTAAATCCCAACCAACGCGAAAGGGCATCTTTTCTTAAAGAAAATATTTTGCCACTTCATGATGCAGGTCTGATCTCCTTCATTGAGCAAGATTGTGAAATTGTTCCAGGCATTGGCCTACGCTTGTTCTCCGGGCATACCGATGGATTGTTGGTCCCATTTATTACCTATCAAGGCAAAACCCTGATTTACACAAACGATTTACTGGCACTTTCGGCACAAATACCTGCATCGTGGGTATGTGGTTATGACACCAAACCTCTTGTTTCGATGGAGGAAAGAGCAGCTTTTATGCAGGAAGCTATGGAATACAATTATTACCTTGTTTTCCAGCATGATGCCTACACCGAGTGTTGTACACTTAAACAAACCGAAAAGGGAATAAGGATTGACCAAACCTATCAATTGGAACAAATCCTAAAATAATTAGTGGCAGCAAGAACTGAGTTTACGAGCTCATTGGAACTAAAACTCGTATTTTTAAAAGTCCTTCTTGCAAGCCCTATTTAACAATAGTCCGTGTTTAATTGTTCTTATATCAGAACAAGCTTAAGAGCAATTACAAGGCTATGAGATTAATCGGCTTTATACTATTATTAGGAATTATGGGTGAAGTAAATGCACAAGACAAAAAAACAGAAACAGCCACTTTTGGTGCAGGTTGTTTTTGGTGTACCGAAGCAATTTTTTCCCGGCTGGAAGGGGTTAAAGAAGTGTGTCCGGGTTATAGTGGCGGACATGTTAAGAATCCATCTTACCGAGAAGTTTGCAATGGAACAACAGGACATGCAGAAGTGGTTCAGGTAATTTTTGATCCTGAGCTTATCAATTATTCAGAATTGCTTATGATCTATTGGAAAACCCATGATCCGACAACACCCAACAGACAAGGGGCAGATGTTGGAACCCAGTATCGTTCTGTTATTTTTTACCATAGCGAAGAGCAAAAAAAGAAAGCTACAGAACTTAAGGACGAATTGGACAAACAAAAGATTTGGGACAGCCCCATTGTTACGGCAATTGAAGAGTACACGAATTTTTACAGGGCAGAGGAGTATCACGAAGACTATTACGAAAATAACCCAAACCAAGGCTATTGCAGGTTTGTTATTACCCCTAAAGTCGAAAAATTCGAGAAGGTTTTTAAAGATTATCTGAAGAAACAGGAATAGCCAGAAAATCATTAAGCTCTGTAATACAAGGTTGTATCAGTTTATCAATTTTCAGTACAAAAGCTTGGCTTTCTCCATCCAGGTGATCGATCATAAATTCAAAATCATGTTTGATCTCTCCAGGCACAGGATAAATCTTTTTCATTTGCTTTAGGGTTTCCAAAAGTATTACCCGATCATGCCAATAGCCAATTTTATCTTCGGCTGTCTTAATTATACCAATATCCCTTTCATATGCAGTCTCATTAATCATACTAACCATATGAATAACCGGGCTGATTCTTTTAAGGTGAATACGAATCGAATGAACATTATCTTCTGAATTTTCATCTGCAATAAAAAAACAAATTTTTTCCAGGTTCTTGCGGATATAATTGAGACTGGCTTCAACAATGGTATTGTATTCAATTTGTTTGCAAAGCTTCTTTGTTTTTTTAACAGTTTTTTTCTGCTTTTGAGGATCAAATTCTGTCAAGGCTGTTTTTAACTGTTCACGGTACACCTGTCGTTGATTGAAAACAAACTCCTTATAGTGTTTGACCAGTTTGGCAGATGGCTTATAGGTGGCCAAAGTCCGCTGGTTGACCTGGATTTCTCGCAGTAAGCCGGCATTATTAAAAACATCTTTTATAGGGCTGATCCCTTTTTGGTAACTGTAAGACGGATCAATTATTTCAAACAGTTGGCTCATTGCCTTTATCCGTTTCCCAGCCCTTCTAAGATTATGTATATCCTCTTCATTAAGACGGATCTGAAGTTTCTCCAGGTATTGGATGAATAAACTTTCTCTTTCCCTGTAGAATTGATATAGAACTCTTCCTGATTCTGAACTATACATCTATGTAAAATGCTTTTCAGCTATAAAAATAACAGCGATTTAAATTTAAATAAATTGGGTAATTGCTTAAACCAAAAATAATCAAAAAGGTTGCCCAAAATGTCAACTTTTTGAAATAAAAAGATGAACATTTGGGCAAGCTATGGTTTACTTCAAATTTTTATTCGCTATATGCTTCGATTAAAATCTCCAGAATCTTAACCCCGGCAGCAGCTACCGAAGTTCCAGGCCCAAAAATGGCCACAACTCCTGAATCGTACAGATATTGGTAATCCTGGGCAGGGATAACACCTCCGGCGATAACCATAATATCTTCACGACCAAGTTTTTTCAATTCCTCAATTACCTGGGGCACTAAAGTTTTATGCCCGGCAGCCAAAGAGGACACACCCAGAATATGCACATCGTTTTCAACAGCTTGTTTGGCTGCCTCTGCAGGGGTTTGGAACAGTGGTCCTATATCCACATCGAAACCTATATCGGCATAACCTGTCGAAACTACTTTGGCTCCACGGTCATGGCCGTCTTGTCCCATTTTTGCAATCATAATCCTGGGTTGTCGCCCTTCCTGAGCGGCAAATTTTTCGCAAAGCTGTTTAGCTTGTGCAAAGGTCTCATCATTTCCGGATTCTGATGAGTATACTCCGTTTATTGATCGTATCACAGCTTTATATCTTCCTGAAACTTCTTCTATTGCATCTGATATTTCCCCAAGCGTCGCCCTGTTTTTAGCAGCTTCTATTGACAGCGCCAACAAGTTTCCTTTACCTGTACGGGCAGCTTCGGTTATTTTCTCCAATGATGCTTTTACAGCAGCATTATCACGTTCTTTTTTTAGTAGTTCCAAACGCTTGATTTGTGAAATGCGTACGGCAGTGTTGTCTACTTCCAGAATATCCAGTGGATCTTCTTTATCAAGGCGGTATTTATTCACGCCAACAATGGTGTCGAGTTTGGAATCAATACGGGCTTGTTTACGGGCAGCAGCTTCTTCAATGCGCATTTTGGGGAGACCGGTTTCAATAGCCTTTGCCATTCCACCCAGTTCCTCGACTTCTTCAATCAGTTTCCAGGCTTTTTCTGCCAATTCCTGTGTCAATGATTCTACATAATACGAACCTGCCCATGGGTCTACTGAGCGGCAAACCTGGGTTTCCTCCTGAATATATATCTGAGTATTTCTTGCAATACGTGCAGAGAAATCGGTTGGCAGTGCTATGGCTTCGTCAAGTGCATTGGTGTGCAACGATTGGGTATGTCCTAGGCCAGCCGCCATTGCTTCAATACATGTACGTGCAATATTATTGAAAGGGTCCTGCTCTGTCAATGACCAACCAGATGTTTGTGAATGTGTACGCAAGGCAAGCGATTTTGGGTTCTTAGGATTGAATTTCTTAACAATCTTGGCCCAAAGCAAGCGTGCTGCCCTCATCTTAGCAATTTCCATGAAATGGTTCATCCCAATGGCCCAGAAAAATGAAAGGCGGGGGGCAAAGGCATCAACATCCAGGCCAGCTTTAACACCTGTACGGATATAATCCAAGCCATCAGCCAATGTATAAGCCAGTTCAATGTCTGCAGTTGCTCCAGCTTCCTGCATGTGGTAGCCAGAAATACTTATCGAGTTAAACTTCGGCATCTTTTGCGATGTAAATTCAAAAATGTCGGCGATAATCTTCATTGACATTTCTGGTGGATAGATATAGGTGTTACGTACCATGAATTCCTTCAGGATATCATTTTGGATTGTACCACTCAGTTCTTCCAACTTAGCGCCCTGTTCCAGTCCGGCCACAATATAGAAAGCCATAATTGGCAGTACAGCACCGTTCATAGTCATCGAAACAGACATTTTATTCAGTGGAATCTGGTCGAATAAAACTTTCATGTCCAGGATTGAATCAATAGCCACACCTGCCTTGCCAACATCGCCAACAACTCTCTGATGGTCTGAATCGTATCCACGGTGGGTTGCAAGGTCAAATGCGACTGACAATCCTTTCTGGCCAGCTGCCAGGTTACGTCTGTAAAAAGCGTTTGACTCCTCGGCCGTAGAAAATCCGGCATACTGCCTGATTGTCCATGGACGCATTACATACATTGTAGAATATGGTCCACGTAAGAATGGGGCCACACCTGCAGCATAGTTCAGGTGTTCCATATCCAGTAAATCATCTTTCGAATAGACCGGTTTAACCGGAATCTGCTCTGGTGTCAACCAGTTTTTATTGATGTTATGTTGCTTCTCCCACATGGACGCAGCCTGTTTCGAAGCCTCAACACTTTTTATGTTTATTTTACTAAAATCGGGTTTCATTATTCAATGAATTAATATTTAATAATAGTGTCGGTGCACATTTTCAACACGTGTAATGAAATACTACACACGCTATGGGCATAGTTGAAATTAAATTTTTCTTCGCCACGTAATTCTGCAGTACAATTATATATGTCTTTTATTTTGTATCTGCTTCTTTTCCATAGTTTAAGTTCTCGAAGTTTATGCACACGTGTAATTTTTAAAATCCAATATCTATTGTCTTTGTACTATTTGCTTTTTTCTTCATAATACTTCTGCAATACGAAAAAGGCTTTTTTCTTTTTGCCCTCATCTGATATCAGGCCTTTTCGGTTGAAATCGTCCTGAATACCTGGTAAGACACGTCTGGGTGAGCGAAAATCCACCAGAATCCAGGGGGAGAATCCACACAAACCATCAATCTGATCGATCATTTTCAGGGTTTCTTTATACAGGTATTCCTGATACTCTTCTGTCCAGCGCTGCAATGAATCGCCATGATATCCCTGTTTTGCACCAGCACCAAACTCACTGATAAAAACAGGCTTCTCGTAAGGGATTTCCCATTTTGTGTTGGCGCAAACATCTGGAGTACTGCCATACCAACCATTATATTGGTTAAAGCTGACCAAGTCAACCACTTCAGCCAAGGGGTCCTGAACAACAGATACATTGGGTTCGCCAGGCTTGCCATGCCTTTCCATGGCAGCGCTTATTAACCTCGAGTCATCCAGGCTGCGAACATGTTTTGCCAGATCTGAAAGAAATTCCGTACGCTCAGGTTTTACCGGGGTTTCGTTGGCGATGGACCAAATAATTACCGAAGGTCTGTTTTTGTCGCGCATCACAACATCCGAAAGTTGTTGTTCAGCATTTTTATACGTATTCTTATTGGTCCAGTCAATGGTCCAGTATACTGGCACTTCCTCCCAAACAAGTATACCCATTTCATCCGCTAACCGAACGATATCCTCGTTATGTGGATAATGAGCCAGGCGGACAAAATTGCAATTCAGCTCTTTTGCCCATTCCAATTGTTGGCGGGCTTTCTCCGCATTGTTTACCCGGCCTTCTCCATTCAAAGGGAATTCCTCATGAATACAAATGCCTCTCAGAAATATTTGCTCACCATTGAGCAGTAGCATCCTCCCTTCAGTCTCTATTTTTCTGAATCCAACTTTATCACTTAGCTTATCATCAGCGGCAGCAATTTCCAGTTTGTATAGTTTTGGATTTTCAGGTGACCACAATTCCAGGTTTTTGTTTTTAAAACTGAAAAAAGCTTCACCATTTTCATCCGTTTGAACTTTGATTTTTTGTTTGAGTTCAGGCAGCGAAACTTCAATGTCTGTACCGGCAGCTTTTTCAGAGAGTTTAATATGGCCTGTTACATTTCTAATATTCAGTGATTTCAATTGAATAGAGTAATCAGCGATGTAGTTCTGGGATACAGAAAGGATCTTTACACTACGGGTAATTCCTCCATAGTTCCACCAGTCGGTATTCAGGGTTGGCACTCCATCGCGATGCCTCTTGTTATCAACTTTAACAACAAGTGAATTGCTTCCATTTTTGATGATTTCAGACACATCGTAAAAAAAAGGAGTAAAACCACCTTCGTGTTTGCCCAGTTTTTTACCATTCAGGTATACTTCAGCTATATAGTTAACTGCGCCGAAATAAACAAATGTCTTCTTTTTGGCATCGGGAGTATAGTCAAACTTCTTGCGATACCAAACTGTACCTTCGTAGTAGTATAGTTCAGCCATCTGGGTGTTCCAGTCGCCAGGCACTTGCAAACTTTTTGTTTTGGCACTGTCAAAGCTATACTCAATCAGGTCCGATGGAGAATTTGCTTCAGAATCAGTAAAAAAAGCGCTTCGTGAAGGCTGTTTTTGCTGATCGAAAGGTTGCCAGCGGTAATTGTAATAACCGTTTTCATAAGGGTCAACAATAACTTTCCATTCACCATCAAGCAATAAACCATCTCTGTTGGATAGTCCATTCTGAGTCTGTGCGGATACTGTCAGGCTAATTAATAAGCCTATAATAACAGGAAAATATTTCATTGTTTTATACCTAGTTTTGTATTAAACATTTGCAATGTTTCTAAAACATTTGAGCGGACGTGGATAAAATCCTCAATACCTTGGGACTTAAGATCGTCCATGCAAGCAGGAGCGCCAGCTACAACAACTATAGCTTTACCACCAACCAGCTTGTTAACTTCAGGCACAACATCTGTATATTCATCGTCGCTACTGCACACAACAATAATGTCTGCACCTGCATCCATTGCGGCTTTTACTCCAGCTTCGGCAGAGTCGAAACCAAGATTGTCAACCACCTCATAACCAGCACAGGCAAAGAAGTTGCAAGAAAATGTAGCGCGTGCTTTTCTGAAAGCCAGGTTACCATAAGTCAACATAAAGGCTTTTGGTCTTTTAGAATGGTTTTCAGTAGCTAATCGAAGGTCTTCAAAACCTTCGGCTCCGCGAAATTTTGAAATTGTTTTAACTACATCGCCTTCCACAGTAACCTTATTGGATTCCAATACATCCTTGTCAATTGCCTTTTTAACTGATTCGTTAAAATTAGGGAATTGGTTTGTTCCCAATAAAATTTCACGGCGTGTTGCGATATTTATAATACGAGTATTGGCAGTTTTTTCAATTGCATCCTGAATGAAACCTTCTTTCAATGCTGCCAGATATCCGCCCTTAGCATCAATCTCAAGAAAAAGTTTCCAGGCTTCATCGATGATTGAATCAGTCAGGTTTTCGATATAATACGAACCAGCAGATGGATCAACAATTTTATCGAAATAGGATTCTTCTTTCAGGATAATTTGGATATTGCGGGCAATCCTGTCAGAGAATTGGTTTTCCTTTTTGAATGATTTGTCAAATGGTCGAACCACTAAAGCATTTGTTCCGCCAATAGTTGCAGACATGGCTTCAGTTGTTGTTCTCAGCACATTTACATAAGGATCGTACACGGTGTCATGCCATCCTGAAGTATATGAATTGATAAAAACTTGCTTAAAGTCACTTCCATAAGCTTCAAGCAATTTGGCAAAAAGCAGCCTTGCAGCACGGATTTTAGCTATTTCCATAAAATAGTTTGTGCCTACACCCAGGTTAACCTGTATTTGTTTTGCAATATCAGTTGCAGATAGACCTTTGTCGGTAAGTTTCGACAGGTAGTCTGCTGTCATTGCAAGTGTAAATGCCAATTCTTCAACTATCGATGCCCCTGCATTATTAAAGTGTTGTCCATTGATGGCGAGGACACGGTATGCTGGAAGGTTTTCTTTAGCAAATTCGAACAATGATCTTACTGATTCGAAATCACCTTCTTCATCTGTTGCCCAAGCCCCTTTAATAGTTAGGTATCCTAGTGGGTCATAACAAACTGCTCCAGTTATTTTTGACTTGTCGATGCCTTTATTGTCGGCATAAGCTGTTAAAAATTTAAGTATTTCAGGAGAATTATGTCCACTGTTGAAATACAGGCCTATACAATCGATGAAAACTCCTTTTAATAAGGCGTCCATGTCAGCAGCACCCTTGATTTTACAATTTCCTTTTTTGCATTTTACGTTAAACCCCAATGAAGTAACACCACGGTCCAAAATAAACAATGCATATTCATTGGCTGTTTTCACATCGTCAACAGCAATGTCCTGTCTGATCTCCCATTCGTTTGTATTGGTATTGTTTCCACGTGTATAAGGGAACTCACCAGGTTTTGAATCAAGGTATTCTTTTCCTTCCAGGTTATCCTGCCTGTAGTAGGGTCTTACCTTAAGACCTTCAAGCGTTTTCCACACGAGTTTTTTCTCGTAGTCAGCGCCCTTCAGATCTTTCTGGATCACCTCCTCCCACTGCTCAGTGCTAACCGGTGGAAATTCGTTAAACAATTTTTCTTTACTATTAGCCATAATCTTTAAGAAATTTATATTCGTTTACAAAGGTTTGATCTGTTTAAAAAAATCATTTCCTTTATCGTCAACCAAGATGAATGCAGGAAAATCAACAACATCAATTTTCCAGACAGCTTCCATGCCCAGTTCGGGATATTCAAGAACTTCAACCTTTTTAATGTTGTTTTGAGCCAAAATTGCAGCAGGACCACCTATACTTCCCAAGTAAAATCCACCGTGCTTTTTACATGCATCAGTTACTTCCTGGCTCCGGTTCCCTTTGGCAATCATAATTTTACTGCCTCCATGAGACTGAAACAAATCAACGTAAGAATCCATCCTTCCGGCAGTTGTTGGACCAAAAGAACCAGAAGGCATGCCTTTAGGGGTTTTTGCTGGTCCGGCATAATAAATAGGATGATCCTTGATGTATTGGGGCAGGCCATCACCAGCGTCAATCCTGTCTTTGAGTTTTGCGTGTGCAATATCCCTGCCAACAACAATTGTGCCGGTCAATGATAAACGTGTTGAAACAGGGTGTTTGGTTAATTCTGCAAGGATCTCATCCATTGGTTTGTTCAGGTCAATTTTCACGACATCCCCTTCACCTGCATTTCTTAATTCCTCAGGGATGTATTGTCCCGGATTGTCTTCCAGTTTTTCAATCCACACACCATCTTTGTTGATCTTCGCTTTGATATTCCTGTCGGCCGAGCAAGAAACGCCCAATCCAACCGGACAAGAAGCACCATGCCTTGGCAAACGGACAATCCTGACATCGTGGGCAAAATATTTACCACCAAACTGGGCACCAATGCCCAGTTTTTGGGCTTCTTCGAGGATCTGTTTTTCCAGTTCAACATCCCTGAATGCCTGGCCACCTTCGTTACCTTGAGTAGGAAGGCTATCCAGATATTTTGTAGAAGCCAGCTTAACAGTCTTCAGATTGGCTTCGGCAGATGTACCCCCAATTACGAAAGACAAATGGTAGGGTGGACACGCAGCAGTTCCCAGCGATGCCATTTTTTCCACTAGAAACTTAACAAGACTTTTGGGATTCAATAGGGCTTTTGTTTCCTGATACAAGTAAGTTTTATTGGCTGATCCGCCACCTTTGGCCACAAACAAGAATTTATATTCATCTCCTGATGTAGCCAATAAGTCGATTTGTGCAGGCAGGTTAGTGCCAGAGTTTTTTTCGGTATACATATCCAAAGGGATGGTCTGCGAATACCTGAGATTTTCTTCGGTATAGGTAGTGTAAACACCTTTTGACAGGGCTTCTTCGTCATTTCCACCCGTCCATACCTGTTGTCCTTTTTTACCCATTATTATAGCTGTGCCGGTATCCTGGCAGAAAGGCAATTGGCCCTTGGATGCAATATCGGCATTGCGCAGTAAGGTAAGTGCCACGAATTTGTCGTTTTCAGTTGCTTCAGGGTCGGCAAGAACTTTAGCTACCATTTTGTGATGTTCGGTCCTTAACAAAAAAGAACAGTCACGCATAGCAGCACGAGCCAGGATGGTCAATGCTTGCGGGTCAACCTTAAGAATGGATTGCCCTTCGAATTCACCAACTGTAACATAATCTTTTGTCAGACAATAATATTCCGAAGTGTCTTTTCCCAAAGGGAATGGATCTTGATATTTAAAAGGAGGAGTTGCCATATTTTTATCGGTGATTAGGTGATTAAGTAATTGAGATAGTTTGTGTTTATAGTTTTTGTTCTTGTTGGGATGCAACTATAGCAGTCGTGATCCTACTACTACAGTAAGTTTATTATTTCATCACATCATCCACCCTATCAGCAGGTTGAGCCAGAATAGCTTTATGTTTGGACACAACAATAGGACGTTGAAGCAGTTTTGGATTTTCAATGATTATCCTGACCCACTCCTCATCGGTGAATTTCTTCCCTTTGAGTTCTTTTTTAAACACATCTTCCTGTGTTCTTACCAAATCGACAGCTTGCAGGCCACTTTTTAACAAAACCTCTTTCAGGTCATCTTCGGTAAGTCCATCTTTCAGATATTCCACGATCTCAAAATCATTGGTTTTTGATTTTAGGTATTCAAGCCCTTCGCGGCTTTTCCTGCATCTTGGGTTATGGTATATTTTAATCATTGTATCAATTAATAATATTGTTGTATCAGAATTTAATAAAATAAAAGCCTTTATTCCTCTCTGATAAGGATTTAAGGCGTGTGTTTGTCCTTTTAAAATGTTTGTTTTATCAATTCAGGCTCATGTTTTAATTTTCTACACTATATTAATTCTCCTTTTCCTGGCCAGATTGCATCAGGTAGGCTTTTATAAAGTCATTTATTTCGCCGTCAAGCACAGCTTGAGTATTTCCGGTTTCCTGGTTGGTCCGTAAATCTTTAACAAGCTTGTAGGGGTGGAGCACATAGTTGCGTATTTGTGACCCCCACTCGATTTTCTTCTTTTGCCCTTCGATTTCGGCTTGTTTCTCCATACGCTTGCGCCTCTCAATTTCATATAAGTGCGAACGGAGTATACGCATGGCATTTTCCCTGTTTTTAAGCTGCGAGCGGGTCTCGGTATTATCCACAGCAATACCTGAAGGCAAATGTCGAACACGTACACCGGTTTCTACCTTGTTTACATTTTGGCCACCGGCACCCCCCGAACGAAAAGTATCCCATTCCAGATCTGCCGGGTTAATCTCAATTTCAATGTTGTCGTCGATTACCGGAGATACAAATACTGAAGCAAAAGAAGTATGTCTTCTTGCATTGGAGTCGAAAGGAGATATACGAACCAGACGGTGCACACCATTCTCGCTTTTCAGGTATCCATAGGCATAGTCACCCGTGAACTCGAGGGTAACCGATTTCACTCCGGCTTCTTCACCACCGAGGTAGCTTATTTCCTTAACTTTGAAATTATTACGTTCGCCCCAACGAATGTACATGCGCATAAGCATCTCAGACCAGTCCTGGCTTTCAGTACCTCCAGCACCGGCATTTATTTTAAGGATAGCACCCAGTGGGTCCTCCTCTTCGCCAAGCATGTTTTTGAACTCCAGGTCTTCAATTTGCTCCAAGGTTTTCTTGAATTGGGCTTCAACCTCATCTTCAGAGGCTTCTCCGGCATCATAAAAGTCAAAAAGGACCTGTAAGTCCTCTAAATTTGTTTTAATTGCCTGGTATGAATTTGTCCAGAATTTTAAGCCTGAAATTTTTTTCATTTGGGCTTCAGCTGCTTTGGCGTCATCCCAAAAATCAGGAGCCTGGGTTTTCAGTTCTTCGTTTTCTACTTCGATTAATTTTTGATCGATGTCAAAGATGCCTCCTCAGCGCGACCTCGCGCCCTGCAAGCTCTTTGAGTTGTTCTGCAGTCACCATTAGTATTAGCCTTAAATTTAAAGAAGGCTAAAATTAGTAAATATGGAGCAAACAGCCTAACATATATTGTGATAATGGACTCTTTTGGGGTTGTTTAGTTTGATTATTGTTAGTGGAATAACAAAGAGGATTTCCAAAATGTTTTTGATTTAGCCACCAAGGCACCAAGACTCAAAGTTTCACAAAGTACAAATCAATATATTTTAAGGTTTTGTACAACATAGTGACTTTGTAGCAATTTTTCATGAAATGACTTTTTGTCCTCTTTAAGTTCAATAAACAAAAAAAAATGGGCACCCTAAGGTCCCCACTTTTTTATAATTTCCTAACTACAAACTGAATACTACCATCCCTCATGTTGAGATAAACCACCATAACTAGTAGTAATTTCCCTTTGAGGCAGTGGCATAAAATCGTGCTTTGGTGACTCAAAAATTACTGTATATCCACCAGGTGTAGTGTAATTGTTCAGTTTTTCTTTTGCAAGGTTCCACCTTACTAAGTCATGGAATCGTCTGCCTTCAAAAGCTAATTCCATGCGTCTCTCAGATATTAGCTGTTCTAAAGTAACAGTTCCTGTAAGATCTGCAGGCACTGATCCATTGCCACAAATTCTTGCTCTAGAACGTATCATGTTGATATATTGAAGTGCTTTGCCATTATCTGAAGTCATAATAGCGGCCTCAGCAGCCATTAGAACTACATCGGCATAACGAAGTAAATAAATGTTTCCTGGTGATTTTTGCCATGCATGACCTGGTGCATCTTTAAACTGTGCTGCTGACAATTCGTATTTCTTCATATAATAACCAGTACCAGTATTATCAAAATTAGTTGGATGGTTTACACCTTTTGTTATTTGGATTGAATCTCCAAGCATGTTAACATTGGCTGCTAAGCGTATATCATTTGGATCGTATTCATCCACTAGGCTTTGTGTTGGCCATCCCAATCCCCAGTAACTAGTTCCACTTTGAAGGCCGGCAGTATCGGTATAATAACGTGCGCCAGTCCATTGAATCAATGAGCCTGCACGTGAAGTTGTATAATCAAGGCCATCGTTAATATATTGTATTTCGAATATAGATTCTGCACAGTTTTCACCTGAAAGAGTAAACAGGAATTGATAACCATTTGTTTGTGCTCCTCGCCAAGTGCTAAAAGTCTCACCACTTGCTCCCATCAAACTGTATTCTCCAGTTGATATTATATCTTCGCAAAGGGTTAAAACATCTTGCCATTTTTCGCTAAGACCATCGAATCTTGAATCTCCAGGATAGTATCTTGCAAATGATGATTCAAATAAATATAGTCTTGCCAAGAGAGCCTTTGCTGCACCCTTTGTTGCTCGCCCAACATCACTTGAACTTAATCCGCTTTTTTCGGGCAGAACATTTATTGCGTCTAAAAGATCACTCTCGATCAAATCATATAAATCACTAAAACTGGCTTTATCCATATAGTATTCACTCGGACCCAATACATGATCTACAAGAGGGATTTCACCAAAAATACTAGTCAAGTAGAAAAAGTTTAATGCCCTAATAAATTTCATCTCAGCTAATCTTCTTGCAATAATTGCTGAACCTGCTTCAGGATCTTTGTCCAAAACACCTGGTATTTTTTCCAGGGCGATATTACAAAAGTTAATTCCTCTATACATTACACCATAAGCATCCTCAATATGCTGATTTGTAGTTAAATGAGTAAATCGATTGAAAACTTCAATATCTGGAACTTCGTTTTCGAAATTACCACCTGCCTCGGCATCATCTGAGGCGACATCGCAAAGTGCAAGTAAAATATCCCTATCCCAGGATGTCCTGGTACTAAGAGTAGAGTATGCTGCAGCAACTGCTTGTTCAGCTTGGTTCATATTGATATAAAATGCTGCACTGTTCTCAGCAGCAACAGGTTCAAATTCAAGGTAATCATCTTTACATGAGTTCAAAATTGCACCCAAGAAAGCACTCATTAACAATAAATATGTTTTATTTAGTTTCATCATGGTAAATTATTCGTTTTAAACAACTAAAAACTTAGGTTTGCACCAAAATAAAACATCTTGGTAACCGGATAAATACTTGCGTCAATACCCATATCAAGAATACCTCCTTGACCAATTTCAGGATTGATACCTGTGTATTTTGTTAAAGTGTATAAATTTCTTGCGCCAACATAAAGTTTTAACTTTTCTATATGTACACTTTGAGTGAGTTTCTGAGGTATAGTATATCCGAAGCTTAGGTTTCTAATTCTCAGGTATGAAGCATCTTCAATATAAAAGTCGCTTGGCGAAGCATAGTTCTGTACATTATTACGTGGAACTGTTGTATTACTATTTTCTCTTACAACCACTACATCCTGTCCTGTAATTGGATCTTGCTTTATAATATCTGCATCAACATAGCGGTTTGCAAAATCTGTATAATGATTTGTATATTCTTGATTATAATACAGGTATTGCTTTGTTCCATTGAAAATTTTATTGCCCAAGGTACCATTGAATTGCGCTGCAAAATCAAATCCTTTATATTCAAGTTTGACAGAGAAACCAAAAATCAACTTAGGTAGCGGGCTACCTAAAATAACCTTATCTTCTGGAGTACGGACTCTTCCATCTTCATTGACATCTACGTAGCGTACATCTCCAGGTTGAGCATTAGGTTGAGCGTAAACAATATCTCCATTACTATTTGTAGTATAAGGTTGGTTAACTACTACATAATAGCCGGCAGCATTTCTAATATAATTACCATTTGCATCGGTTGCACAATCATCCCTGGTAAAAATGCCATCTGTTTTATATCCATAAAACTCAGATACTGAACCACCAATTCTGGTCATTGTAATAGGAGATACATTATGAACAGATCCACCTGTAAGTGAATCAGATGCCAATTCAAGAACTTTATTCTTTACAGTTGAAAGGTTAAGATCAATATGATATTTTAAATCACCGGTTTGTTCTTTATAACCAAATGTAAATTCAAGTCCTGAATTACTTACACTTCCAATATTTACTTCAGGAGATGGGTCATCAATATCCCAGGCAGTACCTAGGGTATAAGTACCGACAATATAAGGTACTTCTTGAAGCATAAGCATATCCTGGTTAACCTTATTGTAATATTCTGCGGTAAAACTTAAACGGTTTTGAAGCATAGCCAGGTCAATTCCGATGTTTGTCATATGGATGGTTTCCCAGTGAATCTCAGAATTAGCAATTTTGATAGGAGCTGCACCAGGGAAAGCAACAGTATTGTCGAATGGGTATGCTAGTGTTTGTGGGGAACGTACAATACTTAAATAAGGTGTTCCGCTTCTAGAATAAGTACCCATCTGGCCATAACCAATCCGGATTTTCCCAAAATTTATCAAACTCTGGTTCATCATAAAAGCTTCATTTGAGAATTTCCATCCTGCAGAAAATGATGGAAATACACCAAACCTATTGTTTGGACCAAATGAACTTCTTCCACTACGACGAGCATTAATAGTTAACAGGTATTTATCTTTATATGCATAATTAAGCCTTGCTAAATAGGCAGAAGCCCTTCCCTCATAAGCACCACCTTCAACTATTTGACTAATGATTGTATCATTTGATGATAACAAGAAATATTGTAGATTATCTGGCATATTTGGAGCCATTAATCTTTCACCCCTATAGTCATAGCCCCAATATTTATTTGCTTCCATACCAGCCATTAATGAAATATCATGATTTGCGGCGAGCGTTATATTATAGTTTAAAAGTTGTTGAGCAGTATAATCATATCCTCTACCTAGTCCTGCAAGTATTTTTACTTCCTCGTCATTTCTTAGGTCATAAACTGTATTAAAATACGAATTCTGGTATTCTTTGGTGTCTGATATACTCATTCCGCCAGCAAACCGGCTAGTAAAAGATAAACCTTCTACGATATCAATAGTCAATGCTACGTTGGCTTTCATTTCATCGCTTTTTTGCAAACGATCAATCATATCCAACATTGCTAACGGGTTGCTACCACCAAAATTAGAATTAGCCCATGTACCATCAGGATTATAATCAGGTACAGTAGGATCCATCATTAATGCTACCCTTACAGGACCATCATAATAAGCATTCCATTGCCAATCTGGCAATCCATTACGTTTAATATTGCTGTAACTGAATTTATTGTCCAGTTTGATGCGTTCACTTAGTTTATGCGAAGAATTTAACCTAAGTGTAATCCTTTCATAATCACTTGATCTAATAATACCTGTTTGGTTATTGTAACTTGCACTGAACAAATACTGTGAAGTTTCAGTACCACCAGTTGTGGATAAATCATAATTTTGAGTTATTCCTGGTTCAAAAATTATATCCTGCCAATTATAATTTGGGAAAGTGTCAGGTCTTGAACTAATTGCAGTATTGCCAGGATATTTTTCTTCAACTGTTGACAAGAACTGTTCAGAATTCATCAGGTTCAGTCTACCTACTGGTGATTCGATGCCATAATAAAAATTAAGATTTGTTTTGATCTTTCCAACTGAACCACTTTTGGTGGTGACAATAATTACTCCGTTTCCTCCGGTATCACCGTATATTGCAGCTGAAGAAGCATCTTTTAGAATTTCAATAGATTTAATATCACTAGAAGAAACTCCATTTAGGTTATCAGCAGGTACACCATCAATAATAATCAGAGGCTCAATACCATTTACAGAAGTGATACCCCGAATTTGTATTATTGCAGCATCTCCTGGTCTACCAGATGTAGGTATTACATTTACTCCGGCAGCAAGCCCTTGCAGGGCCTGGTCAACTGATGGTATTTTTTCTTCATTCAGCTTTTCACTACTTACTGAAGCTATCGATCCAGTAATATCGCTTTTTTTCTGAATACCATACCCAGTAACTACAATCTCGTCCAATCCGATAATATCTTCTTTTAGGGTTACATTGATTGTAGTTTGATCGCCAATTATTATTTCTTCAGTTAAATAACCAACATATCTAAAAACCAGTGCATCGGATGCCATGGCTTTAATAGTGAATTTACCATCGAGGTCGGTAACAGTACCTTCCGAGCTACCTTTAATATAAACCGATACTCCCGGTAGTGAGTTTCCGGCACCATCTGTAACGGTACCTGTAATAGTTTTCTGCTCCTGCTGGGGCGAACCTGCAACAGGATTTGTCTCTGCCTTGACCACCATCACAGGTGCTATCAAAAAGATGAGCACCAAAAGCTGGGGGATTGTTCCTCTAAGACAAAGAAATTGAGTTAGCATTTTTCTCATAGGTGTTAAGGTTATAGTTATTATTATTTAAAAATGATTAGCATCATAATTGAAAGGATAATTCCAACCATGATTATTAGTTCAATCCAAAAAAGCCGTTTTAGTTTTTTATTACTGTCCAAAATGCACAAAAAATTATATGAATACTCAGATATTAAAATTACTGGATACATAAATACAGATGCTTGCATTTTGTAGCAGATGTATGCTCAAATGTTTTATTTATGCCTCATAATGAGTATTATGCGCGGATTTTTTAAAAGTAGAGATGCTTGCGTCTCTACTTTTAACATAATATATTATTTTCGTCAACATTTTTACGAACCAAACCAATAATGAGAAACAATAAATTTAGGAACAAATACCGTATTGAATCTGCACGCCTGGCAAAATGGGATTATGGAGGGAATGCTTTTTATCATGTTACCATATGTACCAAAAACCGGAAACATTTTTTTGGGGAGATTGTAAACGGGGAAATGCAATACACCCAAATTGGTGAAAAGGCAAACACATGTTGGTCCGATATCCCGAACCATTTTCCATTCGTAGAATTGGATGTACATATTATTATGCCCAATCATGTACATGGCATTTTATCAATAAATAAAATCATTGTGGAGACACAATATCTTGCTCCTCAAAATGCAAATGAAAAACCAATTGCAAATATAGAGACGCAATATCTTGCGTCTCTACCAAAATCGAAAAACAAATTTGGTCCCCAATCGAAAAATCTGGGATCAATTGTTCGTGGTTTTAAAATCGGTGTTACCAATTTTGTTCGTGACAACAATCTTGAATTTGCCTGGCAACCAAGGTACCATGATCGGATCATTCGGGATATTGCGGAATTGGAACGTACCCGAAAATATATATTGGACAATCCTGTGAATTGGTTTGATAATAAATTATAGAATTGTCCCCTTGCAAAAAATATACTCACACTGTATGTGATGAATTCCTAAGCTCCTACAACTATACCCCTATCATACTATGTAACACCCTAACAGTTTTATTTATAATCATTTTATATAAAACTATTACCTGAAACAAATTGAACCTATTTTGCGTAGGTGAAATAAATTACCTGTACGGTATTGCTGGAAAAACTGGCAATGCATATGATATACCAACATGGAGAGATCATGTTCATATTTGTGTCTATGAAAATGGAACTGGGGGCAGCAATAAAGTTAATCCAATTTATTATTTCAGTACCAAATTTGATTCAAACGGAAATATTATAGAATAATGAAAAAGAAATATGTTGTTCTACTTGTTGCTATAAATCTTTTAGTGAGTTTTGCATTTAGTCAAGAAATATCATATAGTGTTGTTAATGTAGAAGATATCAATATTAATGGATTTAAATATGGGGATAATATTGAGAAATGTAAAGAGATTTTTGGGTCACCGCTTAATTATAAGGTTTATAAACAAGATGATGGCTTAGGTCCAGAAGGAAGAGATGTTATATATTATTTAACGTATGAGGAAATTAGAATTACATTCTTTGAATATCAAAAAAAAATATTCTTAGATAACATTAATATCAATACAGATAAATATCAACTTTTATTAAAAGATGTAAAAATTTGCATTGGAGATTCTTTAACAGATTTCATTAATGAGTTTCCAGAATCAGCAAATGTTTTAGAGGAGAATTTAAAAAAGAATGAGGTTCAAGAGCAAGAATTTATAGTTAGCATTAGAATCAATAACAACAACTATCTTTTTTATGGGCTAATAAATATCAAATTGTATAAAGGTATTGTTACTAGAATAACCTTGAGTTTTGATCAAGGAACTTAATCCCTGCCCCCCCAACTCCCGCCAGTTTGTAACTGGTGGGCTATTTGCCAAAAGCCTGTTTTGTTTTAAAATTCTGGATAACGTTATCAATTAGGAAAAACAGGTTTTTAGGTGTTTTCTGGTCGAGCTGTTCAATATCTTCGATACGTTTAAGTACCCCCAACTCCCGCAAGTCTGCGACTTGTGGTTTGATATGTAGGATAAACTTGTTCATTATTTATATAAGTCTTAGACTTACTTTCCTGGCTTTTATTACAAGTCCAGTATTTAGAATACGTTTTAACCAACCAAACCTAAAATGAGCAGGAACTACAAAATCCATGACCAGGAAAAGCTGTGATTTGTATCATATGCAACGATAAACTGGCTGGATGTTTTTATCAGACCGGTCTACAAAGATATCTTTGTGGAAAGTGTCAACTATAGTATCGAGGAAAAAGGCTTGATAGTCCGTGGCCGGGTGCTGATGACAAGCCATGTACACATGATCATTGGTACAAGGAAAGAAAAACAGCAATAATTTCAAATATCATTTTTGGCAGCAGAACAACAAACCAATAGAGTTATCCAACAGTAAGATATTGGAACAGAAGCTTAATTACATACACAACAACCCTGTAGAAGAAGGTATAGTTTTCGAATCTCATGAATATAGGTACAGCAGTGCTGTGGATTATGCAGGAAGCAAAGGAATGATTGATATAGAGCTGG
This sequence comes from Bacteroidales bacterium, assembly GCA_050295515.1. Lineage (GTDB taxonomy): Bacteria > Bacteroidota > Bacteroidia > Bacteroidales > UBA10428 > UBA10428. The sequence continues at coordinate 554 of JBNKPU010000171.1, read as the reverse complement.
TTTGATTAACTTTAAGGAATAAGTCGAAGACTTATATGAGATGAAGTGACCTAGGTTGAATATATGTTAAAGTCACCACAAGTCGCAGACTTGCGGCAGTGGGGGTGAATATGGTAAATGCCGAGGTTGTTCAACCTCAACCACTGGTTGTTGAAAAAACCTCGGTCAACAACAACAGGTGTAGTGGGGAAACAGCAGGCAATATTACTATGGCTGTAAGAGGAGGTGTAGAACCTTATACCTATAATTGGAGTAACGGTGAAACGGTAAAAGATATTCAAAATGCACCGGCCGGTACCTACGAACTTAAAGTTACCGATGCAAATGGTTGTGAACAAACATCGGTACAGGAAATTATTGAACCACCATTATTGACTAAATCTATTGATGCTGTTAACCATATTACTTGTAACGGTGAAAGTAATGGTTCTGTGCACATCTCTGTTTCAGGTGGTATTGCACCATACAGTTATCAATGGAGCAACGGCCATACCGGTCAGGATTTGTTGAACGTGCCTGCTGGATCATACTCGGTACTTATCAAGGAGGCTAAT
>JBNKPU010000170.1:0-2932 GCA_050295515.1 Bacteroidales bacterium | reverse complement strand
AAGCCTAAAGACACTTAATTTATCAAGAAACAAAATTCAGAGGGTTGAAAGCAATATTAGCAGTCTTGTACACTTGGAATATCTAAATCTCAGTAAGAATAGGATATATTCAGTAACAAAATCGATTGGCTCCTTGGAGCATCTTATATTTCTTGATTTAAGCAGTAATTCAATTACATTGCTGCAAAAAGAAATTGGAGCGATGAAATCCCTTGAGGATTTACATCTTGAGAAGAATAAATTTTCTGACTTTCAGAAAAAAAATGTAAAAAAATATATTCCTACTTCTACAAGAGTTTATTTTTAAAAAGATTTTATTGCCCAAAGGAATTAATGGTAAAGTATTTTACTTTTTTTGTAACTTATAGTATAATAAAAAATTATGGCAAGTAAACACATTGGAATACTAACCGCTGGAGGAGATTGTCCTGGATTGAATGCTGCTATAAGAGGCATTGGAAAGACAGCAATGAGTCAATACGACATGCAGGTCATTGGTTTCTATGATGGTTTTCGAGGTCTAATGGAAAACCGCTACGTACGCATGGACAGTGGCTTTCTTTCAGGGATTTTAACCCTTGGAGGCACAATACTAGGGACAAGTCGCGATAAACCTCATAAGATGCAGATAGGTGGCAAGGTAATGGATATGACAGAAGTAATTGTTGAGAACTACTTTAAGCACCATTTAGATTGCCTGGTTTGTCTTGGTGGAGGAGGGACACAAAAGAATGCCTACCAGTTAATGAGCCATGGAATAAACGTTGTTACTCTTCCAAAAACCATAGACAATGATGTTTCGGGTACTGACGTTACTTTTGGGTTTGATACTGCATTAGGAATTGCAGTAGAAGCTATTGACAGATTGCACAGTACTGCCTCAAGTCACCATAGGATTATTGTTGTGGAAATTATGGGGCATAATACAGGGTGGCTAACCTTAGGTGCAGGTATTGCAGGTGGAGCAGATGTTATACTGATTCCTGAAATTCCTTATGATATTGAAGTTATTGCTGAATCGATTTTGGAAAGAAACCGGGCAGGCAAGCATTTCAGTATCATTGCAGTAGCTGAAGGGGCGATTTCAGTTGAAGCTGACAAAAAGCTGAAAATGATGGAGGATAAAAAGCAAAAAGCTGAAGAGGCTGGCGATAAAGAACTGAAGAAGAAGCTGAAGGTCGAAATATCCGAGTATAAATCTTTAGCTATTGGCAATACTATGGATCTTTCAGTAGAACTTGAAAAACTTACTATGGTAGAAGCCAGGATTACTATTCTTGGGCATCTCCAAAGAGGTGGAATACCTTCGGCTTCAGACCGTTTGTTGGCTACACGTTTAGGGGCAGCCTGTGCCAGTTATATTGATCAGGGCAAATATGGTGTAATGGTTGGAGCAAAAGGCGAAGGGGTAGAAGCAATACCACTCGAGCAAATTGTTGGCAAACGGAAAATGGTACCACTTGACCATGCATGGATTAAGTCGGCGAGGAGTGTAGGTACAAGCCTTGGGGATTGTATGGTGTAAAAAATAGAAAAAGGACCTAACAGGTTTTCAAAACCTGTTAGGTCCTTTTTTTTGTTTCTATTTTTTAATCAGTTTAAAAAGTAAGACATCCATAGGAGGAATTTCCAATTCGTATTTCTTTTCAGTTGTACCAATTGTAGCATCTTTCCAAACATCATACACATCGTATTTATTTCCCTGAAGTTCTGTAAAATGCCCAAAATTGATACGAATGGTAATTGGTTCCTTTCCGGAATTAAACCAGCAAATTGCAATATTACCATCGCTTAACTGCTTTACCCAAATCTGTTTGTTAGGGTGCTCCATGTATCTGTAAGCTTGTTTTCCTAGTGGATCCTGGTTGATAGCAATTGCTTCCTTATTAGTTAATATTGACAATACTTCATCATTCATTACCCTTAGGTCATTTCCTGCCATCAAAGGAGCTGCAAGCATACACCAAAGACTGAAATGTGCACGGGATTCGTTAATACTTAGACCTGGATTACCAACTTCCAACATATCGGGATCGTTCCAGTGGCCAGGACCAGCATATTTTTCCAATCCAACTTGGAGCTCAAGTATGTACTTCCAGCCCATATCATATTCTCCCTGACAATTGAAGCAATCTGTAATATCACCGGTTGTCCTCCATAAATGGCCAATATCTTTTGCCCATTCCCATGGTTTGTTGTTGCCCCATTCACACAAGCTATATACAACAGGTCTTTTGGCTGCATAGAGAGCATCACGCATTGTTTTATAAGTTTCTTGGGCATTGGCCGTCCCATGTGCACACCAATCGTATTTTAAATAATCAACATCCCAGGAGGCATACAACATTGCATCTTGAAATTCGTGTCCCCTTCCACCGGGAAACCCATTGCAGGTCGATGTTCCAGCACAATTATGAATACCAAACTTGAGTCCTTTGCTATGGATATAGTCAGCTAAAGCTTTCATGCCATTGGGAAATTTCTCAGGATCAGGAACTAGGTTTCCCTGTTCATCCCTTTTGAGAGCCTCCCAGCCATCATCGACGACGATATATTCGTATCCAGCATCCTTTAGACCGCTTTCAACAATTATATCAACAGTTTCTTTGATTAAGTCTTCGTTGATATCTACTTCAAAGGTATTCCAGCTATTCCAACCCATTGGGGGAGTTTTTGCCAAATCTTCAAATTTTTGGCAAAGAGCATTATTGGATGTAAGAATAGAAATTGACAAGAGAAAAAATAATGCAGAGCTTAATAATCTCATAATCTGTAGAATTAATAGTTATTGTTATTATGATCCTTGAGTTATTCCAAGCACCTTTTTTATAATTTAGATTAAAAAATGATACAATATTGGTATAATATCACCACGCTAAAATAAACATATTAAGTTAACCTGATGTAATCATTTGTTGCTAATAATAGTGGT
>JBNKPU010000169.1:0-6666 GCA_050295515.1 Bacteroidales bacterium | reverse complement strand
AAACACTCTTGAGTAAGTGTAACTGACCCATCCAGTAAAATCCCCTTTTTGCTTTCTAATCAGAAATTCTCCACCATAGGCCCAGGAATCACCAATGCGCAATTGCCCTTCAAACTGATCATTTAGAATTAGGCTGGCATGATCTTTAAAATCTATTGAATTTTGAATGTCCTTATAAAAACCTTCAACTGAACATTCGAACAAGTTGTTGGCAAAGTTCTTAAAATAGCCAAGGGCAACTTGATCTGCAATTTGGGGTTTTATGTTTGGTGAGGAAGAAAACCAAAACTCCAGAGGCAAAGATGAAGTACTGTTTGATGCAAGTTGGATATATTGATACATTCTATTGTAGCTGGCTTTTATCGAACTGCTTTCGTTTATCATAAAACGCAACGACAATCTGGGCTCAAAACCATTTGGCAAAACATTGAAAACTTCCCGAGCATCATATACAGCAGTATCAACAGGAATATAATCTTCCGGGTTACTTTTGTCATAGGTATATGAAACCCCTTTCCCTATATTATGGAAAAGTGAATACCTCAAACCATACACCATTGTCAGCCTGTTCGTTAAAGTATGCTGGTTCTCGAAAAAGATACCATATTCATAGGAATAATTGTTGGGTATATCGTAATATATATCTTGTTGAGCATCAAAGCCATTTACAGTACCGGGATTGAGATTATGCATGATTGATTCTGCCCCAAACTTAAATTCATGGGCATTATTTAGTTTCAAGTGTAGTACAGCCTTTCCGGTAATATCAAATATATTTGTTTGCATCCTGTACCACATTTCCTGAAACGACATCTTTACATCATAATCGTAGCTTGTAACTGTTCCATATAAATTGAAAAAGAAATTATTGTTGAAGAAATGGTTCCAACGAAGTGAATATGCCCCATTTCCATACTTCATGTGCATTAGGCTACCCATAGAAAAAACATCTTTGCCATAGTAGCCCGATAGGTATAAGCGGTCGTTATCGCTAATCCTTGCTTTTACTTTTGCATTCAGGTCATAAAAGTAGATGCCACTTTCTTTGGCCAGGCTATCTTTTGCAAATGGTAGAAACAAGTCTGCATAAGTTCTGCGCCCGGCGACAAAAAAAGACACCCGGTCTTTTACAATAGGCCCCTGTACCAGGAGCTTAGATGAGATTATTCCTGCGCTGGCCTCGGCATGATACTCCTTAATATTAGGGTCTATTGTATTAACATCAAGCACAGAAGACAGCCTCCCAGCATATTCTGAAGAAATACCTCCCTTATATAATTTGACATCATCGATAACATTGGAATTAAAAACTGAGAAAAAACCGACAAAGTGTGAGGCATTATAAACATAGGCCTTATCGATAAGTATGAGGTTTTGATCGACATTTCCCCCACGGACATGAAAACCTCCGGAAGCTTCGCCCGAAGAAATCACTCCTGGTAATAACTGGAGCGTTTTGATAATATCTCCCTCGCCAAAAACCACAGGTAATTTTTGAATCACCTTCATCTCCAATTTATTGGCGCTCATCTCAACCTTAGTAACATTTTTGTCTAGTGCTTCGGCTGTTACTTCTATCGACTCAATCATCTCACTGGACTCCTCCAATGATATATTAAGTGTCTTGTTAGCATGCAGCCTGATTTTTTCATTTTTCTCTATGTAACCCAGGAATTGGACTTTTAGCGTATAGTTACCCTCAGGGAGTTTTAGTGAATAATTCCCTTTAAAATCAGTAACAGCCCCTTTGGTGAGTTCAGGTATAACTACATTTGCACCAATAAGAATTTCACCATTCTGGTCTGTTATTTTTCCCTGAATGATATATTCGTCTTGGCCAAAAGAATGAACAATGGAAAATACAGTAAATATTACTGCTAAGATATGCTTCATGGTCTCATTAAAATTTCTAATAAATGATCATCAAAACTAAGTTGATCAAAATACTTTTGGGAGTCTTAATCGGTGAATTGGCCACATAATTCGGTAACCTGTCCCTTATTGAGTTGGAATTCAAAACACCTGATTGTTTTGTGTAACAGTCTATTGTTTTATTGGTTTCAAATAGAAACTAAAATTTACCGAATTTAAATATCAAACCTCCGGAATATGAATCCAATGCCTCAGGATTTACAACTGAAACACTAGTTCCTGAGGTGTTGGAAGTTGATATATCCAGGTCTGTGGTATAACGTATGTTAAAAAAAGCTGCCATCCTCATGAATTTTGAAAGATTAAATTCAAGTTCAACACCGGGTTCAAAGACTAAATAAGTCGAAAATTTATCGATATAATTTAACCTTTCGTATTCGGTTCCTTCATTTTCCCAAGTTGAGTATGTTGCACCTCCCAGACCTCCAAAGAAAGGAAATGAAAGGTGAACAGGAGACCTTCCAAAAAGTATGAACTCTAAATACCCCCCACCATAACCTCCGGTAAAACTTGCACTTAAGTTCAGGTTATCATCCATTCTATATTGAGAAATAAAACCTGTTCCACCAAGTCCTAGAGAAACAAAGTGATTCATGATGAGACCTCCTCTTGCGTGAAAAACAAAAGCATCACTTTCATCAATAAGTGAATACCCTGCTCCCATTGCTCCATAACCACCCGATTGCTTGCCCCCGATAATTGTTTTATATTCTTCTGGCTCCTGGGCCATCATAAAGCAAGAAACAAAAAGCACTAATATTGTTAGTTGTATTTTCATTGGTTTAGCTTTTAAAATCTGTATTTAACAGAAAAAGAAACATCGAATACCTGAACATAAAAAATACGGTTCATAGAGAATTCATAGTAGGGTTTTATATCTGCAGAAACCATAATCGGAACTTCCTGAAAAGCATAATCGACACCTACTATTCCATCCATACCAAATAAAGGAGATAATTTCCAGTCGTACCTGTATTCCCGGTTAAAAATTCTGTGGTAGTTTGTATAGGATAGTCCTGCATGCACCCCATACCCGTAATACAATCTAAAGTTTCCGGAATATTGAGTGAAGGCAGGCATATAAAATTCACGCAACCCTCCAAGTTTTAGTCCCCGGTTCTGGTAATCTATGAATGCCTCCACAGCCATGTCTTCCTTGTAAAATTGCCTGTATGACGCGGCAACTCCAGAACCGAACCGGATTCCGGCATCCCGTGTATAATTTTGTCCCATCAGGGTAATACTCAGGAAACACAGTGCGATTATTGAATAGATTAGTTTCATTGATTTCGGATTTTACTGTTTACCTTTGTATAACTTTCCCTGATCCTGAAATCCTCTGTTTTTCTATTACAGGATCTCCATACACATAAATATTCCCAGATCCTGAAAGGTTTATTTCAAGTGTTTCGTATGCATAAACATCAATATTGCCTGATCCAGAGAGAATAACCTTTGCCTGGTTGATTTTCATTAATTTGCCATCGATATCCCCTGAACCCGAAAGTGTGTAAAGGGCTTCAGGAGATTTACCATCTAGCTGAACATCGCCTGATCCTGGAACATTTACCTCTAAAATTGTTCCGACAGAAAACCTGTTGAGTTCAATATTGCCTGAACCAGACAGGGTAACATTGAGATATTCTGGTTTGAAATCGTAGGCATCTATATCCCCAGAACCTGAAAGTGAAATTGTCTCTATTAATGGACTATAAATTGTCACCAAAATCTGGTTCTTAGAACTTAAACACCTGCCATTATCTGTTTCAATAATTAAGTCTCCATTTTCAACATATATGTCGATATATTGGTGTAAGTTCTCGTCTGCCTGTACGACCAACTTGGTCTCTGTTGAATAAATCAGCTGGACATCAAAATCTGTGGTATTATACACTCCTGAAAAGGATGAAACTGCTGGTTCTCTCTCGGTTAGAACACCATTTCCTTCAAGACAGGGAAATAGTCCCTCGCAGGAATTCAGAAGAATTCCAAAAAACAATAACAATAAAATATTTAATGCTTTCATGGTTTTAGTCATTTATGTTCATGCTATTCCAATTCATATTTTCCACACCTATTTCTGGACTATGTTCACATAGCATTTCTTCTCTGCAACAATTTTTACTTTCGGTGAAGTTGGTGTTGCTCTTGCTCCAACCGGGCCATAGGTCAATTTTAACTTATTATCTGAATTGATCTCTTTGGTTTCAAGCTTTGAAAAACTTGTTGGGTACATAAGGTGTACATCCTCATGGTGAGTGATATCCAGATTATAACTTATCCCTTTCTCAAAAACAAGGTCCAGATCGGTATATTCAGATTCTATATTAATAAAGCTGAAGTTAGAACTTATACTTTCAACTGAAATGCCATAATATTTATTGGAAAACACAATTTCTTCATAAAGTTTCTCGATTGACAACTTTGTAAAATTACCCTCTCCCGAGATTTTATTTATTTCCTTAATATCAAAATTATCACTCTTCGAGTATATTTTTAAGTTTTTTGCCTTACTAATTGATATTTCTGAATGACGTGAATCAATATTGATATTGCCTGCTTCTTTAAGCTCAATTTCGGAATATGATACATCTATTTTGCCCTTTTCAATTTTATTGATTGTACCATGACCGGTTGTTATCTTAATTGAAGTGTTTCCACTTAGGATATTCCCTTTAAGGTTGCCATTAGAAAGTACCAAACTAAGATTACCTTCAAAATCGTCCATGTAAATATCACCGAATTTATTGTCGACTTTAAGTGTTGTATACTTCGGGATAAACACTGTATAATTGATTATAACATTGTTCGAAGGTACAATGGTTTCTACGAAATCAGAAAAAACACCTCCCGATTTTGTAAAATCTGTTTTTGCAACAATATAATAATTGGTGCTGGTAAAGTCAAAGTTAATCTGGTTCTTTAGCTTTTTAAGTTTGTCTGAGCTGGAAGCCTGTACCCGAAGGTCAACTTCGAACCGCACAGAATCCTTGTCCCATGTCCTTACATGCACTTTACCATATTTGTTGTAAACCTCAACAGACGATCTCTCTGAAACCTTGAAGTTCCTGACGATTTGGTCTGAATATATCTGCGCCCGGGCCCCTCCCGAGAACATGACAATAATTAGCCACAAAAAGAGCAAGCGTTTATAATTCATATTGTGTTTTGTTTGTGGTGTTATCACTATTTTTACTTTCCAGGTATTCAAGCAATTCTTCTAAAATATCCACCCTCATCCTATAATTTTCCAACATTGCTTCTATTACTTCCTGGTTAGACACATTGTCTTTTAGGTCCTCTTTCAGGTCATTGTATACACTGTCAAGCTCTGTGAGATCTGCATCTATTTCATTCTGAATTTCTGGATAATCGGAAAGTAAGGGTTTAACTTCATTTAGTTTTGCATTGATAAGTCCTGAATAGTACATTTCAGCTTCTTTAATTTCTGGTATGTCAGCTGTTTTATTATTGTTTGTAAATAAATAATTATAGGTTGTCAATGTAATCAGAAAGATAGCTGCAATTCCAGCAACTCTTACAAGATAATAGCCAAGGTGGATTTTCTTGCCCTTATCCATTTTCTTTTCTATCCCGACCCATAATTTATCGTTAGGTTCGAAAACATCGAACTCTTCGTTATGGCTCCGCATAAATTCTTCGAGACGATCTTTCATAGCTATAATGTTTTAATAATTTCTTTAATCTTTACTTTAGCCCGCGAAAACTGCGACTTTGAAGTCGATTCAGTAATTCCAAGGATATCGGCTATTTCTGCGTGATCATAACCTTCAAGCAGATATAGCGAGAAAATTACTCGGTAACCTTCTGGCAAAAGCCCCATGGCTTTATGTATTTTTTTTACCTCAAGCTGGGTTTCTTCATAGTCATCGCCGTTGTCGTGACGATCTTTCTCGGGTAGGTTGTCGGTATACAATAAGTCGGCTTTTCTCTTCTTCAGATGGTTAATACAGCGGTTAACAACAATGCGTTTCAACCATGCCCCAAACGAAGACTCAAACCGGAAACTTTCCAACTTATTAAATGCCTCAGCAAAAGCCTCTTGCAACAAGTCTTCGGCTTCTTCTATACTGTTAAGCATACGGTAGCATATGTTAAACATCGCTTTGGAATATAGCTTGTATAACTGGTATTGCGCCTTGCGATTACCAGCTTTGCTGAGCTCCACTATTTCCCGGTGTATTTCCTGATATGCTACCTCCAATTGTGTCCAGTTTTCAATTCTAATGACAACAAGATTTAGCAAGGGTTGCACTATGCTTGCCTGCTATATACATAAATTTTGATAAAAAGATACAATTAACTACAAAATAGACAATAACAAGCCTTTTCAAATAAAATAATTATCAAAATTTCCTAAAGCGCCTTTCTTTCAGCACACCTACTGCCCCGCAAGCCCCTTGAAGCAGTCAACTACATCTGCAGGTCTTGCATGTTGTGTCTGCACTCAAATAAAAGCATGTATTTTGCAGGCTTGGCCTGAAGGTAAAAAAATTAAATTAATTGTAAAAAAATGGGACGATTTCAGAAGAATTGTTGCTGAAATATTAAACCAGGATTATGTATTAGAACTTCGTTATGAAGGTTGAAAATGCAAAAATAGAAGGACTTGGTGAGATGAATCATAGCACCACTATGGTGAACCGACCATAGGGAGTTCATGAATGCAAATAAAAAAAGTGAGTATGAATAACCGAAACAAGTAAGTGAAAC
>JBNKPU010000168.1:0-117880 GCA_050295515.1 Bacteroidales bacterium | reverse complement strand
AGTTGACTTGTAAGGTTTACAAGAAATGAACTTCTATAGTATTCGTACTTGTCCCTATTATACTTTTTTTCAAGAATAAGAAATTCAATAAACTGTAATAGTTTTTCCTTCTCAAAAGTTTTAATTTCTTTATAATTTTCCAAAACGCTAAGTTTAGCAAGGGAATATCTGTTTTCGGCCTTGTCAGAGGCTTCTTTAAGAATGGCTTGCAATACTTCTTTAAACTCGTCCTTATAGTCAGAATTGGACCTTTTAGGTTTTTGAATTTTTGTAGCTGTTTCAGCTTTGTTTTTTTTGAGCCTATATAAATTACTTCTGAATAAAGATCTGAAAATCATGATATTATTAGCCTCCCACTAATGGTGTTAACTTAACGAAACTTATTTTAGTATTAGGTTTAAGAATTATTTTCTGTTCTAATGATTCTACCTGGATATCATCAATCAACATGAAGTAAGCATTTTTTGAAAAAGCATTTAAAGCTATATATATTTGCTCTTCATAATCTATCACCTTACCATTCTTTAGTTTGTAGCCATTTAAATGCTTTTCCGTGTCAGTTGGCACAATTAATCCCATAAACTGTTCTTTAGCTTTAGAATTATATTCCTCTACCTCATGCTTTACACGAGATGAAATTATTTCTTTAACAGTAGATGTAGATGAATCCATTTCAATATTAAATTCATTGATAATCTCGCCTGTAAAAGTTTCGTCTTTAATAGTAAGGATCATTTTAAAAGTAAATTGATGTTTATGTCTCTAATATATAAAAATATAAGAAAACCTTTGGTTTCCAGACTACGAGTCTAGAAAAAATCTTAAACTACTATTATCATGATGTTTGCCTATTATAACCAGATTGGAATAAACATTTTATTCAAGCAACTGACAACCTCTTAAATAGTCTTGAAATTCTTATGGCTTAGGATATTGATAGAAACATTGAGCATTGTGAAGCAGATGATGATCAAACTAGATTTTTACCGATAGGAAGCTCTTCAATAATGTGCATTTGAAGACTTCGATGTAACAGACATTACTTATTCTTCTTCAAAGTGGCTTTAATCCTTTCTTCAACGATTTTTAGCAGTTCATCTTCCGACACATTTTCCCGGCTTATTGGCTCCAAGGCAGTATACTTTAATTTTAACCCTATGTTTAAGGGAAACTTTCCATAGGTATGAAGCTTATAGTTGCCATCAATTACAAAAGGAATGATTAACGCAGAGGGTGCGGCTTTTAGAAGCGTTTTTAAGCCTGCAGGCTGAAACTCTTTTACATTTCCATCCTTGCTTCTCGTGCCTTCGGGAAATATACATACCGAATAATTTTTTTGTTCAATATTTTTACCGAGTCTCAATATTTCCTTGATAGATTGCATGCCGCTATCTCTGTCAATTAGTACAGAACCCCCCTTCTTTAAATTATAAGATATGCTTGGAAGATATTTTCCCAATTCTTTCTTTGATATAAACTTGGTATGGTGTTTACGGAATCCCCAAGCAATTGGAGAAATATCGTACATGCTTTGATGGTTAGCAATAATAATCAAGGGTTTACCTTCTGGAATAGTGTTAAATCCATGAAAAGATGGCCGGCAGAACAATGTATATAGGTTTTGAATCAATAAAAAATTTAAAACATCTACAGTTTTTTTATGGGCAGTATATCCAAAGAAATTATATGCAATGACTTGTATTGCATGAAAAACCAATAACAACAGACCAAATATTATATAGTAAACTATGGATAAAATAACTGCAAGTAGTTGTCTCATGAAAACTGTATTTTTTTGCAAAATAAGTGCTATTTTCAATAATATCCATGAGATTGTAACTATTTTGAGGTATCCTCAAATGCCCTTGACTGAAATTTTGCAGCTAAGTAACTCATATATACCTTTATTAAATCAGTGCCAATGCTTTTCTGGGAGAATTTACTTTAACCCGAAATATGCATTAGAAAATCTATTACATATTGAAATTGCTTCAATATAAGTCGTTTCACTTACTTGTTTCGAATGACCATAGTGGTGCTATGATTCATCTCACCAAGTCCTTCTATTTTTGCATTTTCAACCTTCAGCGAAGTTCTAATACATAATCCGGGTTTAATCAGCTATTTTCTGAATTATTTTATACAATCAGAACGGAAGATGTAATTTTTTTTCATTTTCTCATTAAATTTCTCTGGTGCTTTTATTTATTTATTATTAACTTAGCGGATAAATAAATTTTATATTATGAGTAACGGAACAGTTAAATTTTTTAACCAATCAAAAGGATTTGGTTTTATTGCGCCGGAAGACGGTAGTAAAGATGTATTTGTACATCAGAATGGATTAGTAGATAATATATCCGATGGGGATAAAGTTAGCTATGATGTTGAACAGGGCCCTAAAGGTCTAAATGCTGTAAATGTTAAAGTAGTTTAACCCCATTTTTAGCATATGGTATTAGGAGAAGCCAGTTCTGTTGAACTGGCTTTTCTTTTGTCTCAAATAATAATTTTCCATACTTTATATCAACCAGAGTTGTTGGAGCATGCTTGAAACTCCACTTTGAACACTCTTAGCCTAAGGGTAAAACTTCTACCATTCGCAGTAAGTTTTAACAAAAATCGGGTTTTGGAAGATAGTCCTCATAAAAATTTTGTAAGATCCCTAATATCAACCTGAATCATACTACTTAAGTTTATAAAATAAGCTTGAGTAATAAAGATTATCAGCTTTCAGGTTTACTATATACGTTCCCATGGAAAAATCATCAATATCCAAAGTAGTTCTTTCCTTTAAATAAACAGATGACTCTTTGAGCAACCTTCCGTTTAAATCATATATCGATATAATGGTTCGTTTATGGAAATCACCCAAATTTTGAATAACCAGATTGTTCATATTATTCATGTAAACCCCAATATCTTCAGCAGCATTGGCCAAACTGATTTCTTCCACACCTGAAACAGGTCCATCCAATGTTAGTTTGCCAAAAACACTGGCATCCTGCCATGCTGAATTAAAATGTTCGGCAGCAACATTGACCAAGCCAATAAAATTTTCCCTTTCAGTTCCTCCATCATTATCGCAATAAGCCACGGCGATCCCCATTTCTTTGTTTTGGTACAGGCTAACTGAGGTATTGCTTGCATTGCTTTCGTTAAAACTATCGTCATAAATTGTGATAGCAAGCTCCCACACATAATGTGTAGCATCTACAGTATCAAGGTCAAACTCTATATGATCTTTCAAATTTACATTCGATGCATCGTCATCTCCTGAATCGATAACATCCTCCTCATTTATGGCACAATGGTAGGCAAAAGCATTATAACTGTTCTGGTGCCAACCTCCCGAGTAATCTTCATCCAGAAACAATTCAAAGCAGTCGTCGTTATAAAAGTTAGATTGAGGATCCACATGGGTATCAGACAATACATCATCCTCAATTTCGGCAAGGACTAGCAGTTTTTCCTGAGTCCAGGCAAATTTCACTCTTCCGGTAAAGTCTCCGGAAACCATGGTTCCACCATAGGGTATCCAGACATATTCGATGTTGTACCAATCACAAGATTCCCAGAAAGGTTCATCTCCAACACCATCTATAGTATAACTGTCAGCTTTTTGGGCAGTAAAAGCATCATTATAATAATGCTGCCCCAGGCATAGTTGACCTGAGATCAATAAAATTGAGAAAAAGGAAAATAAGATTTTCATAATTTGTCTTTTAAATGGAATGTTTTAATAATACTGTATTCGAAATTGTGAGAAAAAAAATACACTTTTAAATAAATAATTATGTTTTATAAAACCATATTATTATCTGTTAATTAAATTGTTATGTTATTTATATGAAGCTATACATTTACTAATTTAGACCTGTGAAATTAGTTATACCAATACTTTAATTATCCTATTTTCTTATAAATAATACCCCAATCCTATCTTCAATCCCAATGAAAAATCATGAATATTGTTCATATTCATCAATCCATATTTAAAGAAAGGACTATATTTTATACTGATATTATTTACCAAATTATGTTCATACGTAGCTCCTAGTTTTACAGCAATGTTATAGATTTTTAGATTACTGTACCTGATATCTGAAAATCTATCTTTTGAATTATATATATCTGATTCACTATCATTTGTTTTTATAATTTGGCTAACCAGAACCTGATTGACAAAGCTAAGGCTAAGTAAAACAGGTTTTTTTTGTTGCTTTTTCACCCAGTATCCCATAAATATAGGTAGTTCCACAAAATTTCTGGAAGTCGAAAGTTTGGCTCTGTATACAGAACCATTTGGAGCATAAGTATCTAATCTAGCATTGTACCCCATCCTGCTATATCCCAAACCTGTTCCAAAAACTACAGTACTATTTATTGTACTAAAATAATCCAATCCAAAATCATATCGTAAACCTATCTGGTGGTTGACATATTCCTGAACCAGATTCCTGTAGGATAAGGTTGGGGAAACCGAAAGTTCTAAGTGATTTGTTTGACCACTAAGATTTGTTCTTGACATGAAAAGAAAAAATAGAATTGTTACATATATTTTCGATTTCATAATATTTTCTTGTTCCCTTTTGAGTGGTTCGAAAGTATTAATTTCTGCTGATATTTCCTTAGATATTTCCACCAATTCTACTTAACATAATTTACACGATTTCACCCCTATTGTTCTAGCGTGCTTATAAGAAGTGTGAAGAATAATTAACCTGCAAAGCTTTAAGAAATATATCAAAAAGAGTATTATAACGACCTGTTTTTCAGTCGTTTTAAAAATTTACAATAAATTAGTATTATAAAATACGAAATTCGTGTGAATGCTCAATTTTTATCCACTGCGATAGCCAGTCCTGGCAGACTTTGCCGGTTCTCCTTTATGGTTTTCTAGCTTAGAATTTTGATTTTCCTCCACACTAAAGGTAGATTCAAACACTTTTATTTTTATAAATCCTTTGTCACATTTTTCAAAAAAAGCCAATTAATAAGTTATAATCTTATTAATTGGCTGTATTACAAAAAATTATGAAGATTGCTTATTTTCCTTTTCAAGCTCATTTAATTTTTTCTCAAGCTTGGTGTTTTCTTTCTTGAGTCCTTCCACTTCTTGGTTCAGACTATCTAAATTTCCTTTTAGTTTATCAATCTCTGAGTTTAGATCGCTTACTTTTTTATTCAATGCTGTTTTTTCGTCTTCCAGGTTTTTAATTATTGGTTTATACACCGATTTAGCATAAAACCATGCAGTTAAATATCCAATTAGTCCTGCTACGACTAATAGTACGACCATTAAAATAGCTGGTCCGGCCGCTAGTATAATATATATAATTTGTTGATTCATACCCTTATTTTTTAATTGTTACTACTGCTCTTCTGTTTTTTGCCCTACCCTCTTCAGTTGACTGATCAGCAACGGGTTGGCTTTCACCCTTTGAAGAGGTGATCATTTCTGCATTAATCTCTATTCCAGCAAGATAATGCATAGTCGAGTTTGCCCTTCTCATACCAAGTTTCATATTGTACTCATCTGTACCTTTGTTATCGGTATGTCCTGTAATAGATAGTTTAACACTATCATTTTCCATGATCCAGGTTTTAAAATCTTTAATGTTGTCATCATTAAGCAATGAAGCATGGACATCAGCATCATCAAAATCAAAATAAAACACTAGATCATCTGGAATTTTTTTGGGGGTTACCTCTTCAATTGGGTCAGCCTGATTAACAGGCTCAGGTTTGGGGACTTGTTGCTCTGCAATAGGAACATCCTGTGTTGCTGGTCTGATTTTATTCACATAGAGCCAGGTTGAAAGGATGGTCCAAATTACAAATACAAGAATCCCTGTTAATAGTATTCTCATATTTAGGAGTTTATGTTAAAAAATAGGTTCACTAGGTAAGTTATGAAAATATTTCTATGATTCTAAATATTTATAGAACTAAAAATTAAATGAATCTTTTAAGTATCAGGAATATAAATGCGAATGTAGTGCTACTTCAAACAATTCAACCCTATACTCAGAAATTACTTCTTTCCTTTAATGAGGCAACCTATATCGTGCTGCTTAATTTGTGTTTTTTCTTCCTGTATTGATTTTATTCCGAACTTCCCTTAGGACTCTATAATGCAGCCTGCTTTCATATTGATTGATAAAATCAACTACTAGTATAGGTTCAACTTTGGACAGTTCTCTCAATGCCCATGACATTGCCTTGTTGATTAGATCTACATGGTCATCGATGGCCCATTCGCAGATCTCAAGTGTACGTTTCGGATCTCCTTTTCCTCCTCTTGACCTAAGGTTCAACGGAATTGTTGACACAATTGCCAACCTTCGCAACCAAAAATCATCAGACTGATACAATGTTTTTAATTTATCTATGGAGATAATGGACTCTCTGTAAGCATACCCCAAAATGTGGAGTGCAAAACTATCAACTGTTGCCCAATTATCCATATTTACCATTAACGCATCTATATCCCTCTCTATGAGTTCTTTTAATGCCTGCTTGTCCTTTCCCAAATACTCAAATCCCATCTGCTGGCATTCGAAAATACCTATATCCCCCATTTGAACAGCTAAACCGATTTTTTCCCTGGCGGAGTATCCTTTTGTCCTTTCTCTTAATTTTTTAATATCTCCCTAAGATTTTCTCCACGAATACCAATCATTTTCATACGCGTTGGAACAGATCTCCTGACAAGCTGAAGATATTCAAGGTCTTGATAGCTTTGAATTTCAGTAATTAAGTCTTGTATGAGTTTGATTGGTTTATTTGTACACATAAGGTTATTTTAATCCTTCATTTCTGTTATAAATAAATTAGGCACATATTCATCTGGATACAAATTAAGAACAATTTTGCCATACCAATAAAAAGGCACTAAGTTTAATTGCCACCAGGTATAGCCATACTTTCCTGACAGAATACAAAGATCTATATCAAACTATATATGCAATAATTTTTTTTCTTTGTCTAATAACTTGAATTAGAGCCCCAACAGATGGGATTCTGTAAATAAATAAAAGTTTTTATGGAATTTGAACTTTATATGCATCCATATAATAAACAAGAGAATAAAATGATGGTCGTTACTTTTGGGGCATACAACTTTTCAATT
This sequence comes from Bacteroidales bacterium, assembly GCA_050295515.1. Classification (GTDB taxonomy): domain Bacteria; phylum Bacteroidota; class Bacteroidia; order Bacteroidales; family UBA10428; genus UBA10428. Next base: position 110,745 of record JBNKPU010000168.1, on the reverse strand, counting down.
GTTCGATATACGATTGAAGTAAAGTACTTCAAAGGTGTCCAACTTAAAAACTGAGAAAAACAGCATTAAAAAGTATATTATGAAAAAAATAATAATTTTACTCCAAATAATCCTATCTACCACTATGTTAGAAGCACAGACCATTCGTATTCCCGCCATTGAAACAGGTTCGTCAGATGACAAGCCTATAGAGTTAAGAAAACTGGATATTTCTGTTTTCGTTGTAGAAAATATTGCTACAACAACTTTCGAAATGCAATTCTACAACCACAACAACAGGATCATGGAAGGAGAATTGAATTTTCCATTGGCAAATGGAGTTTCTGTCTCACGGTATGCCTTGGACGTAAATGGTGAAATGCGCGAAGGCGTTGTTGTTGATAAGGAAAAAGCTACACAAGCTTTTGAAGCTGTTGTTCGACAAAACATCGACCCCGGATTAGTAGAAGTAACCAAGGGCAATAATTTTAAAACCCGTATTTATCCTATTCCTGCCAAAGGGTATAAAAAAGCTGTTATTGCTTTTGAACAAGAGCTGAGGGGCAACGAAAAGGAATTTATATACCAATTGCCTTTAAACTTTAATCACATTTTAGCCGAGTTTTCTGTTCAAGTTGAAGTGGTCATGAACAAACCCAAGCCACTAAACAGTAAAGACCCGGCTATAAATTTAAATTTTACAGAAATCCATAACTCGTTCATCAGTAAATACGAGGAAAAGGATGCCGAACTAAATACTTATTTAAGTTTCGCCATCCCAAAACCAAATCAGATCAATGAAGTTTTAACCTATAAGGGTACTGTAACCTCCGACAACTATTTTTATATCAACATGGGACTTCAGGAGGCTATGAGAAACAAGGCAAAACCGGCTGACATTACCGTTGTATGGGATGTTTCAGCCTCAGCAAAAAACAGGGACCTGGATAAAGAGCTATCGATTCTTGAGCGTTACCTGGAATGGATGAATAAGGGATCGATAAGTTTAATCACTTTTTCAAATACACTCCATTCAACAAATACCTTTAGCATAAAAGGTGGAAAATGCCCTGATTTAATAAATTTGCTGAAATCTGTCCCCTATGATGGAGCTACAAACCTAAGCGCCATAGATTTTCATCAACTACAGTCAGAAGAAATTTTACTGTTTACTGATGGATTATCCAATTTTGGCGAGATACCCACATACCGGTTCAAATCGCCAGTAATAGCTATAAACAGCTCAAACATTACCGACCATAATCTTTTGGAATTCATTTCTTCTTCATCAAACGGAACTTATATCGATGCATTTAGAATTTCTGAAGAGCATGCATTTCAAATCCTCACAAATGAACAAAAGAGGTTTATTCGTGCAGAATACAACAATGAAAGCATTAAGGAGTTTTATCCAAAAAACGGACAAACAGTCACACATCAATTCAGCTGTTCTGGTATTGCTGAAGGTGCACAAAATGAAATAACGCTCCATTTTGGATTTGGAAATACAATTACTGAATCGCATACAATACTCGTCGACAATAGTAAACGCATACAAAATAACATTGGCGAACGTATATGGGCACAGAAAAAGCTTAAATCGCTATTGGTCGAAGGAAGTAGCGAAGATATAAAGGCGCACGGAAAGAAATTTAGCCTGGTAACACCAGGAACTTCTTTAATAGTCCTGGATAATGTTCAGGATTATGTTAGGTATGGTATTGTTCCACCAAAATCGCTTCAGAATGAGTATTATGCCCTTGTTTCTACACAGACAAAAGATAGAGAGACATTCAGGCAAAATCGTATAGATCAAATCTGCCAACAGTTTAAAGAAGATATCAATTGGTGGGAAACTGTAGGTGACCATAAAATTAAAGAAAAAATCCTACATGATAATGACATAGCTCCATCTCCATCTTCACCAAATCAATTAAACACAACCGATGATTTAGAAGTTTCTGGAGTTGATTTTAATATGGCTGCAGAAGCAGATTTAGAAGAGACTGTTGCACCAAGACAAAGTTCAGTATCACGAAGCCGTGAGGGCAAACAGAAAAAACAAGAAGGCAGACTATCGGAATATTCTTCTTCCATTACCGTAAACAAATGGGAGAGCAATGCCCCTTATATGAATGACCTGAAAGCTACTGATACAGAAAATCTATATAAAACCTATTTAAAACTTAAAGATGACAATGAAGGTAATCCATCCTTCTATTTCGATGTAGCTACCTATATGTTCCAGAAATCAAAGCGGGATGAAGGATTAAGAGTAATTTCAAACCTGGCAGAACTCGAGCTGGAAGACCCTGAACTTCTGCGGACACTGGGAAGAAAATTATTGGAATATAATTTTTACGATGAAGCATTGGCTGTATTCCATGAAGTAATGAAAACCCGCTCATTTGAACCTCATTCCTATATTGATCTTGGACTGGCTTATAGTCAAAAAGGTGAATATCAGAAAGCAATTAACAGTCTTTACCAGGTTATTGATAAGGATTGGGACAGTGATATTATCTCACGTTTTCCTGGCATTGAGCTTATTGTGCTTCACGACATAAACAATATTATTCACCATCACGGTAATAAAATTGACTTCTCAGAAATCAACGCATGCTTTATAAAGCAAATGCCAGTTGATATAAGAATTGTGATTGACTGGGATGCCAACGATACAGATATCGATCTGTGGGTTACCGACCCCCAGAGTGAAAGATGTAGCTATTCTAACACCCAAACAAAAATTGGTGGCAAAATATCAAATGACATCACACAAGGATATGGACCAGAGGAATTCCGCTTAAAACATGCTATAGAAGGAAAATATAAAATAGATGTGAACTTTTTTGGAACCAGAAAACAGCTCCTATTAGGGAATGTAACAGTACGTGCTTTTGTATATACAAATTTTGGTTCTGCCAATGAGAAAAGAGAAATAATAACACTTCAGCTGGAGCCCAACAAACAAGGCGACTTCTTGGTTGGAGAAATAGAATTCAAGAAGTAAGCTGGGTTTAACCCGAAATATGCATTAGAAAATCTAAACCATATTGAAATTGCTTCAATATAAGTCGTTTCACTTACTTGTTTCGAAGCACCATAGCGGTGCTAAGATTCATCTCACCAAGTCCTTCTATTTTTGCACTTTCAACCTTCATAACGAAGTTCAATTACATAATCCGGATTTAATGTTTATACTACTCTTTGTTTCTCTAGCAAACTGCATTAAAGTTGCTGACGGAGCACGAACCGGAACGAAGTGGAGCTCAGCTGAGCTAATTTATTTTTTTGTGTAGGGGAAAAGTCTAATGCCTTTTTGGTAAACCAGGATGGTTTTGTAAGCTCTTCCCGCAAACGTTGGTCTGGTTTGGCAAATGCAGCATCTTTTACTTTTGTTGCATTTTGTGATTCACCTTTTTCTCTAAGGTATAAAGCCCTTGCTGCTTCTACATCAGTTATTAGTTTACCACCAGCAGTAATATCCTCTACTGATATTTGTAACCTTGCCAGCTTGTTTTGGATATCTTCATCTGCGCCTGCTGTGGAATAAAACTTTTTAGCTTTTTCCAACAAGCGAACAAACGCCTGCGGAATACTGCCAGAAATTGACAGCTTATCCATTGTAAGCGAATCTTTTCTGAACACGACTTTCGCTTTTTTGCGATGTGACCTGTAAGTAGATTCCAGCTCTGATTTTACACTTGAAAAACCCTCGTATGCCTCGTCTTCTGTTTGGTTGAAATCATAGGCTTGGCGTGTGGTAACCAGTAATGCCTTGCCTTCTGTGATTTCTGCATTGTCATAGCCCAATTCAGCCATTACGGATGCAATTTCGGTTTGGTTTTCTGCATTTTCCAATGCGACACGTTACTGTTCTAATGTTTCAGCTTCCAATAACGTTTTTTTTGTTCCCATTTAATTGAAATTTAGGTTAATTAAACTATTTATTTAAATCCCCAATATTTATTGGAGAATGGTTTGCTTGTTCCTTAAAGGCGTTTATGCGTTCCTTATGGAGGTTTGTGCATTCCTTATGGACGTTTGTGCGTTCCTTATGGAGGTTTGTGCATTCCTTATGGACGTTTGTGCATTCCTTATGGACCTTTGTGCGTTCCTTATGGACGTTCTTGTATTCCTTAAAGCATTTCGGCTATAGTTACCTGACATTCTTGTATTCCTTATGGACCTTTGTCTACTCCTTATCGGCATTTGGTCTTTCCTTACGGACTGTCTTGTTTTCCTTCTATCCGTTTCCCTTATCCTTTTAGCTTAGTAAGTCTAAACGCGCTTTGCTTTAACCCTGAATATGCATTAGAAAATCTATTAAATAGTTAAAAATGAAATACGACATAATCAACTAAATAAAAATAGTTGCGTTGATAAATATCCTTGTAATTCTACCAGCTTTTTTAAAAATCCTGCAAAAACTTGGCAGATTAGCTGTCAATAACCTTTGTCCTCTAGCCGGACGGGCTCTTACTTTTTATTCACATGCGTTTATTTTTATATGGGTTCATGAACTTGCTTTGCTCGGTTCCTTGGATGAAAAAGTAAGCAAAAAATCAAGAAAAGCCTAGGCCGCCCACTAGCAACTTTTTTTTATCAGCCCTGCAAGCTGGCTCCTCACTAAAACAACACATTTAGTGTTGCTTTTTAACGTTCAGCCCTTCCCGCAAGCAACTTTAAAAAATTGATCAAGCTTGTAAATATTTTTTACACTTTCAACCTTCATAACGAAGTTCTAATACATTATCCTGGTTAAAATTATGTGCACCTAAAAAGTTGATAATAAATCCGAAAGTATTAGCCAGAAAGTAGCAATCTACCTCTTTGCCTGCAATTCGAAGTATGCTAATACGTCTTCATTTTGTCAAGTCGCATCTCACTACTTTCTGACTTTTTCAACAAGCCCTAGATATATTTCCTTTTTCCTTTTTCGATCTTCAAGATTTTCATTTACTTTAGCGATTTATAGCGGCAATATTTATAGAGTAAGTTAAAGGCTACCTATTGGTTATAGGAAGCTTAATGTCATATTATTAATTATATTGCTATGAAAATCAAAACATTACAAGCCGCCATCAGTGCAATTTTTATCCTTTTTATTTTAGGGGTCCAACACATCAACGGTCAAAAAACTAGAGATGAAATTGAATCCAAGTACAAATGGGACCTGAACGATTTATTCCCTTCAGAAGAAGCCTGGAAGGAATCAAAAGATCAATTGGTCGAAAAAATTCCCCAGATTGAATCTTTCAAAGGGACCTTAACCCAATCGGCAGGACAACTGCTAACCTGCCTTGAGTTTAATTCAGACTTAAGCAAACAAGCCCTTCTACTTTTAGTTTATGCTAGTATGCATTCCGATGAGGATACCAAGAACATGAAATATTCGGGCATGCAAAAAGAAATGCTGCAGGTTTTCTCAGATTTTTCTACCAAAGCGGCCTTTATCGACCCGGAGATATTGACCACAGACTGGAAGACTATTGAAGGATTCATAAAAGAAGAGCCAAAACTTGGGCAATACAGGATGGGCCTTTTTGATCTATTCCGTAAGCAAGAGCACTCGCTTAGCGAAGCCGAAGAAAGAATTTTAGCTCTTACAGGTCCAATGGCTTCTACAACCAGTTCGGTTTACAGCACATATAAAAATGCTGAAATGATCAATCCTGAAGTAACCCTTAGCACAGGTGAAAAAGTTGTCCTGAGTAGTGCAGGTTTCAGTAAATATCGTGCTTCAGAAAACAGGGATGATCGAGAACTGGTTTTTAAAGTTTTTTTCGAAAACTTTAAAAAATACGAAGCCACTTTTGGAGAGATGCTTTCTGGGACAATAAATAAAGATATATTCTATGCCAAAGCCAGAAAATACGAATCAGCTTTAGATGCAGCCCTGTTCCCCCAGAATATCTCAACAGATGTCTATCATTCACTTATCGAAAATGTAAACAAGAACCTGGATGCCTTTCACAGGTATTTGAAAATTAAAAAAAGAATGTTGGGTGTAGACACTATTAAATACCTTGACCTATATGCGCCTGTTGTTAAGGATATTAACCTGGAGTATTCATATGAAGAGGCTCAGGATATGGTGCTAAAAGCACTTGCTCCACTAGGCGATGAATATACAAGCACAATAAAAAAAGCTTTTGAAAATAACTGGATAGATGTTTATCCAACAAAAGGCAAACGGTCAGGTGCATATTCGCAGGGTTCTGCATACGATATGCATCCTTACATCTTGCTCAATTACAACGGACAGTATAATGATGTTAGTACACTTGCCCATGAACTAGGGCATACTATGCAAAGCTATTTTTCAAATAAATTCCAGCCTTATCCTACTTCCGACTACCCCATTTTTGTAGCTGAAGTAGCCTCCACTTTTAACGAAGAGCTTTTGTTTGCTGAAATGCTTAAAACAATAAAGGACAAAGATGCAAAACTGTCTTTGTTAATGAGCCGGCTCGATGGTTTTAAAGGTACCTTGTTTCGGCAGACCCAGTTTGCCGAATTCGAACTTAAAACGCATGAAGCTGCTGAGAAGGGAGAAGCTTTGACTGGAGAATATCTATCGAAACTATATACCGATATCGTAAAACGCTATTACGGACATGACAAGGGTATTTGCTATGTAGATGATTATATTGAAATGGAATGGGCATACATCCCACATTTTTATTATAATTTCTATGTATACCAGTACAGTACTTCCTTTACAGCTTCGGTATCATTGGCCGAAAAAGTACTTAAAGGAGAGAAAGGAATGGTTGACAATTACCTTAAATTCTTGTCCTCGGGCAGTTCTGATTATCCGATCGAACTGTTGAAAAAAGCAGGAGTGGACATGACATCTTCAGAACCTTTCGATAAGACTATCGAAGCCATGAATGCTATTATGGATGAAATTGAGAAACTTTTGGATGAGAAGTAAAAATCCATTTTGATTTATAGAAAAAGGGATTTCATTTGAAAACATTGAAGCCCTTTTTTCTATTTCCTATTCTAAATTGTAGTCCAATATTTCTTTAGGTTGACTGTTGAAAATATAACCAGATGTCCAATTAACATGCCACTTAAAGCCAACATAAATACTTATACTGATAAATACGACATGCAATACAGAAAAAAGTAAAGACTCATAATTAAAGTCGAATTCTTCAGAGTTTATGATGTTTTCAGCAATCCATATAATTTGATTTGAAACCGAAGCGGTCAGTATTGCGATTAAAATGGCACAGAATTTTATTCCCCATTTCGAAACAACAAAATCGAGACTAACTGCAAACAGAACACCATAAACAATATATGACAGAATAGTATTTATATTCATAAAACCCCAAAATGTACCTAGAATAGAATGCTTGTAATTCCAAAAAAATACAGCCATACTACCAGCTGCACTTATTGTGTAGAAAAGAGCTGAAAAAATTACAAAAAGCAATTTATTAACAGAACCACTTATGAGTATGAGAGCAAAAATGAAGAATGCATCAAAAAACAGGTATGCATAAGAATAGATTTCTTTATAATTATCAAAACTTAATCCATTATTAATCAGATTATAAGTAAGATTATAAAGTAACGCTGCAATTATAAATAGAAAGCCAAATTTGAAATTATACCCTTGGTCATCTGTTTTAAATAACATTCGAAAATCCCTTATCTCCGCACTATCAATCTTTTCAGTAATGTGTAATCCTCCTACTGTAGATCTGGTATAAGGAGGAATTAGTGCAATGGATTTAATTGCCTTGGTTAACAACACAGGCATTAGTATAAAGGCCGAAACTAAACCGAAAAAAGTCCCAGCATAAGGAATTATTGCCAAAGGAGATAAAAACCCTATAATAAAACCCAGGTTTGCTCCTATATTGATTTTTACCTGCCTTGTTCTGGCCAATTCATTCAGACAAATCGGCAATTGGCCAATAGCAACAAATACCCAATACAAATTAAAGAATGGAATAAACAGATACCCTATTGCCTGACCGGCACTTTTTACTGGTAATTTTAAACCCTGAATACTATATTCTACAATAATATAACTCCATAGTTTATAAAGCATTGAAATGGCCATAATTATTGATCCCAATGCTATGAGACTACCAAAAAACATAATAAGAATTGACAGTCCGCTTAGTCCTATTATACCTGCGAAAGCAAAGATGGCCAATGCACTGTATAAAGAAACCAAATAACCGGAAAGCAAATTTCCAAAGTTTTGCCTTGAAGCTCGGCTTGCACCTACTGTTATAGGTTTACTGGACATGTCTTTTGTATTCTCAACCTCCAGGAAATGCTCGCAGGATTGTTTGAATTCCGCAGGTTTTCTTGTCAATCCACATATTATTCCATGTTGAGTAGAAAAACGACTGTTTTTACAGACTTTGCAAAATTGTAATTGATAGGTTCGGTCCATGATAACTAGAGGATTAATAAGATTTTTGGCTTTTCTAAAGTATTTTGGTGTAATCCAATAAAATAGGAAAGTATTATTTTACGAAAAAACCTAAAATAAGATACAAGCCAAAATTATGTATGCTCAATATATCAACAAATCCCTGGCTATTGTCTCAAATGATAACATTCGACTCAAAAAGAGTCAAACCAACGTTATCTTTCTTTGTAGTGAGCTTACAGTATTGTAAAACAGCTTTTTTCAGACTTTTTTGGTCCAAAATTCACATGAACTTAACAGCTATTTGGTTGTTTATAATTATATTTGCCGCTCATTTTTTGACGGTAAAAAATCATAGATAATAAATCTAAAAATATAGATAAATGGATAAAGCTATTCTGATAATACTTGACGGATGGGGTAATGGAAACCACGGAAAAGGAGATGTTGTATTTCAGGCGAATACACCGGTAATAGACAAACTTGCTGCTGAATACCCAACTTCACAATTGTTGACTTCAGGAAACAATGTTGGTCTTCCTGATGGACAAATGGGCAACTCTGAAGTTGGTCACTTGAATATTGGTGCAGGACGTGTAGTATATCAAGATCTTGTGCGTATAAATAAAGCAATTGAGGACAATTCAATCGCCCAAAACGAGACATTGGTTGAAGCCTATAAATATGCCAAGGAAAACAATAAAGCTGTCCACTTTGTAGGATTAATTGGTCCTGGAGGGGTTCATGCCATGAGCCATCACTTGTTTAAACTAGGAGACCTTACTGCTGACTTTGACCTAAATGATGTATTTGTTCACTGTTTAACAGACGGCCGTGATACTGATCCAAAAAGCGGACTGGGTTTTATGAAAGAAGTTGTGACCCACTTTGATGGCAGCAAGGTAAAAATTGCTTCGCTGATTGGCCGTTACTACTCAATGGACCGTGATAAAAGGTGGGAACGTATTAAATTTGGCTATGACCTGATGGTAAACGGTACAGGAACCCCTTCAACAGATGTTCTAAAAACAATTGAGGAATCTTATGCAGAAGGCGTAACCGATGAATTTATCAAACCAACTGTAATGGTTGATGGCGAAAACAAGCCAGTGGGCACCATAAATGAAGGAGATGTTGTGATTTGTTTCAACTTCCGTACCGACCGTCTGCGCCAGATTACCACTGTGCTTACACAACAGGATATGCCTGAACATGGGATGAAAACCATTCCATTAAATTACATTACCATGACTACCTATGACGAGAACTATAAAGGTGTAAAGGTATTGTTCGACAAACAAAATGTACAAAACACTATAGGAGAAGTGGTTTCTAAAGCCGGCGGAAAACAAATCCGTATTGCTGAGACAGAGAAATATGCCCACGTTACTTTCTTTATGAACGGTGGACGTGAGGATGAATTCCCTGGAGAGACAAGGATTTTGAGAAATTCTCCAAAAGTTGCCACATACGACCTTCAACCTGAAATGAGTGCTCCTGAAGTACGCGATGCCATTGTTGAAGAACTCAACAAGGGTGAAGTTGATTTCGTTGCCCTTAACTTCGCCAACGGCGATATGGTTGGACATACTGGTATTTATGAAGCCATCGTAAAAGCTGTTGAAACAGTTGATTCTTGTGTTGGTGATGTTATTGAAGCCGCCAAAAACAATGGTTATACAGCAATGATCATTGCTGACCATGGTAATGCCGATAATGCCGTTAACGAAGATGGCAGCCCAAATACAGCTCACTCTTTGAATCCGGTACCGTGCATTCTAGTAAGCGATAAATATAAAAGTGTTAAGGATGGTATCCTTGCCGATGTTGCCCCTACCCTTCTGACTATTATGGGGCTTGAAGTGCCAGCTGATATGACAGGAAAAGTATTGGTATAGGATACTTTTCAAATTCAATATTTAAACCGGGACCTTTATAGTCCCGGTTTTTTTTATCCCGGATTATGCATTAGAGCTTCGTTATGAAGGTTGAAAATGCAAAAATAGAAGGCACCGCTATGATGAACCGACCATAGGGAGTTCATGAATGCAATAAAAATAAAGTGAGTATGAATAACCGAAACAAGTAAGTGAAACGACTTATATCGAACTCAGGTTAATAGATTTTCTAAGGCATATTTCGGGTTTAAGGTCGTTCTGATAATACCTGGAATTCTGCTAAATTAATACTCCTTTGTGCCGCCCTTAATTGTTTAAGGGCATTTTGTTGGTAATTATTTGCCACAGGGATCAGATATTGAAAAATGAAGTTTTATTTTTAACTTGAATCTTTATTTTCTAAGGGAAAGATTTTTTTTAACTAAAATTGGAACTTATAGCAAAACAATGAAAATACTAAATCATAAAATATATAAACTAATATTCTATTCTGGGATAGTCCTTTTTTTAGGCTTACAGTCCTGTACCCGCTATAAGGATTTGGTTTACCTGCAGTCTGCAGAATCAAATGCCGATTCAATCAACTTTTTCCCTTATAGCTTTCCCGATTATAAAATTCAACAACGCGATGTATTGTTTATCAGGATCATTTCAATGAATAAGGAAGTCACAGAAGTTATAAACACTACCCCAATGTATGGTGCAAATGTTTATAATAACGCCGCCAGTTTTTATATTTATGGATATAATGTCAATGACTCAGGCAATGTTGAAATCCCGGTCATAGGCAAGGTAAATGTGGTTGGAAAAACACTTGAGGAGGCCAAAACTGCAATAGTAGCCCAGACAGACAAGTTTTTAAAAGATCCGACAGTTATAGTAAAACTTATTTCCTTTAAATATTCTGTAATGGGTGAGGTAGCTAATCCTGGGATGTTTACCAATTTTAATAACCAGCTAACCGTTCTTGAGGCGATCAGTGCGGCCGGTGATGTTACAACTTTCGGAAACAGAAGAAAGGTTATGGTAATAAGGCCAGGTGTAGAAGGAACCAAGACTTACCGTTTTGACCTAACCAGTACAGATCTTCTAAAATCCGAAGGATTTTTCCTTTTACCTAACGATATAGTATATGTAGAGCCAGTAAAAAGCAAAAACTTCAGGAACAATATACCTACTATATCTTTGACATTAGGGGCTATTACAACACTGTTTTTGGTGCTGAATTATTTTTCACCTGTTAGTAGTCGATAATAGGGAAAGAATACATCTTTTCTATCAACCTAGAACCTTGAATTTCTTATTGTTCATCTCCGGGGCCATGCTATCAGGTTGAAATAAATAAGGCCTACAGCCTGTTCTATCTTTGGTAAAGATAGAAGCCTATATTCATGACGGAGCGAGGTTTGATTCATTCCCGGGCAATACCTTTATGGGAGCGGTTAAGGAAGATGCTAATTCTATTTCATAAACAAACAATTCCTACAAAACAGCGCTATCATTAGTAAGAAAATCAAATACTTTTTTCTTCTTGTTATTGGTTTCAATCAGTAGTACATTTGTATTATCACAAAAGTACTATTATGACGGGCACTCAGGATGAAAATAAAATATGGTATGCGGTATATACCAAACCACGCTGGGAGAAGAAAGTATTTAATAGTCTTCAAAAAGAAGGTATGGATGCCTACCTGCCTTTATACAAAACTTTGCGGCAATGGAGCGACCGCAAGAAACTGGTTGAAGTACCCTTATTTACTTCTTATGTCTTTGTACACATTTCATTAAGGGAATATTACCTGGTACTACAAACACATGGGGTAGTTCGGTATGTAACATTCGAAGGAAGGGCTGTTAGTATTCCCGAGAAGCAGATTAACCACCTTAAACTTTTAATAGACAGCAATGCTGAAATTGAATTGACAGAAACTGCTTTCAAAAAAGGACAAACAGTTGAAGTTGTACTTGGCTCCTTAAAAGGTTTGATTGGAGAACTGGTCTCTCGTGCGAGGGAAAAGCATTTTCTGTTGCGTATACACCATATTAATCAGAATTTGTTAGTAAAAATACCGCCAACCTACCTCAGAATTATTCAGTGAACAATTAAATTTAAGGTTTAGTTAGGGCATATCTCCTTATTTAACTAAATTTCTGTATGCCAAGCAGACGAATTAATTTTTGGCATTTTAATTATACTACTGATAGCCAAGTTATTGCAGATTTTAATCCTGTAACTGACCGGGCGAAGCTATGGAAACACTAGGAGTTTGACTGTGAGAGCTGGTGTATTGATTAAAATTTTATAATCAGAAAATCAAAGCATAAAATACAACATTTTGACAATTTTTCAATTTAATTAGCTTAAGTTGAAACTTTGGATGGCAAGCAGTAAACAATCTAAATAATTCATTTTAAATTTAGCCCTGATTATGTATTAGAACTTCGTTATGAAGGTTGAAAGTGCAAAAATAGAAGGACTTGGTGAGATAAATCATAGCACCGTTATGGTGCATCGAAACAAGTAAGTGAAACGACTTATATTGAAGCAGTTTCAATATGTAATAGATTTTCTAATGCATATTACGGGTTTAACCCTTGTAGCTAATAGAATTGCAGAGTTGTTGCAAAAGTGATAACAGTGATCTGACACAATCACTCAATATCATAAGTACTTAATCACTTGAACATAATATGGATCCACAACAACAAAATAATTTCCAGATACCCCAAGAAGAAGGTATCGACATAAAAAAATACATCTACCTCATTCTATCCCATTGGTGGTGGTTTGCTATTACACTTTTTATATCAATTACCATTGCCTATTTAGTAAATCGCTATTCGCAGGAGATATATAGCGTAAATAGCTCATTAATAGTTGGAGAGCCCGAAAGGGGTGCCGGTAGTGTCGAAAGCATAATGGATGAACTTTCAAGGGGTCGCAACAAACAAAGAAAAGCAGTAGTAGAAAATGAGATAAGTATCTTAAAATCATATAAGATGGCCCGCCTGGCATTGGAAGAACTTGACTTTGGTATAACCTACACTGCAATTGGGCGAAGAAACATAGCCGAAAGCCAGCTTTATACAGCAAGCCCTTTTGTTGTAATACCAGACACTACCGATGGACGAACAAATGCTGGCACCTTTAATGTTGCCATCCTTTCAAACCAAAAATACCAACTTTCAGCAGGTGAAAACATTCTTGGCACCTATGTTTTCGGCAAAAAGGTTGAAGCCGGACAAAATAAGTTTAATATAGTCCTCAGGAATCCTGAAAATTTTGATTTTAATAACCAGCGTTCTAACAAATACTATTTTACCATAAACAGTATAAATGCACAGGCCAAGAAATACAGCAATAGTTTAAGTGTTGATGTAAATGCCGAGAAAGGTTCAATACTTTTGATGAACCTCTCGGGTTTTGTTCCCCAACAAATTGCCGATTACCTGAATAAGCTTTCAGAAGTTTATATTCGTACAAACCTTGAAGAAAAAAATAGGGCCTCAGAAAACACCATCCAGTTTATCGATGATCAATTAAGAGGAGTAGTTGATTCGCTGGAATCGACCGGTTTGAGATTACAGCGTTTTCGTTCGGCAAATAAGGTAATTAACCTTAGCAAGGAAGGTTCATTCCTGTATGAAAAAATGCAGGATTTACAAAGCGAAAGAGCTGCGCTGGATATTAAGGAACGGTATTATTCGTACTTATTGGAATACATAGAACAAAAGGCTGATTTTAGCGATGTGGTAGCACCTTCGGTTGTGGGAATTGCCGATCCCCTATTGAACAGGCTGATTGGCGAATTAAACGAATTAAACTTACAGCGCCGCAACTTGAGTTTAAGTGTTGCCGAGGCTTCACCTCAGCTAAATATTGTAAACAACCAGGTAAATAACACCAAAAACGCCTTAAAGGAAAACCTGAAAAGCCTGGTGGAAGGCAACAAAATAGCAATTACCGAACTCAACGAGCGAATTGGTAAGATTGAAATCGAAGTACAGAAATTGCCGGGTACCGAAAGGCAAATGATTAATATTGAACGTGAATTTACCATTAACGACCAGATTTATACCTTCTTGTTGGAGAAACGCGCCGAGGCCGGTATTACAAGAGCTTCCAACACTTCCGATCATAAAATACTGGATATTGCCCGACCCGAGAATGCTACCTTAATAAAGCCAAAATCGTCGATGAATTACATGATGGCAATGGCAGCAGGAGGTACCATACCTCTTGTTTTACTTTTATTAATCGATTTTTTCAATTCAAAGATTACCGACAGAAAATACCTGGAAGCTAACCTGAAAGCTCCCATTGTTGGTAATATAGGGCATAACAAGGAAGGCTCTGAACTGCCGGTAAATGAAAATCCACGTTCTTCCCTGGCAGAGTCTTTCCGTGCTTTAAGAACCAATCTGCAGTATATTCTAAAAGATCCGGATGCTAAGGTAATTGCTGTTTCTTCAGCTGTAAGCGGCGAAGGGAAAACCTTTACTTCGGTAAACCTGGCAAGTATACTGGCTTTGGCAGGTAAAAAAACACTATTGGTTAGTTTGGACTTACGCAGGCCAAAGGTACATAAGGTTTTTAACCTGGAGAATAAGACAGGTATGAGTACATACCTAATTGAGAAAAACCAGATCGATGAAATAATAAGCGAAACAAATATCAATAATCTTTTTGTTGCCACTTCTGGTCCTATACCACCTAATCCGGCAGAGCTAATAGGATCAAAGAGGATGAGTGATTTTATTGAACAGACAAAAAAAGAATACGACTATATTGTTCTGGATACGCCCCCCATAGCTATTGTAACAGATACTCTTACACTTAAAGATGTGCTGGATGCGTTCATTTTTGTTATCCGACACAATTATTCCGATAAACAGGTTATTGAATTGGCAAACAACATTTACGAGAAGAAATTAATTAATAATGCGGGTATTGTGGTTAACGATATACAGGTAAAAGGGTATTATGGTTATTCATATCGCTATGGTTATGGATATGGATATTATGAGGAGTATTATAGTGTTGACAAAAGGGAAAAAAGGAAAAAATGGTTTTAACATTCTATCAAAGCCTTGTGTAAGGCCTAATTAGTATTTATGAGCATAAATAACTTATTACTTTTAGTAAATAGAAAAATTTTATCAGGACATGAAAGAAGCATAAAGGCAAAAAAAAATATTGCTGGCTCATTTTTAATAAGGATTGTTAATATTGGAATTAACCTTACTCTTGTGCCTCTAGCGATATCATATGTTAGTTCATTAAAATACGGAATATGGGTTACAATTAGTTCAATTATTATTTGGTTTGGACTTTTTGATGTTGGCCTAACAAGTGGTTTTCGGAATAAATTTGCCCAAGCATTAGCTCAAAATAAACAACAAGAAGCAAAGACACTCGTAAGCACCACCTATGCCTTGTTACTCTTTATTTTCGGATCGCTTGCTATACTTTTTTTAGTTTCATCTCGCTTTATTCGCTGGAGCGAAGTGCTTAATGCGCCTAGAGAACTTGAGCAGGAACTTAGGCTTGTTATTAATACTGTATTTACATTATTCTGTTATCAGTTTATAATTAAAACAATAAATACTGTATTAAATGCTGATCAAAAACCTGCATATGCTTACCTTATTAATACCATTGGCAGTGTAACCGGTTTTGTGTCCATTATTGTAGTGATGCAGTTTTCGAATGACTCTCTTTTTTTACTTAGTTTTTGCTATAGTGCTGGACCCGTATTAACTAGTACAATTTTTACTTTTGTTTTATTCCGCAAAAGATATCATAATTATACTCCAAGTTTTAGGTTTATAGATTTTAAGTACACTAATTCGCTTCTTAATTTAGGACTCAAATTTTTTATTATATCAATTAGCACCGTGGTTCTTTTTAATACAAATAATTTTATTATTTCGCATTTATTAGGTCCCGAAGAGGTTACACCTTATCATGTTACATTCCGATATTTTAATGTTGTAAACATGATGTTTGGAATTATTATTGCTCCTTTCTGGTCTGCAACAACAGAGGCTTGGGTTAAAGGAGATTATAGCTGGATTAGAAGTGTAATTAAAAAATTACAAAAAATATGGCTGCTTTCTAATGTTGCAATTATAACAATGTTATTATTTAGCAAAACTATAATTAAACTATGGGTTGGCGATAAAATTGTTATTGATTTTAGCCTTTCGGTTATTATAGCTATTTATTTTAGTCTGTTTACCTGGCAAACTATTTTTATAAATTTTTTAAATGGAGTTAGTAAAATAAAACTTCAATTAATTTGTGTTGCAACTGCTGCCTTGGTAAATATTCCATTAGCTATTTACTTAACTAAAATTATTGGCATAACCGGTATTGTACTTACGCAAAGCATTTTGTTTTTGTTTATCGGACTAATACTATATACGCAATATAATAAGATTATTAATAAGCGAGCCTTTGGTATTTGGGGGCAATAACGCCCTACTTTATTAGGAGTAAGTTCTGGATATAAGCAATACATATGAACGCAAATAAAATAAAACTAGTATATAAAATGATTAAGTCTTACTTAATTCATTATCTGGTTAATTTTAAATTTATCCTGAAATTTCCATTTTATTCGAAATATCCGATTACCATATTTCACCATATTCCTAAATGTGGTGGAGAATCCATTGGCTTGGTATTAAGTAAGTGGTTTTTAATAATTGCCGATATCGGGTTGCCTCGTTATGTTTACACTTTACCTTTTATTAAGTTTAAATCACTTAGGTCTTTTTGTTGTTTAAAAGGACATTACCACCTACAAGGATATCATTTATGGCAGGTGTACCCAAAGATTTATAACAATCCAAACTATCGGCTAATTACTTTTTTACGCGATCCGCTCGAAACCATTATCTCGAAATACTATTATGCTGTGCGTACAAAGCAAATAGATTCTAGTATTTTAACATTAAAACAGTTTGTTTTCTTAGAGCCTACTTCAAACATTCAACTATCAGCAGATCCGCTAATTAATGCCTATTTATGCAATAATGTAAATTATATTAGCAATCAGCTGGGATGTACATATGATAATTATAAAGAATGTATTGACAATTATTATTTTGTTGGAATACTAGAGCAGGCTCAAGACTCGTTGGATATATTGGCTAATAAGTTAGGAAAGAAAAAGGTTGCCATACCCCATATTAATAAAACAAAGCGAGAAAAGAATAATGCAGCTGTTTTAACAGAGAAAGACATTCAACTTTTTAAGAAAAAAAACAGTTTGGATTATTTGATTTATAATTACAGTCTAAATCATTTCAGAGGTTAACAATGGGTAATTCTAGGTCTAATTTTTAAACATTAGGTATATGGCTATATATAAAGTAAGTTCCTTATTATGGAGGTAGAAATTGGTAAAGGTTATTTAAGTATTGATAGTTGTCCAGTCTGTTCAAACATCAAAATTAATTGGCAATTTGATTTTGAATATACAAGTGAAGATGTTCTAAAAGGGTTGGGTATTCAGGAAAAGCCTCAAATAGCTTTGTATAAATGTGATAATTGCGGACACAGATTTAGTTCGCCCATAATACACCCCAATTTATTGGACAAATACTATTCTAGTTTAAATAAAGAATATTACCCTCAGGATACTATACCAGTTAATAATAGACAAGCCGACAACGAATTTGTTGTGAGGAAAATCGAAAGAATTAAAAAATCGGGCAAAGTGCTTGAGATTGGTTCAGGATATGGCTTCTTATTGCAAACATTTAATCCGAATAATTGGCAATGCATAGGTATCGATCCTTCGCAAGAGGCTGTTGAATTTGGGAAGAATCATTTAAATCTAAATTTGCTAAACACTTATCTTAGTAAAGACACATTTAAAGGTGAGCAATTTGATGTTATTTTAATGTTTGATGTTCTTGAGCATCTAGTAGCACCCAATGAGATGATGGAACTCGTAAATTATTATTTAAAAGATGATGGTTTGTTGGTGTTGGGTACCGGAAACATAACTAGTTTAAATGCCCTAATTGGCCGGTCGAGGTGGAACTATTTTTGTACTTATTTACATATCTCTTTCTTTTCTTTAAGCAGCATTAAAAATTTCTTAAACATTAATAATTTTGAAGAGGTTGCATCGTATAGAAAGTCTTACATGGGGTCGTTTTCAGATAATTTAAAAATATTTATTAGGAATATTTTTAAGGCCCTAATTATTTTTGTAGCAAAACCAAAAAAACCGTATCGTATAATAAATGCTTTTGATCACATGGTAGTAATATCTAGGAAGGCATTAAACCAATAAATCATTTTTATTAATAAATGGATATCTCAATAATTACTTCTTTATACAGAAGCGAGAAATTTCTTCCGACATACATTAGAAATATCCAGAGGTTGTTCAATAAACAGCAAAATCTGGGTTTTTTTTGCGAAGTAATTATTGTTGCAAACGAACCAACTGCTTTTGAAAATGATTTGTTAGCTCTATTGTCTAAAAACAAGCATGTTAAAGTTATATCGGTTCCGCGAGAAAGTTTATATGCTTCGTGGAACAGAGGTTTGGAATTAGCTTCCGGAAAGTTGATAGGTTTTTGGAATGTTGATGATATAAGATTTGCAAGCTTATTTAAGCATGCCATTGATGCAATCGATAAAGACTGGGAAGTTATTTATTTTCCATACTTAATTATGGGTTGGGTGCGGTTAAGGAGGGTCTTTAATCTAAAAGTATTTAGATTTTCGATTGGCAAAGTACCCGACTACAATAAAGTACTTTTTAGTGAAGGAATGTTTTGTGGTCCGTTTTTTATGCTAAAGCAAAGCGCAATAAAAAAAGTAGGTCTTTTCGACGAGCAATATAAAATTGTTGGCGATTTTGAATGGTGCTTACGAGCCAATAAACAATTGAATTTTTACAAGTGCAATAAAATAGCTGGTGTGTTCAAATTGCATGCCAATAACTTAAGCGGGGCTTCAAATAATTCGGCTCATTTACAAGAGGTGCGTAGTATTTTAAAGGCTTATAATATTAACAAGAATATATAACCAGATTGTTTTAAATAATCTTTATTAAATGAATGCAAAGCTAAAGAAGATATTAATAAGAACAGGGGTTTATACCTGGTTAAAGAACCTGGAAAAAAGCATGCAAAATAAAGCTGCTGAAAAGCAAAATCACTTAAATGATATTGCTTTTTACAAGCAAATTATTAACGAGAACGATTTATGTATCGATGTGGGTGCAAATATTGGCGATAAAACAAATGTGTTTCGTACATTAGGAGCTCGTGTAATAGCCATTGAGCCACAATCGAAATGCATTAAAATCCTGAATAAAAAATATAAAGCAGATAAGGCTGTTACAATTTTAAATTTGGGCGTATCGGATTGCGAAGGTGAAATGGAATTAAGTATTTGTGATTATGCAAACACGATATCCACCATGTCTGATAAATGGAAAAATGAAGGACGGTTTTCTGATACAGCCGAGTGGAATAAAACAGAAACAGTTAAAGTATCAACACTTGATAATATTCTAGCAAAGTATGGACACCCAAAATACATTAAAATAGATGTCGAGGGTTTCGAGTTAAATGTGTTACGAGGTTTAAATAAACCTGTCAATCATATTTCGTTCGAATTTACTAAAGAGTTTTTGCCCGAAACCACCCAAATTTTTAAGCATTTAGAAAAGCTGGGAAAGTTCTCAGTAAATGTTCTTTTAGGTGTCGAAGGCAAATTTCATTTTAATAGCTATGTAGATTATCCTGATATTATAACCTTAATAAAGGATAGCCCAAAAGATGATATAATGGGCGATATTTTCATTAAGTTTTCTGAGTATTAAGGTAAGAATATTATGCAAGGTATTTTATGTGGAGTAATAGACACAGCAGTTAGCCCATCGTGGGGTAAAACAACACAAGCAATTGTTGATGAGTTTCAAAAGCAAAGCGATATTCATGCATTTATCGACTATTCTATTAAAAATAAAATAATTAAGGGTTTGCATAAGAATATTACCAAATTGCAATATGGAAATGTTAGTCATCGCGATTGGTTCGAAAGGTTTTTTATTGAGCGTAATTTTGCTGCCAACTATAAAAGGCTTACTATAAACCCCGATTATATAATGCATATAAGTGGATTATGCTATCCGAAAAGTCTACCGAATTACATACCACAATATAACTATAGCGATGCTACCATATTTGGTGGCATTAAGTACAATAAAGCCTCGTATTCGAAAAGTTTCATAAAGTCACACATTAAGGGAACGCGATTATATACCGATAAATTTAAAAGCTTATTTACTTTTAATGAATGGACTAAGCAGAGCCTTGTACATGATTTTGGTATTCAGGAAGATAAAATATACAATGTCGGTTTTGGGGCAAATCTAAAGCCATTTAATGGCCATAAGAATTATTCGAATGGGCACATACTTATTGTTCTTCGCCGAGGGTTAGAGCACAATAAGGGGCTTGACCTTTTACTAAAAGCATTTAAAATTGCATACAAAAAGAATAACACCCTCAAACTTTCGGTAGTTGGCACAACTTATACAAAACAGAAAGGTGTAACCTATTACGAGGGATATCCTCGAGAAAAAACTATTGAGCTTTTTAAAGATGCATCCTTGTATGCTATGCCAGCATTGTTCGAGCCTAATGGTATGGTTTATCCGGAAGCACTTGCTTGTAAAACCCCAATACTTGGCTTAAATCGCTGTGCTTTTCCTGAATTTGCCGGTTATGGTAAATATGGCTTTATAGTAGAGCCGGATGAAGAAAGGATTGCCGAAACCATTCTAGAGGCATTTAACAATATATATAAATTGAAAACTATGGGCGAGCAAGGGCAAGAATTTATAATGAATAGATACTTGTGGCCTATTGTTGTTAAGAAAATGCTTAACGAAATTTCGAAGGATATTATTTGATAAATAGTATTTAAAGTAGATTAAGAAAATAACCTATATTATGATAAAACAGATTCTGCCCTATGGCCTGGCAACTATGAATGGGAGTAAACTTCGGAAGTTTATAAAAAATATCACGCCGTATTTTATTATCCTTAAGATTCAGAAGAATTATCAGAAAAAGAAATTTACCGCTGCATACTTACAAGCAAATTATGTGAGTGATTTAACCGAAAGAGAAAAATGGTCGTTATTAGCATATTTACTATTGCTCGAGAAAAGTAATAGTATGGTAAAGTATCTTGAGGTTGGAATTTATGCCGGAGGCACAATTAAATTTTTATTAGAAAAAACCCAAAAGACCAATTTTACAGGAGTCGACTTGTTCGAAGATTTTAAACCAGAGGAATCAAATACTCATTTATGGCAAAATTATAAAGTCGAAGTAATAAGAGAAGCATTAAACTCCGATAGGCTATGTTTAATAAAAGGTGACTCTGTAAAGGTTTTAACTGAACTTGATAATAATCAAGAAAAGTTTGATCTTATTTTTATTGATGGCAATCATACCTATAAGGCTACCAAAGACGATTTTGAGGCATCAATAAACATGCTTAATAAGGAAGGCTATGTTATTTTTCACAATTGCTCGCCGGGCATGACTCAAGAAGATAAGGCTTATCTTTTGCAAGACGGTGGCCCCTGGATGCTAACAGAAGAACTTAGAAATGCATCTGAATTACAATTTGAGTTTGAAGTAGATCGTTTAAGAGTTTTTAAACGGGCAAACTAACTTATAACACAGATATTGGACAATAATAATAAATATTTTTCAGCCTTAGATGGTCTTAGAGGTTACTCTGTTATACTGGTAATAATGTTTCATGCAGGGGTCTTTAATTTTGGTTGGATAGGCGTACAAGTATTTTTTGTGTTATCAGGGTTTTTAATAACAAGAATACTATATGGTTATAAGAGTAGATATGGCTTTAAACAATACCTTAGAAATTTTTATGCAAGAAGGATATTAAGAATATTTCCATTATACTATTTATATGTTTTTATAGTACTTATTATATTTCTTATTTATAAATACCCTGTAAATTTTAATAAGGAGTTACCCTACATTCTAACATACTTATATAATTTCTCGTTTTTCACAGAACTTTCCTCCTCAAAAGGGTTAGTTTATCATCTGTGGTCTTTGTGCGTGGAAGAACAATTTTACCTTATATGGCCATTTTTAGTTTTTATTCTGAATAAGAAACAATTGCTTTATGTATCGGGAGTGCTTATTCTTGGAGTTCCTGTGATAAGGTACTTACTTGGAGGTTACTTGAAAAACATAGTTGATGTAGACTATATTATTGGAGATACGATATATTGGTTCACATTTAGTCATTTTGATGCCTTTGCTTTGGGGGGTATTGCTGGAGTTTTTTATAAGGATATTAAGGTTTCTGTAAGTAAGATTTTTGCAAGTATTTTTATTATAACATTACTGACCGGTATAGTTAACTCAATTCAACAGTCGTTTAGCATTTTAGACTATTTGTCGACACTTGGGTTCCCGTTTGTTAGCATAGTAAATTATCAATATCTTTGGTCGTATAGCATCCTTAATTTCTTTGCTGCATCCTTAATTGTCTTATTAATTAGTTCAAAGGTTAAATTTATTAAGCCAATATTTGAAAATGGGGTTATTGTAAAAATTGGTCAAGTATCGTATGGCATGTATATATACCATGTGTTAGTTATTAAAGTAGTAGGTGGTGTGTTTGAAAATATAATACATGGCTTTTTATATAGGTTTCTGTTTTTTATTGTTTATTTAGCTATTACCTATGTTATTGCTAGGATTAGCTATTCTTTTTTTGAATTACATTTTTTAAGACTAAAGAAATACTTTTAGAATATACCTAGGATGGAGAAAGGTTTATTAGGCTTGGAAGGAAGATCAGGGTGTAATTTGCAAATTATTGATAAATCAGGTGCGTTATTAGTAAAAAAGACATCTTCTAGTTCTGAGTATAATAACCGTTTAAAAGAACAATATTTAAAGCAAAAGACATTTCAAGAATTAAGGAGTCAGAACAATTTTTTTGTTACACCTTCTATTAAAGATTTTATTGAGAGTAGTAGTTCTACCGCAAGTTTCGAAATGCAGTATATACGTGGCCAGTCTTATGCAGATTATATAATGCAAGCTAATGTTGTACAATTAAAGACTTTAATTAATAAGCTTATCGATTTTGTGGCGCATAACTTGCAAGAGGCGTCGTTAGAGGTTTTAGAGCCTGAGATTATTCTAAACAAGCTTAATCAAATAAAACAATTGTTGACAAGTAGAAAGGATGTATCTTCAATTGTATATGATACAATAAGTACTTTGGAGAAATCGATACCAGAGGTTGCTATTCCGCTTGGGTATTCTCATGGTGATTTAACTTTTTCCAATCAAATATTTACACCCACAAGGGTGTATTTAATCGATTTTTTAGATTCTTTTATTGATACGCCCATTAACGATTTGGTAAAGTTACGACAGGATACTTTTTTTCACTGGACACCATTTATCGATAATAACTTGAATTCCTATCAGGAAACCAAAATTATACAAGTTTTTCGTTACTTTGATGAAATATTGTTAAATTATATTCGTGCCAATCCTGAGATAAAAGAATGGTATTTGTATTTAGAAAAGCTTAACTTTCTGCGAATTGTACCTTATGTGCAAAATAAGAATGAATTATTATTTATTGAAGAATCTCTAACAAAAATATTTAGTCTATGAATTTGATAGTACCAATGGCTGGAAGCTCCTCTCGCTTCCCAGGAGTAAGGCCAAAGTGGATGTTAACACATCCGAATGGTAAGTTTATGGCACTTGAAGCAATTTCAGGCTTTAATTTAAACCATTTTGACAACATATATTTTGTTTATTTAAAAGAGCATGAAGAGCATTACAAGTTTCTGAAAGGATTTGCCGAAGAATTATCAGATAATGATTTAATGGATAAAACAACCTTAGTGGAACTTCCTGAGCCAACAAGGGATCAGCCGGAAACTATTTATCAGGCAATAAAGCAGGCAAATATTACAGGTCCAATATTTATTAAGGATTCAGATAATCGGTTTGTTGCCGATATTAAACCAGGTAATTTTATACATTAT
Source organism: Bacteroidales bacterium (assembly GCA_050295515.1). Classification (GTDB taxonomy): domain Bacteria; phylum Bacteroidota; class Bacteroidia; order Bacteroidales; family UBA10428; genus UBA10428. Next base: position 86,353 of record JBNKPU010000168.1, on the reverse strand, counting down.
AGTAACTTAAATAGTGCAGGCTTAATTAAGCCTAGCAATAAAAGCTATTTAGCAACCGACGAGTTTGGGAATATTACAAATATCGTAGAGAAAGAAGTAATTAGCCCAAATTTTTGTGTTGGAGGTTATGGTTTCGAGAACGCCGAGCTTTTTACATCGATTCTTGATAAATTGGATATGAAAACCGATAGGTATATAAGTAATGTAATTTACCAATGTTTGTTGGATGAAAAAACGTTTAAGGGTGAATTGGTTTCGAATTACAACGATTGGGGTACCCTTGAAGATTGGGAACGATATAAACGTTCTTATGCTACCTTGTTCTTGGATCTGGATGGTGTTATTTGTGAACATTCTGCTTCTCACTTTCCTCCAAATTATGGTGAAACAGGCCCATTAAGTGATAACCTTAGCATTTTATTAGAACTTCAGAAAACCGGGAAATTTCAGTTTGTAATTACCACTGCCCGAAGCGAAAAGTATCGAAAAACTACTGTAGAGCAATTAGAACAGTTTGGGCTAAAGTACCATGCTCTATTAATGGGTATGTTACATTGTAAGCGCATAGTTATTAACGATTATAGTAAGTCAAACCCCTATAAAAGTTGCGATGCCATAAACCTAAAGCGTAATTCGAATGATTTAAAAGAAATTCTTAGGGAGGCATTGGGGATTGATTATGAGGAGATTCGAGATTTCTAAAGAATTTAAAACTCATAGTAGTTAAATATATTATCTAAAACTCATAAAAATTTTGAAGAAAAGTCGCAATCAAAATAGCCGTTTGTCTTTTCAGGAAAAGAATACTTTGTTTAAGAAAGGTATAAAAAATGACTATGCTCTTTTGATAGGTCTTATTTTATTGAGTGTTATTAGTATATACTACCTGCCTAATGTAATTTCCAGCGTTTTATTTTTGGTAATTCTGGTAGCAATGTATCGATCTAAGGCTGATTATTTTTGGTTGGTTTTTTTAGTATTCTTAGTAGATCCTCCAGGAGGACTTTTCCCAAATCGCGATTATAATTATTCGGTGCCATTATATCTAATTCCAGGGTTGCGTTATATTTATTTTCCGGAATTGGTTATTTTTTGCCTTTTTGCAAAGTTTCTTTTAAAAAAACGGAAAGTCCCAATCTATTTTAAGAATAGCATAACACTATTAGCGGTTTATTGTGTGTTTCTTTTGGTGTTATCTTTCTTTTTTGGAATTTCTCCAACACGTTTATTTCGCACGATTCGATTTATTATTCCGTACACACTATTATTTTCAATTCCCGCTCTAATGAATTCGCCATTGTTATGGGTTAAGTTTTATAAATTATTATTTCCTATTGTTTTTATTAATCTTGGAACTCAGTTATATGAACTTATTTCGGGGCAGCAATTTGCTATTTTGTTTGGCACAAACTTTAATCCATTTGATGAGCAGTATGGTAATTATTACGAAAAGTTGGCAAGTGGTGAGTTATCAGGTGTTGGTTCTCGGGTATTTTACTCGTACATGATGAATATTTCGATTCTATTAGGGTCGATGTATTTTTCGACCATACGACAAGATTATTTTTCAAAGAGATATTTGCGGTATATTATGGGTGTAGCAATTTTTTCAATTGTACTTACAGCAACCCGTGGATACATTGTTGCAATTAGCTTTGCATGGGTTGCATTTATATTATATAGTTCTAAAAACATTATGCCAATTATACAATACACTGTTAGTATTGTTGCTGTTGTAATAATTTTATTGTTTGCTTTTCCTCAGGTAAAAGACCAGTTTACTTTTATTTCTTCGAGATTAACTACCCTGGATGATTTTAAAGAAGAGGATACTGCTCGGGAAACTGGTTTTGAAAGATTTACGGAATATATGCCTATGCAAATGGTCATTTTTAAAGAAAGTCCGATTTTTGGATGGGCTTTTTCAGATAAGTTTCATAATAATTCTAATGGGCATGTTGGGCATACTAATATGCTAATAAACGGGGGAGTTATTGGGTATTTATTATTTGTTGGGTTTTGGTTTGCTTTTAATATAAAGTTATATCGCCTCTATAAAACTTGCTCTTCAGCAAATAATTATATGAAAGGCTTGCCTGTTTTTATAATTATTTTTTTCGTTTTTTTTATTATACATAGTACATCTGGGCAAGTATTTCATTATATGGTTGGGTTTGAATCTACCGGAATTGTATTGCTTTTATACTTTTCGTTTGCAATTAATGCATATAATTATACCAAGCTGGAGGAGAATAGAATACGTCAGGATTTAAAAACAGCTTAATGAATACCATCACCTTAAATATTATATCAAATTCGGCAAAGACCCTTAAGGTTGGAGGCCCCAATAAGGTACTTCAAAATACAATTAAAGGTCTTGATTTAATACAACAACCTTATGTATTTAATCAGCCAATTGGTAAGTATAAAATGAATTGGGTACATGATTCTCTACCAGGGTTAGTTGAAGTTGCTGTTTATAAAACGCCGGCTGTGGTTGGGCCTAATTTAGTGGTTTTACCCAAAGACCTTCCAGCATTTTTGCCGAGTCTATCGCATTGCTTGTATTTGCATCCATCAGCTTGGTGTGTTAATGTTTGGGAGGAATTAAACTATAAAAAGAGTAAATTAGAAACTTGGCCGGCTGGAATTGATATAGACGAATTCTCTATAAATCGTTCGGAATCGAAAAATGTTATGGTGTATTTTAAACGTCGATCTAGAGCTTTATTAGAAGAGGTATTAGCTACTGTTAAAAATATGGGATTTAATCCTATTCTAATTGAATATGGAAGCTATTCCGAAAAAGAGTTTAAAGAGGTGTTGGCTAAGTGTTGGTTTGGTATCTGGCTTGGAATAACGGAGAGTCAGGGTATAGCTTTGCAAGAGGCATTAGCCTCAAATATGCCGTTAGTAGTTTGCAATGTTAGTTCGCTTTTTGAGGCAACCGGCAAGTATGATTATAGGTTTCCCAAAAAACTGCGAAGCTTTAAACCTACGAGCGCCCCTTATTTCGATGCTACATGTGGTATTATTATTTATGAGCTAAATGAGTTAATGGAGGCAATAAATTTAATGGTTAAAAACTATAAAGATTTTCACCCTCAGCTGTATATTCGTAATAATCTTTCTTTGGAGTTGAGCGCGAAAAAACTTATGAGTTTTTTCGATATATTAGAGAGTAGAAATGAAAATTACTCAATCAACGGATTTTTATTAAAAATACAATTTAAAGCAATTATTACTGCTAATTATCTACATAGAAAATATAAGGCCGGAGTGAATATACTATTCTCATAAAATTATGCGCATATTTTTAGTTTTGCATCCATCAGGTAATATGTCTGTGCCAGGTAGCTTAACTTGGTATAAGAATTTATATGAGCCCTTACTCGATTTAGAGCACGATGTATTTCTTCTTCGTTTAGATGATTATTGTACCAGCAATAATTTAGGGTTTAGGACTGCCGCTTATAAAGAGCAATTATCAAACGATATCGTAGAAATCTTTAAAAAGGAACATAAGAGAGAGCCCTTTGACCTGTTTTTTTCGTATTTCACAAAAGATGATATTTTTCCTGAAGTTATTACTGAGATTAAGAAACTTGGATTGCCAACGCTAAATTTCTCTTGTAATAATACACATCAGTTTTATTTGGTTGAAGGGCTGGCAAAGGTGTTTGATTATAGCTTGTATTCCGAAAAAGAAGCAAAATGCAAATTTGATGCATTAGGCCTAAACTCAATTTGGTTTCAGATGGCAGCTAATCCTACCTATTATCATCCAGTTTCGGTTAAAAAAGAGTTTGATATGACATTTATAGGTTCTAGATACGCAAGAAGGGCCTATTATGTGCGACACTTATTAGAAAATGGGATAGACTTAAATTGTTTTGGTGGCAATTGGAAATATAAAAAGCCATATCCAAAAGCCAGAAGAATGTACAAGGAGTTTAACCGTACAAAGGATTTATTGCAATCGTTTATCACTTTTAATGCAATTTCGAGGTTTAAATTATCAAACAATATACTGGAAATAGATTCTCAGAATTATTTACTAAAAGTATTTCCGAAAAAATTTAATTACCCTATCTCTGATGATGAAATGGTAAAAACCTTTAGCAAGAGTAAAATCAATTTAGGTTTCTTAGAAGTATTTAGCACAGACAATAATAATTCATTAACACTAAAACAGCATATACATTTACGCGAATTTGAGGTACCAATGAGTGGTGGTTTATATATGACTAATTTTAGTGATGAACTTGCAGAACACTATGTACCAGATGAAGAAGTAATTGTTTTTAATAATGAGTACGAGCTATTAGATAAAGCAAAATTTTATATTGCTAATGAAGGAGCGGCAAATAAAATACGAGAGGCAGGGTATAAAAGGGCTATTAAATGTCATACATATCAAATCAGATATAAAAGTCTATTTAATTCATTAAACTTTAAGTGAAAATGCAAATATCACCATTGGTTAGTGTTGTAATGAGTGTTTATAATGGGGATCTTTACCTAAGAGAAGCCATTGAAAGTATTCTTAATCAAACGTATACAAATTTTGAATTTATTATTATTAACGATGGATCAATTGATAAAAGTTCAGAAATAATAAAAGAATATAGTGATCCTCGAATAAAACTAATTGAACATGAGAATCAAGGGTTGGCTCGTTCACTGAATAAGGGGATAAGAATGTCAAATGGTGAATATATTGCTCGTATGGATTCAGACGATATTTCCTTCCCAACCAGATTGGACAAGCAGGTTCATTTTTTGTTGGATAATCCAGATTATGTTGTTGTTGGTTCAAAGGCAATTATTATTGAAAAGGGAGGAGCGGAAATTTTCTATCATGAATCTTATACTGCGTGGGAGGATATAAAAACAAGATTAATTAAAAACCCAATATTTCATTCTTCAGCAATGTTTCGTAAAGAAATTGCAAAAAAGGTTGGATATTATAATGAGGATATAAAAAATAGGTTTGAAGATGTAATACTTTGGAATCAGTTATCTAAATATGGTAAAATCTGTAATTTAAACGAATATTTAATTAAGTATAGATTAACTCCTAATGCAATTACGCTTAAATCCGGGAAGGAGACAATGGTAATGCATGAAATCTCAAAAAACATGATTATGAGAGGCTACTCTACTGAGGATGAGAGGTTGTTGCTTAAGAAAACAGTAAAAAAAATTAGTAAAAGATATCAATTAATGATTTATTATTTTCATGTTGGTAAAAAATATCTTTTAAATGCTAATAAAAAGCTGAAGGCCTTATCTTTCTTTTTCAAGGTCATTACAATGTTTCCTTCTTTTTTCAAGGTTTATCCTTATATAGCTTTATGTTTAATTCCATCTAAATTGCTTAATAAAATCTATAAATCTAGAATGTAAATGCTTAAAATGTCACCACAAAAATTAACCTGGATTTTACGCTCAATTCCGAATTTTCTTTGGCCCTTAAAGTGGTTAATACTTAAGCGTTCATTAAGAATATGTGGAAAGAATTTTAGATTTAGTCCTAGTTCAATTTTTAACGACCACCGTTTAATTGAAATTGGCAATGATGTGTTTTTTGGTGAAAGAACAATAATAAATACTGAGGTTTTGGTTAAAATTGGTAATGGGGTCATGTTTGGACCGGATGTTATGATTATGGGTGGTGATCATAATTTATCAGAAATTGGTGTTCAGATGCGCTATGTCAAAACTGGAGGAGTAAATATTCCGGTAATTCTTGAAGATGATGTATGGGTAGGGGCTAGAGTTTTAATTTTAAAAGGGGTTAAGATTGGAGAAGGAAGCATTGTTGGAGCAGGGTCGGTTGTGACAAAAGAAATACCTCCCTACTGTATTGCTATTGGTTCGCCATGTAAAATAATTAAGCTAAGATTTTCTGATGATGATCTTAAAAAACATTTGAAATTGATTAAATCTAAATATACATATGATGAAATAAAGGGTATTCATATGCAGTTTAACCGTGTTGATGGATAGTTTATGTGTGGTATTGCCGGAATATTTCATTTTGATAAGTTAAGACCTGTTGATTCACAGCTTCTGCGAGTAATGACAAATAAGCTTTTCCATAGAGGACCTGATGGTGAAGGCTATTATGTAAAGAATAATATGGGGTTAGGGCATAGAAGGCTTGTAATTATCGATCAGGAAACAGGCGATCAACCTATGTTTAATCAGGATGAAAGCATTTCTATTGTTTTTAATGGAGAAATCTATAATTACATAGAGCTTAGAAAAGAATTACGTGCTCTTGGACATAATTTTGTTACACATTCCGATACTGAGGTAATAATAAAAGCTTATGAAGAATGGGGCATTGATTGTCAAAAACGGTTAAATGGAATGTGGGCTTTTGCTATCTGGAACAATCGAACCCAGGAGCTGTTTATTTCGCGTGATCGTGTGGGAGAAAAACCACTTTTTTATTCTATTATCGATAATTCAATTGTTTTTGCCTCGGAAATTAAAGCCGTAAAAGCGTATGGTATACCCAATCAGTTTAATTTCGAAATCTTAGAGCTTTACATGATGCTTGGATATATTCCAGCTCCTTATACATTCTTTAAAAATATTAATAAACTCGAACCAGGTCATTGTATCTTGGTTAGTGAAAACAATTGTAAAATCAGCAAATACTGGGAGTTGCCTCAGTTATCTGAAAAAGATATGTTAAATGATGAAAAAAGTGTTCATAAACGATTCGAAGAATTATTTACCGATTCTGTTAGAATTCGTTTGCGTTCAGATGTACCCTTTGGGGCATTTTTAAGTGGGGGGTTAGATTCATCGTGTATAGTTGCCACAATGTCGGAGTTACATCCTATGCCTGTAAATACCTTTAACATTGGGTTTAGTGAAAAAGGTTTTGATGAATCAGCACTTGCTCAATTAGTTGCAGATAAGTTTCATACCACCCACAGTACCAAGACGGTAACTCCTCACTCTTTTAATTCTGATTTAAATAACATTGTAAATTATTATGATGAGCCTTTTGGAGATTCATCTGCAATACCTACTGGTTATGTCTCTGAATTTGCAGTTGATAAAGTTAAAATGGTACTAACAGGTGATGGTGGTGATGAGCTATTGTCTGGCTATACAGGATATCAAGGAGAGAAATTTGCTCATGCCTACAATAAGATACCTAATTTTATTGCTGGAAGTTTACCAAAGCTATTGTCAAGCATATCGCAACCTTTATCCAATCATTATAAATATAAGATGAACCGCAGGGTAAGGGTGTTATACAGTTCATTACAACCCTTTACAACTCGAATTGCACAGAAAGGCTGTTGGGGCGATTTTGATTCTATTAATCGACTAGTGCAAAATAGTGGTAGTTATTATCCTATTGTAGATTATTTAAATGACTTACTTAAATCATGTAGCTTTACTGATGGTTTTTATAAGTTGATGTTTTTAAACTATAAGCTTTCATTACCAGATGATATGCTTGTAAAGGTAGATAGAATGAGTATGTCTCATAGTCTTGAAACGAGAACACCTTTTCTAGATTATCGATTAATAGAGTTTATGGCTGGGGTTCATAAAGATCTTAAAATGAAGGGCTATGAACGAAAATCTGTATTACGGAATACTATAGCAAAAAAATTGCCGAAAGAATTGTTATCGGCGCCTAAAAAAGGGTTTGTAGTTCCGCTTTTAGAGTGGTTTAAAACAAAAGAATTTGAACCTGTGCTTAACCAATTAGTATTATCAGAAAACCTCCCATTTAGCCGGGGTGAATTAATAGGTATAGTCAGGAAACATCAATCAGGTAAAGAGAATAATGGCAATCTATTATGGATGCTATTTGTGCTAGATAAAGTTATAGGAAATGACAAATAAAAATATATTAATTCTTATACCTGGTAAAAATGCACGAGGAGGCATTACAAATTATTATAAATCCATACGTTCAAATATTCCTCAGTCAATTTTTTATCTAGAAAGAGGAGCAAGAAATTGGCCTAGCAGAGGAGGATGGTATAGCGAGTTTATTCGCATGTTGTCTGATTACCTGTTGTTTACTAAATTCCTTTTTAGAAATAAAATTAAATGCGTTCAAACAACTACTTCATTTTCAAAAAATGCTCTATGGAGAGATACTGTTTATATTGTTTTATGTAAACTGTTTCGTCTAAAAATCATAGTTTTTTTTCGAGGTTGGGACGATGCATTAATTCCTAAGATGAATATTTTTCCTAATTCTGTTTTAAAAAGGATTTATCTTTCGGTAGATGCAATAATAGATTTGCGTCAAAAAAATATTGACCAATTAATTCTTTGGGGTTATAAGAGGAAAGTATTTTTAGAAACAACAGTTGTTGATACTCAATTAATACCTTTTGTTCCCAAATTAGAGGATATAAATACCGAAGTTGGCGAAAAATTTAATATTTTATTCCTAGCAAGAATTGAAAAGACTAAAGGTATTTATGAAGCAATAGAAACATATCAATTGGTACAAGCAAAGTTGGAAAATGTATCGCTTACAATTGCAGGTGATGGCACCGAATTGGAAATTGTAAAGGATTATTGCTTGCGAAATAAGATAGAAGATGTTGTATTTAAAGGTTTTGTGCAAGGTAAAGAAAAAGCCGACTGCTATAGACAAGCTAATGTTTACCTCTTCCCTTCTTATTTTGAAGGAATGCCATCATCGGTTTTAGAATCAATGGCATTTGGATTACCTGTAATAACTACTAATGTAGGTGGTTTGTCAACTTTCTTTAAAACGGATGTAAATGGCTTTATCACTGATGAGAATAATCCGGAAGTACTAGCAGAATATGTTGTTAAATTATTCAATAGTAAAGAGCTAAGAGAAAGAATAGGAGCTAAAAATGCATTAATGGCTCAACAACGCTTCTCTCCCGAGAAAGTTAGTGGTAGAATATTAGATATTTATAATCAATTATTAGATTAAGCCTGTCGATTTTATGTGTGGTATATTAGGTACAATAAATACATCTAGCGAAAATTTATTAAAGGAAGCTCTTAAACAACTTGGTCATAGAGGACCTGACGATTCAGGAGTGATTTGGTATCCAGATTTGAATTCTGGCCTTGCTCAAACACGCTTATCAATTATCGACTTATCTCCTTCAGGTCATCAACCAATGTCAAGTTCTGATGGGAGAGTAAGTATTGTTTATAATGGAGAAGTATATAACTTTAAAGAATTACGCGATAAATACCTATCAGATGTTCAATTTCATTCCCAAACTGATACAGAGGTTGTACTTCAATTATACATTAAATTTGGTATATCGTTTATTGAAAAACTAAATGGAGATTTTGCTTTTGCTATTTTCGATAGAAGAAAAAATAAGGTTTTTCTTGCAAGAGACCATTTTGGAGTAAAACCGCTTTATTATTATTACAACGGGGCGTCATTAGTTTTTTCATCTGAAATTAAGGGTATATTATCTCTTGGTATAAAGCCGGAGTTGGATTTAAATAACATCGAAAATTATTTGGTATTTAAATACAGTCCGAAAAGCCAAACCTTATTTAGAGATATTAAGCGATTACAGCCAGCACATTATTTATCATTTGATATTAAAAGTGCTAATCTTGAGATAAAGCGTTATTGGCAGGTAAGTAAAATTCAACTTTCGAATAATTATTCTGAGATAAAAGAAGAACTCTATCATCTTTTAGAAAGTTCTGTTAAAATGCGATTAATGTCAGATGTGCCAGTTGGTACATTTTTCTCAGGAGGAATTGATTCCTCAATAATTGCAGGGTATCTGAAAGACAATAAGAATATTACTCATTATACAGCTCGAAAGGAATCGAAAGATTTAAAAAAAGAAGGCACAACCTCCGACTTTGAATTTGCTCAATTATTAGCAAAAAAATGGGACCTTAATATGGTTCCAATAGATATTGGTACAGATGAAGCTAATGAAGAACTGATTTCAAAAACGCTTTTTTATAGTGACGATTTAATTGCCGATGGCTCCCAAATTCCATCATATCTTATAACGAAAGAAGCAACAAAAACCTCAACGGTAATACTATCAGGAATGGGAGCCGATGAATTATTTTGTGGTTATAAAGGTCATATCATGACATTGCTCTCACAAAAATTCGATTCTTTCCCAAATATTCTATCAAAGCCTCTAGGCTTATTTTTTAGTAATGTAAATCCTGGGAAGGGTAGATTCAAAGCGTATAAAAGACATTTGAAGCAATTCGGAAGATATTCCGAAGGTTATGCGAATCTTAAGTATGCATTATTTAGTATTGTGGGAGATTATGAAAATGCAATTTCTATCTTGAATAAACCCGCGAATACCTCCATTCCTGTTTTTAACGAATATTTCAATAATTCAAAAGACCCCTTTGATAATTTATTTTTGTTTGAACTTGATAACTTTTTAGTTAAAAACTTACACTACACAGATCGAATGTGTATGGCTAATGCGATGGAAGGCAGAGTGCCCTTTTTAGATAAACGAATTGCTGATTTTGCGTATAGCTTACCAAGAAAGTATAAAATTGCCGACAACCTTACCACAAAAAAAATATTAAAAGATACTTATAAATCAATATTGCCTGACGATTTAATTAATAGGAGGAAAGCTGGTTTTGGAATGCCACTTAGGAGCATCCTATCCGACTATGAGAAATCTACCAAACTTATCGACTTGGATTTCTTTAATAATTTCTCTGCTTTCAACGTAGAGCAGATAAAAAAAATTATTAATAATCATATAAATGGGAATGAAGATAATTCAGCATTGCTTTATGCTCTAATTTCGTTTCGTTTATGGTATCTGAAATGGATTAATTGACAAGTATGCAACAACTTACTCAACAACTTAAATCGGGACACATGGAAATTACCGAAGTACCTTTCCCGGCGCTAAACAAAGGCTGTATAATGGTTCGCAACTATTTTTCAGTAATAAGTGCCGGTACCGAAGGGAAAACTGTTACCGATGCCCGAAAAGGTTATATTGCAAAGGCCAAAAGTCGTCAGAAAGAAGTTAAACAGGTTATCGACATGGTAAAAACCAATGGTTTATTACCTACCTACAAACTGGTTATGAATAAGCTTGAAGCACCGGCAGCATTGGGTTATAGCTGTGCTGGCGAAGTGATAGCTGTTGCCGAAGATATTACCGGATTTAAAGTTGGCGATTTTGTGGCTTGTGGAGGCAACTCAGCCTCGCATGCCGATGTTGTTGCCGTCCCTAAAAATTTAACTGTAAAGCTTCCCGAAAATATCGATTTAAAACAGGCTGCATTTTCAACTCTTGCAGCAATTGCAATACAGGGCATACGTCAGGCTGAGTTAAAAATGGGCGAGAATTGCCTGATTATCGGTATGGGAATAATTGGTCAGTTGACTTATAAAATACTCGAAGCATCGGGAATGTATCCTATTGGCATCGATGTTTCAGATGTACAGGTGCAACAGTCAAAAGATGCCGGAATAGGTAATATCTATAACCGGAATCAGGAAGGAATCGAAGAACTGATACAAAATTTTACCAGGGGCAACGGAAGTGATGCTGTTATTATAACCGCGGGAACCTCTTCGCTTGATCCGGTTGAGTTTGCCGGCGAAGTAGCACGTAAAAAAGCTAAAGTTGTTATTGTAGGTGCTGTACCAACGGGTTTTAGTCGTAAAAATTATTATAAAAAAGAGCTTGATTTGCGCATGTCTTCTTCTTATGGTCCGGGCCGTTCCGACTTGCAATACGAAGAAAAGGGAGTGGATTATCCAATAGGCTATGTACGCTGGACCGAAAACAGAAACATGCAGAGCTTTATTGATTTACTTAGTAGTGGTCGCTTAAACATCGAAGCTCTTATCTCACATACTTTTCCTTTAGAAAAAGCAGCGGATGCATACAATATGATATTGGCCCGAGAGAAAGCCTTCTCGGGAGTTGTAATTCAATACGACGAAAAGAAAACCTTAAATCGGAAAGTTGAGTTAGCAAAAAGCACTTTTGCCCCCGATGAAGTTAATGTAGGTTTTATTGGGGCGGGCACCTTTGCCCAGGGTTCTCTGTTACCGAATATGAAAGGGCATTGCAATTTTGTAGGAGTTGCAACAGGTAGAGGCAATACAGCCAGTTATGTTGCTAATAAGTACAGTTTTAATTACTGTGCCGAAACCGCTAATGATATTGTAGCCGATAAGGCCATAAACACAACTTTTATTACTACCCGTCATAATTTACATGCCGAATTTGTATTAAAGGCCATTGCAGCACAAAAGCATGTGTTTGTTGAAAAGCCTCTTGCTATGAGTGAGACTGAACTGGAAGAAATTAAAAAAGCTTACGAAAAGGCCATAAAAGATAAAAGTGATAAACATGTGATGGTAGGGTTTAACCGTAGGTTTTCTCCTGCAATTCAAACTTTAAAAAAACATTTTCTGCCCGAGCAATTTAAATCGATTGTAATGCGTATTAATTCTGGCATCGTACCACCCGATCATTGGGTTAACGATCCCGAAATTGGTGGAGGCCGAATAATTGGCGAAGCATGCCATTTTATCGATTTGGCCATGTTTATTGCCGATAGTCCAATAGTATCAGTATCCGCCGAAGCAATTCCTGATGCCAATCACTTAAACAATACGGTAGTTGTTAATCTTAAAATGGCGAATGGAAGTGTAGCTTCTGTAAATTATTTCGCAAACGGCAATAAATCGGTGCCCAAGGAGTACATCGAAGTTTTTTGTGGAGGAACTGTAGCTCAAATAGACGATTTTAAAACTTTTAAACTTTTTGGGAAACGGTCGAAAAAGATAAAATATAAAGGACAGGACAAGGGACATGCCGCAGGTGTGCAAGCATTTCTTAAATCAATTAAAAACAGAGAATCTTGCCCAATTCCATTTGAAGAATCTTATTTAAGCACACTGGCCACTTTTAAGATCCTTCAAAGCATTGCCGAAAACAGAAAAATACTTTTATAACGTGGCGGTTAATTTTTATCTTCATATCTCCAAGATGCATTTGGACTAATTTAAACCATCAGTTAGTGTTGAGAATATACTTCTCAGTTGGGCGTAAAATAATTCATAATACTGTATAACAATATATAGCACAAATGTTGATGGTTAGTGCGGGCGGATGAAAAGCCTCGCGTAATCGGGTTGGACATGGCAGGTGGGTGGCCTAAGGCTTTTCTTGATTTTTTGCTTACTTTTTCATCCAAGGAACCGAGCAAAGCAAGTTCATGAACCCATATAAAAATAAACGCTTGTGAATAAAAAGTAAGAGCCAGTCCGGCTTGAGAACAAAGAATTTACAAAGCTAATCTGCCAGGTTTTAGCAGAAATTTCTAAAAAACTTATAGAATTAAAATATTATACGTTAAAAGAATAATCGGTTAGTTATTATTTTACAGTTGACTAAATAATCTATGTTGAACCAAAGTTTAAAAAAACTACAACAATACATTGAAACAAATAATTATAGAGGTTACGATCCCTATGATGCACTAAAATCACCATTTTTCAAGCTGCCAGTATTAAAAACAAATAAAATTCTTCGTTTTGGCACACAACAACTTGTAAAACGTTTACCTTTTAGCATTCGCCCAGTGTTATTTGTTCCAAAAGGGTATAATCCAGTTACGCTGGGCCTTTGTATTCAGGCCTATGCAGGCTTGTATAAATCAGAACCAGACAATCAGGATATTTATCTGCAGAAAATAGACTTTCTAATAAATGAATTAAAAACATTGATTCCTGAAGGTTATAGCGGAACATGTTGGGGCTACGATTTCGATTGGGAAGCACGACATGCAAAAATTCCCGCCTATCAACCAACTGTCGTTGCAACAGGTATAATTTCAAATGCATTATATATAGCACACCAGGAAACAGGCAATAAAGAAGCAGCTGATTTAGTGGTAAGTGCAGCAGATTTTGTTGTTAAAGATTTAAACAGAACTCCGGCTAAAAAAGGTTTTTGTTTTTCATATTCACCATTCGATCAGCAACAGGTGTTTAATGCGTCCATGAAGGGTGTTAGGCTGCTGGCACAGGCATATTATATAACTAAAAATAAAGAATACCATCAACTAGCAAAAGAAGCAACAGCTTTTGTTATTGATAATCAGAAAATAGATGGCTCCTGGAATTACTCATTGGCTAATAAAGGTAATTGGACAGATAATTATCATACGGGGTATGTTTTAGATTGCTTGCATGAATACCAGGAATTAACGGGCGATAAACAATGGTTCGAAAGTATAGTTTTGGGATACACGTATTATAGAAATACTTTTATAACGGAAGAAGGAATGCCACGGTTTTATAATAACAACCTCTTTCCTGTAGATTGTACATCTGCAGCTCAAACTATACTTACAACTATTCGTTTTGGGGATAAGAAGTCTGCTCAGAAAGTCTCAGAATGGATGATTGAAAAAATGCAGAAAAAGAATGGATCTTTTTACTTCAGAAAATTTAAAAACTATATGATTCGAACATCTTTTATGCGTTGGTCCGACGCGTGGATGTTTGCTGCTTTATCCACACTTAAGTCATTAAAATAATGCGTGTACAATTCTATTTAGGGCATCCTGCTCATTTTCATTTATTGAAAAATGTAATCAAATATTTTCAAAACGAAAAAAATGATATTGCAGTTTTAATAAAGAAAAAAGATATACTTGAAGATTTGCTTAAACATGCTGATATACCTTACACAAATATTTTATCTGAAGGGAGGAAAGATTCAAAGCTGGGAATACTGTGGGGCATGTTAAAACGAGATTTTCGTTCCCGCCAATTTGCTAAAAAATTCAAACCTGATATTCTGGTTGGAACTAGTGTCGAGAATTCTCATTTAACAAAATTCATGGGTATTCCTTCTATAAATTTAAATGAAGATGATGCAGATGTTGTTCCCTTTTATGCAAAATTTAGTTATCCCTGGGCAAGCGAAATACTTTCTCCTGTTGTTTGTAATAATGGTAAATGGGAAAATAAATCTGTAAAATACCAAAGTTATCATGAACTAGCCTATTTACATCCCAATCATTTTGTTCCTGATAAATCTATTGTTGAGAAATATTTTTCAGCAGAAGAACCATATTTTATTTTACGATTTGCTAAACTTAAAGCACATCATGATACCGGGATATCAGGTATTAATTCTGATATTGCTCTTAAGCTAATTGAGATATTAAGTCCTTATGGAAAAGTTTATATTACATCAGAAATTAAACTGATATCGGAACTGGAAAAATATAGAATGGCTATCAATCCTCTTGATATCCATCATGTAATGGCATTCGCAAAAATATACATTGGCGACAGTCAAACCATGGCAGCAGAAGCTGGAGTTCTTGGTACCCCATTTGTAAGATTTAACGATTTTGTCGGCAGAATTGGCTATTTAGATGAACTGGAAAATAAATACCAACTGGGTTACGGTATAAAACCTCCTAATATAGAATTATTATTTTTAAAAGTAGAAGAATTAGTAAAAGATGAGAAGCTCTTTAAAAAGCAAAAAGAAAAAAGGGATAGAATGTTGTCAGAAAAAATTGATCTTGCAAAATTTCTGACATGGTTTATTGAAGATTATCCTGATAGCAAGAAGCATTTAGTTGAAAATCCAAAATTAGTTGAGTCATTTAACTAAGTATTAAATTTTATGAAAATTATATCCGTAGTAGGGGCACGACCAAATTTTATGAAAATAGCTCCATTCATCAGAGTAATTAAGGAGCATAATAACTATTCAGACAATAAAGTGGAACACATTCTTGTTCATACAGGTCAACATTACGACGATCGGATGTCAAAGGCCTTTTTTGAAGCATTGGATATACCTCCTGCTGACATTAACCTAGGCATTGGTTCCGGTTCGCATGCAGAGCAGGTCGGAAATACAATGATTGCTTTTGAAAAGGTTATTAAAAAAGAAAAGCCCGATTGGGTTGTTGTGGTTGGTGATGTAAATGCTACTCTTGCTTGTTCTGTCACTGCAAAAAAAGAACATGTTAAATGTTGTCATATCGAAGCAGGTCTGCGTAGTAGAGATATGAAAATGCCCGAAGAAATAAATCGTTTGGTTACCGACAGGTTAAGCGATTTACTTTTAATACCGGATAAGCTTTCAGAGCAGAATCTTTTAAACGAAGGTGTCTTACCTGAACAAATAAAATTTGTCGGGAACATTATGATTGATACGCTTGAGTCACAAAGGTCTAAAGCTGAAAAAATTAATATTGAGCAGATAATTACTGAAAACACATTATCAGAAAACAAGATTGAACAAACCGTCAATAGCAGACAAGTTTTAAAGGGGGAAAATAAATATGCTTTGATGACTTTGCACCGGCCATCAAATGTTGATGATAAAGATATATTATCTCAAATTTTGAGCTTCTTAACCGAAGAAGTTTCAAAAGATCTTAATATTATTTGGCCTATTCATCCTAGAACGGAGAAACAAATTAAAACTTTCGGATTGTGGGATAAGGTTATTGCTTGTAAAGAATTAATTCTGTTGCATCCGCTTGGTTATCACGCTATGTTGCGGTTAAACATGGATGCAAAAATAATGTTAACAGATAGTGGTGGGCTTCAAGAAGAATGCACTGTATTAGGGACACCATGTTTAACATTGAGATGGAATACCGAACGTCCGGTTACACTCAGAGAAAATGGTGGTGCCAGTGTGTTGGTAGGTAATAATGTTGAGAGAATTCGTAAGGAATACTTTAATACAATGGAAAAGCTTCGAAAGCCAGTCCGCCCTGAACTATGGGATGGACAAACAGCAGAAAGATGCTTATCGGCAATTATAAAATATAATATTAGTATATAGGTTATTTTTAATGTGAAAAACCGCTTAAAATTGCATCTAATACATCTTTTTTCAAATAAAATTTCCTTTTACAAAAAAAGTAAGTTTATATTTTTCTCATATATATTTGCTCTTTTAGTTTTATCAGTTATCCCCTTTAGCAAAAGCAAACATATTCATTTGCCAATGCTCAAAATGGAATTCCGTGCAGATTACTTAATTCATTTCTTTTTATACCTACCTTTTGCCAGGTTATTTCATATGGCTTATACCAAAAGACTTAATATTAAAATACTTTCAGGTATTCTTTTTGCCTTTATTACCGAATTTATTCAATATTACCTGCCTTATCGCACCTTCAATATCAACGATTTACTGGCGAATATTTTAGGAGTCTTTGCTGGGCTGGTGGTATTTATTTTATTTTTATCCTTTCAAAAAAAAAGGGTTAAGACTATTGTCTAACCCCGGTATTACACTGTCTTTTTTATCTGCCTTACGAATTAATATTCCGATGCATTTTGTTTGATGAATGCCTGACAATTAGCATCAGATAAAATTACAGATCACATTGGTCTCCCTAAACTATCGGGATTCCATGCCTTGCCGTCCGTCCTGCTCGCAATAAGCTAATAATTTCCTTCCTCTTCATCCTTCACTTTTCGCTCCGCTAACCCTAATCCCTAAAGGTGCCAACCCTGCCAACAACTCATCCCGATCACTGCTCCATGTTCACTAGTAACTAAAATTCATTCCCAATGACCATGTAAAAGTATCTCCCCGGTAAAACTCTGAATTATATCTTTCATCATTTAGCTGGCGCGTGATTGCATCGCGTGCCCCGGATATTTTTCTTTTTTCCACCTCAATAAAAACAAAAAAATCATTAAGTGTTTGGTACTTTAGTTGCAGTCCTACAACATTGTTCTCCCACTCAACATATTCTAAAAATTGTTTTCCTAATACCTGAGGTATTCCGGTTATAGGATCATTGGTTCTGTCATACTCATAATCAGGGCCTTTCTGAATTAAAGAATACCAGGTGTTAATATCCAATCCTTTAATAGGCTTAAAATCCAAGGATACAAATAACTCCTGAGAATTATCTCCCAGGTAATGCCCCAGGTTGTACCAGTTAGAATTGTATAAAGTGGTTGGCGTATCGTTTTTATAAACCATAGGGTTATTTCTGGTATATTCAAAAGTGATATCAAGATTTGGCAACAAATTACTATACTTGAAACCACCTTGCATGCTCCAGTGATTGGCATGTTCTTCTTTATTAAAAACAGTGCTGAAAGACATCACATCAATAAACATCGAATAGTATATATGTACTTTAGGAATTAGCCGGTTGCTGATATTAAAAAACATTTGTGAATTTTGTCCGGCCGTATTGGTATTCCCGTTGTAGGTATGGTCTACCGATTTGTAGAAGAAAACCGGGACAAAGTAGGCTGGATTAAGCACTTGGTCGGAATAAATCACCGAATTGCCCACCGATATATTCAATCTTTTCCAGGGAAAAAAGCTAAACATATTAGCAGCTATAAACTTATTGTGGTAGACATTACGCTGTACGCCATTGTAGGTGTATGACCGGGAGCTGTCCACTATTTCTGAAACCAGCCAACCGTGTATGTAGTTAAATTCGAACCATTCTGCTGGTTTAATGTTCCATTTAAGCTGTACAAACGAAGGAGCTTTTGAACCTATAATGTTCGGGTAGCGATAGGAACTCCCCCAGTGCACATAATCCTTTACAAGAGCTACATGCCCCCAGTTCCACCCATAAGTAATTCCTCCCCGCATTTCGCTGTAATCTCCTCCCCGATATTTTCCTCCACTTCTTATGCTTATCATACCTGTGTCTGCCAGCCTTATTTTTTCTGTATTGTCGCGCAGACTGGCATATATGCCCAAATGCTCTCCTGCATAGGCAAAAGCTTCTGCTCCATACCAACGGTGATAGTTGGTGCCATTTTCATTCGACCAGGCTTGTCCGCCCAGGATGCCATTTAATGAGAAAGTAAAAAGGGAATCGCTATAATAAAAGACATCAAAACGCTTATTATCATACTTGCCAATTAGAATTTCCTTGCGATAATCCCGTAAATAGAAATCCAGTTCTGCTGTCTGTCTTCTGTTTAACATAATACGCAAGGTGTCCATTTCCATCAGTTTCTCTGCTATGAATTCCCTGCTATATGGTTTTACGACAGAATTGACCCCGATGTATTGCAGGTTGGCCATTTCATCCAGATAGTTGTAGATGGCTTTGTTGTTGATATCCTGGAAGACTACCTGGGCATTCAGGAATAGATTTAAAAATTGAAAAGGAAGTATTAGGAAAACCAAAAATCGAACTCTTCTCATCCTTTATTAATCAAGATTGTAAAACAATATTAAGATTTTCACTACAGATAACACAGATAATAAAGGATTATTTTTTACCCATTTCCCAGACTTGAAGATTTGGTGTGAACCAGAAAAGTTAAAAAGCCAACGTCCTGTGATTTCAACTTTAAAGCGTTAAAGTACCAAACAAGCACCATTTTTCAAGACGAATAGTTAAGCACTCCTATATTTTTTAAAAATGATGTTATAAAATGCAGTAAAGAAATATTTTATATCTGTCCACAAGGGATGTTTATCGTAATCATCAAAATATTTTCGTTCAGATTCAATCACTTCATCCAGGCTTTTCGGATTATGAACATAAAACGGAGGTACCAATCCAGGTTTATATTTAATCCTTCTTTCTTGCATTTCTTTAGGGTAAAGTTCAAAATAGTGCTTGCTCAGAGGTCTGGCACCAACAATCTTTAAATCACCTTTAATTAAGTTTGCAAGCATGGGTAGCTCATCGAGCCAAAACATCCTGAAAAACTTTCCTAGATTTGATATCCGAAAATCTGATTTGAATTTACCGCCTTCTTGTAAGCCTGCTTTCTGATATACATAATCTTGTAGAAATTCAGAATAAGGGTGCATGGTTCGAAGTTTATAGACTTTTATCATTTTTCCATATTTACCTACACGCTGTAGCTGGATAAATGGGCCATAAGTAGGCTTGACCGGATAATGAGGTTTTGAAACTTTAAGGGCAATGAAAAATAGGTGTCCATTTGTCTCTTTCTCATCAATAACCTGAAAGCCACAGCTGTATAGCCGACCAAATGCTTCTGCCTTTGTCAGAACCCTATTTTGACCACGTGTCAGAATGAAATATATTTTTTTTGTTAGGCGAAACTTTGGGAAGATACGCTTAACAATAAAATCAAAACAATAATAAATAGAATTAAACGGGAAAATGAATTTATTAATAATCCTTTTTTTTCTTTGATTTTTAGTCTCTAAAAAATCGATAAATACACCTCCCATTTGAAGTTTTTCATTTACCGACTCAAAGAATTTATTAATATATCTTATATCATTTATCCTTTTAAGATTGATAATTGAATCAATAAAGTTAAAACTTAATAAATCAATATTCAGATATGAGATGGAACTTAAAATAAAGGTTTTTTTTGAATCAATTGGCGCATAGGTGAAAATAAACTCAAAAGCTTCTCGACCAATTTCATGCACTATAGACTCACATCTCTTTCGAATATCATCGTTACTTAAATAAAGGGAGGGTTTAAGTTTATTGCTTTTAAGTCTTTCAATATACTCCTCTTTTGAAAGAAATAGTGTTGGATCTATTTTGTCTTCTTCCTCAGGTTCAACTTTTGTAGCCGTTCTAAACCAATAAAATAAGATGTAAAAAATGGTTTCAATGCTGGTAGTTAGAAGTATAGTCCCAAAAACAATAAAACGCGAATAATGCCAAATCCTTACCAAATACATTAGGGTTGATATAATACCCAGGACGATCGAGCTTGAAATAAAAATCTTACTAAGTGGCTCAATTAATTTAGATTCCTTTTGATGAGGCTTGTATTTTTTGATTAACAAAGATGTGACAATCCAAATGGCAACAAAAATTAGAAAGGAAACGCCATATTTTTCGAGGGTTTGTTGCATTTCCCTTTTATTAATAAAGAGAATAGCAAAAAACGAAAGCAACAGTAATGCAGTGTCCGCAAAAAATATTTGATAAGACTTTTTCCTCACAAAGATGTTTTGTAATTTTTTATTTAAAATTCAGTTCTGGTATGTCTTATAGGTATTTTAAAAGTAACTAATCTTCTTATGCTGAGAAAATATATTGAAAATATTTTGTCAAATAGCTTAATGAAAAAAAGAAAATCTAAAATAATAGTCTATGTAGATTAAATTTTATAAACGAATCTTTTCCCTAACCTGAGAGAAAATCTCCTCAATACATTCTTCTACAGACCTGCCAGAAGTGTTCATATTGATATCCGGTTTGACAGGTACTTCATAGGGGGCAGAAATTCCGGTAAAGTTCTTTATGGCTCCTTCACGGGCTTTTTTGTAAAGACCTTTAATGTCCCTATCTTCGCAAACTTCAAGTGGAGTACTTACATATACTTCAAAAAAGTCTTTGTTGTCAATAATGTCCCGCGCCATTTGCCTGATCTGTATGGTAGGAGAAATAAAAGCTGAAATTGTAATGACACCGCAGTTGCAAAATAATTTTGAAACCTCTGCAATTCGTCTAATATTTTCTACTCGTCCTTCTTCGGTAAAACCAAGGTTGTTGTTGAGCCCGTTCCTGATTTTATCGCCATCTAACACTTCTGTCAAATGTCCTTCTTGAATTAACTTTCTTTCCAAAGCAGTTGCAAGTGTACTTTTACCTGAACCAGACAGCCCGGTAAACCAGATGACCAACCCTTTTTGCCCAATGACTTTTTCTTTTTCTGCTCTTGTTACAAATTTATCCCTGTCTGGGAATATATTTTTGTCACTCATTTTCTAGTATAATGATATGTGGTTATCTACAAGTATTTGAAACTATACGCAATGTTTTCAATAAAGTTAGTTGTTTCTATATGGCGAATATAAAATGAATGAGAAAAGTTGTTACAATCGCCACCAATATATTTATCGGTACTCCGGCTTTAAGGAAATCAACAAATTTGTAACCGCCAGGGCTATAAACCATTAAGTTGGTCTGGTAGCCTATTGGGCTTGCAAATGATGTTGAGGCTGCGATAGTAACTGTTAGAACCAGGGCCCTGACATCAATTCCACTTAGGTGTGCAACAGACAAGGCAACGGGAAATAGAATTGCAGCTGCTGCATTATTTGTTATTATTTCAGTATATAAGCAGGTAATCAGGAATATTCCAGCTACAATTCCATAGGTGCCAAGGGACTCAGTTGTTTGTAAAAATAAGTTGGCCATGCTTTCTGCGAGTCCTGAATTTTGAACAGCTTTAGCTATACCTAATGCAGAAATAATTACTAAAAGCACATTGAAATCAACAGAACTTTTAGCATCATAAATACTTATAATCTTCGATATTAGCATAATTCCTGCTGTGAGTAACGCGGCTATAAGCAAGGAAGGTATTAGTCCGGTTGCAACAGCAATAATCATAAACAGCATGAGTACCAAAGCAAGGTTTCCTTTGGTCTGGGGCTTCGAATATTCGGTAAAACTTTCACTTACCAGAGAAAAATCCAATGAGTTGTACCATTTTGCACCAAAATTTTTTTTTGCCAAGATAAACACTGTATCACCAGGTAGGAAAACTATATCCCCAACCTTCTTATTTATTCGGTGTCCGTTGCGGTGAATCGCCAATATAACAGCATCGTATTTGTTTCTGAATTGACTGTCGCGAACAGTATTCCCAATAAGAGGAGAGCTAATCGATATTACTGCTTCATAGGCTTTGTACTTGTCCGAATCGATATTTTGTAGATCAAATTCGTGGTCTTTCATAAGGTGTAAGCCCGGAGTTTTTACTAAATCTAAAATGGTCTCAGGAATTCCTGTAAAGAAAAGTCGGTCGTTTAGGTACAACTTTTCATTAGGACCTAACGATACCAGTTCCTCTCCATTGCGAATGATCTGAAATAGGAAGAGTCCCCTTAAATGCCTGAGTTTTGCATCGTCTATTGTTTTTCCAATATAGGGGTATGTTTTTTCGATTTTTAATTCAACCACAAATTCCCTGGAAGATTCATTAAAACTTATCAGATTTTCTTTCCGGTTTGGCAAAAGCCGATGACCGACCAGGGCCATATATACAAACACGATGATTAAGACAGGCAATCCTATTTTCCCGGTTTCAAAGAAAGAAAATCCGGGCATACCCTCTTCAAGCAAAAGCCCATGTACAATTAAATTTGTGCTAGTTCCGATTAATGTGCACATGCCGCCCAATATTGCCGCATACGAAAGAGGTATTAGAATTTTGGATGCAGGGAAATTGTTTTTTTTCGACCATCTTTTAAGTACAGGAATAAAAGCTGCTGTTATCGGAATGTTATTGATAAATGCTGAAAGCAAAGAAACAGGAACCATAAATTTAAGGTACAGAAATCTTGAATTGTTACTTTTTAGGGAAAGTTCAACAAATTGGGTGAAGCCAGAAGAACTTTGAAGTGCCCGGGCCACAATAAACAATACTCCTATGGCAAGCATACCCTGGTTTGAAAAGCCAGATAAAGCTTCCTCGATATCCAGTATTCCAGCAAAATAGAATGCCAATAAAGCTCCAAACATGATAACAGATGCCTTGTACACATCCATTATAAGCAAGGCAGTCATAACTGTCAACACTATTATGGTAAAAGTCAGCTCAAACATGTTTTAAATTACGAATATTACGATCAACTTTCAAAAAAGAGGGTATAAATCACTAAAAGAATATGTGAGATTTGTCCTTGCTTAATGACGGCAAATACTACTTTTTACCGAACCTTAGCAATGAAAGGGGATATATTGCAACCTTTAGTTATCAACATTAGTTTAAGATATTAACAAAGCTTTTTCAACCGAACTACAGTATCTATCTTTATTGTGTACTTAAAAATAATTGTCATGCTAGCTTTTTTGTCGGGTTTGTTTGTTTTAAAAGAGGATGTAGCGGTAGAGTATGAAAGCTTTAATTCTTATCCGGAGTACCATGGATCTGACCTCTGGATAAATTACACACCAAAATATACCGAATTTAAAATTTGGGCCCCTACGGCAGAGGATGCTAAAATCCTTTTTTACTATAGCGGTGAGGGTGGAGATTGTTTTAAGTCCACTCATATGAACAAAGGAGAGTCCGGAACCTGGTTTCTGAAAGCAAAAGGTGACCAAAAAGGTAATTATTATACCTATCAGGTTAAAATTAAAGGTGAATGGTTGAAAGAAACACCAGGAATCTATTCGACAGCTGTTGGTGTGAACGGGAGACGTTCGATGGTTGTTGATATGCAGGAAACAAACCCAATAGGTTGGGAAACACATCAAAGACCAGCATTGGAATCAGTTAATGATATTATTATCTATGAACTACATGTCAGGGATATGACAATTCATGAAAGTTCAGGCAGTTCATCTCCTGGGAAATATTTGGGTTTAGTAGAAAGAGGCACTAAAAATAAAGAGGGGTATACAACTGGGATTGACCATATCATTAAAATGGGTGTTACCCATGTACACCTTTTGCCAGTATTCGACTACCATACTGTAGACGAGACTAGCCTGGACACTCCTCAATTTAACTGGGGGTATGATCCACAAAACTACAATGTGCCCGAAGGTTCCTATTCATCAGATCCATACCATGCAGAAGTTCGCATAAGGGAATTTAAACAAATGATCATGAAACTCCATGAAAATGGGATCAGGGTCATCATGGATGTTGTATACAACCATACTTATAAAAGTGAAGATTCATATTTCAACAGGGAAGTTCCCGGGTACTATTACCGCCAGGACGAAAGTGGTTCTTTATCAAATGCATCGGGATGTGGCAATGAAACAGCAAGCGAGCGTTACATGGTCCGGAAATTTATTATGGAATCATGTAAATTCTGGGCAACTGAATATAAAATTGACGGCTTCCGATTTGATCTAATGGGTATTCATGATATTGAAACAATAAACCTGATTAGCCAGGAGCTAAAAACGATAGATCCGAAGATATTCATTTATGGTGAAGGCTGGGCCGGCGGCAGCAGTCCATTACCAGATTCGCTCAGAGCTTTAAAGCATAACACGTTGCATTTAACCGATGTTGCAGCCTTTAGCGATGATATTCGTGATGCCATCAAGGGCAATGTTTTTGGATCTAAAAGTACAGGCTTTATTAGTGGCAATGACCAATTAAGTGAAAGTATAAAATTTGGGATTGTGGCTTCTACCTATCATCCCGAAATTAATATGTCAAAGGTGAAATCTTCAGAACAGCCCTGGGCAAATACTCCTTCTCAGACTATTGGATATGTATCATGCCACGATAATTTTACACTCTTCGATAAACTTAAGGCCTCCTGTCCGTATACACCCATGGAAGAGATTAAGAAGATGCATAAGCTGGCCAATGCTATCGTGCTTACCTCACAAAGCATTCCTTTTCTTCATGCAGGTGTAGAAATATTGCGGACAAAAGATGGCGAGCATAATTCATATAACCTTTCTGACAATGTCAACCAGATAGATTGGGATTGGAAATCTCAACATCATGATGTTTTTGATTATTACCGTGGATTGATTGCCTTGCGAAAAAACCATCCGGCCTTTCGCATGAACAATACAGAAGAGCTGAAAGAAAAGCTTCATTTTCTTGAAACAGGCAATCCCCATGTAGTAGCATTTTCTATATCTGATCATGCTAACAACGACAAGTGGAAAAACATTTTGGTTGTTTACAATGCCAATAAATGGCCACACACACATAACTTGCCTAAAGGAGATTGGCAAATTGCCGTTAAGGATACATGGATTGTTGAGGAAGGTATCAAGAAAGCTTCTGGTAGTGTGGATGTTCCACCCATCTCTATGATGGTCTTGTTTCAGTAGAGGTATCTGGCATAATGCACAATATTTAACTTGACACTAGCCCTTGTTATTTGGCATATTGCCATACTATTGGATTTATGCAGGTTTTACAGGTAAACCGGATTTTATTCCTCAGGGTGTATGTTTGATTATAGCAAGTGTGTATAATATGTTTTTGTTTTTTTTCTTAGGTAGGTTTTTTTTGCATAGAAATTTTAACAGTTATAAATAGGGAACAACATGGTCTTTTGTTTTGTCTATTAATTCATATTATTATTGAACAAAATATAAAAGACTGCCGTTTTAATGAAATATGACTTACAGAAATGGTTACAATAAACGAACAGGAAACAGTAAATTATAAAGCTGAAAAATTTGTGGATAATGAAGATGTTCAGGCATATTTTTATCCAGAAATAAAGGTGATGCATTTTGTCTGGATAAGAAAATGTACTGGCGAAAAGTATAGAGAGAATTATACTTTAGCTCTTGATTTTGCTGAGAAGAACGATGCTATTTATTTTATTTCAGATCTTCGTAAACAAGGAGTAGTAGGTCCTGAGGACAGGAAATGGTTTGAATTGGTGGCTATTCCGGGAGCCATTGAACGCGGTCTAACAAAGGCTGCGGTAGTTTTCGATGGCAATGCTTTTAAAATGTACTATTTAAATATGCTTCTAATGGTTTTCAACAAATTTTCAATTCCTATGAAGCTTTTTAAAAGTACACAGCCAGCAATTGACTGGTTACTTGAAAAATAATATCCATTGGATTTCTGGTTTTCAACAGTTTAGTGTGAATATCAATTAGAATACTGCTTATTATTTTCATACCTTTGTAACAATCTGGTAAGATGTATCTGATTTAATCCAAGGTCTTGTCAGGGAGGTTTTGTATAAATATTAAATTGTTAACTATTGAATTTTACTGATTTCGGCTTTGATGATTCTATATATGAAGGCATTGAAGCTTTAGGTTTTGAAAATCCTACTCCAATCCAGGAACAAGCTATCCCTATAATATTAAAAGGCAATGATCTTATTGCTTCTGCTCAAACAGGAACAGGTAAGACTGCAGCGTTTCTCTTGCCAATTATTCAAAAAATTATACATAGCAAGAACGATGGTTCGACCAAAGCTCTGATTATTGTTCCTACTCGAGAATTGGCAATGCAAATTGATCAGATGATGCAAGGCATTTCCTATTTCACCTCTGTTAGTTCAATCGCTGTTTATGGTGGGAGCGATGGGTCCTTGTTTTCAAGGGAGAAGCAAGCACTTTCTACTGGTGCCGATGTTGTAATAAGTACTCCTGGTAGGTTAAAAGTCCATCTTAATATGGATAATGTTGAAGTTGACGGCCTTCAATTTCTCGTTTTAGATGAGGCCGACAGAATGCTTGATATGGGATTTTATGAAGATATCGTTAAAATAATTTCATACTTGCCCGAAAAGAGACAAAACCTTTTATTTTCTGCCACAATGCCGACCAAAATTCGGGAATTGGCTCGAAAAACACTATTTCATCCATCAGAAATAAATATAGCAGTTTCCCGTCCTGCTGAAAAAATAAAACAAGAGGCTTATGTTGTTTACAATCACCAAAAAAACAAATTGGCCAAGGTACTTCTTAAAGAAAAAAACTATAAAAGCATAATTGTATTTTGTTCAACCAAGGTAAATGTTAAAGACCTTAACAGGGAATTGAAACGTGATGGTTTCAACTGTGCTGAATTTCACTCGGAATTAGAACAAAGCGAAAGGGGCAAGGTACTCCGTGATTTTAAAAACAGGACAATACAAATTCTTGTTGCAACAGATATCATGTCCAGAGGGATTGATGTTGAAGATATTGACCTGGTCATGAATTTTGATGTTCCTAACGATGGAGAGGATTATATCCATAGGATTGGACGTACTGCACGTGCCGAAGCCGATGGTGAAGCCATAACCTTTATCAATGAGAAAGAACAAGGAAAGTTTCAGCGAATCGAAAAATTGCTGGGGAGTGAAGTCCATAAAGCTCACGTGCCCAAGGACTTAGGGGAGACGCCGAAATATATTGTA
The DNA here is from genome assembly GCA_050295515.1 of Bacteroidales bacterium. Taxonomy (GTDB): domain Bacteria; phylum Bacteroidota; class Bacteroidia; order Bacteroidales; family UBA10428; genus UBA10428. The sequence continues at coordinate 58,529 of JBNKPU010000168.1, read as the reverse complement.
AGAAAACATTCTGGCAATAGAGGTAAAAAATATTCCCATTCGAAGGGAAAACCCAAACAATTCTCTAAAGGCAAGAGGTCTGGACAGAAAAGGAAATAAACTGGCAGGATTCTAAATCAATACATCTGGTAATATATTATTAAATCCCCATAAAATCGGATTAAGGCAATTAAGTTTGATCTGTATAAACAAGCAAACTATACCTAAAAAATAAAGCCACCAGCCCGAAGGCTGATGGCTTCCCCTTTTGCCATGAAATCAAAACAATGAAAACTACAAGTCGTTTTTATCTGCCATACTTTCGTAGAAAGCAACATAATTATCTTTTTTATCACTATCCATCCATTTCATTGCACTTCTAGGATGTTGATTGAGAGCTCCTGAAATCATGTAAGGCATGAAATATCCCCAGTCAATATCTTTCTGCATTGGAACAAGATGGTCTTGAATAACCTTTAATATAGGTTTAATTTTGAATTTTGGATTTTTCAGGAATGACAGCAATACCTCTAGTGGGCAATTGCCAGCTCCCCTGCCAATTCCAAGAAAAGTTGCATCAAGAAGGTTGCACCCTTTAATTATTCCTGTAATTGTATTTGAAAATGCTAATTGCATATTGTTGTGCATGTGCATGCCAATGGTTTTTCCCGGCATGAAATGCATATATTTTTCAACCAGGTCTTCGATTTGTTCGCAGTACATGCTACCAAAGCTATCAACAAGGTAAACTGTTGGAACTTTTGATTTGGCAAGATCAGTAAGGGCCTCTTCCAGATCACGTTCAATAACTGTTGATACAGCCATAAGGTTAATGGTAACCTCATACCCTTTGTCCATGCAATGTTCTGCAAGCCAAATAGCTTTATCGGTCTGATGGGCATAAGCTGCAACACGAATCATGTCAAGAAGGCTATCTTCTGCAGGAAGAATATCCTCAGGCTCAATTCGTCCTATATCAGCCATTGCCGATAATTTCAGAGAAGTATTATTATCTCCAACAATTCTTCTTAGATCCTTTTCATCACAGAATTTCCATGCTCCTACTTCGTCTCTCGAGAAAGCTTTTTCGCTGCTTTTATAACCTATTTCCATATAATCAACTCCAGAAGCAACGCAAGCATTGTAAACTGCTTTTACGAAGTCATCTGAAAATTGCCAATTGTTCATTAGGCCGCCATCTCTTATTGTACAATCGAGTACTTTAATTTCTTTTCGGAACATACTTCCTTTTTGTATAAACATAAATTTCGGCTGCAAATATATAAAAAACGTTTGTTTTTACAATAAAATTTCATTTCATATTGGTGCAAACCCGATACAAAAGGGTGGATATTCAACTTTTTTCAGTAAAAAGGACATGAATTATTTTTGGAAAACAGATGTGTTTTGGTAGAAAGTAGTTAACTTAAAGATATAAATGTCGAAATTTAGGACGTTTAAAAAAATACTGATTAATTAATCGGTAAACCTATTTGGAATTGAAAAAAATTTCTACATTTATCGCAATTAAATTAAGGCGCCCGGAAGCTGGGTAACTAATTAATATTAAGGTATTCAGGTAAAATACAATATTATTTTTTATTGTGGGAAAGAAAAGAATTATAAAAAAGTACGAGCTTCTTGATAAGAGTTTGCTACAATTAGTGAAACAGGCATATCCTGATGGTTATGAAGATAATCTGATCAATTTTCAGACTCCAACAGGAGAATTAGCTTTGGCCCTACCTCTTGAGACCGAAGAAGTTTCATATCTCATTAAAATGCCACAAAACAGCTTGCGCGATGAAGATGATGATTATGACTCTTCTAGTAGTTCAGATTCAGATTTTGGCAATTTCGAAAGTCTGGAAGTAGCTGAAGATGTACCTGATGAAGATGACGAGTAAATAAGAAGCTTCCTTTTATTTTAAGCAGTTGGAGAAAACAGTTGATCTTAGCCATATTCTTAATGAAGATATGCCGGTATATCCTGGTACTGAACCCCCTGTTTTTGAAAACGTTTGTAACATTGATGCTGATGGTTTTGCTGAATTAAAGCTCAGTTTCTTTTCTCATACAGGCACGCATATCGATACCCCTGCACATATTATTAAAGGAAGTAAATCCATTAACGAATTTGATATTGATCGGTTTACAGGCAAAGGTATAGTTCTGTCACATAGCAAAGCTCAGCTTTTAACTGTTCACCAAGTGGAAGAAGCAATTAATAAACTAGGTCATATTGATTTTATCTTGCTTCAAACTTCTTGGGATCAGTATTGGGGCAAAGATCAGTATTTTAAATCATTTCCATTGCCAGAGTTTGAGGTTTTTCAGTATTTAAGCTCTTTAAAACTTAAGGGGATCGGAATCGATGCTATATCTATTGATGAGGTCGGTTCAGAAGATTTTCCAAATCATAAGGCAGTACTTGGTTCAGGGGCAATTATTATTGAGAATCTGACCGGTTTGGATGAGTTGGTCGGAAAATATTTTAATTTCTTCTGTTTTCCTTTGAAGATAGAAAATGGAGATGGTTCGCCTGTTAGGGCAGTGGCAAAATATACTTGATCTTTATTCAACTTAATATATATGGATCCTTTTGGAGCAGCTGTTATTGATTATTTTAAATCCAGGTTCAGATTAGCCAGGATTAAGGTATTTTCCAATATTTCCGGAGAAGAAAAGATAAAGCCTGGCTATTTATTCAGGGATTTTGCCAGGATGCCTGCTCTTGAACAAAAAGCATTAGAATTGTGCAAAGGCTATGTGCTTGATGTTGGAGCTGGAGCCGGAAGCCATTCATTGTTTCTTCAATCTCAAGATATTAGGGTATGTGCTTTAGAAATATCGACCGGCTGTTGTCAGGTAATGGAACAAAGGGGGATTCATGAAGTTATTTGTAGAAATATTTATGATTATAATGCTAAAAAGTTTGATACCATTCTTCTGTTAATGAATGGTATAGGGATATCTGGTTCAATTAAAGGCCTGCGGGAATTGCTTCAACATTTAAAGCTTCTATTAAACCCCGATGGACAAATACTGTTTGATTCGAGCGATATCGATTACATTTATTATGAAAAGGATGGCAGCAAATGGATCAACCTCAATAGCGAATATTATGGGGAGGTTAGGTATACTCTTTCCTATAAGAATATTACCGGAGAACCATTTGATTGGTTATTTATCGATGCGGATAAAATGAAGGAGGTTGCTGTTGATGAAGGATTTATATTTACCAAACTTGCTGATGGACCACATAATGATTATCTTGGGAAATTAATTTTAAAGTAATCAGAGTAAGCCCGTTGGACATCTTTATTTAAGCTTGTAACCAGGGTATAGGTCAGCCAAGATGTACAACTGAAAAATTTTATTCCATGAAGAAAATCCTGATTTTCGTTGCAGCAATCCTTATTCTGGCGGTTGTTGGTACCCTTTTCTATTTGCGTAGTTCCTCTGGATTCCGGTCAATTTATTTTGTTCCTGAAGATGCCAGTGTTATTGTTGAGTCAAATGATCCAATAGGCGCCTGGAGGAGTATTGTCCATAGCAATGTATGGGAGCATTATAAAACAAATGAGTTTTTTAGCGAGTTGAATGCTGATATTGAGTCCTATGACTCCTTGGTCAAATCTAGCAAGTTTTTCTTGAAGTTGGTTGGGAAAAAAGCAGTGACAATGTCACAGCACCCTGTGCCAAGTGGTGGGTACGATTATATTTATATTATAGATGTTGGAAAGATTGCCGGGTACAAAAAGCCGGCCAAAGCTATTCAATCTATTATGGGCAAGGGCTATGAGGTTACAAGCCGTGATTATAACGGACATAAAATAATAGAAATGTTAGATATTGAAGAAAGAGATTATTATTTTCTGTGCTTTGCCGAGGGAAAACTAATCTTTTCGTTCAATCCCAAACTGCTTGAAAGATCGATAGATGCTGCAGAACAAATGGTCATTGGTCGCGATTACAATTATCTGAGGGTAGCATCAAAAATAGGCAATGATGGACTTTTTAGTATTTATTTAGTGCATAATAATTTCACCAAGTTTATGACCAGCTTTTCGCCTGATATGCGAGAAACACTTGATAAATATACCAGAGATATACTCTATACTGGGATGTTTTTTAATCTGACCCCAAAGGGATTGTTGACCATAGAAGGGTACAGCAGTTTTGGCGACGAGCATGATATTAATTATTTATCCCTACTGGATAATGGAAAGCAGGAAATATATTCCGCCCCGGTTGTTCCAAGGCGTATTGCTTCTTTGGTCAAAATAAACTTCGACGATGCTTCCGAATTCTTTAAAACATCTATGAGACAAACCGGTGAAGAGGATTATGAGGAGTATACCGAAAATATTGCAAAACTTGAGAAGAAACTAAAAATTGATCTCGATAAAAACCTGTTCTCCTGGATGAAGGACGAGATTGTCATGATCCAATCGCAACCATCCAACCTGGGACGTGCCAATGAGTTTGCAGTAGTCCTGCATGCAAGCGATTCAGCTAAGGCTTCAGAGAATCTACAAATCCTGTGGAAACAGATTAAAAAAAATACACCGGTAAAAATCAAATCGGTTAATTATAAGGGATTCTCAATTGATTATATAGCTTTTCCAGGTATAATCAAAGTATTGTTTGGTAAAGCCCTTGAAAAAATTGAAAAACCTTATTTTATAGTCATCAATGATAATATAATTATCAGTAACCACCCTCAGACCCTTAAAAATATTATTGATGATTATACTTCTGGTAACACCTTTGAAAAGTCGTTGGATTATATGACTTTTAGTGGACAATTCGAAAATTCAACAAGTATGTACCTGTATTTCGAGCCTCCTGTTCTTTATCAGAACATGGGGGGGTTTGCAAGCGCTGAGAGTTGGTCGAAACTCAAAAAAAACAAAAAATATATTACCTGTTTTTCTCGAGGTGGAATGCAGTTAAACCAAAAAGACGAATTGATGCATTTTGTGTTCAAAGCTCAATATCAACCTGAGCTGGAAGATTGGAAAAAACAATTTTATAATACGAATGAAATTCTTTCTCTCTTCCAGTATACACCTGTAGAGGAACCCACCAAACCAGAAATAGAAGAGCAGATTGATACTGTTCCAAAAATTCTTATTTCTGATCTTGATGCACGTAATTATGAAGAGTTCTACGAAAATGGCAACCTTAAAATTAGTGTTGAAGTTAAAGATGGTCTAAAGAATGGAGATTTACGGTACTATCATGAAAATGGGGAAATTTATATTAAAGGAGAATATGAAGATGATGAGCCAACTGGCAAATGGAAGTATTATACTGAGGAAGGTGACTTGATCAAGACTGATAAGTATTAATAATTTCTATATTTTATTTAGCATAACGAACTTTTCGTATACAGATCTTGTTATTTTGCAAAAGTATCTTGAGATCTGGAAATTTAATCTAAAGAATGAACAAAAGAGAAATAATCCTTCTGAATATTTCAGGAGAGGATAAACCTGGGGTTACCTCAACATTAACAACACTACTTTCCAGCTATAATGTAAATATTCTGGATATTGGACAGGCCGTAATACATGACCAATTATCTTTGGGTATTTTGTTCGAACTACCTTCTTCATCAGAGTCTGCCCCAGTATTGAAAGACCTGCTATTTAGAGCCTATGAACTGGGTATCAATGTTAAGTTTACACCAATTTCTGAAACGAACTATAACGATTGGGTGCATTTGCAGGGTAAAGACAGGTTTATTGTTACATTAATCAGCCGTAAAGTTACTTCCCGTCAATTGTCCAAAGTTACCGATATCATTTATCAGCAGGGGTTAAATATTGATAATATCACGCGACTTACCGGAAGGGTGCCTTTGGAAGGTGAAGAGTCAGAATTGAAGAATAAAGCAAGTATTCAGTTTTCTGTCCGCGGAAACCCTAAAAGCACCGAGGATATGAGAAAAAGCTTTATCGATGTTTCAAAGGAAATAGGTGCAGATATTGCTTTCCAATCCGATAATATTTACCGCCGTAACCGCCGGCTTGTTTGTTTTGATATGGACAGTACATTAATTCAAACTGAAGTTATTGTAGAGTTGGCAAAGCGGGCAGGAGTTGGAGAAGAGGTTGACCGGATTACTGAATCTGCCATGCATGGAGAAATCGATTTTAGTGAAAGTTTTGGGCAGCGTCTTGCTTTGCTTAAAGGGTTGGATGAGAGCGTTATGCAGGAAATTGCTGAGAGCCTGCCCATCACAGAAGGAGCTGAACGATTGTTTGAGACTTTGAAAAAATATGGCTTTAAAACGGCTATTTTATCTGGCGGATTTACCTATTTTGGAAAGTACTTACAAAGAAAGTTCGATATTGATTATGTCTTTGCCAATGAGCTTGAAATAGTTGATGGAAAATTAACAGGTAATTATTTGGGTGAAATTGTCAATGGAGAGGTGAAAGCAGAATGGTTGAAAAAAATTGCATTTAAAGAAGACATACATTTAGAACAGGTCGTTGCTATTGGTGACGGAGCGAACGACCTGCCTATGCTCAATATTGCAGGATTGGGTATTGCTTTTCATGCAAAACCTAAGGTAAAAGAAAATGCCCAACATGCCATTTCTACCATTGGACTGGACGCAATCCTCTATTTAATGGGATTCAGGGACAGGGAAATTGGTGCATAATAATAAACCGGTGCGATACTTTTATTTCCCTGATGGGTTTATTATCTAACTTATTCTACATATAGCCTGTTGAAAAACTCATTTTTAACACATTATCTGCATGTTATATGGATAGTATGAGTTTTACGAGCAAGGAATTCTTCAATATTGCTTAAACCCCGAATATGCATTAGAAAATCTATTGCCTATTGAAATTGCTTCAATATAAGTCGTTTCACTTACTTGTTTCGGTTATTCATACTCACTTTATTTTTATTACATTCATGAACTCCCTATGGTCGGTTCACCATAGCGGTGCTATGATTCATCTCACTACTTGCTGACTTTTTCAGCAAGACCTATTTAAACAAAAAAAACCCCCAATAGACATTGGAGGTTTTAAGGAATATATTTTGGAATATTTTACATCATTCCACCCATTCCGCCGCCACCCATTGGAGGCATTGGTGGTTCTTCAGTTGGTAATTCAGCAACAACACACTCTGTAGTTAAGAACATACCAGCAATAGAAGCAGCATTCTCAAGAGCAACACGTGCAACTTTAGTAGGATCGATAACACCAGCTTTATAAAGAGCCTCATACTTGTCGGTACGTGCATTGTAACCAAAGTCATCTTTTCCTTCTTTGATTCTTTGAACGATTACAGAACCGTCAAGTCCGGCATTTTCAACAATCTGGCGAAGTGGCTCTTCCAATGCTCTTTTTACTATTGTTACACCTGTGTTTTGATCAGCATTTGAACCTTCAAAACCTTCTAGCGCAGTAATAGCCCTGATGTAAGCAACACCACCACCAGGAATGATGCCTTCTTCAACAGCAGCGCGGGTAGCACTTAATGCATCATCAACACGGTCTTTTTTCTCTTTCATCTCAACTTCCGAAGCAGCTCCAACATAAAGTACAGCAACACCACCGGCTAATTTAGCCAGACGTTCCTGAAGTTTTTCTTTGTCGTAGTCAGAAGTTGTTTTCTCAATTTGAGATTTGATTTGAGCAACACGTGCGTCGATATTTTCTTTAGCACCATTACCGTTTACTACAGTAGTGTTTTCCTTGTCAATAGTGACTTTTTCGGCTGTACCCAGCATATCCAGTTTTGCACCTTCAAGTGTTAATCCTTTTTCTTCAGAAATTACGACACCTCCGGTTAGAATAGCAAGGTCTTCAAGCATTTCTTTTCTTCTGTCGCCAAAACCAGGAGCCTTAACAGCTGCAATTTTCAAAGATCCACGTAGTTTGTTCACAACAAGTGTTGCAAGGGCTTCACCATCTATATCTTCTGCAATGATCAAAAGTGGGCGGCCAGCTTGTGCAACTGGTTCAAGAACTGGAAGAAGATCTTTCATTGTAGAAATCTTCTTGTCGAAAAGCAGGATATAAGGATTTTCCAATACTGCTTCCATTTTTTCAGTATCAGTTACAAAATAAGGAGAAATATAACCACGGTCAAACTGCATACCTTCAACAACTTCAACACTTGTTTCAGTTCCTTTTGCTTCTTCAACAGTAATAACTCCTTCTTTTGAAACTTTTTTCATCGCTTCAGCAATCAGTTGTCCGATTTCATCATCGTTGTTTGCTGAGATAGATGCAACTTGTTTGATTTTTTCATTGTCATCGCCAACTTCGTGCGACATCCCTTTTAAAGTTTCAACTACTTTGACAACTGCTTTATCAATACCCCTTTTTAGATCCATTGGATTGGCACCGGCAGTTACATTTTTAAGTCCAACCTGAACAATTGACTGCGCAAGAACAGTAGCTGTAGTTGTGCCATCACCTGCATCATCAGCTGTTTTAGATGCAACTTCTTTTACCAATTGTGCACCAATATTCTCAAATTTATCTTCCAGTTCAATTTCTTTTGCAACACTAACACCATCCTTGGTTACCGATGGGGCACCAAATTTTTTCTCGATGATAACGTTGCGGCCTTTTGGACCTAAAGTTACTTTTACAGCATTAGCCAGCTGATCCATACCTTTTTTAAGTAGGTCGCGGCCCTCAATGTCAAATTTGATTTCTTTAGCCATTTCTATAAATGTTTTTAAAGTTCTTCTGATTAATTAAACAATTGCAAGAATGTCAGATTGCCTCATAATAAGGTAATCTTTTCCATCAACAGAAAGCTCAGTTCCTGCATACTTTCCATAAAGTACTGTATCTCCAACTTTTACTTGCATGTCAACATCCTTGTTGCCAGATCCAACAGCTACAACACTTCCTTTTTGAGGTTTTTCCTTAGCTGAGTCAGGAATTATAATGCCACTGGCAGTTTTTTCTTCTGCTGCTTGTGGTTCAACAAGCACTCTGTCTTCTAGAGGTTTAATTTTTACATCAGACATTGTTGATCGTATTTTTTAGTTTAACAATTCAATATTTATTTCGTTGCTTCTGTTATCACAATCTATGCCAATACATAAAACAGGCGTTTTGTGTTGTTTTAGGCAGACACTTTTTCATGTCCCTGGTAAATGCAAATTGTGAAAAAACTACTTTGCGTGCAGCAACTGCCTTTAAATCAGAAGCATATTACTTTTTCGAGGGTTTTTTGAAATAATAAAAAAAAGTGTCAGCATGTATGACATACTGACACTTTTTTTAAGTCTTTATAAACAGTATAACTATTCAGCATCATCTTTTTTTTGATCCTGAAAACCTCCGGGAGTTTGTGGGATCATGTTATCTTGTATTGGCTGTTCTTGCTGCTGAACCGCTTCTGTATTCACCCGTGATTGTTTTTCTTCACCTTTATCGATAAATGAACTTGCCAAAACAGATAAAACAATTAAGGCACCGGCAAGTGTCCAAGTTGCTTTTTCAAGGAAATCTGCTGTTTTACGAACACCCATCATAGCATTTGAGCTTTGAAAATTTGCTGCCAGCCCGCCTCCTTTTGAGTTTTGAACTAATACAACTAATACCAGTAAAACGCAAACTATAAGAATAAGTATAGATACAAGTGTATACATGGGTTAATTATTTTTATCAATTAATTTTTTAATTTCTTCAATTTGACCGGCAAAGTAAGCACTTTTTTCCGGATATTTCAAACTTAATTTCTCATAAGCAAATATTGCTTTTGCATAATTTCCTTGTTTGAGGTATATATTTGCTAATGTGTCAGTTATCAGGTGGTCGTTTTCTTGTATAGATTTTTCTGAAACATCTATCGGGTTGGCTTTGGGTTCTTTTACCGGGTCAATCCTTGGATTGGTTTTAATAAAATTGTCTATGATAGAGTTTTTCTTTTTCTGACTTTCAGAAAGGGAAAGCGAAGACTCTTGAATATCTTCAGGAACAATGCCCTTGTTGATTATAGCAAGGATATCTTCTTTTGTTTCAACCGGGTCAGCTGTTAGTGAATTTTGTTCTTTTTGCTCACCTGTTTCAGTAATTTTCTCTTCGGGATCAATCAGCTCAATGAATTCGTCTTTTTCATTGTTGTTAATTGTTACGACATATTCATCCAATTCTATGCCCTCACCGTATTCTTTTTTTAAGTTGATTGAAGTGCTGAATTCGATTTCATCACCCGAGCTGGCATTGAGAAATTCAATTTGGTTGTTTAGTGCATCAGATATGTTTTCCTGGATGGTTTCTTTAACTTCTTTCTCGGGAGTTTTTTTTGCTAAAACAGGTTCTGTATGTTTAGGCTCATCCTCAACAGGTGCTTTTTTCTCATCAACCCTTCTGTTTTCAATCGGGTGTAGAAGGTAATATAAGATTTTACGGTCTGTTACATAAGCAGCAGTAAAGTTCAATACCGGTTTGATTCTTTCGGGTGAAAGGTTATAGAGGTTTTTGGCCCTAAGGATTTGAGCAGTCTGAAAGTAGGGATAGTTCTCCGCTAACAGGGTAATGTCCACTATACTGCTGTCGTCAAGCAGATCTGTATTATTTATATATTCAACTAATTTTTCAGGGCTCATAATTGTCACAGATCTTTCTACCACTTTACAAAAGCAGCGTTAAATATTTGTTCAATAAGTTCATCCATGATTTCGTTGGCTAATTCTTCCTCTACAGATGAAAAATTCGATGAACTATTAAAATCCCGGTATCCCGACACAGTTTTTTCAAGATCGTTTTCAGGGTCTTTGGAGTCAATATAAGATACTTTTATTGAGATGCTAAAACGTGTCATGGATGCAGAGCTTACTCCGTCTGAAGATGAAGATATTGCCTGGGGTGCAATACTATAATTGCTGATAGTGCCAGAAAAATCAACATCGCCCATGCCTCTAACATAGCGTAAATTTGTGTTAGATTCCAAATATGAACGGAGCTCATCTGTAAATCTTTGACTAAAAGTTGGTTCTACCAATTGTGCCCTGTTATCAAAATATTGTACTGAGAATGTACTGATATTTGGAGGTATGCTTACTCCACCTTTCATATCGTAATTTAGGCTAAAACACGAAGTCAGTATCAGGGCTAATCCCGCTATATAAATGTAGGACTTCAACCTATAAATTAATATCATATTCTTTTATTTTTCTATAGAGTGTACGTTCAGAGATACCTAATTCCTCTGCAGCATATTTTCGTTTGCCATTATGCTTGTTCAGTGCTTTGGAAATAAGCTCTTTTTCTTTTTCTTCCAAAGACAATGATTCTTCAATTATCTCTTCGGTATCCTGAATGTTGTCTTCAACGTTGTTTATGTTAAACTGAGGTGCTGGATATTCTTCACGAACAACCTCAGGTTCTTGCTCTCTCCTATACAACTTCTTTATAATTTGGGCATTGTTCGAATGTGTGTCGGCATCAACACCTCCATTTTGCATAATGTCGAGGACGAGCTTTTTCAGGTCGGTCATGTCTGCTTTCATATCGAACAATATTTTATAAAGCAGTTCACGTTCTGAATTAAACGTTTTTTGGTCAATACCACTCCTGCCACCATAAATGGCTGGAAGCTTGTCTTCATAGTAGTCTGGCAGATAAGTCCTAAGAATAGCACTATCTATCATCCTGTTTGTTTCAATAACAGAAATCTGTTCTGTAATATTTTTCAATTGACGTATATTTCCTGGCCACCGGTAATTTTCTAATATTTTGCGGGCATCTTCCGAGAGGGAGATGGATGGCATACGATTTCGTTCGGCAAATTCAACAGCAAATTTCCTGAAAAGCAAATGGATGTCCTCCTTCCTTTCGCGTAATGGCGGAATATAGATGGGAACGGTGTTTAGCCTATAAAATAGATCCTCCCTAAACTTGTTTTCTTTAATAGCATGGGGTATATCAACATTTGTTGCAGCGATTACACGTACATTTGTTTTGTGGATTTTTGAAGAACCAACCCTTAAAAATTCACCAGCCTCCAGTACACGTAGCAACCTGACCTGGGTAGAAAGGGGCAATTCGGCGACTTCATCCAGAAATATGGTACCGCCATCAGCAACCTCGAAATATCCCTTTCTTGAATCGTATGCGCCAGTAAATGAACCTTTTTCATGTCCAAAAAGCTCTGAATCAATTGTTCCTTCAGGAATAGCACCACAGTTTACGGCGATGTACTGACCGTGCTTGCGGGAACTGTAGTTGTGTATGATCTGAGGAAAGACTTCTTTTCCAACCCCACTTTCACCAGTAATTAAAACACTCAGGTCGGTCGGGGCAACTTGTATCGCAACTTCCATAGCCCTGTTCAAACCCTGTGAAACCCCGATAATACCAAAACGTTGTTTTATGGACTGTGTATTCATGTACCGTTAATTTGTCAGTTTCTAAATATAAACCTTTTGATTTATTGCTGTCTAAAGGCTTTTAGCAAAGTTTTCAACGCCTGACAAAATTACAATTTTAAAATGAATTTCTCGAAGATGTTTAACGTAGTTTAACAATAATAGGATGAAGTTGGAAGCAAGGAGTAAGAGGTTTGGAAGTTGAAAATGTAAAGGTAGGAGTATTGTAATTAATCAAACCTTAATATGTTTTATTGTGTTAGTTTTGGGCTCTTATACCTATACTTTAGACAAACAATGGCAAAATTCGAAAACAATTTTTGCGTTTTTGGGCAAGTTCGATTTTGAAAATCTTATGATGCAAATCTGTTTAGCTTATTGAAACATGATGATAATGGTTTTAAGAAGTCAGGTGAGTTATTTTATATTTTCTGCTTCCAAACCTCAAGCTTCAAGCTTTCAACATATTTAACTATATTGTAAAACTATTTAAAAGGGATTAAAATGAACAACTTTTTAGGCATTATTCCTGCACGCTATGCTTCAACCAGGTTCCCAGGCAAACCTTTGGCAGATATATTAGGAAAACCCATGATACAAAGGGTTTATGATCGTGCCAAACTGGTTTTGGAACATGTAGTTGTTGCTACCGATGATAAGCGGATCCATCAGGTAGTTAAAGAATTTGGCGGTAATGTTGTGATGACAGATGAAGGCCATCAGAGTGGAACAGACAGATGTTACGAAGCATATTTATTATTTGCACAGAAAACACAGCAAAGTTTTGATGTTGTAGTCAATATTCAGGGTGATGAGCCTTTTATCCGTCCCGACCAGATAGAGCTTCTGAAAGGTTCTTTTGATGAGGAATCTACAGATATTGCCACATTGATAAAACCAATTGATGAGGGTTCTGTAATATATGACCCTAACCGTCCCAAAGTTGTGATAAATAAAAATAATGAAGCACTATACTTCAGTAGGTCACCAATCCCCTATATCCGCGAAGTAGCCAACGAAGACTGGATCAAGAAACATAAATTTTTTCAACATATAGGTATGTATGCCTATCGTTCGGATGTGCTTCAGAAAATTACAAGTCTTGAAGTGGGCATACTTGAAGAAGCTGAATCGCTGGAGCAATTGCGCTGGCTGGAAAACGGACTGACCATAAAAACTGCGGTTACCCAATTTGAATCCTATGGCATTGATACTCCAGGTGATCTGGAAAGGGCGATTAAGTTGGGTTTAATTAAGGATTGATTTGACCAGCTTCCCCCAACCTTATTCACGGAGGGGGGAAGTCTTGATTCATTTAAGTGACAAATAGGTAGGCTAAAACTAGTACCTTTTACCAATTAATTCCCAATCCAGGATTGACCAAAAATCCTTAATGTAATCCGGACGGCGGTTCTGGTATCCCAAGTAATAAGCGTGTTCCCAAACATCGCAGGTTAAAATGGGTGTCAACCCTTTGGTCATTGGGTTGCCAGCGTTGCCTTCCTGTACAATTTCCAGGCTGCCATCGGATTTTTTTACCAACCATGCCCAGCCTGAGCCGAACAAAGTAGCAGCTGCCTTAGAGAACTGTTCCTTAAAAGCATCAAAGCTTCCAAAACTTTTGTTTATTGCTTCTGCCAATGCTCCTGTTGGTTCTCCACCGCCATTTGGTTTGAAAGATGAAAAGTAAAAAGTGTGGTTCCAAATCTGGGCTGCATTGTTAAATATACCTCCGTCGGCACCTTTAATAATTTCTTCAAGGCTTGCATTTTCCCATTTTGTGCCAGGAATAAGATTGTTCAGGTTGGTTACATAAGCCTGGTGGTGTTTTCCGTAATGGAAGCTTATGGTTTTTTCGTCTATCACCGGAGCAAGTGCATCTGGTGCATAAGGTAGTTGAGGTAGTTCAAATGCCATATTACGTTTATTTTAGAATTATTTATTCAAGTTACAACCTAAACAAACCTATTTCAATAAAGGTTTTATGGAATGGTTAATATGGAATGGTTCTAAATAAAAATTAACCAATAAGGCTATATGCTTTATTCAGAAACTGAAAGATTAGCTAACAAGATTGAGGCGCGCTCCCAAGTGTTTGATCAATAAATTGGAATATTGTTCGAACAGAATAAACTTCTTTTGCTAAGGCATAATATAAATTTATTTTCTGTGCTGGGAAATTATAAAAGATATTGAGCATCCGGTTTTTAACCAAAAGGTGTTTAATATAAACTTCTGCTGTTCATTCAGCAACCAAAACATCATTTTGGTATTTGTAAATGCCTTATGTTGTTTAGATTTATATAGATTCAAAATTAATTATTTTGATTTCTAAGTTATCAAAGTATATTGGATTAGAAGATGGATTATACACATATATTTTCAGTTCTTTTCCAGTCATTTCCATTGGTACAAAAAACTCTAGTTTCATTTGCGACCAATTGCCATCTTTGCTTTTTCCGATAATTCGGTTTTCGCTAATGTAAAAGTTATTTTCAGGTGGTCCAGATGCAACCAGGTGACCTTCTGAGCTGCCTTGACGCCATACGGTTATTTGAAAGAAATCACCCCCCTTAATATCCGACGTTTTGAAAGTCATACCATATAAGTTCTCAGAATTTACCTTACAACTATATGTGCCTTCAAATGCAAACTCTGTAGATTGGGTTATGCCATTTCCAAAAAGTATTCCTGCTGTTCCTTCATAATAGTTGTTTTCATTAGTTTTTTCAGCATCGCATATACTTGAAATTCTTAATCTGCCTGATTTTAATTTGTAGTTATTGATTGTATCTGTTAAATCAAAAACCATTGCTTTGCCGTATTGACCAAGAAGATGTTTTGCATATGGTTTCAGGTATGGATATTTATAAATATCATTCTCTGAATTCATAATTAAGTATTTGGCTCCTCTTTTTATGGATTGACTAATCCCAAGACTATCTTGGTTATATTTAATAGGTTCTGACCGGTTGAATTTTGCATCGGTATATTGGGTCCATCCGAATTGGTTCATTAGGTATAAGGCTACATTACTGCCATCAGGAATATAAATAATTTTATCTTCTGTGGTTATTTCATGCGCCCTTAGAAAAGGTGTAATGGTGTAAATATCTTTTCTTTCTTTATAGTATTTGTTTCTCCAACCAGTATATCTATCATCAATTATTTTATTGCAATGGTAGATATTGAACAATAGGAATATGGTAAATAAAATTTTGACAAATATTGAACCTATAATCTTTTTGTGGTTATCTTTTAAATAGCTGAAGGCACTAATAGTAATAAAAATAGGAACAATATATTGACCTATGGTATAATAATCGTGGTCCTGGAAAGTCCAGAACTGAAGCGCAATAAATATGAAAGATTGAAAACAAAGCAAATAAAGGATGATGCTGTAATGTGTTTTTATTTTTCTAAAATTTAGAATCGAAATCAAAGTGAGAAAGCTTATAAAAGCGTGAACTGAGAAATGAAAATAGGAGTCTAACCAGTTTTTTCTGATATTTCTTGCGATTGTTATAATATCATCAATAGAAAAAGACCAAATAGGAAATATAGTTGTTGAAAAATAGGAACAATCGTGGCAAACATTATATCTTTTTGCATATGTTATCCAGACAAGTATTGGAGCTATTACCAACAGAGAGCCAATAATAATATATAGGTGATTCTTTATCTTTGCATTTTTCTTCTTTCTCAAAAAGAGATAATCATACAGTACATATGCCCCAATTGCAAAAAATGCCATTAAGGCAGGGAGTTTAAAAGATCCGGCTAGGAAAAAAAGCAATAAACTTTTTAAGATCAACGTCTTATTGCCTTCTTTTAGATAAAAAAGAAAAAAATACAACCCGGAAATAGAAAAGGATAATGCAGAAACATTAGTCAGATAATTGTTCCCATAATAAACCAATACAGGCGATGTAAAAAACAATAAGCTTAAAGCAATGGCCCAGAAATAATCCTTGATTACGAGAACAAAAATTTTAAATAAATAAAACAAGCCCATATAAAAAATTAGGGTGTTCAATAATCTTAATATAAATTCATGGGGACCAAAAATTTTGTATAGTAAAGAGGAAAAGTAATATAATAAGGGCATTTCACTGGTAGCACAGAAACTACTTGTTCCATCATCAGAATTTAGGTTATGGGTTTGGGGCTTAAAGAAATTGGCATCTTTTTGATAGTAATTTAATGTTAAAGAAGCACAATCTGCCTGTCGCCATGCATGAACACTTTGGGGGCGGTAAAAAAGGTATTGGTTGTAATTATAATAAATTGATGTCACTATCAATAGTGACAAAAAGATTATTCCAGTAATAAATTTTTGTTTTTTGTTCACTGATAACATCGTCCTTTTGGTAATTTATACTAACGAAAATAATCATAAATTAAGCGAATGATAAATTATTTGGATAGTTTGTTTTAACACTGTTTTTATTTAGTTAAACCCAAAAAATGAATTAGAAAACCTATTAAATATTGAAATTGCTTCATTATAAGTCGTTTCACTTACTTGTCTCGATTATTCTACTCACTTTTTTTATTGCATTCATGAATTCCCTAGAGTCGTTTCACCCTTGCTGGGTTATGATTCATCTCACCAAGTCCTTCTATTTTTTATGTTGCCAGTGCCAACTCCTGCTTCAGTGTCTGCTCCTTCACTTTGAACACGTAGCCAAAAGTACCAACATCATCCTTTTAACATTATACCCTTGGTAAAGGAATCGCCTAAAATGTCAGATAAAGTTACAAGTACTCTGCGGGTGTCGGTCTTGCTTAGAGATGTTTCCCTGGTAATTGCTTCTTCCCGTTTAGTACAGGTAATAGTCTCCTTACGGATTGGCTGCACATAAAATTTTTCTTCGTCACGGTTTTGAGGGTTGCTTTTGGCAACCACTTCGAATTTTACGCTCATTGTAAAATGATTATAGTTTAAAAAATATGATTAGTAGTCAGCAATTGATAATTGCCTCTATTGAGTTTCAATAATCATGTATGTTTACTGAACTGTAGTTTATTTAAGATAGAAAGGATGTCTGATTATATGAAAACGTGTAGCTAAATAGCCATAAATAGATTTGTTGAATGTTTGGAATTTTAGGTGATAAAAACGGTATAGTGTATTAAATCACATTTTTATTGAATTATTGTATGTGTTTTAGTTTTAATCTAAAATATCTTTTGCCTGGTTTTTTCTATTTGGCAAGGTGCAATCCAACATCTATCCTATGGTAGGTTTTTATCCTTAAATTATTAATCTCCGTAAATGTTTCTATGTTTCGTGGAATATGTAAGCCATATACTGGCTGAGGTTCTGGGTATTCAAAATCGGGACTTGTTATGGAATCATCGTTTAGAGAGATTGCAATACCTGACTGAAATAACTTCTTTTTCGCAGGATAATAAGTTGCCTAACAATGGGCAGAGGGCTACAAAAAACTTTTTCACGTAAAACTGGGTTTAATTTCTAATGTGAACACAGAAATTTTATCATTAGTGCATATGGCAGGTGTTAACTCTAAACTTTGAACTTTATACTTTAAACTTTAAACTTATTCAACTCAAAATCCCTATTTTTGCACTTCAATTTAAAAAAGTCTCAAAATGGGTGATTTAAAGCGTACCAAGATCAAAGACCTGTTAAGTTCAGGCGAAGTAAATTCAGAAGTATTGATTAAAGGATGGGTAAGGTTTTTCAGGAATACACGCTTCATTATTGTCAATGATGGATCAACAATACATAATATACAAGCTGTTGCCGACGAAAGTGTTTTATCCGAAGAATTAAAACGTGATATTTCTGTCGGTGCAAGTGTGGCTGTTTCGGGTAAATTGGTGGAGTCGCAAGGAAGTGGACAGTCGGTTGAGATTATTGTAAGCAAGGTCGAAGTGATCGGAAAAGCTGATCCGGAAAAATACCCTCTTCAACCTAAAAAACACAGTCTCGAATTCTTGCGCGAAAAGGCCCATTTACGTTTCCGCACCAATACTTTTAGTGCAATTGCCCGTCTGAGGCATGCTATGATATTTGCAGTACATGAATTTTTCACTAAAAAAGGTTTTGTAAATATCCACACTCCAATAATAACAGCCAGTGATGCTGAAGGTGCCGGCGAAATGTTCCAGGTAACAACCTTGGATATGGACAAATTGCCCCGCACCGATGAAGGAGAGATCGATTATTCAAATGATTTTTTTGGAAAAGCATCAAACTTGACAGTGTCTGGTCAGCTCGAAGGCGAACTTGCAGCCTTGGCAATGAGCGACATTTATACTTTTGGTCCAACCTTTAGGGCCGAAAACTCGAATACTGCAAGGCACCTGGCCGAATTCTGGATGATTGAACCTGAGATGGCATTTTACGAATTGGATGATAATATGGATCTTGCCGAAGAGTTCTTAAAATACCTGATCCGGTATGCGCTGGATAATTGTATAGACGATCTTAATTTCTTAAGCCAGAGGCAACAGGATGAAGAAAAGAACAAACCTCAGGACCAACGCTCTATGGAGCTTATAGAAAAACTTAAGTTTATTTTGGATAACGATTTTGCCCGGGTTACTTATACTGAAGCTATCGATATTCTTGAAAATTCCAAACCAAATAAAAAGAAGAAATTCCAGTTTCCAATTAATGGATTTGGAACCGACCTGCAAAGTGAACATGAGCGCTACCTGGTCGAGAAACACTTCAAACGTCCGGTAATTCTTACAGATTATCCTGCAAACATAAAGGCTTTTTACATGAAGCAAAATGATGATGGCAAGACAGTAAGGGCAATGGATATCCTTTTCCCTGGTATTGGGGAGATTGTTGGAGGATCGCAACGTGAAGACAGCCTTGAAAAACTTCAAAGCAGGATCAGGGAGCTGGGGCTACCAGAAGAAGAAATGTGGTGGTACCTTGATACACGACGTTTTGGATCTGTACCCCATAGTGGTTTTGGCCTTGGATTTGAACGGTTGATGCTCTTTGTTTCTGGTATGGGAAACATCCGGGACGTGATTCCATTCCCCAGATTTCCTAAAAATGCTGAGTTTTAAAAAGCACGAAGTAGGGGTATGCCTTGCAATCATTGAGGAGCCACCCTGGGAGTGATGTGCACGCTGTGAATTTTAAATATACGATATAAGTGGTAAGAGGGCAGAGACCCTGAACAAACTAAACTTCAAGTTTCAGACATAAAAAATAAAAACATTGGACTCAAATACACTTTTCACAGAATTACTTAAACACAGTATATCGCCCATAGCCTTAATTTCGGGTGTGGGCTTGATCTTGTTGTCGGTTTCGAACAGGCTGGGACGTACAATAGACCGCTCAAGGGCAATTGCTGCGGAACTGGAACGAGGCGATGAATATATCACAAGAAGCTTACACGAAAAGAAAGTGGAACAATTGAAGATTCTTTACACCAGAAGTGCTTATTTGCGTAATTCCATTTCAGGTATTTCCCTCTCTATTCTGGCAAGCAGTCTGTTGATTCCCATACTCATCCTAAATTTTATTTTCAGCATCAACATCCAGATATTGGGTACTGTCATGTTTATTATCAGCATTACAGGCATCATCTTTTCAGCTGTTTTTCTCTTTCTTGATGTTCGACTAACCTTAAGGGCTCTTGAAGAGGAAACCGGGCAATTTATTGATTTTAAGAACTGACAGATTGATGCATTGCAGAAATTCAAATAAATTTGGTGTCCAAATAGAATTTGCTCAAGCTTAATCTCGTTTATTTTCAAATTTTAGCACCTTTTTTTTATCTTTAGGCAGAAATAGACATAGAAGGGACAAGATGTTAAAGCAGCGTTTACAGCAGAAGTTATTGCAGAAATTATCTCCGCAGCAAATACAAATGATCAAGTTGCTGGAGATACCTACAATGCAATTAGAGCAACGCATCAAAAAGGAGCTAGAAGAAAATCCTGTATTGGAAGAAGGGCGTGATAAAGATGAATATGAATCTTCTAACGAGGAGCCAGAAGTCAATGTAGAGAAAGATGAGTTCTCAATCGATGAATACCTGAACAAGGATGATATACCTTCATATAAGCTCTATTCGCGCAATTATTCTAAAGATGAAAAGAGGACTGAAATTCCCTTTTCTATTGGCGCTTCATTTCATGATCATTTAGATGCTCAACTCGGACTTAGAAAGCTGGATGAACATGACCATGCGCTTGCCGATTATATTATTGGCAATATTGATGAAGATGGCTACCTGCGCAGGGAGTTGGAAGCTATTTCCGATGATCTGGCATTCTCTTTAGGTATAGAGACCAGTGAAGAGCAGTTGTTATATATTTTAAGGGTCATTCAGGATTTTGATCCTGTTGGTGTAGGGGCTAGAGACCTGAGGGAATGCCTGTTGTTACAGATCAGGGCAAAGGACCAAAATATTCCTAGTATAGCAGACGCTCATAAGATTATCCGCTATCATTTTGATGAATTTACACGTAAACACTACGACAAAATCCAAACTAAGCTGGGTATCACCGATGAGGATTTAAGGGATGCCATAGAAGAAATCCTTCACCTGAACCCAAAGCCTGGAAGCTCTTTTAGCGATTCACAGACAAAATCGACTCAGGTCATTATACCCGATTTTATCCTTGAAAACAATGACGGGCAGCTGGAAATCAGCCTGAATGGAAGGAACACACCCGAACTCCGGATAAGCAGGACGTATAGCGAAATGCTTGAGTCGTATGCCGCCAACAAGAAAAACTCTTCCAGTGATCAGAAGGAAGCTGTAACCTTCGTAAAACAAAAGCTGGATTCTGCAAAATGGTTCATCGATGCTATTAGGCAAAGGCAGAATACCCTTCTTTTAACAATGAATGCTATATTGGAATATCAAAAAGAGTATTTTGTAGAAGGGGATGAGGCTAGGTTAAAGCCCATGATCCTTAAAGATATTGCAGATAAAACCGATTTGGATATATCAACAATCTCCAGGGTAGCCAACAGCAAATACATTCAAACACATTTTGGAATTTTTCCATTGAAATATTTCTTTTCAGAAGGGCTTCAGACAGAATCAGGTGAAGAAGTCTCTACCCGGGAGATTAAAAAAATATTGCAAGAGTGTATCGATGGCGAAAATAAACGTAAGCCGCTTACCGACGATAAGCTTGCCTTAATATTGCAGGAGAAGGGGTACCACATCGCCAGAAGGACGGTGGCAAAATACAGGGAACAGTTGAATATACCTGTTGCCCGCATGCGCAAGGAATTATAATTTTCATCTATGAAGGCAATAACAAAACTTTTCTCATTTCTGTTTCACCCTGTTTTTATGC
The DNA here is from genome assembly GCA_050295515.1 of Bacteroidales bacterium. GTDB lineage: Bacteria > Bacteroidota > Bacteroidia > Bacteroidales > UBA10428 > UBA10428. The sequence goes on along the minus strand of JBNKPU010000168.1, from coordinate 36,862 downwards.
CACTTTTAGGGTATGTTATAATTTATAATAGTGGAATTTATGAGTCAGGCTTACCTTGGGAGGTAAAAAAGTACTCTTATTTAATTAATACCCTGTTTTCCATTTTTCTTCCTGTATCCATGCTTTCCTTTCTGCTTTATTTCCATCAGATTCGTAGCATAGAACTTAACGATAGGAAAGAACGCAGCCTTCCGCTTTTGTTTACCACCATATCGCTATTGTTATTGTTTATAGTTACCAGGAAGTATTTACCCCTCAAAGTTTTACAAGGATTTACATTATCAACAGTTGTAGTCTCTTTTTTGCTTTTATTGATTACCCTTCGAGTTAAAATAAGTATGCACATGGTAGGTCTTGGTGGAATTTCCGGGCTTATTATTGCTATATCATTGCTTTACCAGTCAAACCTATTTGCTCCTTTGGCAATAACAATAATAGTAGCTGGAGTTGTTGGATCTGCAAGGTTATGGCTACAGGCTCATAAATCAATTGAATTACTTGCCGGATATTTACTAGGGCTTTTAGGTACTTTCCTTATAGTTTATTACTTTACACAATATTATTCTTAGTAAGAACTTTCTATTTACTTATGCGTCGTTGGCCGGTCAGTATTGTATTGGTACTTTTTTTGTTTCTTGAACAGGTTTCCGGACAATCATCTTCTACCCTTTACAAAATACAATTTGAGGGGAACAAGCATACAAAACCAGGATATTTGCTCAATCATATTCATACCTTACCTGGGCAAATTCCAGATTCAGCTTTATTAGAAGAAGACCTAAGGCGTATGAAGACTCTCCCCAGTGTTTTGGATGCAAAATACTCATTGGTACAGTCAGATTCTGGACTGAAATTGATATTTGATATTGAAGAACGTTGGACCTTACTCCCAGTTGGCGATTTTGGTGTGTCAGATGATAATTATTGGGTAGGTGCTGGTGCTATGGAATCCAATGCATTTGGTAGGGGTATCTATTTATATGAATACATCCAGTACAAGACTCCTTTTACATTTCATGCGATAGTTCGCAACCCTTATCTATTTGGCAGTAAATGGGGGATTGAATATCAGGGAAAAATTACTGAGATTAAAGAGCCTTTGCCAATATATGAGTATGATTTATTCAAGCAAAATGAGCACCAAATATTTGTCAAATATGAATTTGTTTACGAAAAAGATTTACTGGTAGGCATTGCTTATGCCAATGAGCAGATCAAATTGCTGGAGCAGGTCTTGGACCTTAGGCAATCCATACGGTTGATATCCGAGATGCGCCTGCAGATGCTTGATTACCATTATTTCATTATAGATGGTTGGAAGTCAAATACCATGATATCTTACAGATTGCCCTTTTCAGATCATAGAAGGACCTTTATGATGTTCAGCGAATTCATATATTTTAAGAGCTTTATGTATAAAATTAATTTAGCTTCACGTATGGGGGTAGGAATCTCAACAGAACAGCAACGACATTTTTCCCCTTATATAATCGATAATTATAGAAATATCAGGGGGAGTGGATATAGATCCTTTCGGGGAAACCGCATAGGAATTGCCAATATTGAACTAAGGACTACACTTTTTGAGAACTACTGGGGCGGTATTCAGTGTGTGGCATTTTCTGATTTGGGATTTGTTGCATTCAAAACTGACCAATCTGCTTCGATTGAGAAAGAGCCTCTTTTTTATGCAGGTCCTGGTCTGAGGATAATCTATAAAAAAGCATATAATGCGGTACTAAGCATAGACTATGGCTTTAACCTTGAAGACATGCCACAAGGAGGTTGGGTTTTGGGTTGGGGGCAATATTTCTAGACAGGATCATGAAGCAAACTTCCAACCACGTTCTCCATACTTCCAGTTATAGCCCCTTTATCAATTCCACAAAAATGGCAGTCAATTTCTTTTCTGCTTTTGCTGCAACTGCCAATATATCTTCCAAAACTGCCGGATGGAGATTGTCAGGATCGCATTCATCTGTTAATACAGAAATTGCAGCACAGGGCAATCCCATTTGATTGCATACGATAACTTCTGGCACAGTGGACATTCCAACAGCATCGGAAAACTGGGCAAACATCCTATATTCTGCACGTGTTTCAAGGTTGGGTCCCATAACAGCCACATACACTCCTTCATGAATGGGTATGTTCAATTTTTGGGCTATTTTTTTAATTTGCTCATTAAGTTGTTTAGAATAGGGTTGGCTCATATCAGGGAACCTTGGTCCCAGGCCATCATGGTTTTTACCTCGCAATGGATTGTCAGGCAAAAAATTGATATGATCATCAATCAGCATTAGATCGCCTTTTTTATAAGCCAGGTTCAAAGCTCCTGCTGCATTCGAAAGGATCAATTCCTGTATCCCTAATAATTTCATGACCCTTATCGGAAAAGTGATCTCCTGTAGCGAATAACCTTCGTAATAATGAAAACGCCCCTGCATGGCAAGAACCTTTCTGTTACCTATTTTACCATAGATCAGTTTTCCTTTGTGCGATTCGACCGTAGAAACCGGGAAATGAGGAATGTCAGTATAATCTATTTCAATTTCTGCAGAAATTTCAGAAACCATTTGGCCTAAGCCTGTTCCTAAGACCAGGCCAGTCTGAGGATTATCAATCCCTTTGTTTTTTAAAAACTCTACTGATTGGGCAAGTTTTTCTAAAAGCATATTAAATAGTTTTTTCGTTTTACAAGGCTTTAAAAATAGCTATATTCATAAACTAAATCATAGAACTTATGGTTCAAATTTTCTTCGGTATATTCAAATAAATCTTACCTTCGCGAATAAAAAATTTTATAAAACATGTTTACAGGAATTGTTGAAGAGGCTGCAACTGTTGTTGGATTGGAAAAAGAACAAGAAAACCTGCATTTAACATTAGAGTGTAGTTTTACTTCAGAGTTGCAAATTGACCAAAGTATATCTCACAATGGCGTATGTCTTACAGTGGTTGAAAAAACGGACAAAACCTATACAGTTACAGCAATTCAGGAAACATTGATCAAGTCAAATCTTGGAAATCTAAAGGTTGGCGATAAAGTAAATTTGGAGCGAAGTGCAAAACTTGATGGTAGGTTAGATGGTCATATTGTTCAGGGCCATGTTGATCAAACCGCTACTTGCACCAATGTTAAGGAAGCTGATGGCAGCTGGTATTTTTCTTTCGAATACGAGCCTGCCCAAGATGATTATATTACGGTTGAGAAGGGTTCGGTTTCTATCAATGGAGTTAGCCTGACTGTAGTTAATTCAAAGGATAAATCTTTCCAGGTAGCAATAATCCCTTACACATATAATTTTACAAACTTTCACCAGATTAAACCTGGAACTGTAGTAAATCTAGAGTTTGATATTATTGGAAAATATATTGCTAAAATAATAAAGCAACAATTGCCCAAAGCATAATAATATCCTATATTAGGTAGGTTTAAATTTTTGATATGAGCATAGTAGTTGAAAACCTCACTAAAAAATATGGTAACCAAAAGGCAATAGATTCGATAAGTTTCACATTGAATAAAGGTGAAGTTGTTGGTTTTATTGGTCCGAACGGTTCAGGCAAATCAACCACTATGAAATCAATATGTGGGATATTGAAACCTGATTCAGGACGAGTCCTGGTGAACGGTCAGAATGTGGAAGCTTCCTCAATCCATATTAGAAGAAAAATAGGATATTTACCGGAAAGTAATCCCTTATATTACGAGATGTATGTAAAAGAGTATCTTTTTCATGTTGGGAAGATCTATACTATAGATGGGTTAAAGGAAAGGGTAAAAGAGATTATTGAACTTACCGGGTTAGTGCAGGAGCAGCATAAAAAAATCGGACAGCTTTCAAAGGGTTATAAACAGAGGGTTGGTCTGGCACAAGCACTAATACATGATCCCGAAATTTTAATTCTGGATGAACCTACAACAGGGTTAGATCCAAATCAACTGTCTGAAATTAGGGAGCTGATTATAAAAATCTCTGAAGAAAAGGCAGTATTATTGTCCACTCACATTTTACAAGAAGTTGAAGCTATCTGTCAAAGGGTTATCATGATCAATAAAGGTAAAATTGTGAATGATAGTACAACTGAAAGTGTACGGCAAAAGGTCCATGAGAAACACTCTGTAATTGTTGAGTTTAAGCAGTTTGTACAAGTAGATGATATTTGCTCTATCGAAGGTGTTATTGATTATAAAATGATTGATGAAAATAAATGGATCCTTGAAGCAAGGGTTGGACTTGACATACGAGAGAATATTTTTGAGTTTGCAAAAGAAAAAGGATTAAGCATTTTGGAACTGCAAACCAAAAAGAATTCATTGGAAGATACATTCAGGTTGCTTTCAAAATAACTTTGAAAAAAAAATCTAAATATCCGGGCAAAAAATTATTTTTGTCATAAAAAATAAAATAAAATAAAATAAAAAAATGAGTTATTTATTTACATCAGAATCTGTTTCTGAAGGGCACCCGGACAAGGTAGCTGACCAGATATCAGATGCATTATTAGATGAGTTTTTAAGACAGGATCCCGAATCCAAAGTTGCCTGTGAAACTTTAGTGACTACAGGTTTGGTAGTTCTTAGTGGTGAAGTGAAATCTCATGCCTATGTAGATGTTCAGAAAGTTGCCCGAGAGGTTATAAATAGGATTGGGTATACACATACTGATTATAAATTCGAAGGAGAAGGTTGTGGGGTTATTTCAGCTATCCATGAGCAATCACAAGATATCAACAGGGGAGTTGAACGTAGTTCGGAAGATGATCAGGGTGCTGGTGACCAAGGTATGATGTTTGGCTATGCAAGCAAAGAAACTGATAATTACATGCCTTTGTCCTTGGAATTATCTCACCTCTTGCTTAAAGAATTAGCAGATATAAGGCGCGAAGGAAACGAAATGACATATCTACGTCCTGATTCAAAATCGCAGGTGACTATTGAGTATGGTGATAACAATCTGCCAAACCGTATTCATACCATTGTTGTATCAACACAGCATGATGAGTTCGATAATGATGATGATGCTATGTTGAAGAAAATCAAGGATGATGTTCAAAATATTTTGATACCAAGAGTTAAGGCAAAACTTCCTGAACGCGTTCTGGCTTTATTTAAGGATGATTATATACTGCATGTAAACCCAACAGGGAAGTTTGTAATTGGTGGTCCACATGGTGATACAGGACTAACCGGAAGAAAAATTATTGTTGACACTTATGGAGGAAAAGGCGCCCATGGCGGTGGAGCTTTCTCTGGGAAGGACTCGTCAAAAGTAGACCGTTCTGCAGCTTATGCAGCAAGACACATTGCTAAAAATATGGTTGCTGCAGGTATAGCTAACGAAGCACTTGTCCAGGTTGCCTATGCCATTGGTGTTGCTAAGCCTGTTGGTGTTTATGTCGACACTTATGGTACCGCTACTGTTTCAATGGATGATGGAGAAATTGCAAGGAAAATTGAACAAATATTTGATTTGCGTCCTAGTGCCATAGTAAGAAGGTTTAACCTTAAAAAACCCATTTTTAGTGAGACTGCTGCCTATGGTCATATGGGAAGAGAAGCTTTTGTTAAAAACATAATTACCCATATTGACGGCAAAGAAGCCAAAGAAGATGTACAATTTTTTGGATGGGAAAAACTTGACTATGTTGATATTCTGAAAAAAGAATTTGGCATTTAAGTTATATATACCTAATTTCATTAAAAGGTATCAAAATAGTATATTTGGTGCCTTTTATTATTTAAAGGAGTATGTTTGATCAGATTAAGAACAAGGAAAAGATAATTTCTGTTATTGGTTTGGGCTATGTTGGATTGCCCATTGCTTTGGAATTTGCCCGCAAATTTAAGGTTATTGGTTTTGATATCAGTAAATCACGGGTTGGGCTAATGAAGTCTGGTATTGACCCAAGTAAAGAACTCAATGGCAGCGCTTTTCAAGGTGTTGATATTGAGTTTACATCAAATAGTGAAGATTTGAGAAAGGCATCTTTCCATGTTGTGGCAGTTCCAACTCCGATCGATGTAAACAATATGCCGGACTTGACACCACTTGAAAAAGCGTCTGAAACGGTTGGAAATATCATTAAAAAAGGTGACTATATTGTTTTTGAATCAACAGTATATCCAGGTGCAACTGAGGAGGTTTGTGTGCCAATTATTGAAAAATTATCTGGTCTTACTTTCATGCAAGACTTTAAAGTGGGGTATTCACCAGAGAGGATTAATCCAGGCGATACTTTGCATACATTGACAAATGTTGTTAAAGTCGTTTCTGGTTGTGAAGTTGAGTCCTCAGAAGAGATTGCCAAAGTATACGAATCCATTATTAAAGCAGGTGTATACAGGGCTTCATCAATTAAAGTTGCTGAAGCCGCCAAGGTTATTGAAAATACCCAGCGTGACCTCAATATAGCTCTGATGAATGAGCTATCAATAATCTTCAGAAAGATTGGTATTAGCACCTATGAAGTGCTTGAAGCAGCTGGCACAAAATGGAATTTTCTTAAGTTCTTTCCTGGTCTTGTAGGTGGACATTGTATTGGTGTCGATCCTTATTATCTTACTTTTAAGGCCGCACAATTGGGGTATCACTCACAAGTTATTACTGCCGGAAGGTCGGTGAATGACAACATGAGTAAGTTTATTATTACCGAGCTTGTAAAGGAAATGATCAAGTCAGGCAAAAATATACCTCAATCAAAAGTATTGGTAATGGGAATAACCTTTAAAGAAGATGTAGCAGACATCAGAAACTCTAAAGTTGCAAATCTTATCCATGAGCTTCGGAGCTACAACATTAATGTTGAGGTTGTTGATCCGCATGCCGATTCAAATGAAGTTGAGCAAGAATATGGCATAAAATTATCAAAAAGTATTGGGAGCAATTATGATTCTATTATTGTGGCAGTTGCCCATAAAGAATATGTGATGCTCACAGAAAACGACTTGAATAGATTATTGGTTAGAGATGGATTCCTTTTTGATATCAAAGGAATCTTTCGAAATAAAATTCAAAAGATTAATTATCTGAGTTTATAATTTTTTAGTATGAGTAAAAATTTTGCACTTATTGGAGTAGGCGGCTATATTGCTGTTAGGCATTTAAAGGCTATTAAAGAAACCAACAACAACCTTATTGCATCTTTAGATCCTTGCGATAGCGTTGGTATAATTGATAGTTATTTCCCCGATAGCCCATTTTTTGTAGAGTATGAAAGATTTGACCGACATATTGATAAACTTAGACGACAAAATATAAGTACAGATTATGTTAGTATTTGTTCCCCTAATTACTTACACGATTCTCACATCCGTTTCGCTTTAAGGTCTGGGGCTAATGCAATTTGCGAAAAGCCTTTGGTATTAAATCCCTGGAATGTTGATGCTTTGGGAGAGATCGAAAATGAATCGGATAACCGTATTTTTAATATTCTTCAATTGAGGTTACACCCTTCCCTTATTAAACTGAAAAAGAAAATTGAGGAGGGCCCTAAGGATAAGATTTATGACATTGAACTTTCGTATATCACAAGTAGGGGTAAGTGGTACTATATTTCATGGAAAGGAGATGTGCATAAATCGGGAGGCATTGCTACCAATATAGGGGTGCATTTTTTTGATATGTTATCCTGGATTTTTGGCCCTGTAAAACAGAATATTGTACATATGTTAAAAGAAGACAAAGCATCAGGGTTTCTTGATTTGGAAAGAGCAAGGGTTAAGTGGTATCTTAGTCTTGATTTTAATGATGTGCCTGATAGCTTTAAAGAAAAGCAACGGACCTACAGATCTATTACAGTTGATGGTGAGGAAATTGAATTTAGTGGGGGGTTTACAGACTTGCATACATTAAGCTATCAGCATATATTGGGTGGGAATGGTTTTGGCATTGAAGACTCAAGGGAAGCAATAAACATTGTCTATAATATTCGAAACAGCTCCCCAATTGGATTAAAGGGCGAATACCACCCTATGTGTAAAGTCTGACAAAATTATTTCTTTTCCCAGGTTGTTCCTTCTTTTGAGTCTTTTAACTGAATTCCAAGAGCTGCTAGCTTGTCCCTTAATAAATCGGAAGTTGCAAAATCCTTGTTTTTGCGGGCCTCGAGCCTTTGATCAATCAAAAGTTCAATAAGATCACCCTCAATATTTTTGTCAGTCCCCAGGTCTTCAGGAACAAGGCCAAGAATATCCACCAACATTTCTTTAAAAAATGTCGATAATTTCTGATGATCATCAGCTGAGATACCTTGTTTCCCATCGTTAACAAGGTTAATTTGCTTGACCAGTTCAAACAATTGGGCGATGGCAATAGGAGTATTTAAATCATCATTTAGGGCACTAAAACTAGTATCAATTAGGTGCTGGAAACTAAAAGTTGTTTTGTCCGAGGTGCTTAGCTTTTGAAGAAGAGCATAAGCACTCATTAATCTTTTGTATCCTTTTTCAGCGGCCTGTAGGGCTTCGTTCGAAAAATCAATGGTGCTTCTATAATGAGCTTGAAGAACAAAGAACCTTATTGTATTGGGCGAATAGGCTTGCACAAGTTTTTCATGGTTACCCGTAAACAGTTCATTTAAAGTAATGAAGTTATTTTTAGAGCGAGCCATTTTTTGACCATCTATTGTTATCATATTGTTATGTAACCAATAGCGCACGTGTTCCTTTCCATTCGAAGCCACAGATTGAGCTATTTCACACTCATGGTGTGGAAATTGTAAATCCATGCCACCACCATGTATGTCAAATGTCTCACCCAGGTATTTGGTGCCCATGGCCGAACATTCCAGGTGCCAACCAGGAAATCCCTCACTCCATTCCGAAGGCCAGCGCATAATATGCTCAGGAGAGGCTTTTTTCCACAAGGCAAAATCAAGAGGGTTTCTTTTTTCGTCCTGTCCGTCGAGAGCCCTGGTATTATTAAGCATATCGTCCGTATTCCTACCGGAAAGTTTGCCGTAATTGTATTTCTTGTTGTATGCTTCAATATCAAAATAAATCGACCCGTTTGCCTCATAAGCATATCCGTTGTCTATAATATTGCGGATCATAATCTGTTGTTCAATAATATGTCCAGATGCTTGAGGTTCAATACTTGGTGGCAGTATATTCAGTTTTGCAAAAGAATCATTGAAGAGGTTCTTATATTTCTGAACAATCTCCATGGGTTCAAGTTGTTCTAGTTTTGCCCTTTTGCTGATCCGGTCCTCACCCTCCCCAGAGACTTCATCTTCTAAATGGCCTACATCTGTAATGTTTCTAACAAACCTTACCCGGTACCCCATATAATTTAAATACCGGTAAAGGGTGTCGAAATTAATCCCCATTCGTACATGCCCAAGATGCGGTTCGCTATATACAGTTGGTCCACAAACATATAATCCCACAAACGGAGAATTTAATGGGATAAATTTTTCTTTTTTTCTTGATAATGAATTATATACTACAAGTTTGTGTTCCATACAAATTGATATCTCAATAAAAGTCTGACAAGTACTTAAAAACAAAGGTCCAAAGGTAATAATTATTTTGCTAGATATTCTTTAGTGTAGCGATAACCAGTATCATATATTTCAGTGATTTTCTTTATATCCAACATGCCATATTTTGATAGTTCAGGAGGTTCAATAAAAAGATCAACTTTTTCTCTAATGTTAGCTAAGTTTGAAGCAATGGACAGATGAAAAGCTCTTTCACCAATTTGGATAGGACTACTAATTTTATCTATGCTTCCTATGGGATTTACATGTACAGCAATTATTTTCCGGCATTTGTTTTTTATTGGATTAACCGGTAGGTTATCCATAATACCACCATCCAGATAATAATTGCCATCCATTTTTTGGGCTTCGAACAAAATGGGTATAGCCGATGAGGATAACAGGCTTTGAATTAGATCACCATGGGTAAGATATTCTACTTTACCAATATTAAAATTTGTAACTGCGATTACAAGTGGTATGGGCAAATCCTCTATGCGTTTAGTTCGTAAGTTTTTAGTTAGTATTTCGCGGAGCCCGTGAACTTGCAGAAATCCAGTTCGAGGCAATATCATACGCATCAGGTGATAGATTTTTTTTGTGTTAAAAAACTCAACGATTTCTTCAGGTTCATAGCCATCTGCATAAAGTGCTGCAACAAGTGCCCCAGCGCTGGTTCCTGAGAGGATTGAAGGTTTGATACCCTCTTCCTTCAAAGCTTTGAGAACCCCCAAGTGAGCAATCCCTCTAACTCCACCTCCACTTAAAGCCACACCTGTTTTGTATTTTTTGAAAAGTCCGCTCATTTATTCAATATTTTAGAACCATTAGCCTAACTTGCTGTTGTTATAAAAGAAACAATAGCAAGTATGCCTATAAAAATAGCTTTTTTTGACACAAAGCCCTACGACAAAGATATTTTTGAATCGGTTAATTCAAAATATAATTTTGAAATTAAATATTTTAAATCCCATCTTACTCGGGACAATATCATCCTTACTCAAAATATGGATGTTATCGTGGTTTTTGTCAACGATATTATTACGAAAGATATGGTTGATATTCTACATGGAAATGGAGTTAGGCTAATTGCCCTCCGTTGTTCTGGATTTAATAATGTAGATGTAAAGGCAGCAAAAGCTAAAGTTAAAATTGTCAGAGTTCCGGCCTATTCTCCAAATGCCATTGCTGAACATGCGGTTGCACTCATGATGACACTTAACAGGCGCATACATAAGGCTTATAACCGAACACGCGAAGCGAATTTTGCTCTGGGAGGATTAATGGGTTTTGACATGTATAAGAAAACTGCAGGTGTAATCGGAACCGGTAAGATTGGAAAAACATTAATCAAGATTCTGAAGGGGTTCGAGATGAAGGTTCTTGCATTCGATCCCTATCCAGATGAAAAATTTGCTCGTGAAAACCTTATTGAGTATGTGCCATTGGTTGAATTACTATCTGGTTCCGATGTTATATCATTAAATTGTCCCTTGACTAAAGAGACAGAATATCTGGTAAACAAGAATTCAATTGAGATGATGAAAACCGGAGTGATGGTGATTAACACAGGTAGGGGCAAACTAATAAAAACCCCGGATCTAATCCATGGATTGAAAAGTGGAAAAATTGGTGCTGCAGGTCTAGATGTATATGAAGAAGAAAGCAATTTATTTTTTGAAGACAGGAGTGATTTAGTGCTCACCGATGATGTGCTTGCCAGATTATTGACTTTCAATAATGTAATTATTACTTCACATCAGGGATTTTTTACAAGGGAAGCTATGCAGAATATTGCAGAAACAACAATGTCAAACATACTTTTATGGAGCAATGATGAGGAATTGGTAAATGAGGTGAATCTATAGTGAAAAAACATACACTTTCTGAAACCTTTAGGTTCTTCATGGTGTAAAAGTAAAATAGATCAATCTATAATTAACCATGAAAAAACTATTAAGTATTGTACTAATGGGAGTCCTGTTGTTTGGATTCTTTAGTTGTGAGAACAACAAAGACAAAGAAACTGCTCCTGAGATTCCTCCTTATGAATCCATGGCGATTGACTTCTCCAAATTAACTACCAAAGCAGCGGGAGATACTACCCAACTTAACTATGTGTCGGCTGGTTTGACAGTTTTTGTATGGAATGTTATGCTGACAGGTACTTTAGTCGTACCAGTAGCGGCATTCGCACATTCGTTTCAATATGAACCAAAATATATGGGCGATGCAACATGGGAATGGAAGTACGATGTGACTGGTTTTGCCAATACTTTTAAAGCTAGAATGGTTGGAAAAATTCTTTCTGATGTAGTTCAGTGGGAAATGTATATTTCTAAAGAAGGTATAGATCCCCACGAGGAGTTTCTTTGGTTTGAGGGCACATCAAACCTTGCAGGCGATGGAGGTCAATGGATAATTTATCATAGTTATGCATTGCAAGTGCCTGTTCTGCAAATTGATTGGGAAAAAACCGGTGATGAAGTTGGTAATATCCAATACACTTATATCAGGGAATCTGATAATGGAGATCCAAATCAGTTGACTGCTGGCAGTTACCTTACCTATGGCTTAACTGAAGATTATTTTAATGCATTCTATACCATTCAGTTTAGTAATCGTTCGGCTCCAGCTGAAACAAAAACTGTAAATATTGAATGGAGTACAACAGAGTACTATGGAAGGATTAAGGCCCCACATTATTTCCAGGGTGATAACAATTGGCATTGCTGGGACAACCAGGGATATGATATGGTGTGCACACAATAATAAATAATAATATAGAAAACATTAGATAAACCGGAGGTTGGCTTGCAATTTCCGGTTTTTTTATTCGACCAAGAAAAATTCAGACATTAAAAAGTCAGCAATAAACCATCCTTTTTCGGTTAGCCTGAAACCTGAATCATCAACTTTCATTTTTTCTTTATCACCTATCTTCTCAATTGTCATAATTGTATGTTTATAAAACTCCTCTCCAAACTCTTTTTTAATAAAACTAAAATTTGCCCCCCACTTTGTTCTTAACGATGTTAAAATATAATCATTATACATTTCATTCTTTAAGAGTTTCTCAGTCTCAAAAAAATCCTCTCTGTTGTTAAATAGTGCATCTATATATTTTGTGTTATTTGCAATATTCCACCTCCTTTGTTTATTATAACTGTGAGCAGATGGTCCTATGCCAAGGTAGGGTGTACTATGCCAGTATGAGGTGTTATGTCTGGAATATTGATTGTTTTTAGCAAAGTTTGAAATTTCATAGTGATCAAAGCCATTCTCTCTGGCAAAAGTTGTGAGTATATCGTAATGTAACAGGCTTTGTTCCTCGTCTATTTGTTTAAATTTTCCTTTTTTCTGCCATACAGCAAACACGGTTTTTGGTTCAATTGTCAAATGATAAGCTGAAAAATGATTTATTCCAAGGTTGTTAAAGATATCCAGGCTTTTTACCCATTCTTTATTTTCTAATCCCGGAATCCCATAAATTAGATCCATAGTAATGTTTTCAAAACCTGCTTTTTTAATATTCAGAATACTATCAATAGCTTGTTGGGCATTGTGCCTTCTGTTGAGGAATTTTAATATTTTGTCGTTAAACGATTGTACCCCAAGACTGAATCGATTAATCTGTGTTGCCTGTTTCAACAGGTTGATGTATTCAACATTCAAATCATCAGGATTAGCCTCTAAAGTAAACTCTACCCCTGGCTTTATCTTATAATTCGCATTTATGGCCTCGGTTATCGCTACAATTTCATGGATTTCAAGCACACTTGGGGTTCCACCTCCAAGGTATATCGTGTCAAATTCAAAGTTTGACCATTCTGTTTTTCGTGCTTCTAATTCTTTAATTAAAGCCAGGACAAGACTGTTTTTATCTTTTAGGCTCGCAACAAAATGAAAATCACAGTAATAACATGCTTTTTTGCAAAAGGGAATATGAATATAAAGTCCTGCCATATATTTGGAGTGAGCTAAAAATTTATAACTTTAATTACTTACTGGCAAAATTAAATTATACTGGCATTTATTAATGGATATAAAGGGGAATTTAAATAATCAGGGATCAAGTCATAATTTTGACAAGGAAACTACAGATCTGTTTTGCCAGCAATTTATTGCCAATACCCGCGATGTATATGCACTTTGGACTCCAGAATATAAGCTTTTGTATATCAATGGACAGTTTGAAAATGTTTTTAAAAGATCTGCAGATGAATTAGAAAATAGTCCATTAAAAGCATTGGAATGGATCCATCCAGAAGATCTGGAAATGATGAAACAGCAGTTTGACTTGCAGAATTCAATGCAATCCGTAGAAGAACTCAGTATAAGATTTCGAATAATCTTGCCTGATCAATCAGAATCCTGGGCATGGTATAGAAACAAGCCTCTTTTAGATAATCAGGGCAAGGTTTTCAGATATTTGGGTATTGTAACCGATATTAATGAGCAGGTAAAGGTTGAACGGGAATTGTTAATGAACAAGGTTTCTCTCGACTCAAACAGGAATTCCATTTGTTGGTTTGATGAAAAAGGGACAATTACTTATGCAAACCCAACTGCTTGGGAAATGTTGGGATATGAAAAAGAAGAATTCCTAGAGAAGAAAATATACGAATATTTTGATAATTACATAAACAAGGATAATTGGCCTCGAATATGGGAAAGTTTTAAGAAAAAGGGCTTTACCTCATTGGAGCAGTTCAATATTTGTAAAAATGGTACAAGGATCCTCTGTGAATTGAGCTTCAATTACTTTCAGTTTGACGGAGGTGAGTTTGTTTTTGTTTACGCTACAGATATTTCGAAAAGAAGGGAAATAGAAGACAGTATTTTATACAGAAGGGAATTTGAACGAATGCTTTTCAATGTTTCAGCAAGGTTTATAAACCTGAATTCTAATGAAGTCGATGAGAACATTGATCAGGCACTAAAAGAAATATGTGACTTCTCCAGTAGCGATTCTGCTCATTTTCTTTTGTTCGATAGCAAAAATGAATACATGAACTTGAAGTATTTCTATTCTGGCGAAAAATCTGGAATAGGGAAAGAGTCTGTTTTTAAAATCGATAAAGATGGCTACCATTATAAATCATTGGAAAAGGAACAACATGTTGAAATATCATTAGCCACAGATAACCTGGATAAAAGTTCATTCCATGGTTTGTTAAAGTGCGATGGGATACAATCAACGCTAGATATAAGTTTGTTCTTTCAGAATAAATTTATAGGATTTTTTGGTTTAGCTTCAAAAGATCCCAATAAATCCTGGCACAACGACGAAATAAAAATACTCCGGGTTATAGGCGATATTTTCATCAATGCTTCTGCAAGAAAAGATACGCTCAGAAAGTTACAGGATAGCGAACAGACCTATAAAGAAATATATAATGCTTCATCAGAGGCTATATTTATCCATGATGCCAAGTCAGGGCTTATTTTGGATGTAAACAAGGCCATGCTCGAAATGTTCTCTCTGACCTATGATGAGGCTATTCAGGCAAGTGTTGAAGATATTAGCGAAGGAAAGGGAAAATATACCGAAGAAGTAGCTTTAGCATATATACACAAAGCCTTAAAGAAACCACAAAGATTCGAATGGCGGTCAAAGACAAAAAAAGGACAAGTATTTTGGACAGAAGTTTCTTTAAAGAAGGCTGAGATACATGGGAAAACCCGTGTAATGTCAGTTGTCAGAAATATTGATGACAGAAAAAAAACTGAAGAGCTGCTTAAGAAAAGTGAAGAACAATACCGCATGATCATTGAAGGACAGAATGATCTTATTGTTAAGATTGATATGTCGGGGAATTATAACTTTGTAAGTCTCTCGTATTGTGAAATGTTTGGGAAAAGTGAGCAGGAATTAATAGGCAAGAATTTTATGCTCATGGTACATGATGATGATAAGGAAACCACAACACTGGCAATGGATAACTTGTATAATCCACCTCACAATTGTTATATAGAGCAAAGAGCGAAAACTGCCAGCGGATGGAAGTGGTTGGCCTGGAATGATACCGCAGTTCTGGACAGCAATGGAAATGTTAAGGAGATAATAGGGGTAGGTAGGGACATAACATACCAAAAAATGGTGGAAAATGCCTTACGAGAGAGTGAAGAGCAATTCAGATCTATAGTGCAGAACCTCTCAGATATCGTATTTCTTCTTGATGAAAATGGAAACATAAAATACGTAACCCCATCCTGTATTGAATATCTAGGCCATTCTGTCGAAGAGTTACTTGGTTTTAGCTTGCTTGACCTTATTCATGATGATGATAAATGGATAGTTGAGGAAAACCTACAATTGCATAAAAATGGTGGTGATTACATTGTGCCCTACGAAGTCAGGATGAAACATATCTCATCAACTTGGAGGGTATTCGAGGTAAAATCACAAAGCATGCTTGATCAATCCTCTGTTCGAAGCATAATATACACTATCAGTGATATTACCGAACGAAAACTCATGGAGAAACAAGTCTTAGATGCAATTATAAAAACTGAAGAAAAAGAAAGAGAGCGGTTTGCCAAAGATTTGCATGATGACCTGGGACCACTGCTTTCAAGCATAAAAATGTACATTGGGATGCTGGACAAGGCTACCGATCCTGAAAAACAGAAGTTTATTGTAGAAAATTTAAAGGATATTGTAAAAGAATCCATAGCTACAACCAAGGAAGTTTCTAACGACTTGAATCCTCATGTACTTAACAATTATGGATTAGTATCTGCAATAGAATTGTTCATAAACAAAGTATCCTCTGAAATTGATGTCGATTTTGAGCAAAATCTGCAAAGTGCGAGGTATGCTCCTGCAATTGAGCTCTCATTGTATCGTATTTCAAAAGAATTGATAAATAATTCCATCAAACATGCTGAGGCAAATATGATCATTTTGAAATATCAAGAAAAGGATGCCCGTTTAAGCTTGTTTTATGAAGATGACGGTAAGGGTTTGACAACCAACCCACTACAGGCGAGTAAGTCTAGTGGAATGGGACTTTCAAATATTATTAGTAGGGCTAAATCATTAAATGCAACGTATAATTTTCATACTAAGCAACAACAAGGTTTCAAATTTGAAATGCATGTTCCGCTTATTCAGGATTAATATTTTGTATATTTATAATTAATAACTATATCTTGACCATGGATACTACTCAAAATAAAAAAATACAAGTAGCATTAGTTGATGATCACCAGCTCTTTCGAAGCGGGATTAATTTTATTATTGATGATACTGAAGATGTTGAAGTGGCATTTGAAGCATCAAATGGGCAGGAATTTTTGGATTTTCTGAACGAATTCCAGCCAGATATTGTATTGATGGATATTAACATGCCAGTTATGGATGGAGTGGAAGCAACAAAAAGGGCAATTGAAAAATTTCCGGATTTAAAAGTTCTCGTTCTTTCTATGTTTGGGGAGGTTGATTATTACAACACAATGATAGACATCGGAGTTAAAGGATTTATCTTGAAAGATATCGATAATGAAGAACTACTTGATGCAATCCGCAAAGTAACTAAGGGTGGAAGCTATTTTTCCCAGGAACTTCTTCTGCAACTTATAAAAAACAAACCTGATAATGAGCAGGTTGAACTAACAAAAAGGGAAAAAGAAGTTCTTGAACTGATATGCCTAGGGCATTCCAATCAAGAAATTTCTGAAAAATTGTTTATTAGCCAACGTACTGTTGAAAGGCATAGATCGAGCTTGTTGTTTAAAACAGATTCAAAAAATTCTGTTAGTCTGGTAGTTTTTGCCATTAAGAATGGACTTGTTAAAATCTAGATAAAAAAGCATAAAAAAAAGAGCAGCCTATCGACTGCTCTTTTTTTATGGTGCGCTTTATCGTTTTATTTCGATGAGAATATCATCCTTATTTACGGTATCGTTTGGCTTTACGAGGACAGCTTCTACCGTTCCATTAATTGTTGCAGTAATTTCGTTCTGCATTTTCATGGCTTCTAAAATCAGCAAGGATTCACCCGCTTTCACCTCAGCACCGGGTTCAACTAATACATCGATAATTTTGCCAGGCATTGGGGCTAGAACTGCTTCAATTTTATTTTTGGATTTTTGTTTGTCAAGATATTTCTTTCTCTTAAAAGAGATCGGTGTTTCAATCGTAAATGTATAGCTCACACCATTCAATAGAACCGTATATTTATTTTGCTTCTTCTCTAATATATCGACATGATATTTTTTGTTTTTGTAGCGAATATAGGTGAACCCATTTTCATCGTCGAGAAGCTGTATGTCTTGTTTTTTATAGTTTATAACCAGATCTTCACTAAAAATATTTTTAATCTTATATTGTTTATTCCTGGTAGACATTGCAATGAATTCAGGATCTTTCTTTTTCTGTTTTTTAATCATAACAATAAAATTAATATGACTTTAATCTTTTATTCAATACCCAAGGACTAATATTTTTCCCTTTCTCGAAATCAACATATCTACTCTTCTCTGTTTCCAATCCGGCAACAAAATCAAAGGTAGCCAAATATGCGGCAAGCATTTCATCATCTTCCCCTTCATAGAAAAGCGATTTCATTTCTGTTTCTATAAATGATGTATTAAAGTCGCCAGCTTTAAATTTTTTATTGGTTAATACAGCTTTACAGAATGGAATTGTGGTTTTAATACCCTTAATCCAAAATTTATTCAAGGCATTAACAGTATTTGATATTGCCTTTTCCCTATTCTCACCATAAACAATTAATTTTGAAAGCATAGAATCGAAATATGGAGTGACAACAGACTTTTCAGTAATCCCAGTATCGATTCTAATATATTTACTTTTTGGGTATTGTATTTTTTCTACAACTCCCAGGTTAGGAGAAAATCCAGCCTGGACATCTTCGGCATTTATCCTGCATTCAATGGCCCAACCTTCAAGTTTGACTTCTTCTTGTGTAAGAGGTAGTTTTTCACCTTCTGCAGTTTTGATCTGGAGCTCAATCAAATCTAAATTAGTGATAAATTCAGTAACAGGGTGTTCTACCTGAATACGCGTATTCATTTCCATGAAGTAATAGTTTTTATCGGCATCCAATAAAAACTCAACGGTTCCGGCAGTAAAATATTTAACAGATTTTGCAATTCTGATCGAAGCTTCGCCCATTTCTTTTCTAAGCTTTTCATCCAAGGCTGAAGAAGGTGCTTCTTCTAATAATTTTTGGTGTTTTCTCTGTACTGAGCATTCGCGCTCACCAAGATGAATATAATTACCATGCTTGTCACCAAAAATCTGGAATTCAATATGTCTTGGATTTCTTACATACTTCTCAATAAAAACGGAACCATCATTAAAAGCTTTTTCAGCTTCTGTAGAGGCCAGTTTGAACATTTTCTCAATCTGCGATTCTTTCTCGACAATACGCATACCTCTTCCTCCACCACCAGAAGCAGCCTTAAGAATAACCGGGAAACCAATTGTTTTAGCTATTTTCAAAGCTTCCTGGGCAGACTTGACATTCCCTTGACTCCCTTGCAATAGAGGTACATTATGTTTTCGTGCAAGTTGTTTGGCAATTGTTTTATTGCCCATTTTATAAATCATGTCTGATGAGGGCCCAATGAAAAGGATTTTTTCTTCTTCACACCTTTTTGCAAAATATGGGCTTTCAGCTAAGAATCCATAACCTGGATGAATTGCTTCCACTTTGTGGTCCACAGCGGCATTGATCAAACGGTCAACATCTAAAAACTCTGGTATTTCTTCAATATCTTCGGAAAAATCGATGATCTCATCTAAAAAATTGAGGTAATAAGCACTTGGTTCTTTTGAAGTTTTTATACCATATGTTTTTATGCCAAGCTTCTTTGCTGTTTCGCAAATTCGAATGGCAATCTCTCCACGGTTGGCAATTAATATGTTTTTAATTTTCATATTTCCAAATTTATATAAAAAGGTTAAGCCTTTTGTCAAAGCAAAATAACATTAAATAAAGGATTTACAATGGAATGTTACCATGTTTCCTTGAAGGTCTGCTTACATGTTTATTCTCCAAAGCATAGAAGGCAGAAATAAGTTTTTTCCTTGTATCTGCCGGATCAATAACTTCGTCTATGTATCCTTTTTCATCTGCAACATAAGGGTTGGCAATTTCTTCCCTATATCTTTTGGCTAATTCTTTTTTGAGTTTTGCCGGATCGTCAGATTCTACAAGTTCTTTTCTGTATAAGATTGATACTGCTCCTTCTGGACCCATAACAGCAATTTCGGCAGTAGGCCAGGCAAAGTTAAAATCACCCCCCAGGTTTTTGCTGTTCATAACACAATATGCTCCACCGTAACTTTTTCTTAAAATAACGGTTATTTTTGGTATTGTTGCATCAGCATATGCATAGAGCAATTTTGCACCATGCCTGATTATTCCGCTATGTTCCTGGTCAATTCCTGGTAAAAATCCAGGCACATCTTCAAGTGTTAGAAGAGGAATGTTAAAGCTATCACAGAACCTGATAAATCTAGCTCCTTTAATAGAGGAATTAATATCAAGAGTACCTGCAAGTACCTTTGGTTGGTTGGCTAAAATACCAATAGGTTTACCTTTAAGACGAGCAAAGCCTATTACGATGTTTTGAGCATAGTTTTCTGAAATCTCATTAAAAGTATCTTTGTCAACAAGAAGATTAATTACGTCTTTAATATCATAGGGTTTGTTAGGATCATCGGGCACAATGTCTATAAGTTCTGGTATGCGGTCAACATTCTCATCGCAAGCATCCACTATAGGTGGGTTTTCTAGATTGTTAGAAGGAAGGTAGGACAATAAGCGCTTTACGCCCAACATGGTATTCTCCTCATCTTCGTAAACAAAATGAGCAACTCCACTTTTTTTCATGTGGACCTCGGCCCCACCAAGTTCATCAAAGCTTACATCCTCGTTTAAAACTTCTTTTACAACATTAGGACCTGTTACGAACATATAACTGGTTTTATTGGTCATAAAAACAAAATCAGTTATCGAAGGGGAGTAAACGGCTCCACCTGCTGCTGGTCCCATAATTATACTGATTTGCGGAATAACGCCAGAGGACAAAACATTTCTTTTAAATATTCCAGCATAACCGGCAAGGCTTGAAACTCCCTCTTGTATCCTGGCGCCTCCTGAATCAATAATTCCAATAATTGGGGCACCCATCTTGAGGGCCATGTCTTGTATCTTGCTGATTTTTTTCGCATGCACAGATCCTAAAGACCCACCCATTACATTAAAATCCTGAGAAAAAACAAATGCTGCTCGCCCACTTATTTTTCCATGTCCAATAATAACACCATCTCCATAGGACGTTACTACTTTTCCAAAGTTTGACTCGGCAGGTGCCGTTCTTGTAAAAGCATCTATCTCATCAAAAGTATCATGGTCAAAAAGCAATTCTATTCGCTCTCTGGCTGTTAGTTTTCCCTTGTTGTGTTGTTTCTGGGCCGATTTATCTCCATGTTGATCTTCATAGGCAGCATTTCTTTCCAGAAATTTTTTGTATAGTTTTCCGTTTAAATCCATATATTCTTGATTAACTGAAATTATTATATTAGGCGAAATAAACTTTCGTCTTATGTAAATGTGAATAGAGGAGCTTTAGAATCAATATGTATACTTTTTCGGGTATCATAGATTGTATGGGCAAAAATAATAATAATATTAGGATAATATAATCTAGCTTATTTATAAGTTTGTTTTGATGGAACAAATACTTAAGAACATCTGAT
Organism: Bacteroidales bacterium; assembly: GCA_050295515.1. Classification (GTDB taxonomy): domain Bacteria; phylum Bacteroidota; class Bacteroidia; order Bacteroidales; family UBA10428; genus UBA10428. Next base: position 15,636 of record JBNKPU010000168.1, on the reverse strand, counting down.
ACTTACAATTGTTTACCATTCGAGTTTATTTAGTGGGATTCTAAATAACAGGTGTTGTAAAGATTAGAAAACCAAATAGATAAGACGTTAAACATAATTTAACTTCTAAATAAAAATGACAAGAAGAAAAAAAAGAGGTGGATTTGATCGAAAGGCCTTTAAGAATAGCGTAATTGGCATATTTTCAAGCAATCCGAAGAAAACTTTTAACTATAAGCAGGTTGCTAAGCTATTATTGGTAAAAAAAGCAGAAGAGAGAAAACTTATAATCGACGTTCTAAATGAACTAAGAATTGAAGGGGTTCTTGAAGAGATAATTACCGGAAAATTTAAAATGAAATCTGCTGTTGGTTATATTATTGGGAAAATTGAAATTACTCAGGGAGGGTATGGTTTTGTTATCACAGATGCAATTGAAGAAGATGTATTTATATCGAAAAACAATTTAAACAACGCTTTAAATGGTGACCTGGTAAAAGTTTATTTATATGCACGGAGAAAAAAGAGAAATCCTGAAGGAGAAGTGGTTGAGATATTGGAAAGAGCAAGGGTATCTTTTGTTGGAGTTGTAGAGGTGCAGGATCGGTTTGCTTTTTTTGAACCAGATTCAAAACATATGCCCTACGACATATTTATACCCTTAGAGAAATTAAATGGTGCAAGAAATGGTGATAAAGTTGTTGCAAAAATCTCTGATTGGCCACATAAAGCTAAAAATCCCTTTGGTGAAATAACCAAAGTTTTAGGAGTTCCGGGAGAGCACGAAGCAGAAATACACGCTATTCTGGAGGAGTATGGACTACCTTACGAGTTTTCTGAAGAAGTTGAGCTTGAAGCGGAACAGATTGCCCCTGAGATAACGGACGAAGAATATGCTCAGAGAAAAGATTTCAGGGATACGGTAACCTTTACTATTGATCCAGATGATGCAAAAGATTTTGACGATGCCCTTTCTTTGAAAAAATTAAGTAACGGCAATTGGGAGGTAGGCGTACACATAGCAGATGTAACACATTATGTCACGCCAAAATCCACTCTCGACCTTGAGGCTTTAGAAAGGGCTACCTCGGTTTATTTGGTTGACAGAGTGGTACCTATGTTACCAGAAAGGTTGTCAAATTTTATCTGTTCACTGCGACCTAAAGAGGAAAAATTATGTTTCTCAGCAGTTTTTGAGATGGATGACCAGGCAAAAGTCATACAAGAATGGTTTGGCAAAACAGTAATATTCTCCGATCGCAGATTTACCTATAGAGAGGCGCAGGAAATAATCGATACCGGTAAGGGTGATTATAATGAAGAAGTTTTGAAATTGAATGAGTTAGCTCAAAAACTCCGTCAGATTAGGTTTAATAGTGGAGCCATTTCTTTTGATCGGGATGAAATCAAATTTGAGATTGATGAGACGGGAAAACCTTTGAGGGTGTTTTTTAGAGAGCATGGTCTCTCCAACGAGCTTGTTGAAGAATTTATGTTGTTGGCAAATAAACAAGTAGCCAATGCTATAGGTAATACAAAAGGTAAAAAAGACAAGAAGGTATTTGTGTATCGAATCCATGATAGGCCAAATCCTGAGAAACTACAAAAATTTAATAGAATCTTGAGTAAGTTTGGACACAAGCTTTTACTCTCAACCAATGAAAATGTATCTTCCTCATTGAACAAGGTACTGATTGATGTTAAAGGAAAGCCAGAACAGGATTTGGTAGAAACACTAGCTGTAAGGTCAATGGCCAAAGCAGAGTATTCTTGTACAAATATTGGCCACTACGGACTTTCGTTTCCTTTTTATACGCACTTTACTTCTCCCATACGTCGATACCCCGATATTATGGTACACCGAATGCTACATCATTATCTTTCAGGAGGAGCTTCAAAAAGTAAGAACAAATATGAAAAATATTGCAAGCACTCCTCAGAAAGGGAACAAATAGCTACAGAAGCCGAAAGGGCCTCGATAAAGTATAAACAGGTTGAATTCATGCAGGATAAAATCGGTCAGGCTTTTAACGGTATAATTTCCGGAGTTTCTGAGTATGGTATTTTTGTTGAAATAATCGAAAATAAGTGCGAAGGACTTGTATCCATAAGAGAACTTCAAGACGATTACTATGAATACGATGAGGACAATTATTGGCTAATTGGCAAGCACAATGGCAATATTTATCAGTTAGGTGATAAGGTTAAAATCGAAGTTCTAAGAACTAATATCCAAAGGAAACAATTAGATTTTGCAATTTGGGAAGGTGCAAATGGACTTGAAGAGAATTAATCATCTTTGGTTAAAATCCACACAGAATAGTTAATCTGTCGCCGTATTCGGTTTAGTTCTTTAAGGGCTTGTGATTTATCAGTAAATTGTCCAATACAAACACGGTAAAAATCACCTGATTCAACAATATCTGTATTATACCCTTCATCAGATAGTACAGATTTTAGTTCGTTTGCATTTTTTAAGTTTTTATAGCTTCCTACAACCAATAAGTATTCCTCAGTACTATCAGTTGGAGTAGCTTTTGGTTGAGTCGATCCTATTGATAAAGCATTTTTAACAGATGTATAATTTTCTATATGTTCTTCTATGGCAATTGAACTGCCTTCCCTGTTTCGACTTCCTCCAATGATAATCTTTTCCGAACCAGATGGGCTTTTATCTCCAATGTTAAAAAGATAAATATCAAATTTTGCAGATAATATTATAGTTGCAGCCAATAATAGACTAATCAAGGTAACGCCAATAATCACAAATGATAGTGTGGTGTTCCTGACAGCTATCTCTTTCAATTGGATTTTTTTGTTTTCGTCTGTTTTTTTTATCTGAGGTGGATTAATTGTAAATGGATCTAGCCCAAAAGAATCGACCAGGTAGTTTTCATTTTTGAAAGCTTCAAAATTGGGTTTGCCAGCATAATCCGGATAGAATATTCCAACACCATCAATTAAAACTTGTTCCTGGTTGCGTAGTTTGGATTTTAGGTCCAGGATATACTTTTTAATCAGGCTTAACGATTCAGCGGAGTCAATGTCAAGTTTTTTACACAAATGTTTTTCTAAAACCTCGCCACCAACTTTGTATTCTGGTTTAAATGCTATTTTTTTTGATGGTGGAAGAATTTGTTTACTCTCAGAGTCATACTCGGCAGGGGTATAAGTAGTTTCGAATCCTCCAAAATCCGGGAGGATAAAACATTCATGGTTTAAAAGTAATTCCCTTATGTACGGTGCTAGATCCACGATAATTAAATATGCTACGAAAGTAATAATTGCCTTCTAATAATGGACTTAATACTACAATAAATTTTTAACACGTTTTATTTACTAGGAGAAGATATAAATGGATGCATTAGCATATCATTATATTCAAAATTATTATTTTCGTGTAAACATATATTTAATTATGAAGTTTCAAATGGTTGACCTTAAAGGTCAGTATTTAAAAATTAAGGATGAAATTGATCTTGCTATAAGTGAAACAATTCAATCCACTGCTTTCATTAATGGTTCCCAAGTAAAGAAGTTCAGAATAAAACTGGCTGAGTACCTAAATTGCAGTCATGTAATCACGTGTGCAAATGGTACCGATGCTTTACAAATTGCACTTATGGGGCTAGGTCTAAATAGAGGAGATGAGGTATTAGTGCCCAACTTCACTTTTATTGCAACAGCTGAAACCGTGGCACTTTTAGGTCTTATACCTGTATTTGTTGAAGTTGATCAGGATGATTTTCTGATGGATATAAATGATTTAGAGGAGAAAATTACTTCTAAAACAAAAGCTATTATTCCAGTACATTTATATGGGCAATGTGCTAACATGAACAAAATCATGAAAATTGCTTCTGCTCATAATCTTTTGGTAATTGAGGATAATGCACAAGCAATAGGAAGTGATATATTATATCAGGGTGAAAATGTTAAATCTGGCACAGTTGGCCATGTAGGGTGTACAAGTTTTTTTCCATCAAAAAATTTAGGCTGTTTTGGTGATGGAGGAGCTATTTTTACTAATGATGATGAGCTTGCCGGGCTTTTTTCAAGTATTGCCAATCATGGGTCCAAAGTAAAATATTATAATGATGTTGTTGGAGTAAATTCCAGGTTAGACACAATTCAAGCTGCTGTTTTATTGGTAAAACTGAAATACTTAGATGAATATAATAAAGGCCGGCAGGATGCTGCTCGGGTTTATGATGAATTATTAATGGATATTCCTCAAGTTCTGATCCCAAAGCGTGTAGAGTATTCTACTCATGTATTTCATCAGTATACGCTAAAAGTTGAAAACAGGGACAAACTTAAAGCATATTTGGCCGAGAAAGGTATACCATCTATGATATATTATCCAATGGGAATGCATCAGCAAAAACCCTATAAAACAGAGAAACATTTTGAGATAACAGATCAGTTATGTAAAAATGTACTTTCTTTGCCAATGCATACTGAGCTAAATATTGCAGATCAGGAGTATATTTCGAATACCATCAAATCATTCTACAACTAAAGTGACAATGGAGGATTATTTCGCCCACGAAACCGCAGTAATAGATGAAAATTGTCAAATAGGTGATGGCACAAAGATTTGGCATTTTTCACATGTTATGTCAAATTCCATTATCGGGAAAAAATGTAACTTAGGCCAAAATGTTGTTGTGTCACCACAAGTGGTTTTGGGCAATAATGTTAAAGTCCAGAACAATGTATCTATCTATACGGGTGTGGTTTGTGAGGACGATGTTTTTCTGGGTCCTTCAATGGTCTTTACAAATGTCATTAATCCAAGGAGTGCTGTTGTTCGACATGATCAATACTTGAAGACTTTGGTAAAGCAAGGTGCTTCTGTTGGAGCAAATGCAACTATTGTTTGTGGTAACAACCTTGGAAAATATTCGTTCATTGGGGCAGGGGCAGTTGTAGTAAAGGAAATTCCGGATTATGCATTAGTTGTTGGTAATCCTGCAAAGCAAATAGGATGGGTTAGTGAATATGGGCATAGGTTAAATTTTTCTGAAGAAGGATGGGCTCTCTGCCCTGAAAGTTTACAAGAATATAGTTTAAAAAATAATACGGTTAAGAGGATAAAATAATGAAGAAAAAGATTTTGGTGACAGGTGGAGCTGGATATATAGGGTCACATACCAGTGTTGAGTTAATAAATGCTGGCTATGAGGTGATTATAGTTGACAATTTATGCAACAGCCAAAAAGAAGTACTTAACGGCATTAAGAACATTACTGGCATTCTGCCACATTTTGAACAATTCGATTTATGCGAAAGGCAAAAAGTAATGGCACTTTTTGAGAAATATCAAAACATTGAAGCCATTATCCATTTTGCTGCATTAAAAGCCGTAGGTGAATCTGTAGATATACCATTGGATTATTACCACAACAACCTTGAATCCTTGATTAACCTCCTTTTGGCCATGGGTAAATATGGCGAACCTGGATTGGTATTTTCATCCTCCTGTACTGTTTATGGCCAACCCGATGTCTTGCCGGTAACAGAACAGGCTCCAATTAAAAAGGCTGAATCGCCCTATGGAAACACAAAGCAAATCTCTGAAGAGATAATACAGGATGCCATTAAGGCAAATTCAAAACTTAAGTCAATTGCGCTAAGGTATTTTAATCCAATAGGAGCACATTCATCTACTGAAATTGGAGAGCTCCCTCTTGGAGTCCCCCTTAATTTGGTACCCTTTGTAACACAGACAGTGGCAGGTTTACGGGATCAACTTAGCATCTTTGGGGATGATTACAATACTCCGGATGGCACAGCTATTAGGGATTATATTAATGTAACAGATCTAGCTAAAGCCCATGTTATAGCGGTTGAACGTATGATTAACAATAAGAACAAGAACAATTTTGAAATTTTTAACCTAGGAACAGGGAATGGTGTTTCTGTTATGGAAGTAATAAAAACATTTGAAAAAGCAACAGGTGAAAAGGTAAATTATAAAATTGCTCCTCGTAGAGAAGGTGATGTTGAAAAAGTATGGGCTGACACAAAATATGCAAATGAAGAATTGGGATGGATTGCCAAAGTGCCTTTAGAAGAGACCTTGGCATCGGCCTGGAACTGGGAAAAAAAGATCAGGAGTATTAAATAAAAAGATATATGAAGAAAACTATTATTATAACAGGGGGAGCTGGATTTATTGGATCTCATACAGTAAGATTATTTGTTCAGAAATATCCTAATTATCAAATAGTTAATGTTGATGCATTAACATACGCAGGCAATCTTGAAAATCTTTCAGATCTGGACCAGGCTGATAATTACAAATTTGAAAAGGTTGATATAACCAACAGCGATGATATTAATAAATTATTTGCTAAGTATAATCCTGATGGTGTAATACATTTAGCTGCTGAATCGCATGTGGATAGATCAATCACCAATCCCAATGCTTTTATTTTTACCAATGTTATCGGTACTGCCAATCTTTTAAATGCTGCAGTAAAATTTTGGAAAGATACTATAGAAGATAAGCTTTTCTATCATATAAGTACTGACGAGGTATATGGATCATTGGGAGCTGAAGGGTTTTTTCTAGAATCAACCTCGTATGACCCTAAAAGCCCATATTCTGCTTCAAAAGCAAGTTCAGATCACTTAGTAAGAGCTTATCATAACACCTACAAATTGCCTATAGTAATCTCTAATTGCTCGAATAATTATGGACCTAACCAGTTTCCTGAGAAACTTATACCACTTGCGTTTAATAATATAAGGAACAAAAAACCGATACCCATATATGGGATGGGTGAAAATATTAGGGATTGGTTGTTTGTTCTCGATCACGCAAGGGCCATCGATGTAATTTACCATTCGGGTAAAATTGGGGAAACCTTTAATATTGGGGGCAATAATGAGTGGAAGAATATAGACCTGATAAGGCTGCTTTGTAAAATTATGGATAAAAAATTGAACCGAATACCTGGTGAATCAGAAGAGCTGATCACTTTTGTTAAGGACCGTGCTGGCCATGATTTAAGGTATGCTATTGATTCCTCAAAACTACAAAGAGACTTAGGTTGGGAGCCATCAGTAACTTTCGAAGAGGGCCTTGAGAAAACTGTTGATTGGTATCTTGAAAATGGAGCATGGCTTGATCATATTGTTTCAGGAGATTATATTAAATACTATAATAACCAATACAACTCTTAAGCATTTTAGCGATATTATTACAAAGATATTGAAGGAGGCTGTCTAAAAAGGCAACCTCTTTTTTTATTCAACAGTTACAGACTTTGCTAAGTTTCGTGGCTGGTCAACATTACATCCTCTCATAACAGCAATGTAATATGAAAATAATTGCAATGGGATTACAGAAAGTAATGGAGAAAAGACATTTTTAGTCTCAGGAATCTCAAAAACATGGTCAGCTATACTGCGAATTAGCGTGTCGCCTTTGGTAACAACGGCAATTACCTTGCCATTTCTGGCCTTAACCTCTTGTACATTGCTGACAATTTTTTCATAGGAAGAGTCTTTAATAGCAACAACTACTACGGGCATGTTTTCGTCAATTAGAGCAATAGGTCCATGTTTCATCTCAGCAGCAGGATAGCCCTCTGCATGGATATACGATATTTCTTTAAGTTTTAGAGCTCCCTCCAAAGCCACTGGGAACAAATAACCTCTTCCCAGATATAATGAATTTGTTGAATCTTTATAGATTTCAGCAACTTTTTTTATGTGCTCATTATATGCAAGAATTTCTACAATTTTATCAGGTATCAGGTTAAATTCATGGATAAGATCCCGGTAATCCTGATCATTTATCAAATCCTTGGTTCTTCCAATAGATAGAGCCATCATAGCCAGTACTGTTACTTGACAAGTGAAAGCCTTGGTTGATGCCACTCCGATTTCAGGTCCTGCATGAGTGTAAACTCCCCCATGGGTTTCCCGGGGTATCGAGGCCCCTACAACATTACAAATACCCAGTACTAAAGCACCTTGTTCTTTTGCCAGTTTTATGGCAGCCAGAGTATCTGCAGTTTCTCCGCTTTGACTAATGGCAATAACAATATCATCCTGGTTAATAATAGGATTTCTATATCTAAATTCAGAGGCATATTCAACTTCAACAGGAATACGTGCAAAATCTTCGAACAAGTATTCACCAACCAACCCGGCATGCCAGGATGTGCCACAAGCAATAATTACTATTCTTCTAGCTTCAATTAATCTAGGCATCACTTCAAAGAGGCCCCCTAAATGTATTTTTTCTGAATCGGCGTGCACCCTACCTCTAAATGTGTCTTGTATTGATTTTGGCTGTTCGAAAATTTCTTTAAGCATAAAATGCTCATATCCACCTTTATCAATCTCTCCGATATCGATGTTTAACTCCTGAATTATAGGTACATGGGAATCATTCTTAAGTGTCTTTAATACAAGTTGATCTTTACGGATAATTGCAACATCCCCATCATTTAAGTATATAACACTTTTAGTGTATTCTACAATTGGTGTTGCATCCGAAGCTAAAAAGTACTCATCGTTTCCTACTCCAATTACTAAAGGACTGCCTTTTCGGGCTGCAATCAGTTTATCTGGCTCTTCTGTACACATTACAACCAGACCATAAGCGCCAATTACTTTCGAAAGGGCCAATCTTACTGCAATCTCTGCATCAACATTTCCCTTTTCATATATATATTCAATAAGGTTTGCTAAAACTTCTGTGTCTGTATCACTCTTAAAAATAACACCCCTGGCAGAGAGTTTTTCTTTTAATGAGGCATAATTTTCTATAATACCGTTGTGAATGATGATGAACTTTTCGTTCATCGATTTATGCGGATGCGCATTTTTATCGTTTGGCTCTCCATGTGTGGCCCAGCGAGTATGTCCTATGCCAATTGATCCTTTAATTTGATCGGAATCTATAAAGTTCTCTAAATCAACAACTTTCCCTTTTTTCTTGTATACATTCGGCTGATTGCCTAAAATAGCAATCCCAGCTGAATCATATCCCCTATATTCAAGTCTTTTTAGTCCGTTTATTAATATTGGTAAAGCTTTTCTTTCACCAATATACCCTACAATACCACACATCTTTTAGTAACTAGTATTTGTGTAAATAATTCGAAGGAAAGCATTTTTATTTCCATTCTCTGTTCGGATTATAGCCCTGCTAGGACTCTGGTAATCAAGCTCAGAAAATGTATTTAGGTTAAGTTTTGAAGGCATAACATACAGTCGGTTTGTATAAGCCCCTTTATTAACTACAGCATGTACATATTGGGTAATATTTACTCGGTATTCCATATTTTCTAGATCAAGATAGCCTGTTGGATAGCCTGTTGCTCTTTGATTAGAGAAATAAGTTTGATTATCGTCAATTACTGCGTCACTAAAAACTGTGCCTGGGTAAAAATTTTGGAGCGAGATGCGCCATGGAAGGTAAAAACCAGTAGTATCACAAAGATCTGTATTTACAGGTAAAACCAATTCAGCATAATTAATTCCTATACTATCAGCAAGTTTTTCCCTCATTTCCTCCAGTCCAGGAATTTCAATTAATCCACGTACACCGCCTAAGGCTTGAAGATAAATCTGGTCGCTGGCATTTACTGTATCACCTAAAAAACTACCAAATGGTCCTTCTGGTGAATAGTTACTCTGGTGCCTGTATAATGATTGGAAATTTGAAACAGCAAAAGTGCCATACTTCGTTTTTGTTACGATGGAATCATTTCCATCTTTATCTTTGTATAAAAACTCCCTATCGTATTCCAGTATTAGCTGAGAGCTGCTAAAATTAATAGATTCGATACTACCAACACCATTTGTAGCATTAGCTCTTATATAAAAACCAGGAAAATCGGTAAGATAAGTACCTCCAGTTGAGTATAGATTGGTGTCCATCAGTGATAAACCATAATTTTCATTCAATTCTACTACTAAGTAATATGAATTGCTGTCAATATTTGTAATATTGCTATGACTTATGTAGACATTATGTTCGGTAGATATTGAGATTAAACTGTCAAGGTCAAAGTCTTCAGATTTAATAACATAATCGGTTCTATTTGTATGGTTGATCTGCTTGTTTAAAGGATAAACCAATAGATCAAAGCCACCTTCCCCACCAAAAGTAACTTCTTTATTTATTTTGAGGTATAGCTTACAGCTCTTATAAGTATTAGAAAGTACATTTGGGCTGGCATTGTGTTTATAATAATAGTTAGATTCTCCATAATTAAGCTGCATGGTAGCCTCTGCCCAGCTTTCGCCAAAAATGGGGTCAATTACATGCCCGATCGAACTATTTTGAATATTTGAATAACTGTTCGAATAATAAGCAGCACCTTTTACTGTATACCCTCTAACAGAAAGGGTGTCAGCATTGGTTTCCAATAGGTCTGTTCCGGGCAATAGTTCAAACCCAACTTGTAGCGGATCATCAGTACAGGAATTAAAAACCAGAATTAGAAGAAGTAAAAATACTCCTGATATTGTCTTCTTGTTCATGAAATTAGTTCTCTTTTAGCCTAAAATTTTATCATAAAACTCTGAATAGGCATCGATGTAAGTTTCTTCAGGTTGATAGCCTAGCTTAGGAATAGAAAGCTTTGAAACATAATCTTCCAGTTCAGGGTTTATACTTTCACTGCCAAATATAACGCCATCGGAGAAATTTATTGCCAATTTAACAAAATTTGTGTATTTGGGATCAGAAACAATATCAAGGTCATTTTCATTCATGCCATCCCAGACTAGCTTTTCTTTTAGCCTGGAATTCAATGGTTTATCGAATTCGTTATCGTAAATTGAAGTTACAAGTTTAGTGTTTTGAAATAGCGGATCATCGCTATAATATTGTTTTATGTAAATTGGAAGCAGGCTTGTAAACCAACCATGACAATGGATTAAATCAGGTGCCCACTGTAGCTTCTTTACTGTTTCAACGACTCCTCGAGTAAAAAATATCGCCCGTTCATCATTATCACTAAAAAACTCGCCATCCTTACCAGCCAGGGTGTACTTCCTGTGAAAGAAGTCTTCATTATCTATGAAATACACCTGCATTCTTGCAGCTTGAATAGATGCTACTTTGATTATGAGAGGATGGTCATTGTCATCAATAATCAGATTCATCCCGGAAAGTCGGATAACCTCATGTAATTGGTTTCTGCGCTCATTGATGCAACCAAACTTAGGCATGAAGGTTCTTATTTCTTTTCCCCTCTCTTGAATTCCTTGTGGCAGGTTTCGTGCAATTACAGACATCTCCGTTTCGGGGAGATACGGAGTTATTTCCTGGGAAATGTATAATACCCTTTTTGTCATTTTAAATTTTTGTTATTCAAAAATATTGTGCAAAATTACTAAAAATAATTCAGCCTTAAAAATCTATCTCCTTCTGAACCCTACCGGCGATACGATATTTTAATTGAAAGTATGATTATTATCATATCTTCTCACCAAAGCAATTTGATTATATTTGTGCGATTTTTTTATGATGAAAACAGTCCAAAAAATTAGTGAATTACAGACATTGCTTAACGATGCCAGGAGGTCTGGCTCCATAGGCTTTGTGCCTACAATGGGGGCCTTGCATGAAGGACATGTCTCCCTTGTGAGAAAAAGTGTTAAGGAGAATCCCTTTACAGTGGTAAGTATATTTGTAAATCCGACTCAATTTAACGATAAAAAGGACCTGGACAGATATCCACGCGATTTATTTAAAGATGCCCAACTGCTTGAAGGTGCCAAATGTGATTTGATCTTTGCACCCGATGTAAAAGAAATGTACCCTGTTGCTGATGACAGGCAATTCGATTTTGGGAGTTTAGGCACTGTGATGGAAGGGAAGCATCGTCCTGGGCATTTTAATGGTGTAGGGCAAATTGTATCAAAGCTTTTTGATATTGTTAGGCCAAACAGATCATATTTTGGATTAAAGGACTTTCAGCAACTGGCGATCATTAAAAAGTTGGTTAAGGATTATAAGTATGATATTGAGATTATACCTTGTCCTATTGTCCGCGAAAATGATGGCCTTGCAATGAGTTCAAGAAATATTCTGTTAGAAACTAATATTAGAAAGGAAGCCCCTGAAATTTATCGAATACTTAAACAAGCTAAGGAAAAGTATCAGAATTCTGATCTGGAGGCCTTGTATTTCTATGTAAATGCGGAGTTTGAAAAGCTAAAATATCTCAAACTTGAATATTTTGAAATAGTTGATGACAAAACACTTATGGAAGTGTCTAAAATACCTTATATTAAGCCATGTTCGGCTTGTATCGCTGTTTTTGCAGGAAAAGTCAGATTAATAGATAATATCCAATTTAATTCGTAAATTTGTGGTGTAATGTTTGTACATGTAGTCAAATCAAAAATTCACCAGGTTAAGGTAACTGAGGCGAATTTACACTATGTAGGCAGTATCACCATTGACCAGGACTTAATGGATGCATCAAATATTATCGAAAATGAAAAGGTGCAGATTGTTAATATCAATAATGGTGAGCGATTAGAGACTTATGTAATTAAAGGTGAGAGAGGGTCAGGTGAGATATGCCTGAATGGACCCGCTGCACGTAAAGTTGCAGTTGGGGATGTAGTAATAATTATTTCTTATGCCATGTTGGAAATGTCCGTAGCAAAATCATTTAAACCTACGATAATATTTCCTGATCCAGAAACCAATTCGCTTCAATAACTTATTTCTAAAACCTTTTTTTTGCCGGAAAATCTTCCCGGACAGGTTAAGTGCGCAATTTTATTATTTTTGTTGAATGGCTAAAACCAAAACAACATTCGTTTGTCAGGAGTGTGGAGCAGAGTCTGCTAAGTGGATCGGAAAATGTTCTTCCTGTGGACAATGGAACACCTATGTTGAAGAAATTAAGGTGACAGGCAAAAATTCAATGAAGTATTCAGGAGGAATTAATGCTAAGGATTCAAAGCCTTTACCTTTCGATGAAGTTAAATCAGAGATTTTTAATCGTTCCAAAACAAATATCGAAGAATTCGACAGGATATTAGGAGGAGGTATAGTACCTGGTTCTTTTATTTTATTGGGCGGTGAGCCCGGAATTGGAAAGTCAACCCTTGCCCTGCAATTAGCACTGGATAGTAATAAAAAGGTATTATATGTTTCTGGCGAAGAAAGTGCCGGACAAATAAAAATGAGGGCAGACCGAATAGGTATCAATAATTCGAATTGTCTGATTTATTCTGAAACAAGACTTGAAGAAATAATCAATCAGTTTAATCAGGAGAGTCCTTATTTACTTGTTATTGATTCTATCCAAACAGTTTATACAACAGCTATAGAATCTGCCCCGGGAAGTGTTTCTCAAGTACGCGAATGTGCTGTGCGATTATTGAAATCTGCCAAAGAATCTGCTGTTCCTGTAATTTTAATCGGGCATATTACCAAAGATGGTTCACTGGCAGGACCAAAGGTTTTAGAACATATCGTCGATACTGTTATACAATTTGAAGGAGACCAAAATCTTGATTATAGGATTTTAAGAACTCTTAAGAATAGGTTTGGAGCAGTTCCAGAATTGGCAATTTTTGAGATGAATGAAAAAGGATTACAACAGGTTCTGAATCCCTCAGCATATTTTTTAAACCATAACGATTTTAATTTAAGTGGCGTTTCTATTGCCTGTACAATGGATGGGATTAAACCACTCCTTATTGAGGCCCAGGCTTTGGTAAGCACAGCTGTTTATGGAACCCCTCAAAGATCGGCTACCGGATTTGATACCCGTAGGCTTAATATGCTGCTGGCTGTTCTTGAAAAGAGGGGGGGGATGAATGTCTCAAACAAAGATGTGTTCCTGAATATTGCTGGGGGAATGAAGATTCAGGATACTGCCGCAGATTTATCTATCATTGCAGCAGTAGTATCTTCAAGAACAGACCAACCAATTAGTGGAAATACCTGCTGTTGTGCTGAGGTAAGCCTTACAGGCGAACTTCGTCCTGTCACCAAAATAGAAGTACGGATCAATGAAGCAAAAAAGCTCGGATTTAATAAATTTATAGTGTCGGCTTATTATAAAAACTTACCAGACATTAAGGGTATTGAAATAATAAAGGCATCGTCGATAAACGATGCCTTAAAAATTATCTTTACTAGACAGAGCAGTTAAAAATTATTGTTGTCCAATATACCCCCCCAATCTTGATTGTCCATAGGAGTACCATCTTGTTTTGGTTTATTACAGTTCAAATCTATGTTAAATCCTGGTGGTGCTTCAAACTCTTCCTCTTCAGTATAACCAAGTGTTGAGTCAGCATAAACCTGCATCATGTATTCAGCCCATATTGGCAGTGCCATGCTATGGCCACCTCCAATATTGGTGTTGTCAAAATGTACAGAACGGTCAGAAGCTCCTACCCAAGCTCCAGATACTAATCTGGGAGTTATGCCAATAAACCAACCATCGCTGTTGTTGTTTGTTGTCCCTGTTTTACCAGCTACCTGGGCTTTCATATTATATCTCCACCGTACTCTGTGACCTGTTCCACGAGGTTCATCAATAACACCTTGCATCAGGTTAAGCATCAGGTAAGCAGTTTGCTCGCTGATAGCTTCCTTGGAGCCTGGTTGGAATGTTGCCAGTATGTTGCCATATTTATCTACAATCTGGCTTACAAAAACAGGGTTTGTATGCACACCTTTATTTGCCAGGGTAGCAAATGCCCCAACCATTTCTTTTACTGACATGTCTGAGGTGCCATATATCATAGATGGTACTGGATCAATATGGCTTTCAACACCCATTTTATATGCGATATTAGCAATCGGTTCTGGCTTATATTGGGCTACCAGCCTGGCAGAAATGTAATTTTCTGAAGTTGCCAATCCCCATTTTAGTGGTTTGTAAGTATTTAAATCTTCTTTTCGGCATGTTGAACGCGGACTCCATACCGTGTCATTGTCAGGAAGTGTAATCGGAGCCACAAGTTTTTCGGAACACGGTGTTTCACCTTCCTGCATAGCAAGTATATATAGGAAAGGTTTGAAGGTTGAACCAGCTTGTCTCTTTCCTTGTGTTACATGATCATATTTAAAGTGTTGGTAATTAATGCCTCCAACATAAGCTTTTACTGCACCGGTAACCGGATCCATAGAGATAAAACCGGTATGCAAGAAATGTTTATAATAAAGTATAGAATCTAAAGGACTCATGAGGGTATCTTTTTCACCATTCCAAGAGAAAACAGTCATTTCTACCGGCTGTTTGAAGTTCCTATAAATCGAGTCCCATGATATTCCTTGGTTAAATAAGCTTTTACCTCTAGCAGAAGTCTTAATTGCCTGTTTAATAATTTGGTCAATTTGTACCGGAGTAAGGTCAGATGAAAAGGGAGCACGTCTGCGCCCTTTCTTTTCTTTAAAAAATTCATCTTGTAAAAATCCGCCCAGATGTTTTTTTACAGCTTCTTCAGCATACAATTGCATCTTATAGTTTAAAGTAGTATAGATTCTAAGTCCGTCTGAGTAGATATCATAATTGGAGCCATCTGATTTTTTATTCTTGTTACACCACCCAAACAATGGATCGTCTGCCCATTGGGCTGAGTCTATTTTATAATATTTATAGTTTTGGTAACGCTTTCTTTTCGGTTCTTTATAGGTCATATATC
>JBNKPU010000167.1:0-4924 GCA_050295515.1 Bacteroidales bacterium | reverse complement strand
CTGGGAAATAACCGAATAGCTTAAGGTATTAAAGAGGATACAATTTGTGCAGAAGACAGGCATAAGGGTATACCACCTCCAGGATGGACGCTTCCACCAACAAAATAAAGTCCTTTTATGGAAGCTGAAAAATTGGAGTGTCGCCTAAAAGCTGCCCATTTACTATTTGAACTGGGGCCATACAATGCTCCCTGAAATGAAGATGTTTTCTTTTCTATCATCTCAGGAGTTAGGATTTCTTCCGAAAGGATATAATTTTCGATTTTCACATTAAAGTACTTATTGATCTTTCTTATAATTGCTTCTTTATACTTGAAAATAACCTCATCCCAATCCTGTCCGCAATTGACAGGGGCGTTAATCATTACAAACCAGTTTTCTTTCCCTTCAGGGGCATCAGTTTCAACCTGTTTTTTACTAATAAAAAGATATACCGTTGGATCCTCAAAAAAAGATTTGGTTTTAAACAATGCATCAAATTCGGCTTTGTAATCTTCAGAAAATAATATATTATGAAGATCCAGTTCAGGAAAACTTCGGTCTATGGCCCAATAAAATATCAATGCCGATGAAGATCTTTCATATTTGAGGAACCTTTCTGGTATATTTATTTCAGGCGAAAGCAAAGAATAAAAAGGCACAATATCAGAATCGCTCACAACAAGTTCACACTCCAGGTCCCTTTTGCTGGTCTGCACACCCTTAATCTTTTTATCTTTATGTTTTACTTCAATAACTGGTTCCCCAAAATAAAATTGTATTCCTTCCTCAATTGCGAGTTTATATAGTGAATTAACAATATCATACATTCCTTTGTCAGGAAAATAAGCCCCCAGGCAATGTTCGAGGTAAGGAATAACATTCAAAGTTGCCGGTGCCTGATATGGGTTAGATCCATTGTAGGTAGCAAACCTATCAAAAATCTGTACCAGATGTGGTTCTTGCAATTGCTTAAGATTTTCCTTGTGCATAGTCTTGAAACTTTTCAGCTTAGGAAAATTTAGCAGAGCTTTTATACCATTTCGCAGAAGTTCCATGGTCAACTTATGAAAACTGTTGAAAATAAAGATAGGTGCTGTGAGCTTATAAATCTTTTCGCTATGCTTTAAATACTTAAGGACCTTTCCTTGGGCAAATCCTGTTTTCTTGTGTATCTCTTCTGCAAACCGATTGGGTGAATTATATCCCTGAATGACCAATCCATCTGAAAAAAAATAGTTACAGACTATATTCAGTTTCTTGTATGAAAAATACGCTGAAGGATTTTTACCGTACAAATTAAATAGTTCCTCAACCATAAGGGGCAAAGTGAGGAGTGATGGTCCCATATCCCACCGAAAACCATCTTTTGAGAATTCATCTAATTTACCACCGGGCTTTTCATTTTTCTCAAAAACATCAACCGAATAACCTGCAGCCCTTAATCTTAAGGCAACAGCAATTCCACCAATTCCTGAGCCAACTACAACTGCTTGTCCTTTATTCTTAGAAGCCACTTTGATATATATTTATTGCAGATCAGATTCATAAATCATTAAGACTTGAGAAATAATCTGATTTATGTAAATTTACTCTAATCAATGAAAATTAATGCAATACAGTAAAATCATACTATATTTTTTTATTTTTTCCATTCTTTTTGCTTGTTCTGCAACAAAAAAAGTTCCAGAACAACTTAGTGAACATAGGTCAGATGAACAGATGACGGAGTTGGATGCTGATTATCTTTTTGGCAAAAAGGAATATGCAAGTGCTGCTTATTTATACAACAAACTTATATCTGATTATCCGGATACTGCTAGGTATTACTATAAGAGAGGGAAATTAAAAACGGCCCAGGGAAAAAAATCTGAAGCCATTTCTGATTTTACTAAAGCCATATTGTTGTCTGACTTGAGTCAGACAGCATATTTCCTTGATCGTGCTAAGCTTCTAATTGATGAAAATGAATTTAGTGCAGCTTTAGAAGATCTCAAAATTAGTGTCTCAATAGACTCATACTGCGACAAATGTTACAATTTGATAGGAATCTGCTACGGGCACCTTTATGAAGACGACCTGGCCATAAAGGCTTTTAAAAGAGCACTGGAGCTTAAACCAAAAAACAATAACTATAGACAAAACCTCGCCATTGAATTTACAAGGCAGAATAAGAATGATTCTGCCATATTTATACTAAATGAGGGGTTAGAGAAGGACAGTTTATCTGTATCATTGCTTTTTTATCGTGCAATTGCACATTTAGAATCTGGAAACCAACAGATGGCAAAATCAGATTTAAGGATATGCCTGCAAACAAACAACAAGTATGATACCATTTGCAAAACACAGGTGCAGTATTATACGCATAAGAATAATTTATCGTCTGCAGAGTTTCTCCTATCTGTAATACTAGAGTTCAGTCCCGATAATGCAGATGTTTTATCAGATATGGCCCACATAAAAGAATACCAGAATAACATACCCGAAGCCATTGACTATTATTCAAAAGCAATTGTAATTAAGCCAAACGAAACCGATTGGCTCAATAAGCTTGCAAGACTCTTAACCCAAGAACAAAGATATTCTGAATCGATTGTTGTATATAATACGCTAGTTCAATTCAACGAATCAATAACAGATCTTTATTTGAAGCGCGGATATGCTTTTTACAAAACCGAAAAACCAAACCTCGCAAAGAAAGATTGGCAAAAGGCATTGGAACTTGGAGATGAAAAAGCCAAGGAGTATCTAAAACTTTATATTCCATAATTGAAACACGCGATCTTTTATATAAAGTTTTCAGCGGAAGAATGCTTTATACATTTAGATTTATAAATCTGCGGTATATTTGAACAAATAATTCTCAGAATTCTTTCTTATATCATATATAATTTAACCCTATAGAACCTATTTTTCTGACATTTTACCATGAAACAAAACATCTATCAGTTATACACAGGTTCTTTTAAAGGACTCCGTAAGGAAGTCTGGTGGCTCGCTTTGGTAACTTTTATAAACCGTGCGGGCACAATGGTAATTCCTTTCCTTTCGCTTTACCTTACAGCTGATCTTGGATTTAGTAAAGCGCAAACAGGGTTGATCATGTCAGCTTTTGGTGCCGGGTCATTGTTAGGCGCATGGATTGGGGGACGAATATCTGACCGTGTTGGATTTTACCCGGTCATGTTTATAACCTTGATGGTTACTGGCACATTCTTTATTGCATTACAGTTTATCAAAACATTTGAGTTCTTTCTTGTCAGTATTTTTATTTTAATGGTTGTTGCTGATGGCTTTCGACCCGCAGCATATGTAGCCATAAATACCTATAGCAAACCTGAAAACCGCACCCGGTCTGTTACCTTGATCCGTCTTGCTATAAACCTTGGCTTTGCAGCTGGTCCAGCTACTGGTGGTTTTATAATTGGCTCTATCGGTTACAATGGATTATTCTGGGCAGATGGACTTACCTGTGTAGCAGCTGCTCTTTTGTTCATTGCTCTTCTGAAAAGAAAAGATCCCAGCCTGCCCCGGAAAAAAGAAAAAGCCAATCTTGCTTCTCCATACAAAGACGGAATTTATATCCTGTTTCTGTTTGCAGTTATACTAATAGGATTTGTTTTTATGCAGCTCTTTTCAACTATACCTCTTTTCTTTAAAGAAATACATGGATTAAATGAGTCGAAAATTGGATTGCTGATGGCCATGAATGGTATACTAATTTTCGTGCTTGAAATGCCCCTGGTAAAGTACCTTGAGAATCCGCGGTTTTCTTTGTACTCCATCTTATTTTGGAGCACCGTACTGCTTAGTCTTAGCTTTTTAACACTTAACATCGCTGATTGGACAGGAATTCTGATAATATCTATGTTTCTGATCACAATTGGTGAAATGTTATGTTTTCCATTTTTGAACAGGTTTGCACTTGACCGTGCTGAACGGGGAAAATCTGGAGAATATATGGCCTTGTTTACAATGACATTCAGTACAGCACAAATTTTCTGCCACTATGCTGGTATGCAATTTATTGAAAAGCTAGGATATCAGGTAACCTGGTATATAATGGGAGGCTTGTTATTGATTTCTGCATTCCTGTTTTTTGTATTAAGAAAACTAGTTTTTACAGAAAAAGAGTGCATGTCAAATAGGTAGTTTCATAATACTCAATGGAGGATGGGCTTAAGATTTCTGGTAAGACAATTTGCGTTTAGTTGGGGTAGCGTCCACATAGCTGCGTAAACGGAAAACAATTTTATAATAGACAGGCATGCAGGCATTTGTAAAATGTCATATTATTATGAAATATTAATAAATTTCAGATACTGAATATCAGGCAGTTACAGAAAAGATGACCGAAATCGCAGCTATGTGGTCACTAGGCCTAAATAATCAAAGTTTCTTGTTAAATTTAAAACCTTAGCATTCAGTTATTCGTTTAATAAAGATTAAACCATGTTAAATATTATAAGCGAATTTCATGAAAAAACTACTAATTATCTCAATGGTTGTAGGTTTGACTATAACTACGATGTTTTCATCTTGCTCTAAAGATGAGGATGAAAAACCAACAACTGGTCATATTGAAGGAGTAATTTCCGATCTTGAAACGGCTGTTGTTTTGTCTGACGGGCAACTGGTTGATAATCAATAATAAATTCGTTAAAACATAGGTTCATGAAAAATAAACAATATATATTCGGAATTATAGCAAGTATGCTATGCGTGACAGGTGCAATATTTAAATTGTCGCATTGGCCTTTTGCAGGCATAATATTGTTCGCAGGCCTTATCCTCTTTGCAATAGTGTTTTTTCCCCTAGCGATGTTGAACAGCTATAAGGAATCTAAAAACAAGGGGATGCTATATCTGGCGGTTTTTATTACTGTTTCTGTTAACCTAGTGGCAGCTCTTTTTAAAATAATGCACTGGCCGGGGGGAGGCC
>JBNKPU010000166.1:0-11984 GCA_050295515.1 Bacteroidales bacterium | reverse complement strand
ATCATATGCAAAAAAATTAAAATATTAGAATTCCTTTTTTATGCACTTTCTTCTATTAATGATATGATAAAAACAATTCCATTTGAATTATAATTAAATTAGGAGTAACCGGAATCACACTCCACGTAAACTTTTTGCCTGTATGTACACAAAACTGGGCAAATATATTTCCTGCAAAGTTTAAATTTCAAAATTTGAAAAGATCCCCTTTTGCTCATCTGAAAAACACTATTTAGTGTTTGTCAATAAAGTCCAACTACTGCAGGTTTCGCTTTTTATGAGTTGCCCATAGCTTTACGATGGAGAATCAGGACAAGACCTTATGGGCAATGCTTTCCTGTGCGGGATGGTTCCTTCCTGCCTGCTTACTTCACGCATGCCGTTTTTCTGCAAGAGCTGAGTCATCTGCTAAAGGAGCCGTCCGCCGGCGGAAACTGTTCTGCTGGGCATTAGGGGACTTTACTAAGCTGTATCATGAATGTAGTGAACAACTTAATGTAAAGCATAGGCAATTTTCACACCACCTTTTCATGCTTGACTTATCACTATTCTTGCTTCAACCAATTAATAATTTCATCGCAATATGGATTTTCCTTTGGTTTCACGACATTTACTAAATTGCCATTCTCATCTATCAAATATTTTTGGAAGTTCCAGCCAACCTCTGAATCCATAACACCATTTTGTTCTTTGGAGGTAAGCCACCTATACAAAGGATGAATATCATCTCCTTTTACACTTATTTTTGACATCATTGGAAAGGTGACCCCATAGTTGGCCTCACAAAAAGTGATAATTTCTTCATTGGTGCCAGGTTCTTGTTTCAAGAAATTATTGGCAGGAAAACCTATAATAACAAGTCCTTTATCTTTATATTCCTTGTAAAGCTTTTCCAAATCTTTGTACTGTGGAGTAAATCCACATTTTGATGCGGTGTTTACCACAAGCACTTTATTTCCCTTTAAGGTAGAAAGTTTATAATCATTACCATAGATATCCTTTACAATAAAATCGTGGAAGTTCTTTTGTGAATAGGTGTTTCCGGAAAAAAACAAAACAGATACTATAATCAGAATTGATCTCATGGCTTTTTATTTTTGGTTTTAGGTTAAACAATAATCAGCCACAATAGTTTAAAGGGATCAAACACTAACTGTCTACCTTAATGTCCTTGACATTGATTTGGAGGGTGGTTTGCCCCCTGAAGGTGTTTTCTGCTAAGGTATAGGCTATATCAAATGCTTTGCCGTTTGTTACTTTGTCCTGCCTCTTGCCCTGCCCAAAGGCTATAGCATTAATACTCCTGAATGGATCGGTCTCCTGCAAAAGGCTTAATTTTAAATGTTCGCCACCAGGACCAACACATCGTCCGGTGCCATTGTCAACAACATTCTCGGCAAAAAACACAGGGTTCATGTTTCCCGGTCCAAATGGTGCAAATTGTTTCAGTACCCTGAAAAACTTATCATCTATTGCATCAAAGTTGAGCTCTGCATCAATTTCGACCTGTGGAATTAATTGATCTGCTGTAATCTTGTCCTTTACAACCGACTCGAACCTATCTTTGAACCTTTGGACATTCTCAGGTTTTAAAGTAAGGCCGGCAGCATACATATGTCCTCCAAAACTTTCAAGCAAATCGCTACATTCGTTAATAGCCTCATATAGATCGAATCCATTTACACTACGGGCAGAACCTGTTGCAAAACCGTTTGACTCAGTAAGCACCACGGTAGGCCGGTAATAAGATTCGATGAGCCGTGAAGCAACAATACCAACAACTCCTTTATGCCATTTTGGATTGTACAGAACCGTAGAGTTTTTGTATTTGTAGCTTTGGCTTTTAATTTCGTTTATCGCCTCTTCAGTAATATTTTTATCTATGTTCCTCCTGTTTAGGTTGTGTACGTTAAGTTTATCACAAAGCAACCTTGCTTCTTTTTCACTGCTTGAAATCAACAGGTCTACCGCTTGCTTGCCTGACTCCATCCGGCCGGCAGCATTGATCCGTGGACCTATTTTAAAAACGACATCTTCTACTGCAATCTCTTTGCCGTCTTCAATATTCGATTTTTCCTTAATGGTTTTTAGTCCGGTACCAGGATTTTCAGCTAACTTTTTAAGTCCGAAATAGGTCAGCACCCTGTTTTCGCCAGTAATTGGGACAATATCTGAAGCAATACTTACTGCAATTAAATCGATGTGGTCGAGTAAACTTTCAAAAGGATGCCCTGCAGTTTTTAACCATGCATCCATAAACTTAAATCCAACACCACAACCCGACAACTCTTTATACGGATAGTTGCAATCAGACCTCTTGGGGTCCAGAACAGCAACTGCTTTAGGCAGCTCATTACCTGGGGTGTGATGGTCACAAATAATAAAGTCTATTCCCTTTTCATTTGCATAGGCAACCTTCTCAATAGCTTTTATGCCACAGTCGAGGGCAATAATCAATTTGGCTTTTGACTCAGCTGCAAAATCGATTCCCTGGTACGAAACACCATAGCCCTCAGAATATCTGTCAGGAATATAATAATCGATGTTCTTGTAATATTTTCTTAGAAATGAATAGACAAGTGATACCGATGTAGTCCCATCAACATCATAATCGCCATAAACAACAATGTTCTCCTTGTTTTCAATGGCAAGCTGCAAACGCTCTACAGCTACATCCATGTCTTTCATAAGAAATGGGTCGTGCAGATCGTCAAAGCTTGGTCGGAAAAACTTCTTAGCATCTTCAAAAGTGGAAATATTGCGCTGTACCAACAAGTTGGCCAAAACATCACTCACATTCAGATCAGCAACAAGCCTGTCGATATCTTCCTGGCTACCGCGTTCTTTTATTTTCCAATATTTCTCCATGTTTTTCTCCTAGTACCCACGAAAAGCAGGCTGATTTGCGATGCTAAGCTGAGCTAATATTTTCTTGTTGCCGGGACAAAAGTATAAAAATAAAGCAAGCAAATAACTTTATTCAACGATTTATCTACTCAATGGTAAATCTCAATTTGGTTTGGTGGTTCTTATGTTAGTTCCAACGAAAACACATCTATCAAATGGTTTCTAAGAACCGATTTTACACGATCAAAATCTAAGGCTTTGCCTAATTCCTTTTCCATCGAAGTTACGCCCTTATCAACAAAACCACAGGGATTAATATATGTAAAATAGTTTAAATCGGTATTTACATTCAGGGCAAAACCGTGCATGGTTACTGCCTTGCTTACCCTGACTCCCATTGCGCATATCTTCCTTGTATTGGGTGTGTCTACATCAAGCCAAACTCCTGTTGCTCCCGCTAATCTTGTTGAATCTATGCCATAATCCTTAAGAGTAAGTATTATGGCTTCTTCCAGATGATGAATATACTCTTTGACACCTATTTTTAGGCTCTCCAGATCGAATATTGGGTAACCTACTATTTGTCCTGGACCATGGTATGTAATATCCCCCCCCCTATTGCTTTGATAGTAGGTTGCATTGATTTTCTTTAAAAACTCGTCATTTATCAACAAGTTATTTTGCTGTCCACTTTTACCCAGTGTGTAAACATGAGGGTGCTCACAGAAAATCAGTTGATGGATTACTTCTTTTTCTGCTGATTTACTTTGAACAATCTGTTGATGGTGTTTTTCCTGTTCTTCCCACGCCAGTTTGTATTCCTTAAAACCTAAATCTATATAGTTTGCCTTAGCCATTGTATGTTTTTTAGCCTATAATCAGAAGTCTATTTTCATTCGTCACACATTTACATGTTTTTCTGCATGGTACGATGACCTGACCTGTGGCCCACTTTCAACATGCGAAAAACCCATTTCCAGTCCAACCTGTTGTAGCTTGTTAAACACATCGGGGTGGACATATTCTTTTACAGGGTAGTGTTCTTTCGAGGGACGTAAATACTGCCCCAATGTAAAAACCTTCACACCTACATTACATGCATCCTGCATGGTTTCAACAACCTCATCATAGGTTTCGCCCAAACCGAGCATGATACCAGTTTTGGCCACCAACCCAGATTTAGCTACATATTCCAACAGTGCCAAGCTATTCTCATACCTTGCCATGGCACGTACCTCCAACGTCAATCTATTTACTGTTTCCAGGTTGTGGGATATTACTTCTGGTTTTTCACTTATAACTGTATCCAGAGCAGAGTTTCCCCTTCTGAAGTCAGGAATAAGTACTTCCATGGTAGTTTTCGGGTTCAGTTCTTTGACCTTTCGG
Organism: Bacteroidales bacterium; assembly: GCA_050295515.1. Classification (GTDB taxonomy): domain Bacteria; phylum Bacteroidota; class Bacteroidia; order Bacteroidales; family UBA10428; genus UBA10428. The sequence continues at coordinate 7,751 of JBNKPU010000166.1, read as the reverse complement.
ATGCATTCTGCCCAAAACCCGGCTCCACCATCGTGCATTTCGTCACGTGCAACCGAAGTAATAACTACATGCTTTAATTTGAGTTCCTTAATGGTTTCTGCAAGACGTAATGGTTCTTCCATATCAACGGGCTCTGGCTTCATGGTATGTACCTGGCAGAATTTGCAGTTCCGGGTGCATTTTTCTCCAAGCACCATGAAAGTTGCTGTACCTGCACTCCAGCATTCGCCTTTATTCGGACAATTTCCACTCACACAAATTGTGTTCAGTTTTTTGCTTAGCACCAGGTTCTTCACCCTCGAATAATCTTCGCCCTTGGGCAATGGCACTTTCATCCACCTAGGCAAACGGTGTATTGTTGTATTTTCTTTCATCTAAATTAAATCGATTTTAAATGCAAAAGTAGGTATAAGTTACAAACCAAAAAATGATAAAAATGTTTGATATGGCTCAAGAATCTATTTTCATCCCATTTAACCCATTCTATGCAATAGAAATCATGATAATGCAGAGCCAGGTATATCTACAGCGGGCTTGTACAGACCTGAATAAACAATAAAGTAATGCATGCAATATTTCCGGAGTTCAAATTCTATTTAGTGTTTTCTGCAAAGTCCTTCCTGGAAACTTGTATTTCACCCATGTTGTCTTTTGCCCATTGTACCAATTCGTAAAGGTGAGGCAAGAGTGTAGTTCCCCTTGGAGTTAATTTATACTCCACCTTTGGAGGTATCTGAGGATATACCGTCCGATTTACCAAACCATCGGCCTCCAGTGATTTAAGTGTTACGGTAAGCATTTTTTGCGAAATAGTTCCAATATATTTATGGATCTCATTAAAACGTAAGACTTTTTCATCATCAAGAAGAAGAAGAATAAGCATCGACCATTTATCTCCAATCCTATCTAGCACATTTCGCACCGGACAATGTTCGGTTTGATTATATTTTTCTGAAATATTTGTATTCATATCTTATTGATTTTCACTAAATCTAACCTTAAAGTAAGTATCGTACACATTTGTATGTTCTTGTAAATTTAATACTTACTATTTATCTTTGACTCTCCAAAAGTAATTAAAACTCTTTACGTAAGCAATTATTAATTAAAATTATAAAACATGAAAATTGGAATAACCGGAGCCACAGGACAACTTGGCACTATTGTAATTGAAAAATTGAAAGAGAAAACAGCAGCAGAAAACATTATTGCCTTGGCTCGCACTCCGCAAAAAGCTGCAGGTTTAGAAGTTGAAGTGCGCGAATTTGATTATGACAAGCCCGAAGGGCTATCGACGGCTTTAGCTGGTATTGATAAACTACTTTTGATTTCGGGAAGTGAAATTGGAAAGCGCCTTGCCCAACACACCCAAGTGATTGAAGCAGCTAAGAAATCCGGTGTAAAACTAATTGTATACACCAGTTTGCTTAGAGCTGACAATTCAACAATATCATTGGCTGCAGAACATGATGGTACAGAGAAAGCTATAAAAGAATCCGGCATACCTTATGTTCTATTACGTAATGGCTGGTATACTGAGAACTACACCAGTTCGCTTCAGAATATATTAAGTTTGGGCACGCTATATGGTAGTTCGGGCGAGGGCAAAATTTCGTCGGCAACCCGCGAAGACTATGCTGAAGCTGCCGTAGCTGTTTTAACTTCCGAAGGACAGGAAGGAAAAGTATATGAACTTGCTGGAGATGAAGCTTTTACTATGGCAGATTTCGCCGCAGAAATTTCACGCCAGACCAATAAGGATATTCCTTATGTGAATATTCCAGAAAAAGATTATGCCGGGGCACTCGTAAACGCAGGTTTACCTGAACCTATTGCTGCGTTTTTAGCTGGTTCGCACACCTCTACAGAAAAAGGCGACCTGTTTGACGATGGCCAACAACTCTCAAAACTTATTGGCAGGCCAACAACCCCATTGTCGAAAGCTATTGCCACTAGTTTATCACAAGAAAAATAATCTGCTTTACAAGGCAAATTTTTGTGCCACAATTTATTTAAGAGTTTACCGATTTCAACATTGAAATTTGTAAACTCTTATTTATTTACAGGAATTAGTCCAGATAATCCGGGATTTAATATTAAGAAGAATTAGAATGTAGATTTAGCTCTGTTGAGGTCAGGAGAGATCGTTCAGAATAAAACGTTGGTCGACGTAAGCGGATTATCATCAGGTTTGTTCATTGTTTAAGATATAGGTCAAAAATCCTTATATAGTTATATGATAATGAAAAGATGACTTCAATTTTAAATCTAAATAAACAAGATAAAAAGTAATGTAAATGTGTTTTTGAGTCCGCTTATCGGACTGTTTTTATTTGCCGTTTTTTTTCTGTCAGTAAAATCAAATGCGCCACTCGCGTACCAGTCGAAAACTTATTTGGTATCAAACAAAAAAGTTCTGGATTATCCACCTTAAAAGATTACAATGTAAATTATTAATTTATTCCTCAGTTGATCTTATTGGGTTTGTCTAAAGACAAATTCCGAATTAATGGCTAATTTGGATTATAGGAAATGGTCTCACAATACATAGAAAATGATGGAAAGTATTAGCTTTGTTAAGCATACCGATAAATCATATCCATAGGTGTAGTTGTCAATTTTAAAATCTAAACCAATGAAAAATATTCTATCGCTTTTTGTAGGGTCAATTTTGTTCCTTTTATCTTGCCAGCAACAAAAACCCACTCCATACGACATGTATTTCACCCAAGGAAGCATGCGTATTGATTACTTTCATACCGGAGATGCTAAGTCTGAGGTTATCGAAATAGATCAGATTTATAGCTATGATATATGGCCTGGTAGTCTGACCAACCTCATAGATGAGTTAAACTACGGTACCTACTATTACAAAATATATAACCCGGACAACGGAGAACTGATCTACTCAAAAGGTTTCGATAGCTACTTTAAAGAATATCAATTAAGCCAACCAGCAATTGCCGGGCAAGCCAAACAATTTCATGAATCGGCCATTATTCCATTCCCAAAATCCCCTATTATTTTCGCACTTGAAAAAAGAAGCTCTTCAGGACAAATGGAGGAAGTTTTTAGAAAAGCAATTGATCCTGCTTTTGCTCATAAGAAACCTGCTGATTCAGAGGTTAAGGTTTATACAAGTCTCGACAATGGGAATCCAAACTACAAAGCCGATATTGCCATTATTGCCGAAGGTTATACATCCGATGAGAACCAAAAATTCCAGGATGACCTTAAGCGATTTACAGAAGTATTTTTTAAAGCTGAACCATGTAGGTCCAACAAGCAAAAATTTAATATTCGGGGAGTATTTAAAGCATCAGAAGACAGCGGAATAGATGAGCCTAGAGCGGGAATAGACAAAAATACGGTTGTAAATGCGTCCTTTAATACAATGGGATCTGAGCGCTATGTATTGACTGAAGACAACAAATCCCTTCGCGACATTGCAGGGCATGCACCCTACGATGCTCTTTATATAATGGTTAACCACAGTCGTTATGGTGGTGGGGGCATTTATAATTTCTATTGTGTATATACTTCAGATAATATAGATAGTGACTATTTGATGGTACATGAATTTGGGCATTCATTTTTTGGTCTGGCAGACGAGTATTATACATCTTCAACTGCTTATAGCGATTTTTATCCAACCGATTATGAACCCAATGAGCCAAACATTACAGCCATGAAAGACACTGGCAACATTAAGTGGAAGCATTTGATCAGTAGCGGTATTGAAATACCGACCCCATGGCGCAAAACAGAATTTGACAGTATAGATATAGAATGGCAAAAGCGAAGAGCAGAATTGAATGCCAATATAGCACTTCTCCAGAAAAATGGTGCAGGTAAAGATGAAATTGCCATGGCCAAAGCCGACTACGATGCAAAAAGCACACAGAGGAACAAAGAAGTTCAGGAATATCTTGAGAACAGTAAATTTGCAGGTAAAGTTGGTGCGTTTGAAGGGGCTGGGTATGCTTCAACAGGACTATATCGTCCATCTATAAATTGCATTATGTTTAGCCGTACAGATTATTTCTGTCCGGTCTGCCAGGAAGCCATGCTCAAAGTCATCAATACGTATTCGGAATAGGGCACGTACCGAATATCTATCTTCTAAGCAGATCAAGGATTTTTTATGATAACCACTTCCGTTGCCCCGAACGTATGCGCTGGTTCAACCTGAGGAAATTATAGCGGACAGGTGTATTTTAAAGCTGGAAATCTGTGACGGATTAAAATGAGCCAAAGCCATCATCAGGGACATATTAAGAAATAAATTACCGTGTTGAAGCCAAACAAATACAACAGGTAAGATAATATATGATCAAACATGAAAAAAGTATTATTGTTATTAGCGGATGGATTTGAAATCTTTGAAGCAAGCGTATTTATTGATGTAATAGGGTGGAACCATGTTGAAGGTGATCGTAATACAGAGTTGTTTACTTGTGGGCTAAAAAAAAGAAATTAAAAGCTCTTTCAATCAAAGGCTTATTGTCGACTATTTGATTGAAGATATCGATGTCAGCTCATTTGATGCCTTGGCTATACCTGGCGGATTTGAGGTGTATGGTTTTTATGATGACGCTTATCATGATAAATTTCTTGACTTAATCCGGGGCTTTAAAACCAACAACAAAATTATTGCATCTATTTGTGTTGGCGCTTTACCAGTAGGAAAAAGTGGCATATTAAATGGCAAAAAGGGTACAACATATAACAGTGCTATCAGACGTGGTGCATTGCAAGAATTTGGTGTTCAGGTGGTAAACCAACCTATTGTGATGGATGACAATATGATTACATCCTGGAACCCTTCAACCGCGGTAGATGTTGCTTTATTGTTATTGGTACTTTTAACAACAAAAAACAATGCCGATAAGGTGCGAGGATTAATGGGGTTTGGATGATAAATAGTCTGACCTATTCAAATTAAATTTAAAAAAAAGCCCGTTCAATTTCTTGAAACGGGCTTTGGGATTAGCAATGCAGATCTCTTATTCAATTGTTGTATATATTGGAATATGACTTAATTGCTTGATATTGTCTACAGAATAATAGTCGTACTGGTACAAACCATCGGCACCAATCATAACGAGAACATCTCCTAAAGGAATAACATCAAACGCGTTAATGTCGGGATAAGCTGCCAGCAGGTTTTGGCTAATTGCATAAGGGTCTTTGGCATCATAAATTTTCAGTCCGGCATTCCCATCACAAACAAATAATACTGCATTATCGATTCCAAGTCCATAAGGCTCGTCCATGGAATATGTTTTAACTAGCTGTGGTGAAGCTAAATTTGAAATATCGATCACATCTAACTGGCTGGCAACTGCTCCGCATAAATTTCCTCCCCTAAGCGTAACATAGGCATAATTTCCTTCAACAACCACAGGGTCGCAAGCTGTCATATGCGAGAAGTTTGAAACAAAAGTAGGCTCAAACGGGTTCTCCAAGCTATAAACCAACATGCCTGACGTGCTGCCAATAAAAAGATTACCATCGTTAGGAAAGAGGGTCTCAATACCCCAATTCACATAAAACTCGCTGCTATAAAGTGGATCAGATGCATCCTCGACATTATAAACCTTAATGTTTGATTCATGGATCATATACAACGAGTTTTCATAAAGCGTAAACCTCGCCATGGAGCCTCCTACACCAATGCCCGAATTTGATGCTCCGGAGTTAGAAGGTCCTGAATTGGATGTAAATAATGCATCTTCCATTGTTGCATATGACCGCCAAGAGGAATAATAGCCATATCCCTGATCTGATTCTATTTTTTCGGTTTTTTCAATACTTTGATATCCAATTACTACTCCTTTCGATTCATCAACAACATCAATAGGTCCATCAACATCTATAACCGGGAGAATGTAGGGGAATACATTTGTATCGCGATCAACCTCAACAATGTTGTTCATGTCGCTAATATCTATTGTAACCAAATCGACATAACTGTCGGCATAAAGAAAAGTACCTTTTATTGCCATGTCCACATTTCCAGGGATTTCAATAAATTTAACCACTACAGGGTGAGCAGGATTCTCATTGTTAATTACATGAATACCCTTATGGTACTCATTTACAAAAATAAAGTCATCTTTAAAATAGATCTTCCCGGGCTGTACAATGTCTTCAGCTTCGGCAACTTTTAAAGAACTGCGGAGTTCACCATAACTCATATAAACAGGAGCATTTACCTGGTAGGTTTCTTCGATTTTGTCCTGACACGAAAGCATTAGCATTATGGCAAATAAAGCAGAAAGTAATTTCACGGAAGTTTTCATGTTGTTTTATTTTTTAAGTTTAAGGTTTTAGTTGAGAAAATATTTTATGTGTGGAATATTCAGAAAAAATCCATTCTGTTTCAAATAGGAGATGAAGAGAGTAAACAAATAGTTGCGTTAGAAACAAAAAAAAACGCAACCTTTTCTTAAGCTTTGGCATCACTAGAAAAAACAAATTCTATGAAAAAAACATTGCTAGTACTGAGCATTCTAATCTCTACCATCGGTCTTAAAGCCCAAAAACTTACTGATGTGGTTTTCCTTAAAAACGGAAGCATTCTTAAAGGTACTCTTGTCGAGCAATCTGACACATTGGTAAAGATTGAAACATGCTGTGGAAGCATTTTTGCTTTTAAGCCAAATGAAATATTAAAGATGGACCAAGAGACGTATAGATCAGAAAAAGCCTTAAAAGAAAAGGGTTACCTGAACTATACATCGATGGGTGTGTTAATTGGTACCGGAAGGGTTGAAAAAGAAGCCCCTTTTAGTCTGCTTATGGAACACAACTACAGGTTTAATAAATATTTTTCGGCAGGTCTAATGGCCGGACTCGAAACCCTTAACGAAACCGTTCTACCTGTTGGGATCAATGGAAAAGCAATGTTTCCTTTATACCGAGGAGGAGCGGTATATCTAGGTGTTACAGGAGGCTATTCAATTTCATTGGAAAAGCCGCCGATGATCAGTTATTATGAAATTACTGCAGCTAAAGGAGGTATCCTGTTTAATCCCGAAGTGGGATTTATAGCAGGATCAGGTGGAAATGGAAGCTTTTTTATGTCTGTAGGCTACCGTTACAATCAACTAAACTATGTACGAGAGGATTATTATTCTGGCATTGTTGAACGGAAGCAAATTTACAACCGCTTGTCAATTAAAATTGGAATTTGTTTTCACTAATAAGCTGGAAGAACAATACCTGAAGTACAAAGTTTTCCTACAAAAAAACACTTCAATTTCTATCTACTAACTACTGGCCTGTTATTCCACAGATATTTAAGTTGAGCCTGCTGAAAAACACACTTTTAGCACATTAACTGCATGTTATATGGATAGAATGAGTTTTACGTGCAAGGTATTTTTCAATATTGCTTAAACCCGAAATATACTTTAAAATTGGATTCCTAATTTCTTCATAAAATAGGATAAAAAAAGGACCCCAGAACGGGGTCCTTAACCTGGCACAGCATAGGCAAACCAAATCTACCTTAAAAATACATGCTTGCTTGTTACAAATCTTGTTCCAGGTATAAACTAGTTTCCTTTGCGGTTTCCAAAAACTTTCCGCCTGTGGTTATACCTGTTTTGAACCTGAATCTCACGGGATTCACCATCCATATTCAAAGTTGCCTCATGGTCGCAGGTACCATTCCCAAAGTTTAATTGAGCCATTTTACCATCGCGTTCCATTTCAATTGTTCCTTCAACTACAGTCCATTGAGA